>DFLH01000046.1:4224-11251 GCA_002373695.1 Verrucomicrobia bacterium UBA3624
ACGCGTCCCGCGTGCCCGCCCGGCGGCATCGGTAGGGCGGGCGCCCCGCGCCCGCCGCAAGGCGGCCTCCCCGAATCCGAGGTGATTCGCATCCTGAAGCCGATCGCCGCCGCTTTGGACTACGCGCATGCGAAGGGCGTGGTCCACCGCGACGTGAAGCCTGGCAATGTCATGATTGCGAAGGACGGGACGCCATACATCCTCGACTTCGGCATCGCTCGTGAGATACAGGAGACGATGACCCGCGTAACCGGCAAATTGTCGTCCGGCACGCTTCTCTATATGTCCCCAGAGCAGTTGCGCGGACAACCGCCTGAAGCCGCACAGGATGTGTACTCATTCGCTGCGATGGCCTACGAATGTCTCAAGGGCGAGCCACCGTTCTCACGGGGCCAGATCGAGTACCAGATTCTCAATGAAAAACCAGCACCGTTGCCAGATGGCATGAGGATGTCGGCGTCAATCATGCGTGGCCTTTCCAAGATGCCTGAGAATCGTCCGGAGACGTGTGATTTGGTGCTGATCGTCAATCAAGAGAATTATCATTCTAATACACATCTAACACCGAACGGTTCTGTAATTACTGCCCCCGTTAGTATACGGGCAGAAGAAGCTGCAAAAGAAGGGGCGCTTGCAGAAAAGGCGCGAGGTTACGCCACGATAGAGGATAAACAGTGTGTTCAAGATAAGAAATGGCCTTCACCTAAAACAGTGTTTGTCTATGCTTTTGGTGCAGTTGTGGCGATAGTGGGTTTTGCAGGATTGATTGTCTTGATGATTGGAATAATAGACGGATGGGATAGGGTTGGTTATGTGTTAGATTTGATGTTTAGAAGGTAAGCCTTGTCCGTAAAGGAAATACTATGCAATCAATGACCGATAAGAAAAGAGACTTCGAGACGGCTTGCGCGGCGGCGGTGAAGGCACGGAACTTCACCGAGGCGGCGAAAGCTGCCGCTGGTGCCGCCGACTGCGCCGAGATTCTCGCATCGCGCACGACGGGCATCGTATCCGAAGCCTACGCGAAGGAGGTACGCTCCTGGCGAGACCTCGTGAAAAAACTGGAGGGGCGCAAGAACGGCGGCGGCCGAGGACGGCCGCCCTCCCTGGAGGGCGGCGACGAGGCGGTTGACGGCGGAGAGTGGCTTGTTGCGGAGAAGCCGGACATTACGTTCGACGACATCGCTGGCATGGAGGACGCGAAGCGCATCATAAACGAAATGGTGCTCTACCCGATGCAGTCGCCGGAGAAAGCCCGCGCGCTCGGACTCAATCCCGGCGGTGGCGTGTTGCTCTTCGGCCCGCCGGGAACAGGAAAGACGATGCTCGGCAAGGCGATTGCCGGCGCACTCGACGCCCCGTTCTACTACGCCTCAGGCGCCGATCTTCGGTCAAAGTGGTATGGAGAATCGGAGCAGCGGCTTTCGCAGCTTCTTACTTCGGCCAAGTCGCAGAAAGTCGCGGTCGTGTTCCTCGACGAGATCGAGTCGCTGCTGCCAAAACGGACGGAGAATTCCCATTCGGCGGACAACCGCGTCGTGACGCAGTTCCTCGCCGACCTCGGCGGCTTCAAGGATTCCGCAAACCTTCTGCTCGTCCTTGGCGCGACGAACAAACCGTGGTCGATTGACGAGGCCGTGTTCCGCACGGGACGCTTCGACGAGAAGGTCTACATCGGCCCGCCCGACCTCCCCGCCCGCGAGAAGATACTCGAACTCAACCTCAAGGGCGCGCACACAGCCGATGGCCTGGACTTCCATTCGATAGCGGAAGCGATGGAGGGGGCGTCCGGTTCGGACGTCGCGGCCGTCGTGTCTGCCGCCAAGCGATCCGCGCTCGGCCGAGCCATACGCGAGAATGCTGATCCGGTGCTGACCGCCGAGGACTTCAAGGATGCGAGCGAGCGCATCCCTCTCAGCATCACGCCTGAAATACTCGCCCCGTACAAGAAGTTCATGGAGGAGAGGTTCTGATGGTGACATGCTGCGTATGCGGAGTGGAACTGCCCAACAAGTGGTCGGTCGGAAGACGCGAAACGGTGGACGGCGTCGAACACTGCTATTGCCACCTGCACGCCACGGAAAATTTCGATTGCAAGCCAGATGCGAAAGGAGAAAAAATGGATGAACCTAATGATGCGGCGTCAGCCGCCAAAGAAAAGGAGATCGCCAAGGCGGCCTCCGGGGAGCGTGCGAAAAAAGCATGGTCCGAATGCGCCGCGCTTGCCGGAAAGCTTGGCGGCGGCGTGAAGGCGCTCTGGTCGAAGATACATCCGGATCGCTCGCCAGAGGCGATGCTCGCGGCGCTGAATGAAAATCTGGATGGGAACAAGAAGCGCCTCGGAGAGATGAAGCCTGCGTTGGACGGAGTCTATCGCGAGATTGTTGCGAAGAAACGCGAATATCAGTCTGCCGCGCCGGTTCGTCAGAGGCTGCTGAAAATCGAACTCCAGACGCTCATGGCTCGATACAAGAGCCTTGAACGCGAATTCTCGATACTGTGCGAGAACGAACGTTCGATAGAGACGGTGAAGGGGCGGTTCCTTGAGGTCCTTGCGTACGGGCTTCGCGGCAAACTGAACGCCGACATGGTAGACCGGCTTTCAGACAGCATCGACGACAAGGCAGAAGACGCCGAAGACATCCAGGACGCGCTTGGCGATCTCGAGCGGGCCGGAAAGCGCACCGACCGCGTGTCGGACGACTTCGACGCTGAACTCGCCGGCTTCGACGGTGAACTTGGAATTTCCGATGCCGCGGACGGTGTCGGCGAGGAAGAATTCAACAACAAGGAGAAAAACAATGAAGATGAAAACACTGCTCTTCGCGATAGCGGCGGCATTGTCGCTTAGTGCTGTCGCAGGCGAACGGGAGATCTCGTACGCCATGGAGGACGCGGCCTTTCAGGCGGCGATGAGGATGGATGCCGATGCGCGCGTCGGAAAGGACGTGACTCGCATCGCGCTCGTGAAGCTGTGGTTGCCTGCCGCAGGTGAATCCACATCGCTCGCCGGCTGCAGCACTGCGGTGCTGGAATCGGCGCTTGGCGCGGTGCCGTGCCGGTTCGACTTCGTTCTGCACGAGAACAGGTCGGAGCAGTGGACGCTGATCGATCAGGTTTTCGACCAGGCGGCCGACTTCGAGAGCTACGATCCGGCCACTCATCCGGAGTTGAACAAATTGCAGCTGTGCGATGCAATACTTCTGGCCAAGGTGATTGACGCGGTTGACGACAAGGAGAAGTCGACCGCATCCGTGCGCGTTGCGTTCAAATTGATTGCCGTGAAGACCGCGAAGCAGGTGTGGAGCGCCGTCATCGAGGGGCAATACACCGACGGAGGACCCGACAATCAGGCTCTGAACATCTTCGCACGTCGCGCGATGGAGTTGGCGGCGGCGGACGCGGTGGCAAAACTCCCGGCGTCGCTTGACGGCTATGGAGTGTTCCTTCTTCCTCTCGAGGGGGAGGGCGGCCGTGCCATGACGCAGGTGTTCCTGAATGCGCTCACTGCCGCCGGAAAGCAGGACTTGATCCGCATCTACGACCTGCCGAACGGATCCGCCTCGGATCGCATGCTGGCCCGTTTCCTCCGCGAGCGCGCGGGGGCCGGACGGGCGGTCGATTCGTCCATCCTCCGCAAGATCGAATCAAGGTCCGCAGGCAGTGTTCAGGGCGGCAAGCTTGCGATTCTGACCGGCATGGTCACCGCAGGGCGCATCTTCCCGGAAACGGCCGTCGACCCGACCGGCAGGCCGGTCGATCGCTTGACGGGGTCGTACACTCCGGGCCGACCGAACCCGACGCTGTTCGAAATCGTGGCAGACCTGAAGTTCCGCGACATCAACGACAACTTCCGCGTCCTTGCTGCGGTTTCCGCGAACGGTGCGTACAGGCATGAAGTCGGCGGCGATGTAGTGGAGCAGCTGCGCTCGTTCGTCACGGTGCGCAACATCGCCGTCGTTATTGTCATTCTCTTCCTGATATGGTTCATCGGGAAGTTTTGTCTGAGGGTTCGATAGAAAAAGGAGAAAACTAAACATGAAAAAGCTTATAGCAATGGCCGTTGCCGCATCAACTCTTGCCGGATGCGTCAGCCATGTGGCGCAAGAGGAGGTCAAGCCATACAGCATTGCCGACGTCAAGTCCGCGCCCGCCACCGACAGACCGTATGTCGAGGGCGCGACGCTTCGTCCGCTTCGCGTGCTTGTGTCGATGGACGGCGGCAGGGACGAGCGTTCGCCGGCATTCCAGCTCAGCGGCTACCTGCAGTCGCATATTGAAGGGGAGTTGGCTCGGCGTGGCTATCGCGTGGTCTACGACCGCCCGAGCGAGATGCTGGTCTCCACGTGCGGACCGGTGACATGCCAGCTCTTGAACCAGCGCGGCAGCCGTGTCGTATTCAAGGGCGATGCCGACCTCCAGGTCACGCGCGAAGCGTTCGTCAACAAGATGAAAGGCGAGCGGATGAAGGACGTCATCGCCCGCCGCAGGTTTGACATGAAAGGCAGGGAGTCGCGCGGCCGGCCCGATGCGTCCGACGGGATAAAGTCTGTCGCCGACTGTGCCGCCCCGGAGGTGACGAAATGGGTGGCCGAGAGCGTAACGCGCGTGGCCGGTGCGCTGGAACGCTGCGAATTCACAGTGTGCAACGGCTGGAACTACCGTGGTGAAGAGGAGTATCCTTCGCGCTTCGTCCGCACTTTGAACGCAATGAGCGGAGTCTACGACTGCCGCGTCATACAGACGGACAACGTGCGCCGCTCGATACGCGTCGAAGTCATATACGAACGCGATATGTTCCCGGAAGGGTTCGTAAACGCGCTCTACACCGTCCGGGAACTTGATCTCTACCGCTGAAACGCATACACGAAATGGAAGGAGTGGCATCATGAAGAAATCGATGATTGTCGGAGCCGTGGCGATATTGTCGGCGGCGGCTGCATTCGGGCAAGGGCGCGGGCGCCAGGTGTTCAAGCCCGGCGAGACGACCGGCGTTGAACAGGGCCGCGTGGAACGTTCGCAGTACGACCGCACCAGGCCGGTCGACCGGGGGGACTATGACCGTACGCCCGGCGGCGGACACATCAGCATGACACCGATTTCGCTTACGGTCCTGAATTGGGGCATGCCGTATGGACGCAACTGGGCGATCTGCGGTCTGCGTCTGAATCTCGGGCTCCCAGGAATCACGCACCCGTACGAATCGGTGTACGGCATCGACGCGGGTCTGTCCGGCGAGACATTCGGCGAATCCGGCGGCGTTCTCGTCAACGTGTTCAACAACACCGCACGCGATATGTACGGCATTGCCGCAGCAGGACTCTGGAATCGCGCGACCGGCACTGACTCGGTCGCCTTGCAGGTGGCGCCGGTCTTCAACTCGTCCGAGGGGCTCGACGGCATGCAGATCGGTATTGTGAACCGCGCGCACGAACTGCACGGAGTCCAGATCGGACTTGTGAATGCCGCAGTCCACGGCGGCGGCCTGCAGATCGGGCTTTGGAACGACAGCGGCAACGGTGTCGGTTCGCCGATCATCGGAATCGTCTATTGATGGCAGCCAAGGAGGTATGTCATGTCGATTAGGCAGGATGCCCTAAGGCGGCAGTACGAGTCGCGCGCCACATCCGGTGGCGCACCAGCACCGCGAGGATATGACGGAAACGGCCGCCCTCTGCCTAGTGTGAGGCGCCGTTGGTTCTGGCGTTGTTTCTGGTTGCTGTTTTTGGTGACACTTCTTTGCGGATTCCTGCAAGGGCGGAAGGATATCGTCGATTGGTTTCGCGAGTTCGCCAATCGCGGCGGCGACGCGTCCTTTAACGCAGAAAAGGGATGGCAACGATGACACGCATGGAGGAATTCAGACAGCAGATGGCCGCCCGCATGGAGGCCCTGCGCACCGGCGGAACGGATGCCGGAGGGCAGCAGTCGTCCGCCGCGGCAACGCGGCTGAGTGCGACATCGCAGGCTGCGGCATATCTTACGCCTACGATGGATGAATTCCAGCAGTGGTGGGACGCGGTCCGCGGCTCGATGCACGTCAGGATGAACGAAAGCTACAACGCCGCGGCGGCCAAGGTGAAGTTCCAGTATCTGAGCGACGACGACCAGATCAATGCGGGTGCCGGACGGGCGCAGGATGGCGACGGGTATGTCATTGTGTTCTACGGCGGGGCCGTGCGGTTTTCCCGGCTCGCCTCGCTGGCCGTCGCGGTGGACATGTGCGGACGTCCGGGGACGGCCTCGCGTTTTGCGAAGACGATCGACAACGGCGGCATGATGTCGCGCAAGATGGCGATGGACATCATGACCGACTGCGGGCTCGACGAAGCGTTCGCGCTCCCGGGCGTCCAGACGAAGGCGCAGGCCGTCTCCGCCGGAATGATCATCGGCATCCTCGCGCACGAGATGGGGCATGTGTGCCTTGGCCATGTGATGGGACCTAACTACTACAAGACGAACCAGGAAATCGGACGCAACCACGAACGTGAGGCCGATTCGTTCGCATCGTCGATAACCGCTGCGACTCCATTTGGCGAATACGTCTATGAAGGAACTCTGTTCTGGCACTATGTCCTGGCTCAGCAGCAGGGGAACGACGCAGTCGAGTCCACCCATCCGCTCGAGCGCGAGAGGCTGGAGAATCTCATACGCGCCAACTCCACCAAGGCGTCGGCGCTTGGAATCGCAATGCCGCGATAAACGCCTATGACCCGCAACACCATCAGCAACGACGTGACTATAGCGGGAGGCGGTGGAACGCTTCTTGCGAACCGCTACCGCGTTGTCCGCCAGCTCGGGCAGGGCGGGATGGGGTCGGTGTGGCTTGCCGAGGATACGCAGCTCGACGGAAAGCACTTCGCGATCAAGATGCTGCCGTCGATTCTGGTGGCGAACAAGCGGGCGTACAGGCAGCTGAAGGACGAGGCGCTGGTGGCGATGCGGCTCGTCCATCCAAACATCGTTCAGATCCGCGCCTTCGAGGAGAACAACGGCAACCCATTCCTCGTGATGGACTACGTTGACG
>DFLH01000059.1 GCA_002373695.1 Verrucomicrobia bacterium UBA3624
TTGCGTTTAGTTCCGGACACGACGCAAGAACGGGTTGGAAGCGAGTTCGCGGGCGATGGTAGTTGAGGCGCCATGGCCGGGGATGACGTCCGTTTCCGGCGGAAGGGTGGCGAGACGCTTCAGCGAAGCGGCGAGCGTCTGCATGCTTCCGCCCGGGAAGTCGGTACGTCCGCACGAACCGGCGAAGAGAGTGTCACCGGTAAGCAGCAGGTGTTCCGCCTCAAAGTGCAGGCATATGCCGCCGGGCGTGTGTCCGGGAGTGGCGATAACACGCGCGGCGAGGCCACCGGCGGAAAGCGTCGTGCCATCCACGAGATCGAGCGCGAGCGTGGCGGGCCGTGACGTGGGGGGGTAGTAGGGCGGCCATGCGTTCTGCGGATGGAATGCGATCGTCTCGTCTGCAGGTGCGAGATGGATGGGGAGGGACGGCCATCTGGAGACGAGATCGGCTATCGCTCCGATATGGTCGAAGTGGGCGTGCGTCAGCGCCACCAGGGCCGGGGTCAGACCCTTGCCGGCAAGAAACCTGCACAACCGGCCGGCATCGGCGCCCGGATCGACGATCCAGACGGCGGCGGGATCGTTCCAAAGGATGATGCAGTTGGCCTCTATGGCTCCAAGCGGCAGTATTTCCCTGTTCATGTCTCTTCCTCCTTGCAGTATCGCAGCAGCTCGTCGAAACGATTGATCTTGATCGTGTAGCGGCTTTCGTTGAGGTGTCCGAAGCCGAAGGTGCAAAATGCGGTCTTCACGCCAGCGGCCTGGCCGCATTCCATGTCGGTCCAGTTGTCGCCCACCATCCAGTCGTGCGACGAGAGCCTATGGCCGCGAAGCTGCGAGGCGGCTTGGCGAAGAGGCATGGGGCTGGGCTTCATCTCCGGGCAGTCGCCGCCGGACACCACGCCGCGGCCGAAGAAACGCGAGAGTCCGAAATGGTCAAGGATTGCCTGCGTGGCGAAATTAGGCTTGTTGGTATTGATTCCCATGAGCCAGCCGCGGTCGGCGAGTTCGGAGAGGGTGGAACGGACGCCGGGATAGAGCGTCGTGGAGTCGAGCATATGGGCACGATATTGTTCCTTGTACATGGGCCATATCTCGTCGAAGCGTCCGGCGATCTCGGGGATCGCGCTCTCAAGCAGGTGGCGGGCTCCCCGCCCCACGTAGGATATGGCCTGTTCCATCGGTATTGCGGCGAATCCCAGGGCCTGCCGTGTGGAGTTGACGGCGGCGGCAAGATCGGCCCGCGAATCTATCAACGTCCCGTCCATGTCGAAGAAGATGGCGTTCATTGCATGTGTTTCCTTTTATGCTACAGTCCGTTTGCGATTGCGATGCGTTCGCCGCAGCGGACGCGCGTTTCGAGGCCGTCCGCAGAGTTGCGAACGAGGTCTGCATCGAAAGCGAGGCTTCCGGCCTGCGCCACGAGGATTATGGTCGAGCCGCCGAACTTGAAGTAGCCTTTTTCATCGCCCTTCGCATGAGTGTCGCCGTCATACGTCTGCACGATGGTGCCGACGCCGAACGCGCCTACGTCCACGAGCCAGAAGCGGCCGAAGTCCGCGTCGCAGGCGAGCATCTGCCGCTCGTTGTCGGCGTAGACGTCGGGATAGCGCAGGAGGGCGATGGGGTTGACCGAGTGGTACTTGCCCGGAACGACGCGCACGGGATCGGGCGTGCGGCAGTCGCACGGGAAATGGAAGCGGTGGTAGTCTACGGGCGCGAGGCGGACGACGGCGATGTCGTACAGGCCGGCGGGCGCGTCGCCGTCGAACACGGAACGCAAGCTGCGAGTCGCGCCCTTGAGGGGGAAGGGGAGGTCTGCGTCGGCGGAGAGGTAGAGCATGAGGCGTCCGTCCGCAGGGCTGACCACGCCGTCGCCCACCGGACGCGCGCCCGGCTTCAGGCGGCGCGTGAAGAAATCGTTGAACGAGGCGTAGTCGCCAACGGGCTTCTCCGCCTCGTCAGGCTGGCAGCCGGGAATGGATGCGAGCTTGGGAATGTCCCTGCGCGAGCGAGGCGAGTCGTAGCGGCGGCCCATGACGGACGAGACGAGCCTCGATCCGAAGAGGACGGGCCAGAGCGTACGCCCCAGCAGCGTCTCGTAGGCGAAGCGGAGGGCGCGATCTCCCATGACGGATTCCACCACTTTCTTGCCGGTTGCCCGGTCGACATATACTATCTGTTGCATAATGGGATCCTTCATGGCTTGCCTGCGGCGGCGTTTCGCGGGCCGACGGGGACGATACGGCAGAAATATACGCTTGCGGGCCTGCCGGACGCGAATGACGGCAGCTTGTATTCCTTCAGCAGATCGAGGCGGTATTCCTTCGAATGCTCCCTGAAGTGCTGCAGGTTGTATGCATTCTGCGAGTCTGCGAGGGCAAACAGGTTCACCGACGGGTCTTTTCGCAACAGCGTCTCCACAATGGGGATAGGATCGCATCCTGGCATGGTAGTCGCAGTGCGGACCGGATGTCCCATGAGCATCTGCCTTGACCGTTCGCCGATCACCACGGAATTTTCGGGCACCATTCCGGCGATTTCCGCGGCGGCCTCCCTCTGCTTGCGGCTGCCGGAGCTCAAGAGTTCGGAAACGGCATCTCGCCATGTGGGCGACAATGCGAACGACAACGCGACCGCAGCAGGAATGAAACTCATGAACGCACGGCGGCGCAGGGGCGTCGCCGGCAGCCCGAATACGATGGCCAGGAACGCGAAAGAAGACATCAGCGACAAGGTGATCGGCGCGAACCACACATCCTGCGTCTGCTTCATGCATGGGGCGAGATGGAGACCTGGCATTCCTGCGAACGCTACGGACGCGCCGACCGCCGCAAGGAGGAACCACGCGATCCCTTCGCGCTTCAAAGCCTCGAAGCCGCGCATGAACGACAGTCCCGCAGTCGCAAGAGCCGCAGATGCGACAATAAACGCGGCGTCGTATCCCCATACGATCTTCTGTGGCAGGTTTGAGATGTTGGAAACGTATGGCACGACCTCTTGCGGCTTGACTGTGGCGGATAACGCAAAGAACGAAACGCATCCTGCCACGGCAATCAGCATGGCGAGCAACGCCAGATGCATCTTCCATCCGATATTTCGTCCGAGGGCATCCTCGCGGTCCTGATCCAGATCCCATTTTGCTTCCGCGAAGAGGATCGGCAGCGCCATCAATGCAGGATGGTAGTAGTGCAGGCAGATCGAATTGTTTGTGGAGACGGCGGCCACATATGCCGGGATGGACAGATACAACAGCGTTCGCCATCCTGTTTTCCCCCGAAGCAGATCGTATGCCGCCATCGCAAGCGGCGCCAGAGACGTGAAGATGGCAGCCACGGACATAGACTTGAGGCATATGTCACGTGGAAATGACGAGAATCCGCGGAAAAGCAGGTTGAAGTCCAAAAGCGATGGCAAGGCGTTGTGGGTTGTCGTGCGGCGTATGATTTCGGCAGCGGACATGCCGTGTCGAGACGATTCTGGCAATACGGAAAGGATTGCCAGCAGCTTCCACAATCCGATCGCGGCCAGCGATGCGGCGGCGAACAGCGTCAGGTCCAGCCACGCGGCCCGCGTCTTGCGTTCTGACAGTATTCCGGCTGCGACAAAGGGCAGCAGCACCCAGACTGACGGCTTGATCAGGGCTACCGCCCCTATTACGACGGCCGACGCGAAGATGCGCCACGGTTCCCTGCCTGACGCCAGGCAGAATGCGATGACGGACAGAGCGCCGATCGCGAGATCGTTGCAGGCCGTCCTTTCGTAGGCGATGACGAGCGGCATGGAAGAGAATATGGCGCATCCTGCAAAAGCGGCGGCATCGCCGACTTTCCTGCGCGCGTGGCCGAACGCCATGCACCATGCGATCAGGTAGAGAAGGTAGAATGGCGCCCTCCATCCCCAATCCGTCAACCCCAGAGCGGCATATCCAATGTAGGCGAGCCAATGGGTCATGGCTGAATAGCCGTATGTTACGGATTCTCCAAGGTCAAGGTCGCAGAACGCGCCCCACAGATATTTGTCCTTGGCCGCCCCCATGTAGTAACCTTCGTCGGTGACGTTGTACCCGTACTCCCAGATCGACGGTATGCCGGCATCGGCGTCTATCCAGAAAATCCGCAATACGCACCAGAGCGCAATAAAGGCAACTGGCCACGTCCATTTGCTCCACCTAACGGCTTTCATGGTACTCATCCTCGGTATTCACCTGCCAGACCTTTTCGCGTCCAGCGCCAGACACGAGCGCACGGGCTGCCTCCATGCCGCAGAGCATGGAATGATCCATGTTGTTATACCGGTGCTGGCCGTTGCGTCCAATGCAGTATAGATTGCGAAACCCGTCCAGCCAGGCGCGGATTCTGCCGAATCTGGCGTAGCTGCCGAAATAGGCCGGATATGCTTTCTTCACTTTCAAGCGCACGCTCTTATATATGGGCAGGGGGGTGTCATGTTGCAGAATGCCAATTTTCTGAAGTTCGCGCACGGCCATTCCGATGAATTCCGCATCGTCCATAGTCCACAGGCTGTCGCCCTCGGAACAGAAATATTCAAGGCCGATCCAGACGTGCCGCGTCACGTCGTCCACCATGTATGGAGACCAGTTGTTGAACACCTGGATGCGCCCCAGCCGCACATCGCGTTCCTGGACATATATCCAAGTGTCCGGGACGATGTTGTTCACGGTGGGAATCCTCGTCTTGTTTTCTATGGCCAGCCTGTCCACCAGAAGGCCGACGGTGATGAAATCGCGGTATGGAAGCGCATTGGCGATTTGTGCGACATCGGCTGGAGGCGAGTCGAATGCGGCCACGAGGTCTTTTACCGGCATGGACGAGAATACAGCTTCGCATGGAATGCGCTCGCCCGATTCCGTGGCGACGGCGACGATATTTCCGTCTGCGGAATCGATATGCGTCACCTTTGCCTTGAGCCTGACGTCTACGCCTCGTATTCGCAATTCGTCCGCCAGAGTCTCCCACAGCTGGCCCGGCCCGCGCTTGGGGTAGAGGAACGAGTCGATCAGCGAAGTTTCCTTCTTGCCGCACTTTGGCAGGAACATGTTCAGGATGGCTTTCCAGAGCGAAAGCCCTTTTACCCGTTGCGCACCCCATTCTGGCGATATGGCAGACGGGTGGACGCCCCACAGCTTTTCCGTATAGTCTTCGAAGAACATGGAATACAACACGCGTCCGAAGCGATTTATGTAGAAATCCTCAAGGGACTTTTCGGGGCGTTTGACAAACACGCTGTGGAGATAGCTCCAACCTGCCTTCCACGTGCGCGCGAGTCCCATGGCAAGGAATGTCGCGGGCTTGACCGAAATTGGATAATCAAAGAAGTGGCGCAGATAGTAGATGCGGCTTACCCGACGGCGATGCAGCATTACGCGTTCGTCCTGTTCCGGGTCCGGGCCTCCAGGTTCCAGCCTGCACTTGCGGCCAAGCAGCAGGTCGTCCTTCGCCGGCGATCCCTGCAGCGGCATCAGGCTGCTCCACAGGTCGTTGACTTCCTTGGACTTCGAGAAGAAGCGGTGTCCGCCTATGTCGATACGGCAGTCTCCGCATTTCGCGGTGCGGGATATGCCTCCGATCTCGGACGTTCCCTCAAGTACGACGATGCGCCATTCGCGCGAAAGGCGGGATAGTTCGTAGGCCGCCGTCAATCCGGCAGGGCCGGCGCCGATTATGATTGCAGTCTTCATTGCGCACCACTTTCCAGTCCGAAGACGAATATCCTGCGGCCAAGGTAGTTCCACGCGAGAACAAGCCCGGTCACAAGGAACTTGACGACCCTGTAGTTCCATTCCAGGATCTCCACGCCAACCCACATGCCGAGTTCCGTAGCCGCCAACCCTATCAATCCGATCGCGCCAAATGCGAGGAACGCGCCAGCCGTCCTGCCTTTTCCGGCATCTCCGTCGCGTGTGAAGACGAACTTGAGCGACAGGACGTAATTGACGGCAAGTCCAACCAGAAACCCCATCACGGTTGAAACGTACACGCCCCATTCAAAGGTGCGCAATGCCGTCTCCTGCACCAAGACCAGCGTGCCGAAATCGGCCAGGAACGCGACACCGCCTACGATGGCATAGCGCGCGAACTCTTTCAGCATGGCGTACGGTCCGTCCATATGTCCCGGCAACTGCATGGCGAAATTATATCAAACCTTGCCTTGGAGCGAGCGATACAGGGCGATCGTCTCGGCGCACATGCGTTCTGTGGAGAAATTCGCGCGCACCGAATCCAGGGCGGCGGCGCGGATTGCCGCCGCGCGGCCGGAAGGGAGGTCGAGAACTTCGTCTAGTTTGGCGGCTAGGGCGTCGGCGTCGCCGGGCGGGACGAGAAATCCCGTCTTGCCGTCGTCGATCGTCTCGCACGCGCCGCCGTGGGCGGTACCTACGGTGAGAACGCCCATGGCCTGCGCTTCGGGTATGACGCGGCCGAAAGCCTCGGGCTGGTCGGACGAGGCGTTTACGACGACATCGCTGAGCGCATAGATGCAAGGCATGTCGTCGGCGTGATCGAGGAACACGACCTTCGCCTCGGGTGGCAGCCTGGCGGCCATCGCTTTCAGTTCGGCGGTGTAGGCGGCGCGACCTTGGTCGGAGCCGACGAAGAGGCAGCCCAGCGGGCGGTGACGCATGCGAGCGAGCGCATCCAGAAGGAGGGTCTGCCCCTTCCAGCGCGTAAGCCGGCCAGGGAGCGTGACGACGGGGATGTCCGGCGCGAAGCCGAGTTCCGTCTTGCGCGCGGCGGCCTGCCCGCGCGTGACCGCGTCGGGGCGGAACGTACCGGTGTCGGCGCCGCGGTGGATGCGTACGACCCGCTCTTCGGGAACTCCGTACGTCTCGACGACGTGCCGCTTCACGAAGTTAGACACGGCTATGACCTTCTTGCCCTTGGCCATCACGCTGTTGTACGGGATCTTGAGGAATCGGGGGCTTGTCCCGTAGACACCGTGGAAGGTCGTGAGGAACGTGGCGCCGGTCCTGCGCGCGGCCCAATATGCGCTCCATGCCGGCGCGCGCGAACGCGCGTGCAGAATCGTGTATCCTTCCTGGCGCGCAAGGGCGGCGATGCGCGCGGCGTTGCGCCTGACGGTGAACGGGTTCTTGCTCGCAAGCGGAAGCGTGTGGTGCGGAACTCCGAGCGCGTCGAGATCGGCCGTACGCGGGCCGCCTGCCGAGGCGACGGCGTTAGGAATGCCTGCGGCAGCCAGCGCGCGAGCTATTTCGACGGTGCCGCGTTCGACGCCGCCCGTGCCCAGGGCAGGCAATATCTGCAAAATTTTCATTGCTCCGGATTATACCATGTTGTCCCTGCCGGCACTTGAAATTTTTCACCTTTCGATATTTTATGTTTGCGCATCGCACGAAAATTATTGTATCATTCCACCAAACGAGCGGTTAGTGTGCCGTTGTTCGGCGCGCCGCAAGTCAGTGAATGAAAGGAACAGTAGACATGGCTACAGCTAAGAAGGCGCCCGCCAAGAAGGCGGCCCCTGCTAAGAAGGCGTGCTGCGCTAAGAAGGCGTGCTGCGCTAAGAAGGCACCTGCGAAGAAGGCGGCTCCTGCCAAGAAGGCAGCACCTGCGAAGAAGGCGGCTCCGGCCAAGAAGGCGGCCCCTGCGAAGAAGGCTCCGGCCAAGAAAGCGGCTCCTGCGAAGAAGGCCCCGGCGAAGAAGGCGGCGAAGAAGTAAGTCCCCGAGCAGTTCAAAGGAACTGCCTGAGCATGCCCGTGCCGATCGGCGGGCATGCTCTTTTCGTTTGCATGGGGGGCGTTCGTTTTGATAGACTTGCTCCACGCTTGGATGGCGGGAATGCAATGCACGAGTGCGACAAGGAGATAACATCGATGAAACTGGGAAAACGCATGTCGACAGGAGGGGGGTGCGAGTTAGCGCTCCACATGTGGCTGGCAGCAGGATTGACGGGCCTTTGCATCGCCTGTCCGCAGGCCGCGCATGCGACGGTCACAGCCGCGTCGACGGGCTGGAATTCCGCGCACGACCTTTCGTCGTGGGATGATTCCACTGCGTGGCACACAGACCAGGATTATGTCATACCGAAGGGCAAGACGCTGATATCGGGAAAGAAAGACGTCAATGACATCACGTTTCCAGGCGGTCCGCTCACTGTCGGCGACTCGTCTGGATCCGCGACGTTCATTTTCTACAGAAGCTCGGTCGTGCGCTATCCGCGGGGAATCACCATAGTGAACGGATCTGGATGCAACGCGAACTTCGGCGTTTCAGGATCGCAGGAAAAACCCGACTACAACACGTACACCTACCATCTGCATGGAGACATCTCCGTCGTCTCCACGCATAAAACCGCACCGCAGTTCACCTCGGTTTTCCGCTCGAACGGGCAGTATCTGTACTTCATGGGCGCGCTTTCAGGCGATGCCTACACCGGGATGAAATTTTCTGCCGACGAGTGGAGCAACGTGAACACGAACAACTTCGCGTTTTTCATGGGCGACCTTACCGGCTACCATGGCTATCTGGAAGTGGCCAACAACGGGAAGGCGCAGGGCCTTGCGCTGGGGCCGTCGCCGTGCCCTGGCAAGGTGAAGCTCTCAGGCGGGGCGAACGCGTTCTTAAGGACCGCGACGCCGACGAACGATGCGACGATCGCCAAGCTGGAGATGTCCGCGAACTCGTCGCTCTATCCTGTGATCGACATGGTGAAGCTTACGAACGGCACTGTTCGCGTCACCAGCCAGCTCTCGCTTACGGCCCCTGTCCACGTGTGCGCGCGTTTCACCGGATTTGTGAAAAACGTGGCGGCGCCGGAGACGTGGTTTCCGATTCTTTCGTGCCCGGCAGCCGCAGGTGCGTTGAACATCGACGACTTCGATCTCGTGCCGATGGATGCCGGAGATGGCGCCGAGGAGCTGCTCTCTCTCTCTGTCAGGGATGATTCCAACGGCGTACCGACGCTGTGGCTGGTGAAGCAGGCGTATGCGCCCGATGACAGTACAGTCCCGGTCCTTTCGGTTTCGGACGGCAGCGGCGAGTCGGCGTTCCTTGAAGGGTGGGCGTCCCATTGGTCGCCGGCTGGCGTTCCTGCCGCAGGCAGGGATTATATCGTGAAAGACGGCAAGATATTGCGCACCCCGTACTTCCAGCCTGCCGTCACCACATCGGCGGGCGTTCCGGGCGAAGATCAGACGTTCGGCGGAGATTCCATCACGCTTGGCGATGCGGCGTCCACGGGCGAGATCCAGCACTGGGGCTACAACAAGGTGGTCATTCCCAGGCTGGTCGTCTCCAACGGCTGCTACACATGTTCAGGGAACTGGACCGGCAACAGGCATGCGTGGCTGGACGCTCCCATCGAGATCGCCGCCGCCGATCCGTCCAAGGCCGTTTTCAAGACTGGCGCCACGTGGCAGCACCTGTATCTGCTCGGTAAGGTGACGGGGGGCGAATCTTCCGCCTGTCGCATGTATTTCACGAACAGCAACAGCGAAATGCTTCCGCAGGGCGACTGGTCGGAGTACTACGGTCTTCTGGAATTGGCATGTTCGTCCAGCGCGATGGTTGGCGATGTCAAGTTCGGAGGTTCGGCGACGGCCATGCCCGGCAAGCTGCGCATAGGCTCGACGACAGCGGAGGCCGGCGGGTCGTTCAGGATGACGTTCTCCGGCGGCCTTGCCGTATCCGCCCTGGAAGTGAACAGGCCCGTGACGTTGCATGTAGGCCTCGACGCCTCTGCGCTGGCGGGTGCGCCTCTGGTCGTGACGAATTCCCTGACGCTGAACGCGAAGGTCTCCCTGTCGCTTGATGCGACCGGCGACATAATCTCGAGGACTGACAACGCGGACGCCGCCTTCATCCCCGTGTTGAAGGTTGCGACCAAGGTGGCGGGATCCCTGGACGAGACGATGTTCGAGATCGGCGGGGTGACAGGCGCTTCGCTGACGCCTGCGTCGCTGTTCGCGCTGGAGAAACGCGAGGAGGCCGGCTTCACGGTTCTCGGCCTTGCCAAGCGGCGTGTCATCCATATGCTCAGCGCCGATGATGCGACGACCAACAGCACGACCGGCGCAAAGACGGCCCGTACCTCCTTCGATCGCGAGTGGGAGGCCGCAGATGGCGACAACACCGGGCGCGCGGCCGGCTGGAACTGGTCTGTGAACGCGCGTCCGCAACCGGATTGCGACTATTACGTCGACAACGGAAAGACGCTGCGCACGCACAGCAGCGACGCAGAAGCGTTCTTCAGGGGCCACGCCCTGTATCTGAGAGGGCCGCTTCTCATGCAGTCCGACGACGTCACCGTCACCAACTGCCATCTGATCGGAGGGTTGTTGCAGGCCGTACACCACGGCGGACGCGGCGGCATGTATTCCTTCCTGCCGGAGAGTTCGCTGACGCGCACGTTTTACGGAGATGTCGCAGTCCATGCAAACAGCAGCGTCGCATCGCCTGCGACGGCGCAATTCGACGGCCTGCGGCTTGCATGCGGGTTTTCAGGGTCTGCGATGCTGACCGTTGCGAAAAACAGCAATTCGCTGTACGCGGGGTTTGTTGACATGGCCGGAGACAACACGTCGTTTTCCGGCATAATGAAGTTCTCCGACAACTATGCGTCCGCGTCGCCAGGCACCAGGATGACGGTTATCTTTTCCGGGGCGGACAACCTTGGCGGCGAAATGGCGGCGTTCGCATACAACGGCGTCTGGCTCACGCGCCATGCGACGTTGCGTCCGTCCTGCACGGCGTCCTATTCGCGCGAAAATCGCGGAATATATGTAGAGACCGCAGGCGGGATCGATGTGGCGGAAGGGGAGGCGTTTACGGTCGACGCCCAGGTGACGTGGCACGGGCAGCTGGTCAAGTACGGCGCCGGCGTGTTGAGGTTCGGGAAGGCGCCGAAGTTCATGGGGGCCGACGGCAAGACGATCCAGGACGCGCCTATCGCCAACGCGCCGTCTAATCTCGTCCGCGTGACGGCAGGTTCGATTGGAGTGACGATGCCTACGGCGTGCGACGGTCTTACGCTGGTGATGGAGGATGGAGCGTCGCTTCAGGTGGATGTGGATTCCGCATCGGGCGCGCTGGCGACGCAGGGGCTGGTAAACACGAAGTCGCCGTCGCCGTTTGTGCTCGACGGCACGGATGGAAAGCTTCACGTGTCGTTCGACATGTCAGGAGCGACCGGTGGCGCCCGCTACACGGTGGCGGTTTGCACTCTGCCTGCCGCCGAGGCGGCGGCACTTCGCCAGAACATCGTCCTGGAGAAGCCGCCGCTCGCAAACTACAAGGCGGAACTCCTGCCGGCGGAATCTTCCGGGGCTGCCACGGAGACGATCTTCGTGGAAGTGGCGCCCGGCGGATTCTCCTTGATCTTCCGTTGATATTGCGCGGAACGGCACGGATGCGGTATAATCTCCCGTTGTGCAGAAACAGAAGGTCAGCTACATAGAGCGGCTTGAACATTCGCTCGTGAAGATCATCCAGCAGCCGGGTGCGGACCGCGACCAGCCGCAGGCCGTGCGTGTGCTGCTGGCGCTGCTCAAGGGGCTGTCGTGCGTGTTCCTCGCCGTCGTGTCGGTGCGCTACTTCTTCTACCGCACCGGGATATTGCGGCGCTTTCCGCTCGGGTGCCAGGTGATCTCCATCGGCAACGTCACGGCAGGGGGCACCGGCAAGACGCCCGTAACGGAAAAGTTCGCGCGCGAACTTGCCAAGGCCGGGCGCAAGGTGGCGATCCTTTCGCGTGGATACCGCCGCAAGGAGGCGCCGTGGTGGAAGAGGATGTTCTCGCAGGTGATTGAAAAGCCGCTGGTGGTGTCAGACGGCAAGCATATCCTGCTGGACGCGTCGACAGGCGGCGACGAGCCGTACATGCTGGCGTCCAACCTGCCGGGGGTGTGCGTGCTGGTTGACCGCAATCGCGTCAAGGCCGGCCGCTACGCCATATCGCGGTTCGGATGCGACACGCTGATCCTGGACGACGGTTTCCAGTACCAGCGCCTGAAGCACTCGCTCGAGGTGGTGCTTGTGGACAAGACGAATCCTTTCGGCAACGGCAACATGCTGCCGCGTGGCGTGCTGCGCGAACCCGCCAGGCACATTTCGAGGGCGGACTTCATATTTCTCACAAAGTCCGACGGCGATTCCGCCGCCGTGCGGGAGCGGATACGTGCGTACAACAAGACGGCGGAGATCATCGAATGCCGCCATGCGCCGCGCCTTCTGAAGGACGTGTGGAGTCGCGAAGAACTGCCTCTTGAATGGGTCAGGGGCAAGACGCTGACGACACTTTCAGGAATCGCCGTGCCGCAGGGGTTCGAGGATTCGCTCCGCAAGCTCGGCGCGCGCGTCATCTGGTGCGAACGCTATGCGGACCACCACCGGTACGATTCGTCCGAGATCATCTACGCTCTCAACAAGACGGCCGATCTGCATGCCGACGCGCTTGTCACCACGGAGAAGGATGCGGTGCGTTTCCCCCGCCTCGAGACGACGCCCGTGCCGTGCTACTATCTGCGAGTGGACATAGAAATCACGGATGGCGCGGAGAACTTCGCCGCAGCCGTCGAACACATCTGCAATGCCGGATCCAGGGCCGGACAGGCCAAAGATGCATACGCCAGAGAAACAAAGGAAGAGAAGAGAGGTTGAGATGAAAAGACTGTTCATGTTTGCAGCTTGGATGCTAGGCGCGCTCGCATTCGTGGCGGGCTGCTGCGAAATCGCCGGCCCGTGCGTTCCGTGCGATGCGTGTCCGGGCCTTGCGCAGACCGCGCCCGCGCTCGTGCGGAAGCATGCGAAGAAACGCCTCGTGTGCCTTGACCTGGACGCCACGCTCTGCCAGCATCGCACACAGCCGCCGCCCGAGAACCTTGCGGCCCTGCGCGAGCTGGAAAAGCGCTACAAGTGCATAATGGTGGGCGCCGGCAACGCGCCGCGCATCTACAAGCAGATGGGCAACTATCCTATCGACATCCTCGCCAACTACGGCATGCAGGAGTCGAAGATGATCGACGGAAAGTTCACGATCGTCCGCCAGGTGACAAATACCGTGGATCGCGCATTCTTCAGGGAGAAGACCGACTACCTGCGCAAGAAGTACGGATACACGAAGTTCTGGGGCGATTCGGTGGAGTTCCATCCCTCCGGCATGGTGACGTTCGGGCTTCTGGGGACGGCTCCCCAGGCCGAGCAGAAGGTGACTTTCGACCCCGACCGCAAGAAGCGTCGCGCCATGTATCCGGAGGTATGCCGCATATTCAAGGACTTCTCGGTCTACATCGGCGGCAGCTCGTCGTTCGACTTCGCCGGGCCGCAGTACAACAAGTACGACTGCATCATGGCCTACGCGAAGGAGCACGGCTACACGCGTGACGAGATCATCTTCATCGGCGACGACTTCGACGACGGCGGCGGCGATTCGCACGTGCGCATCAAGGGCATGGACTACATCGCCATCGACGACTACCGCAAGTTCCCCGAGCGCGTCTCCGTTCTGCTGAAGTAGGTCAGCGCACCGCGAAGAGCGTGAGGGTGGAAGCGTCGGCGCGAACCGAATTGCGCGCCACCTTTGGCTTCCGCACCGCCGCCTGGAGGCCTTTCACGTTCCCGTGAGGCGCGAACTGCCTGTTGGCGCTCGCTACGTCCACGCGCAGGCGGTCGCCTTTCTCTATTCTGAACGCATGGTCGGCGAAGCGGAAGTCGACAAACGTCTCCGTACCCGGCGTGTATGTGCGTCCGTCTGCGCAAATCGATGTGATGTCGTCGCGCAGGAGATACCACTGCCCGTCGTCCTTCTGGACGCTTACGCGCACGTAGAAGCAGGTGTCTTCGCAGTCGCTTGCAACGGCAAGGCGCGCGCGCATGCGGCCGCGAACGTCCGTGGCCATTTCGGCCGGCGGCAGGATGTAGGAGGCGACGTCGTCGCGGAAGTCCGGCGGCGGCTGGAGGCGCATGCCGCCGAAGCAGATGCCGCCTGAACCGGGGAAGTCCGGCAGGGCCCGCTCGGGATCGTACGTCCAGGAACGCACGCCGGTGCCGAGCGGCAGGTCCATGCGCTTCGTGCCGTCTTTGAGTTCATCAGTATCGATCCAGCGGTTCTCCCACAGGGCATAGTAGCGCGTACGGCCGGGGGCGGCATTCGCGCAAGGCTTGCCGGTACGGCAGAAATCGAACCAGTCGAGGTAGGAAACCCCTTCTTCGTACCGCGCTCCGCGGGGGAAGTCTCCACGCGTTCCCTTCATTGCCTTTACAGGTCCGCCGCCATGATCGTAGGCGTCGATCAGCAAGGCGCAGTTCGCGCGGCGGGCGGGCGGCGTTTCGCGCCACATGTCGCAGATGCCCTCCGTGTAGATGTCGTAGAAGCCCGTGCGCAGAAGGATTGGCATGGTCGAGTCCAGGAGCGCCCGCCGGTAATCCGCGCCGCTTCCGGGCTCGCGCGACCTCCAAAAGGGGTCGTTTGCGTCCGGGTGGGCGAGTTCGTTGTCGAGCACGGGGACGGCCTCGCCCCAGTACCGTTTCGAGAAGTCGAGAAGCGGGAAGTCGGAGAAAGAGACGGACTTGTCGCGCTGAAGCGAATGGTTTTTCTTCTTGTAGCCCTGCACGAACCAGTTGCCGTGGAGGCCGGCCTTGAAGAAGCCGTTGCGGTAGACGATGTTGTAGCGGTTGACATCCTGGACGTCAAGGCACGCACCCTTGACGTCCGGTGGATTCGTGTCGAGATACGCCCAATGGACGGTGGAGAGATAGCTGCCGCCCTGAAGGAATATCTCGCCGTTGTACCACGGAAGCTTCCGCACCCATGCGAGGAGGGCGAGACCGTCGGTGCGCTCGCTCTCGTATGCGATCCAGTCGCCTTCGCTCATCCCGCAACCGCGGCAATGCTGGTACAGGTAGGCGTAACCGCGAGCGAAGTTGTCGCGTTGCGACATCGCAAATTTTTCCAGATCGACCGGTTTTTCCGCCACATAGGGCGTACGCACGATTACGATCGGGCTCTTCACGCCTGCCTGCGGCCGGATGCCGTAGGTGTAGAGTTTCACGCCATCCGGCATCGGAACCATCTCGTTGAATGTGTCGAACTTCTCGGCTGCTATGGCAATACATGTGGACACGGCGGCAAACACAGAAGCGATATGTTTGATATTCATGGGATGATTATATCAGAATGGCGGTTACGCGGTAAACGGAAAAGGTGTGGACGTCTTATGAGATTACGGTACGTATGAATTTCATTGTTGCCATGCTTCCGGGCAAGGCTTCCATAGTTGCGGGTATTTTGCGGCGTTTGCCGGCTGCATGCGGAGGGCGACGAATTGTGGTAGAATACGTGGCGCACGGAAGCGCCGGGACGGTTGTCTGGAGTGCCGGGATGGTTGCCTGGAGTGCCGGGACGGTTATCTGGAGTTGTGTGACGATTATGGAAAGCGTCGAAACGATTGCTGCAATCTCAACGCCGCCGGGACGGGGCGGCGTGGCCGTGGTGCGCGTGAGCGGCCCGGCGGCATTTGCCGTCGCCGCTTCGCTGACCGGCCGCAAGGTGGATGCTTCGCAGGCCGGGCGATTCTTCCATGCGACGTTCTACGCCCCGTCGCCGGGCGGGTCGCGTGGTCGCGTGGCGTCCGGCGGCAAGGAAGGCCTTTTCACGCCGGTTGACGACGGGCTGGTGCTGGTATTTGCCGCACCGCATTCATATACGGGCGAGGATGCGGTGGAGCTGCAGTGCCATGGCGGGAGCGTCTCGCCTCGCCGTCTGCTGGAGGCTTGCCTCTCCGCCGGCGCGCGCCTGGCGAGGCGTGGCGAGTTCACGCAGCGCGCCTTTCTGAACGGGCGGATGGATCTTTCCGCCGCAGAGGCGGTGATAGATCTCATCGACGCCAAGACCGACCGTGCCGCCGACGATGCCGTGGCGAGACTTGGAGGTTCGTCCGCCGCCGCTTTCGAGGCGCTTTATGCGGCGGCAATCGACCTGTCAAGCCGCGTGGAGCACGCGCTTGATTTCGACGAGGACGAACTGCCTGGCGGTTTCATTCCAGGGCTTGCGAGGGATGTCGCCGCGTTGCAGGCCGGTATTGCCGCGCATCTCGCCACGGCGCGCGAGGGGCGTTTGCTGCGAGAAGGTGCGCTGGTGGTGCTGGCCGGGCCGCCGAATGCCGGCAAGAGTTCGCTGCTGAACGCGCTTCTCGGGGAGAAGCGGGCGATAGTCTCCGACGTCGCCGGAACGACGCGAGATTCCATCGAGGAAGGAATCGAGATCGGCGGCTGGCCGATCCGGCTGGTCGACACCGCCGGCCTGCGCGAAACGGACGATGCCATCGAAGCGGAGGGGGTTGGCCGCGCCGAGACGCTGCTGGCGGAGGCAGACGTGGTTCTGGCGCTCGACTGCGATCTTCCGGACGCGCTGCGCATCCATGCAAAATGCGATCTTGGGCCGGGCGAGGGATTGCCGGTGTCGGCGCTGACGGGCGAAGGCCTCCCGGCGCTGAGGGCGGCGATCGCGGACCGGCTGGAGAAACTGTCCGCGAAAGGATGCGAGACGTCCGGAGCGGACGTGACGACGCGCCAGAAGGAGCAGCTGCAAGCCGCCGCCGCCGCGCTTGCGCGCGCGGACCTTTCGGAACTGGTCGTGGCGGCGAACGAGCTGCGCAATGCCGCCGAGGCGTTGGGCCGGATGCTCGGGAAGGTCTGTTCGGAGGATATCCTTGACGCCGTGTTCTCGCGTTTCTGCGTGGGAAAATAGCCGACGCTCCGTGGCCGTTCCCCTTTTTGGTATACTATCTCCGCCATGAAGAAAGCGATTATTACTGTGGTAGGCAGGGATACTGTAGGCATTCTTGCGCGCGTGTGCACGTTTCTTGCGGAGAACCAGGCCAACATACTGGACATCTCCCAGACCGTGGTCCAGGACTACTTCAACATGATGATGATTGTCGATACGGCCAGGTCGTCCACGCCGTTTGCGGATCTGGTCGGCGGCCTCGACGGAATCGGCAAGGAGCTGGGGCTCCAGATCAAGTGCCAGAAGTCCGAGATCTTCGAGAAGATGCACAGGATCTGACCATGCTCAACATTTCCGAAGTTCTCGAAACGAACAAGATGATCCAGGACGAGAACCTGGACGTGCGCACCATTACCATGGGCGTCAGTCTGCTGGACTGCGCGGATGCCGGGGTGGGTGCGACATGCGAAAAGATTCGCGCAAAGATACTGCGGATTGCCGGGGGGCTTGTGCGGACGGGCGAGGACATCTCCCGCGAATTCGGGATTCCGATCGTCAACAAGCGCATCTCGATAACGCCCATATCGCTCGTGGGAGCGTCCTGCTGCCGAACGCCTGGAGACTACGTGACGATAGCCCGCACGCTCGACCGTACGGCCGGCGAGCTTGGCGTCAACTTCCTCGGCGGCTATTCTGCGATCGTCTCGAAGGGCATGACTCCATCGGACGAGCTGCTGATCCGTTCCATCCCGGAGGCTCTCGCCGTCACGGAGCGCATCTGCTCCAGCGTCAACGTGGGTTCCACGAAGACGGGTCTCGACATGGACGCCGTGCGCCTGATGGGAGAGACCGTCAAGGCGACCGCCGAACGGACCAAAGACCGCGACTCGCTCGGCTGCGCGAAGCTTGTCGTGCTGTGCAACGCCCCTGACGACAATCCGTTCATGGCAGGCGCGTTCCATGGCGTGTCCGAGGCCGATGCCATCGTCAATGTGGGAGTGTCCGGGCCTGGCGTCGTGAAATACGTCCTCGAACAGATGCGTGGAGCGGATTTCGAGACGTTGTGCGAGACGATCAAGAAGACTGCGTTCAAGATCACCCGCGTAGGGCAGCTTGTCGCGCAGGAGGCGTCTCGCCGTCTTGGCGTGCCGTTCGGGATCATCGACCTGTCGCTTGCGCCGACGCCGGCCGTGGGCGACTCCGTGGCCGACATCCTCAAGGAGATCGGCCTCGAGCAGCCAGGCGCGCCCGGCACCACGGCCGCGCTGGCCATGCTGAACGACCAGGTGAAGAAGGGCGGGGTGATGGCGTCTTCCTACGTCGGCGGACTTTCCGGCGCGTTCATTCCCGTTTCCGAGGATCAGGGCATGATCGACGCCGTGAACGCAGGGGCCCTGACGATCGAGAAGCTCGAGGCCATGACATGCGTCTGTTCGGTGGGACTAGACATGATCGCGATCCCCGGCGACACGCCTGCCGCGACGATTTCCGGAATCATAGCGGACGAGGCGGCGATCGGCATGGTCAACCAGAAAACGACGGCCGTGCGCATCATCCCCGTAATCGGCAAGTCCGTGGGCGACACGGTGGAATTCGGCGGACTGCTAGGCCATGCTCCTGTAATGCCGGTGAACCGTTTCGACTGCACGGCGTTCATCTCCCGCAAGGGACGAATCCCCGCGCCAATACATTCGTTCAAGAACTGAACGCATTCCCGCGCGTCAGCGGAGGTAGCACCAGGCGACGGTACGGTAGTCGATGCGGCAATCGCTCCAGTGCCACAACTCCATGTCGTACGAGATGGAACGGTGGAACGGTATCGCGTCCAGCGCGCGCGTGCGGATGTTTACGGCCTGTCCGGGCGCCATGTTGCCAGAGCCGTCGGGCTGGGATATGAACGGATGCGAGAAGGGTTCGCCGCGGCACCAGGCGTATCCGTAGTGGTCTTCCGTGCCGGTACCGAAGAACGAGGGGAACGTCTCTCCGTCGACGTAGATCTTTTCGTCCCCCTCGCCCCACCACGTCCTGGCCGTGTTGAACACCGAGACGGCGCAGCCGACGAAGAGGCCCTCGCAGTCCTTGGCGGTGAAGTAGTTGAGGTCGCGGTGCGTGCCGTTTTTTCTCGTGCGGATGCCGGCACGGTCCACGTACGTGGCCGCAAAATGCATGGAACGGGCCGGATTCCAGCTGTAGGGGCCGGCGGATATGGAGACTGCGTCGGGCCTGAATTCGTGTCCAGAGCAGTTGCGGATGACGACCTTCGCGCTCTTGGCGTAGGGCATCGTCCAGCGCGCGGTCAGCAGATGGCTGTCCGCCTTTGGACACGTGTCGGACATGTTTCGCGTCATGAAGCCGGTCGGCGCGTCGCCCGCGCCGAAGAAATGCGGCAGCGGCATGTCCACGGTCGTTTCGCCGTCGAACTCGAGGCGTATGGACATGTCTCGCATCAGCGGGGTGGAGTCTCGCCATTTGTTTTCCGTGATGGCGGCCGATATCTCGCGTATGGCGCCCGGGCCGGTGAAGGTTTCGGAGAATTCCTCGCCGGGCTTGAGGGAGAAGCCCGACCTGCGGCGTCTTTCGGTTCCCGGCGGCAACGGGTCGCCAGTGCCTGCGGCAAGGATC
Source organism: Verrucomicrobia bacterium UBA3624 (assembly GCA_002373695.1). Lineage (GTDB taxonomy): Bacteria > Verrucomicrobiota > Kiritimatiellia > RFP12 > UBA1067 > RUG572. The sequence goes on from DFLH01000059.1 coordinate 19,324, forward strand.
GCGTTCGCCTTTGCGATCGCACCTGCGGCGCGGGCCAGGACGTTGGATGAAAAGCTCTCGACCTGCGTGCCTTTCTCCCAGGCGCGCGTTTCCACGTTGTAGTAGAACCGGGCGCCTGGCGCGTCGTACTCCACCGTCACCTTGCAGCGTCTGGCGTACGGGATCGGAAGGTAGAGGTTGTGCCCGCGATTCTTGAGAGGGGTCTTGGGGGACACGGAGTCCGAGAGCGGTGCTTCGCAAAGTCCGCCGCAAGACAGGATCTTTACTGCATTGCCCTCGATCGCAGGCTTGTCGGCGCCATCGATGTAGAAGCGCAGCGTCACGGCATCAAGCGGAACCCTGTCCAGCGTGATCCAGAATCTGACGACAGCTCCGGGGCCTTCCGCATCCACGAGGACGCGTTCGATCCTGCCATTAGCGTTTTTTTCCGTGCGCAGGAAGTTGGACGAGTCGGTGTTTGCGAACCATCCGGGCCTGTCTGGGGCGATGCTTTTACGCTCGTAGCTGCTCCAAAGCCTGTTGCGGCACCGTACGGCAGGCATGCAGGCAAGCGAATCGCGATCCGTGATTTCATCCAGCAGCGACTCCATTGTTATCACGGCGGACATGCCTGAATGACATACGAGGCAGGCAAAGGCTGACAGTTGCAGGAGATTCATCGAAGTGGGATCCTTTTCGCGTTAGATTTCACGGCAGGAGAGAAACCTGCGCACGGCTACACGGATGGCGGAGGGAGGGGGATTCGAACCCCCGATACGGAGATTAGTCCGTATGGCGATTTAGCAAACCGCTGCCTTCAGCCACTCGGCCATCCCTCCACGGGAAACGCCGCACATGATACGGTATTTTGTTCGGAAATGCAAGCGTGAAATGAATTTTTTGTGGTATAATCTCCGCTCGCAGAAAGAAGGCTCACGTATGGCGACACTGAACGGCATCCGGCAGTTCAAGGACGAACAGGACTACCGGGAACATTTCATCGTCCAGTCGGAGATCGACAAATATCTCCCCGGCGGCAAGCATTTTATCGACGACGGCTACATCAACCGCACCATTGCCGAGGCGGAGGCGAGACCTGTGGATCCGGTGCGTATCCGCGAAATCGTCGCGAAGAGCGAATCCACGTGCGAGACGCTGCTGCCGGAGGAGACGGCCGCGCTCATGCAGGTGACGGATCCGGCGCTTTTCGAGGAGATGCGCGCCGCCGCGGACCGCATCAAGCACAAGGTCTACGACAACCGCATCGTCATGTTCGCGCCGCTCTACGTCGCGAATCCCTGCGTCAACGGCTGCCGGTACTGCGGCTTCCGCGAGGGCAACGCCCGGCAGCGCCGCCGCATCCTCACGATGGACGAGGTGCGCGAGGAGATCGACGTTCTCGCCGGCCGTATCGGGCACAAGCGCCTGATAGCAGTCTACGGCGAGCATCCCAAGACGTCCACCGCCTACATAGCGGAGACGATCGAGACGATCTACGGCCGCCAGGTGAAGGCGCCGAAGAGCGGGCTGCCTGTCGGCATTCGCCGCGTGAACGTGAACGCCGCCCCGCTGCCGGTGGACGACCTGCGCGTCCTGCACCAGGTGGGTATCGGAACGTTCCAGGTGTTCCAGGAGACGTACAACCGCAAGCTCTACGAGCAGATGCATCCGGCATGGAGCGTGAAGGGAAACTACGACTGGCGCACCACCTGCTTCCACCGCTGCCTGGAGGCGGGCGTGGACGACGTGGGCTTCGGCGTGCTCTACGGCCTCTGCGACTGGCGGTACGAGGTGCTGGCCACGATCCTGCACACGCGCGACCTGGAACGCTGGTTCAACATCGGCCCGCACACCATCTCCTTCCCGCGCCTGGAGCCGGCTAGCGGCACGCGAGTCCCGGAGGAAAGCCCGTGGCTGATCGACGACGACACGTTCGCGCGCATCCTGGTGATCATGCGACTCTCGGTTCCGTACACCGGCATGATCGTGACCGCGCGTGAAAGCCCGCAGTCGCGCAACCGCGTCCTGGATCACGGCATGACGCAGCTCGACTGCTCATCCAACATCGCCATCAAGGGCTACAGCGACTTCTCGGACGAAGCCCACCAGGAGAAGGAGCGCCAGCAGTTCATGCTGGCCGACAACAGGTCGATAGACGAAATGGTGCGCTACCTCGCCGGGCGGGGGATCATCACTTCCTTCTGCACGGCGGGCTACCGGTGCGGACGCACGGGAGGCTGCATCATGGACGCTCTCAAGACGGGACGCGAAGGCAAGTTCTGCAAGATCAACGCCGTCCTGACGTTCCGCGAGTGGCTGGACGACTTCGCCTCTCCCGAGACGAAGGCGATCGGCGACGCGCTCATCGAGAAGGAGCTGGCGGGCATCAAGGAGTGGGTGCCGAAGTTCTACCCCTCGGTGATGAAACAGTACGAGGCCACATGCCGCGGCGAACGCGACCTCTTCTTCTGATGCAGCCAAGACCTTAAAACTCCAAGAAAAGGAAAACACGATGAAAAACACACTGATGCTCACGGCGGCGCTTGCCGCATGCATGGCCTTTGCGGGTACCCGCGAGGACGGGCTGTACATATCCCACGTCCACCGCGGCGGAGGGAAGCTGGAGGCGCCAGACAACACCCTCGAGACGTTCCTGTGGTGCTGGGGCAACGGCAGCGCGCTGGAGTGCGACTGCCGCGTCACGAAAGACGGCGTGGGCATCATGTTCCACGACAACGATCTGCGGCGCACGCCGCGCGGCATCCCGGCAGACTGGAAGAAGCGCAAGGTTTCGGACATGACCTGGGCCGAACTGCGCGACATAGACGTTGGCAGCTACCTCGACCTTTCGTACTCGTCCCAGCGCATTCCGCGCATCGAGGCGGTTATGGCCGCCATGGTGGGGCATCCCACCTACCTGCTCTTCGTGGACGAAAAGGGCATCGGCCCCAAGCGCATCGCCGAGGAGGCGCGCAAGTTCGGAGTCATCGACCAGATATACTACACGGGTTGCGTGTACACGAACATCGTCACGTGGAACGAGGCGGTGCCGGGCGGCAAGTCGCTTCTCTGGATCGGCGCGTTCCCGAAGGGACGCACCGCCGATTCCCGGGCGCGCGTGCGGGCGCACTTCGAGAAGATCATGAAGGAGGTGCGCGCGGCCAACTTCAAGTACATCACGGCCGTCTCCATCCACACGTACTACGACCCGAAGGATCCGGTCGATCCGTTCATCCTCGGCACGGACTACCTGAAGTCGCTCATCGACGAGTTCCACGCCCACGGCGTGAAGGTGTGCTCGATCCCGTTCGCCGGCGGCGACACGGAGGAGGTTTACCACAAGTTGTGGAAGCTTGGCTGCGACGGATTCTCGACAGACTATCCGAGCGTGATGTTCAAGGTCATCCGCGACCTCAAGGCTGCGGCGAAGTGAAGGTGGCGCCCGTACCGGAATCTGGACATCTGAAACTGGGGTTCGCGCCATGACGGTCCTGCCGCTCATCCTCGCGTTCGCGACCGGTGCGCCGACAACGAGCGTTTCGACAGGATCGATGGTTTTCGTCGATGACGTGCAGGTGCGAAGTATCGGCGAGTCCGGCGAGGTGTCCGGCGGGACGCTGAATCTGTCCTCCGGCGCGGAGATCGTCCTGGACCGCGACCTTGCCGAACTTCAACATGACTGGAGCAGCATGAAATGAAACTGAAAAGCATGATAGGGGTCTTTCTGCCGCCGCTCGCGGCATTGTGCGGACAAATCGCGATTTCTCCCGTCGAGCGTCCGCATGCGGTCTCATCCGGCGAAACCGTTCCCGAGACGGTGTGGGTGGAGGCGGAGTCGTTCCGCGATCATGGCGGATGGGTGAACGATACGCAGTTCATGGATCAGATGGGGTCCCCGTTTCTCCTTGCGCACGGGCTGGGCAAACCCGTTGCAGACGCGAAGACGACGTTTTCCGCGCGTGGCGGGAAATATACGGTATGGGTGCGGACCAGGAACTGGACCGCGCCGTGGAGCGACGAGGCGGCAGGCCTATTTCAGGTAGCGGTCGATGGCAGGAACATTCCGTGCGAAGGCATGGAGTTCTTCGGCGCGGGATCCGGGGACTGGTCCTGGCGCAAAGGCGGCATGGTCGAACTCGCGGCCGGCGAACACGCCATTGCGCTCCGCGACCTGACTGGATTCGACGGACGTTGCGACGCCATCGTGCTCACGACGGAAGCCGTGGACTCCGCTTCGCTGGAGGCATCTCCCCGTCCGGCCTCGAAACGGCCGCCCTTGAACGCTCCGAAGAAATACGATCTGGTCGTGGCCGGCGGCGGAGTAGCCGGGATATGCACGGCAGTCACCGCGTCACGGCTCGGTCTTTCCGTAGCGCTGGTCCATGACAGGCTCGTTCTTGGCGGCAACAATTCCAGCGAGGTGCGCGTGCATCTTGGCGCGTACCAGAACATACCGCCGTATCCGCGCCTTGGCGACGTGCTGGCGGAGTTCGCGCCGGCGGCGGGCGGCAATGCGAGAAGGGCGGACGTCTACGAGGACGGACGCAAGATGGCCGTCGTCAAGGCCGAGAAGAACATCGATCTCTTTCTTGGCGAGCATGTGAACGGCGTCGAGACGAACGGGGCCGGGCGGATTCTCGCCGTCCGTTCCGTCAACACGCGCACCGGCGCGGCAATGCGCTACGAGGCGGCCCTTTTCGCGGATTGCACCGGGGACGGCACGGTAGGCTTCCTTGCGGGAGCGGATTTCAGGATGGGGCGCGAGGCGAAAAGCGAGACGGGCGAACCGTCCGCACCCGACAGGCCAGACATGGTCACGATGGGCGCGTCCGTGCAGTGGTTCGCCGAAGAGGCTGGCGGCGGCGACGGGTTCCCGTTCCGTCCCTGGATGCTGAAAACCATCAACGAAGAGAACTGCACGCCGCGCCTGCGCGGCGACTGGTGGTGGGAGGCTGGTCTCGGCCGCGACCAGATAGCGGAAGGGGAACGCATCCGCGACTACGGGCTGCTCGTCGCCTTCTCCAACTGGGCGTTCGTGAAGAACTTCTGTTCGCGGAAGCGGGAATTCGCCGGCAAGTCCCTCAAGTGGATGGCGTACAATGCGGGACGCCGCGAATCGCGCCGTCTGCTAGGCGACTTCATACTCGATCAGAACCATTTGAGGAACAGGGACCTCCAGCCGGACGGCACGTGCGCGACGACATGGACGATCGACCTGCACCTCCCGAAGACGCCGGAAGAGTCGAAGTTCGCCGGAGAACCGTACCATTCGAATTCGTTCAACGAAAAGATATGGCCGTATCCCGTTCCATACCGTTGCCTGTATTCGCGCAACATCCCGAATCTCTTCATGGCAGGGCGCGACATATCGGTCACGCACGTGGCGCTGGGCACGACGCGCCTCATGCGGACGCACGGCATGATGGGCGAGGTCGTGGGCATGGCCGCTTCCGTGTGCAGGCGTCGCAGCTGCGATCCGCGCGGGGTGTACGCCAGCCATTTCGGCGATCTCAAGGCGCTTATGGAAAAAGGGGCGGGCGACGGCGGAAGGCATCCAAGGCAGGACTACAACTGCCAGAAGTCGCTCGATCCCGACATCAAGCGCCACTATGAAGACAGCGTGAAGAACCGCATAAAGTGAAGACACGTCCATTGCGCCACGTGCAAAAAATCGCTAAAACAAGATTGTATACGCATGAGGCGTGTTGATGTGCTATCATTTACTCCGCGCAAGCGTCTTGCATGACGCTCGCAGGAGGAATGCGATGCCAAAGAAGGTTTTTGAAGGAATGACCGGCGCATATGCGGCGATGTTCACGCCGTATGACGCGAAGGGGCGCGTAGATGAAGAGACCGTCGCGCGCATCATGGACTACGGATATGCAAACGGGCTTGCGGGCTTCTACCTCACGGGCACGACGGGCGAGTGGTGGCTGCTGTCCGTGGAGGAGCGCATGCAGGTGTACCGCGCCGCCGCGAAGGCCAACCGGGGGCGAGGCACGCTGATAGCCCACGTCGGCGCGAACAGGACGGACGAATCCGTGGCGCTGGCCAGATGCGCGGCCGATGCCGGGATCGACTGGGTGTCGTCCATAACGCCGCAGCTATACCGCAACTCGTTCGATGCGGCGATGTACCACTACAGAACCATAGCGTCGGCCACGGACCTGCCGTTCATGGTCTATTCGATGGGGGCGGCTCTCGTGCCCGGGCGCGATATCCGTCTTTTCGACATCCCCAACGTCAAGGGCATGAAGTACACCGGGCGCGACTACTATGCCGCGCAATGCCTGAAGCGGCGTGTGGATGGCGTGAAGGAGACGGTCTGGTTCGCCGGGTGCGACGAGCAGCTGCTTTGCGGGCTCGTGCTCGGAAACGTGTTCTCCGGCGGCATCGGCACGACGTACAACATAATCCCCGGACATTTCGCGAAGATATGCGCGCTGGCCGCGAAGGGCAGGTTCCGCGAGGCCGCGAAGCTCCAGGACGAGGCCAACCGCGTGGTCGAGCTGATGATCGAATCGGACAACTGGTCGTACCGCAAGGCCATGATGAAGTTCGTGGGCATCGACTGTGGCTGGTTCCGCAAGCCGTTCGAGCCGCTGACCGCGCGCCAGTACGCCGCCTATGCAAGACGGTTCGCCGCGCTTGGCGTTGCGAAGGAAGGGCAGGCGGCAGTACGGTCGAAGCGGCCTGGAGAAGACGCATGAAGCTGGCGACGTTCGAGCATGGCGGCCGCATGGCCTGGGGAATCGTGCTGGAAAACCCGCATGACGGAAAACCCTGGGTGTACGAACCGGCGAAGGTGGAGCGGCAGCTGAAGCTGAGCGCCACGGCGACGAACGGCTGGTCGGTGTCCATGCCGTCATTCCTGGGCAGCTGGCCCGAGACGCTTCGCGGCTTCCTTGAGCTGGAAGACGCGGGCATGGAGGCTCTTCGGCGTCTCGAGCGCTTCCTTGTCCGCTTTCTCGAGCAGGCGGACGACGCGCGCATGACGTACGCCGGCTTTCCGCTGGAGGAAGTGGAGCTGCGTTCGCCGATCCCGGATCCGCGCCTCATGTGGGGGCTTGTGCAGAACAGCCCGTCCTTCATACGGGCCAATCCCGCCCGCCACAGCACGAACCTCTTCCCGCAGGGGCATCAGCGCCCGGCGACGTCGGTCATCGGCTCAGGCCAGATATTCTACCATCCGGCGTCGGCAGGCAAGCTCGCGTACAACGTGGAGCTCGGTCTTGTCATCGGCAAGAAGGGGCGCTACATTCCGGTCAACAAGGCGCTGGAGCACATCGCGGGGCTGACGGTGGTGATCGATTCGGCGGCGGACGGCTACGAGAAGATACTCGATCGCGACAAGGTGGGCCATTACGAAATAGCTTCGCAGTACGACTGGTATGTGGGGGCCACCTGCTCGTGGGGAGGAAAGATGTCCGACGCCAACTGCACCGTCGGGCCCTGCGTCACCACGCTGGACGAGATCGGGAACATCTACGACCTGCTCGTCTGGACGAAGATGAACGGTCGCCTTCGAGACCGCGCGCACACGGCGGGATTCCTGCTCGGCGTGGAGCGCGTGGTGCAGTGGTATTCGTCGTTTGCCACGCTGTACCCCGGCGACATAATCCACATGGGGACGCTCGGCACCGATGGAGTGGGACTGCCGCCGGACTGTCCGTTCAACGGACCCGACGCCACCATCGAGGCGGAGATCGAGAAGGCCGGTGAAGTGAAGTGCCCGGTACTCTGCCCGGAGCTCGGCGACTGGCGCGCGAAGGACGACCCTACGCGCCTGCACATCTCCCCCGCGGTGCGCGACATCCTGAAGGCGGGCAAGGGGGAGATCGCGCGGGTGAAAGACTGGTCGCTCGCGGACGCCCGGAGCTTCTGGACGATATACAGGAACTGGAAGCGGATGCCGGAGGACGAGGGCGCCAAGCAGCTGCCTGCCCCCACACCCAGATTCCTGGACAACCCGAACTCCGCGTTGGGCGCGACGGGAAGCGTGGTGGAGCTGCCGCCGCGATGCCGCGACCTGACGGTTTCCATCGAACTGGCCTTCGTCGTGAAAAAGCTTTGCAAGAAGATAAAGGCCGCAGAAGCCGACAGGTACATCCTGGGCTACATTCCAATGGTGGCGCTGACCGACAGCTCGTTCGACGACATTCTTGTGGAGCCGACGACGAAGCAGGAAAAGGGATTGCCGCTTGTGTACGGACGCTGGGCGGACGGGTTCAACGTTGTCGGCGGGAAGGTGTCGCCGATGTCATGGAGCGCCGTGGCCGGGAAACGCATGACGCTTACGGCGAACGGAAAGACCGTTTCCGGCAGCGTCTCCGAGTACGTGGCCACGGCCAAGGACGCGCTCGCATTCATTGGAACGTACATAACGCTGCTTCCAGGGGACGTGGTCACGCTTGGCCGCGTCCATTCGACGATACGCATACCGAAGGACGAGATCAGGAACGGAATGGAGATAGAGGGCGGAATAGGAGGACTTGGCAAGGTGTCGTTCACCCTGCGCCGCTCGTCAGCCGCAGATACTTCCGTTCCGTTCAATTCGCTCAAGCTGTGATGAAGAAGACGGTTGCCATATTGCTTTTCGCGGCATGCGCTGCGGCGTGCGGGGCCAGCCTCCCGGCGCCGCCGGTGCCGTACCCCGACGGCTTCAGGCCGGTGGTGGCCGCCGTGCAGAACGGCGACCAGAAGCAGAAGCGCTTTGTCGCGTACGACGCGGACGGGCGGGGCATGGCGGCGGTCGTCGGGGCGAAGGCGGGTTCCGGATGGATCGCGCTGGCGCCGCTGACGGGGCGTAGCGCCGTCGGCGCGGAGTTCACGCCGTGCGGCGACCAGCACATCCTGCTTTCGGGCGGCGGCGGGAAGACGTGGGCCTACTGCGCGGTGACGGACGCGTGGTGCGAATGCGAGGATGGCGCGAAACGCAAGCCTGTGCGCTTCGGCGCGGCGGGATGGGCGGTGGTGGGCGCATACGCGCTGTTCATGGCATGCATGGCGTCGCACTTCATACGCAAGAAGAAGAATGCCGACGACTATTTCAAGGGCGGCAGGCGCATCCCGTGGTACGTGGCAGGCATGAGCATATTCGCGACGATGCTCTCGTCCGTCACGTTCATGGCAATTCCCACGATGACGTACATCTCGGACTGGCGGTACTTCCCGATGCAGATGTGCATACCGCTCGTCGCGCCGGTGGCGATATTCTTCTTTCTGCCGTTCTTCTGCAGGCTGGACATCACCACGGCGTACGAATATCTCGAGCGCAGGTTCAACACCGGGGTGCGGCTTTTCTGCTCGGCGGCATTCATCGCGTTCATGGTATGCCGCGTAGCCGTCGTCACGCTGCTGCCGGCGATAGCGCTCAATGCCGTCACAGGCGTCTCCATCGACGCGTGCGTCCTCATCTGCGGCGTGTTTACGATCGTGTACTGTTCGCTTGGCGGGCTGGAGGCCGTGATCTGGAGCGATTTCGTGCAGGGGATGGTGCTGATGGGCGGAGCGCTCGCGGTGCTGGCGGTGCTGGTGGCGAGGACCGGCCCGGATGGCGGGCACCTGGCGGCGTTCTTCAAAACGGCGGCGGAATGTGGCAAGCTCAGGATGTGGGATTTCCGCTTCACGGCCATCGAGCCGGTTTTCTGGGTGGTGATGGTGCAGGGCCTCGTGCAGAATCTCGCGCACTACACGTCCGACCAGTGCATCGTGCAGAGGTACATCTCCACTCCGGACGAGAAGGCCACGAGGCGCTCGCTTTGGTTCAACGGCATGATGAGCCTCTTCTCCAGCGCGGTGTTCTTCGCCATAGGCACGGCGCTCTTCACGCACTACCGCACCAATCCGCAGCTGATGGACGTGACGATGCCCAAGGCAGATTCCATCTTTCCGATGTTCATGGTCACTGAGCTGCCGCCTTGGCTTGCCGGACTTGTCGTGGCGGCGCTCTTCGCTGCCACGGTCTCCACGCTCTCCGCCAACCTCAATTCGGCGGCGACGGCCGTCGTGGCGGATTTCGTGGCGAGGTTCCGTACGGGCATGGCGGAGCGCGCGAGGATAAGATGCGGGCAGCTCGCCACCGCCATCGCGGGGATTGCGGGCGTGGTCGCGGCGCTCGTCCTTTCGCGAGTCCAGTCCCGCACGCTCTTCGATACTTTCGCCCTCATCGTCGGCTTCCTTACGTCCGGCATGGCGGGCGTGTTCATCGTAGGCGTGTTCATGCCGCGCGTGAAGGGAATGGCCGCGGCGATCGGCCTTGCAGCGAACTATGCGGTCTGTCTGGGATTCAGGTTCCTCGCCGATCCGCTTCCGTTCCACCCGTTCCTGCTCAGCGGCATGGGTCTGGCAACTTGCCTGGCAGTGTCGGTCGCATGTTCGTTTGTAATCAAGGAGAAAGGAAAAGACCTATGCGGATTGACGCTGAAAACGTTGCAATGACACTGTGCGTGCTGGCCCTTGCAGCTGTTGCGATAGAGAAGCCGAAGGCAGTGACCCCTGTCTCGCGCGTGGCGGATCCATCCGCCGTGCGTTTTGAATGGACCGCCATCGGGGACGCCGCGTCCTACACGCTCATCGCCGCGCCGTCTCCCGACTTCGCGCCGATGTACACGAAGACCGTCGAGGCCGGGCTTGCGACGTCCGCAAAGCTTGGCGGCCTCTGGCCCGACAAGGAATATTGCTGGCGTGTGATCGCAAAGGGGACGAACGGCACGGTTCTGGCGAAGTCGTTCCCCGCCTACTTCCGCACCGCCCCGTCGCCCACGGTTCCGCCGGACTGCCGCTACGCCGACGACATCCCCCTGGTGGACATCTCCGGCGATACGTCCCGCCAGCGAATCCTGGCCGACGGCACGTTGACGAGATACATGGGCCACGCCTACACGATAATGGCCCCGGACCGCAAGACGGTGTGGGCGATGTTCACGAGCGGCGCCGACCACGCCGTCGCAGACACCGGGCCTCTCGCCCGCACGACGGACGGAGGCCGCACCTGGCTCCGGTTCGACGAACGGCTCCCGGTGGATTTCCGCTCGACCCACCACGGTTCGCCTATCATCAGGTCGCTCCGCAAGCCGGACGGTTCGTTCCGGTACGTCGTGTTCACCCGGGACGCGAAAAAGGGCGGCAGGCTCCAGGTCACGTACAGCGACGACCTGGGCGAATCGTGGCAGTATGCGCCGACAACATCCATCAAGGTCGGCATGGGGCCGACCGGTTTCATCGGCCTCAAGAACGGGAAGGCCGCGCTCTTCGGCCAGACGCCCGGAAAGAACGAAAAGGTCGGCATCTGGATGAGCGTCACGCCGGACTGCGGGGAAACATGGCCGACGCCGCGCATCGTCGTTCCGCCGATGAAGGGGAAGTACTTCTGCGAACCGTTCTGCATCCGCTCGCCTGACGGCTCCAAGCTCGCGCTCATCCTCCGCGAACAGACGCACACGGGCCGCAGCATGGTTTCGTTCTCCTCCGACGAAGGCGAGACGTGGACGACGCCCGTGGACACGCCATGGGGGCTGACCGGCGACAGGCACGAGGGGACGCTCCTCGGCGACGGACGCCTTTTCATAGCTTTCCGCGACCGCGCAATCGGCTCGTCCACCGCCGGCCAGTACGTCGGCTGGGTCGGCACGTGGGACGATCTCGAGAACTGCCGTCCCGGCCAGTACCGCGTCAAGCTCCTGCGCCATTTCCGCGACAACCGCCGCTGGTGGAGCTGGTACGACTGCGGCTACGGCGGTGTCCACGAGCTCGCCGACGGAACGATCCTCTGCACGACATACCTGAAGAACGCCCCTGACGAAAGGCGGCATTCGGTAATGTCCACCCGCTTCAAGATTTCCGAGACGGACGCACTTTGGGCTAAAATGAAGGCGAAAGAAAAACGGCAAACGAAAGGAGACTGACGATGAAACACCAAATCTGGACAATCGCGGCGATTGCCGCTCTTCTGGCGTGCTCCGCCACGGCGCTGGCCGATCTGGCGGACGGACTGGCGATCAGGTACTCGTTTGGTTCGCTGGGGACCGGCGGACAGCTGGCCGACGAATCCGGCAACGGCCACACGCTCACGCTCGGCGGCGCGCTGTCGCTGACGAACGGCCCGCTGCCCGGTACGAAGACCGTCCGGTTCGACGGGACAGCAGGCTCGTGGGCAAGCTTCGCCGGTTTCGCCCTCACGAACCGCACGATATCGTTCTGGGTTCGCCTTGACGGGAAAAACAGTTCGGAGATCAACGGTGTGCCGTACTACTTCTCGGACTTCGGCGAATTCAATCTCTACTGCGCAAACGGCAAAGACAACACCACCGCATCGACGTCGTTCAAGGTGTGCGGCCAGGCCGTCGGCAGCGCGTTGTCGTTCGACCGGAACGTCTGGAGACACCACTCCTTCACCGTCGAGTTCGCAAACGACAACTGCCAGGTGGGCAGCACGTTCGTCATGAAACACTACGTCGACGGACGTCTTGCATACACATCGGAAGAGACGGAGGTCAAAGCACGCGCAGACAAGACGACCGCGGTCGTCGTCGGCAACAAGGACGTCAACGGCACGCGCGCGCTTCTGGGCAGCATGGCGGAGTTCCGCGTCTGGAGCCGGGCGCTGTCCGCCGAGGAGATCACCGAACTGTATTTCGAGGAGGCGAAGCCTGCGGTTCCCCGGCTTGTCGCCTACTGGCCGCTCGACGAGATAGACGAGAACGATGGCGTTCGCACGTCGCCAAACATGGCGGAATGCGACTTCCCCACTTTCCCGGCGCTGGCGGTCGAAGGCGAAAGCATGGTCCAGACGAACGGGCTTTTCGGCAACGCCGTCTTCGCCGGCAGTGCTGCATGCGGACGCATGCGGGCGAGCAACGGTCTGGAAGGCGGGCTGTCCGACTGGTCGTGTTCCTTCTGGATGAAGGCGCCTTGCGCTACGAGCTACAGCAACACGCAGCGTTTCATCGAGACGTCGGACTCCGCCCGCATGCTGACGTATATGGGGACGGACAACCAGCAGATGCTGCGCTGGTACCTCGGATACGGGAGAAGGGGCGTTCCCTACTGGAGCGCGCGCAACGCGCTGTTCTGCACGAACGTGTGGCTGCACGTCGCCTTGGTGCAGTCGTTCGAGGCCAGCGGCACGAACATGCTCGCAAACTTAAATCTCTATGTGAACGGGGTGAAGCAGGGATCCACCTTCAACCAGGGGGATTCCGGGCAACGCGAGATCGCCAACGCCGTGGATTACATCTTCTGGCGCGACGAGGCGGAATTTCGCATCGGTGGACGCCACGCGACGACGCCAGACACGAACGACGCGACGGTGGACGAGGTGGCGATCTTCTCCGGCGCGTTGACCGACGGGCAGGTGGAAAGCCTCTACGTCGGAAGCCCGGAAGTGGACGCAGGTGCAGACTTCTCCACGACCGGCGCGACGGCCCGTCTCTCCGGCAGCGTCACGCGCCACAAGAACTCCATTACGGTTCCCATTCCGGGGCGGTACGCATGGCGGCTTGTCTCCGCCCCTGCCGGCGGCGACGCAGCGTCGTTCCCGTATGGCGGCTCTGGGCTGGAGACGACGGTGACATTGCCCATTGAGGGAACATACGTGTTCGAGCTGTATTGCACCGACTCGCTTCTGCCGCGCAAGGACAGGATAACGGTAACGCGCTTGGCGGCGACAGGCGGGAACTCGGTTCCCTCTGTGACGCTCGCGGCCAGCGCCGCCGTCACGCTTCCCGCGCCTCTCTCGCTTGCGCCGACGGTGACGGACGGCGACGGCGATGCTGTCGTCGTGCGCTGGAGCAAGGTGTCGGGGCCCGGAGGGACGTGGTTCGACGCTCTGGCGGACGGATCCGTTCGCGTCACGTTCGGAGCGGCGGGGACCTACGTCGTCCGCTGCACGGCGTCCGACGGGAAGGACGAGACGGCGGCGGACTGCACGGTGACAGTATCAGCAGCGGCGCAGGACATCGACATGGACCTCATCCACTACTGGGGTCTGAACACGAACCGGCTCTCCAGCGCCGCCGTGCGGGACGAAATAACGGGAACGGAAATATCGTCGGCCGCCGACTATTCCTGGTGGGAGTGGCCAGCCAAGACTTTCGCGGCGGGCGTTGTGGGCTATGCGTTCCAGCCAGATTTCGGTGGAACAAACTTCTGCTGGAACACGAATACGAATCTGGGCGAGACGCCGACGATCTCCGGCAAGGCGAATTCGCGCCCGACAAACCAGTACGTGACCTTGTCCGCCTGGGTGTGGGTTCGTCCGAACGACACCAACAACGTCGCAGGCGGCATCGTAGTCGGGCAGAACCAGTCGTGGGACGTGGAATTTTCCCATCCCGACAATCCCGATTCCTTCTCCATCATGCAGCAGGGGGACAGGTATGCGGCAGACTACACCTCCTACGGTAGCATCAGCTACAGCATCTTGCACTTTCCGGCGCCGTCCGTGCCGTACGCCGGGCGCTGGGCGCATATCGCGGCGGTGCTCGACCGCTGGGGCGCAGAACCGAATGCGCTGTACGTGGATGGCGTCAAGCAGAGCCACACTTCTTACGAGAAGTTCGAGACGCGCGCGGGACGTCCCAACAACGCGGATATCACAATAGGGGGCCGGCCTTGGAACGTGCCGCCGAATAATACCTGGTACAACGGTAACTACCGAGACGCAAGCGGCAATCCTCTCTCTAGATGCTTCCCCGGCATCATCGACGAGGTGAAGATATGGAAGCGGAAGCTGTCTGACGCGGAGATCGCGTATCTCGCCGCAAATCCCGCCCCGCAGAACCGCGAGCCGCAGATCGACGCTCCGGCGAGGGCGGTCCTTCGCGTGGGCGTGGGCCAGGCCACGGCCCTCGTTGCGCCTGCCGTCTACGACGACGGGCTTCCGGAAGGCTCGTCGCTTTCCGGCGCGTGGGAGGTCGTTTCCGGCGATGTGTCGGCGGTTTCGATCGCCGATGGCGCAATCACGGTGTCGGCCGAGGGAGAGTACGCGATCCGCTATGCCGTCACGGATGGCGAGCGTACATCGTACTCGGATGTCGTCGTGGTCGCCGCGTTCAACGGCGGGACGGTGTTTATGGTGAGGTAGAAGCAATGAAGACGACAAGGCGCGATTTCATTGCCTGCGGGACGGCGTTTGCGTCGTTTCCGTCCCTGGCTGCCGAAGTCGCCGGCGGAGCCGCACGGCTGAAGGTGGGGATAATCAGCGACAACCACATGCATCTCGCCCGCAAGGGCAACTGGCCGGTGGAGCGGTTGCGGCTTGTCCTTTCCTATTTCGACGCCGCCGGCGTGGACGTGGTGGTCAACGCCGGAGACCTGGCCGACACCGGGCAGGTCTCCGAACTGCGGAAGGTGGCGGAAATATGGAACGAGTGCTTTCCGGACGGACGCGGATGCGACGGACGGCCCGTGGAGCGGTTCTTCGTGACCGGCAACCACGACATGCTGAAGACGTCCGCGTCGCTTCCGGACGATATCCTGCAGGCGCGAACGAAGGATGCCTTCGCAAGGGATCCCGAGCGCTACTGGCAGGAGATATTCGGCGAGGAATGGGAACCGATACGCCGCCGCACCATCAAGGGCTACGAGTTCGTGGGCGTAAACTACGGGCACGAGGCGGAAATAGAGGAATGGTTCTCCAAGAACGGCGAAAGCCTGAAGGGGAAGAAGCCGTTTTTCTTCGTGCAGCATCTGCATCCAAAGGAAACGTGTTTCCAGGATGGAGCGGCGACGGACAAGGGCGTGTCAACCAAGGTTCTCGCCGGTTATCCGAACTGCTTTGCGATCACCGGCCATTCGCACAGACCGCTCGCTGACGAGCGCGCAATATGGCAGGGATCGTTCACGTCGATGGGCGCGAGCACTATTGCCACGTTGCTGTGGCCGACCAAGTGCGAAAACTCGTATGTCCCGGTCAGCATGCGCAAGAAGGTCAACAAGCACATGCCGGTGCATTCGTCACGTGGTGCGTACAACGGTGCGCTCATGACGGTCTCGGACGACTCCATGCGCATCGAGCGGCGGGATTTCTCCGTCGGGGCCAAGGTGGGGCCGGACTGGATTCTTCCGCTCCCGCTCGCAACATGCCCGGAGAGGCCATTCGTGTTCGCCGAGAAGGGCGTGGCGCCTTGCTTCGCGAAGAACGCCAAGGTTAAGATCGAGGAGACTGAAGGCAAGGACCGGATGGACCGGGAAGAGCGGCAGGTCGTCGTCACGGTGCCTCCCGCAAATGCGCCGGATCCGTACAGCCGTACGATCTTCTACAACGTCAAGGCGATAGATGCGGACACAGGCAAGGTGCTGAAGAACAAGAGGGCGTTGGCCGAAGGTTTCCATCTGCCGTTCGAGCGGGCGCGAAGTTTTCCCGGAAAGATGGTGTTCCCGAAAAATGCGTTCAGGTCGGCGGCGAGGGTGAAGTTCGAGGTGGACGCAGAAAACGCCGCCGGCATGAGGTGCGCTCCGATCGTGTCGGAGGCATTCAAGGTGAAGTAATGGAGAAAATAGCGATGAAGAGGCATGGCATGTTGATGGCGGCATTTGCCGCATGTGTCGTTTGGGCTGTGCCCGCTGCGGAGAAGAAGATTCTTCCAGAATACGACGTGGTGGTGTGCGGCGGCGGCCCGGCCGGAATCGGCGCGTCCATCGCGGCGGCGCGTCAGGGACTAAAGACCCTCGTCATAGAGTTGAACGGCTGCGTGGGCGGTACTTCGACGTCCGGTGCTCTTCCGTTCTGGCTCGGCGCGTACCGCGATTCCATTCCCTACAAGCGGATGCTGGCCGAGAACATCCCGTATTCGAAACTGAAGCGCGAAAAACGGGCGGTCGGCGGTATATTCGACGAACTGATGGACAAGATCCGGGCGGAAGGAGACGGCGTAGGCCCTGGCGTGATGGGGCAGACGGCGAAATATCCCGGCCTTGACCGCCTGGGCTGCCACGACGAGTTCACGTTTGACATCGAGACCGGCAAGCGCGTCATGGAGCAGGAGATGCTCGCCGCTGGAGTGCACATCAGGTATTACGCCCGCGTCATCGGCGCGAGGCGCGTGGGAGATCGGGTGGAAGGCGTCACGTTCGTGGACAAGAGCGGCATCCAGTTCGTCCCGGCCAAGGTTGTGATCGACTGCACTGGAGACGCGGACGTGGTGGCCGCCGCCGGTTTCGCCACGTACAAGGGCGACCGCAAGACCGGGCAGATGACAGGCGCCGGCATAGTCGCCCACATGGAGAACATCGACAGCGCGGAACTCGAGAAGTACCTCAACGAGGGCAATGACCCGCGCTTCCGTCCGATCATCGCGAAGGCCCTGAAGGAAAATCCCGGCGCAGACTGGCCGGAACGACTGATCATCTTCCCGATGGTGCAGGAAGGCGTGTTCATGGTGAACGGCGGACAATCGTTCTACGGCTACGACGGGACGGACGGCGAGTCCATGACGCAGCTCACGATTCGCGCCCGCAAGCGAGCGGAGGCGCTTGTGGACCTGTTCCGGCGTTATCTGCCCGGCGGAAAGAACTGCCGCCTGCGCCTTACCGCGCCGTATCCCGGGGTGAGAGAGACGAGGCGCATCGAGGCGGAACGGCAGCTGACGGAGGACGATCTGCTGGAAGGCACGGAGTTCCCCGACGTGATCGCGCTTGCGGGCCGTCACTTCGACCTCGCCCGCCCGACCGACAAGAAGGTCGGCGGCGGCGAACAGGCCGGAGTGCAGACGTTTGGCGAAAAGAAGGTCAAGCGAGGCGTGACGGCAATTCCGTACCGGGCACTTCTCCCGAAGGGCGCCGACAACCTGATCGTGGCCGGGCGGTGCATTGGCGCCGACGGCCAGGCGATGGGGCCGTGCCGCATCATGTCCACCTGCTTCGCAACCGGACAGGCGGCCGGGACGGCGGCGAAGCTCAAGATCGCCGCCGGATGCGGTTTTCGCGATGTAGACACGGATGCTCTCCGGTCTGCGTTGCGCAAGGCCGGAGCGATCGTCGATCCATGATGGCGATTCTGCCATCTGCGGCAAGATGAGGATCCATGGATGAATCGCCATCAGCCAGATCGCCAGTTTTCGTACATGGACACTCCGGAGAGGCGGGTCTTGTCCCTGGAAGGCGACGGGGTCGCCTGCATTCCAGTCCTGGGATACGACCGCTACCGGAAGAACTGGGGCGAGCCTCCATTGCACGTGCACAAGGGTTGCATCGAAGTGTCGCTCTGCCTTCGCGGCGATCTGATGGCCGAGGCCGACGGCAGGATGTATCCGTTCAGGCCGGGGACGGTGCTCGTATGCGGAACCAAAGCCGTACACCGCATAAGGGCCTACCCGAAAGGGATGAGCAAGTACTGGTTTCTGTTCAGGATGCCGCTGCGCGGGCATTCCGTATTGGATCTTCCGCCTGCCGAGGCGGATGCGCTTGTCGGTGCGCTGACGCATCTTCCAGACGGCACGTTTGGCGTAACGGAGGATGTGAAGAGGCTGTTCAACATCCTGTTCAAGCTGTACGACGAACTGCCGCGCGGCACGACCATGCGCCGGCTCCGCATACGCTCCGCAGTTCTTGCGCTGCTGCTTGCAGTGGTTGATGCAGCCACCGTTCCTGCGCGCGACCGCGCCGAAGTCCGGCTTGAACGCCTTGTTCGCCGGATGGAGGATCATCCTGAAGAGTCCTATCCGCTGGATCGCGTGGCGGAGGAGATGGGGTTCTCGCCGAGCAATCTCCTTGTCAGGTTCAAGAGGCTGACGGGGCTTCCCTTGCATGCATTCCTTCTCAACAGGCGCATAGACCGTGCCAAGGAGCTGATGTCGGACGGCATGTCGGTCGCCGCCGCCGCGCACAGGCTGGGATTCTCGTCGGGCCAGCATTTCTCCCGTCATTTCAAGGCGATAACGGGTCTTGCGCCAAGAGACTGGAAAGGTGGCGAACAGGCCGCCTTGCGCCACACCTTGGGTGTGACGCCAACTTCGCGCTTGAACGTGTTGGACAGGTAGGATGCGTGGCAGAAGCCCGTCAGACGGGCGATGTCCGCCAGCGTCAGATCATGGTTCTTGAGGAGCAGTTTCGCTCTGGCGAGGCGTTGGCGGAGAAGTTCCGCCCCGATGCTTCGCCCGAGGCCGGCGGCGAAGAGGCGGTCGATCTTGAAGCGGGGCATGGCCAGGGCGGCGGCGAGCTGTTCGGCGCCGTATGGGCGGGAAAGGTTCTCGGCTACAAGCTCCAGCGCACGCCGGAGCGTCGGGTCCGCTACTGCACGGGTGTCCGTCGACTGCCGCACGGCGATGCCGGCTGGCGGAACGAGAATGGGCGCGCGCGGTGGCGCATGTCCGTCCATGAGGCGATCCAGGAGGGCGGCGGCTTCGTAGCCGCCGCGTTCCAGGTTCTGGTCGATGGACGAGAGAGTGACGGCCTGGTTCTCGCAGAGAATGGGGTCGTTGCCGATGGATAGGATGGCGACCTCCTCCGGGACGGAAATGCCGCGTTCGCTGCAGACGGCGAGAAGGCGGGCGGCATCCGCCTCGTCGTAGGCGAGAACGGCAAGCGGCTTGGGAGCGGCATCAAGACGGTCGCCCAGGGTACGCGTGAAAGCCGACCATCTGCCAAGGTGTTGCAATCGGGTCATTTCCGAATATACCCAGCGCAGAGGCGTTTCCGTGCCGAGGTGGCGGCAGGTGTCGGCAAAGGCGGTCTGGCGCAAGGCATGGACATGCGTCCAACCGAGTGAAAACCAGGCGGCGTGGCGGAAGTCGCGCTCCGCGAAGTGTTCGGCTGCGAGGCGTCCCAGTGCGGCATGGTCGCTCGTCACGCGCGGGAGGCGGATGTCGGGGCGTGTGACGGTGAGGTCGACCACGGCAGCGCCGGCGCTACGGAGCCGCCGTACGCGTTCGGTGGCGGCGGCATCCGAACGAAGCGTGACGAGCGCACCTTCGCCGTGCCACACGAGCGGCTGGTAGCCAAGCCGGTCCTGTACCATCAGGTGCCAGCCGTGCTCCTTCGCGTAGCGGGCGATACCGGAGAGCCGAGGACCGCTCACGGGCGAGACCATGACGAGTACGTTACGTTGTGCCATGGCATGAGTATATCACAGGCGAGGCGTGTCCGCCTAGTCTGGATCATGCATGTTTTCATGGAGATAATGCAATTGATGGACGTGCTTGGGATCTGCTACCATTGACGTGAAATGGTGGCATGTGGCGGAACATATGAAGGAGCGTGAAGCATGAGAGCCAAAGCATGGCGTCTGTACGGCGCGAAGGACATGCGGCTGGAGGATATCGAACTCGAGCCGGCCGGCGAAGACGGCATAGTGGTGGAGATCGTGACAAACACGATCTGCCTGAGCGACTACAAGGGCGTGACGCTAGGCACCGGGCACAAGCGCGTTCCGAAGGACATCGCCACGCGACCGACGATGTTCGGGCACGAGGTTTCCGGCATCGTGCGGGAGGTGGGCGAGAAGTGGAAAGGCCGGTTCCGCGTGGGCCAGCGCGTGGGGCTCCAGCCGTCCCTCAACATCCCCGGGCACGAGCTGGAGACGGTAGGCTACGCCTGGCACACGATCGGCGGCGAGACGACGCACGTGTACCTGCCGTCCATCGTGATGGAGATGGGGTGCCTGCTGCCGTACGACGGCGACGCCTTCTTCAAGTGCTCGCTGGCGGAGCCGATCAGCTGCATCGTCTCGGGCTTCCGCACGAACTACCACAACGCCTTCTGCTCGCACGACCTGGAAGTCGGCATCGTGGACAAGGGGACGATGCTCCTCATGGCCGGCTGCGGCGCGATGGGGCTGGGGGCGATCGACATAGCCTGCCACTCTCCGGAGAAGCGGCCGCGGCGGCTGGTGGTCACCGACATCGACGACGCGCGGCTCGCGCGCGCGGCGAGGATGTTCGGGCTTGAGGAAGGTAGGGCGGGCGGCCATCTGCCCGCCGATGCGGCGGTCGCGGGGCGACCGCCCTACCGTGCCAACGGCATGATCAACGGCGTGGAGGTGCATTTCGTCAACACGAAGGACATGGCCGACCCGGTGAAAGAGCTGAAGGCTTACAACCTCGCGGACGACGCGCGCGCCGACAACCCCACCTCCACCGGCGGCGGCTATGACGACATCTTCCTCTTCGCGGCGGTTCCAGCGCTCATCACGCAGTGCTCGGACCTGCTCGGCTTCGGCGGCTGCCTCAATTTCTTCGCCGGCCCCACGGACCAGCATCTCACTGCCGAGTTCAACTTCTACAACATCCACTACATGATGCACCACATCGTTGCCAACTCCGGAGGCGATGTGAAGGACATGGCCGACTCGGTGGACTGGATCGGCAAGGGCCATCTGCATCCCGAGGTGATGATCACGCACGTGGGCGGACTGGACTCCGCCGCGCAGGCGACGCTCGACATGCTGAAGGTCCCCGGCGGCAAGCGGCTCGTCTACACGCACGTCAACATGCCCATGACGGCCATCGCCGATTTCGGAGAGATGGGCAAGGCCGACCCCTTCTTCGCCGAGCTGGACCGCATCTGCTCCGCCAACAACGGCCTGTGGTGCAAGGCGGCGGAGGACTACCTTCTGGCAAATGCGCCGAGGGTCGGAATCGGCGCGCCGAAGGAGCTTGTGAAAGAACGCGTCATAAAACTTGGATCGTGAATGTTACAAGGAAAGGAGAAAAAGATGAAACTGCAAAAAAACATGAGGCCAGGGGGGGGGCGTGAGTTAGCCCTTGTCGCTGCAAGCGCCGTGCTGATGTGCGCACTTGCCGCCCATGCCGAGGACGCCTACGTCGCCGCGACAGGCGCACAGGCGATCAATACGGGCTATCGCGTCAACTCCAGAACGAAGATGGAGATCGACTTCAAGATCGATGCGCTCAACAAGTCGACTGAAGTCTTCGGTGCCTCCGGTTCAGCCGGCACGACGTGCTGTCTTTGGATAAACGGCAACGGCAACCTCGAGCCCAATTTCGGTGGATGGTGCGGAGGTATCGAAGGCCCGGCCAAGGCGGAGCGCCGCACGGTAGTCTTCGACATGCCGGGCAAGACGGTCAAGATATACGCGCACGGCAGCACAACTCCGCTCAACACAAAGGGCTCCGACAAGGTTTTCGACAAGGGCGAAGCGAACTACCCGCTCGCGCTCTTTGCCAACTGCAAAGACGCCAACGGTTCTGCGGTGGAGTATTTCGGCACATGCCGGATCTATTCCTTCAAGGTCTGGGAGGGGACGGACCTCGTTCACAACTGGCAGCCTGCCATGAAAGGCGGCGAAGTCGGTTTCGTCGATAAGGTGGACGATTCATTCATCCGCGAGCATCGTTTTGGCGCGGCGCCTCTCACGATCGGCGGCGACTACGAGACGCTCGAGGACGACCCCTACATCGAAAGCGACGGCACAAGCGTCATCAACACCGGCATCCTGCCCGACACCGATTTGCGCATGGAGCTTGACTACGCCATTACGACGACGGAACAAAAAGACGTCCGCGTTTCGGGCAACAATGCGACGGGCGTTCAGACCATCGAGCTGTATGTCAGCCAGGATGGAACGAAAATGAATTTCTGCGTCGCCAAGGGTTGGCCGGGCGGAACAAGCATGGGCACCTTGGATACGCGCCGCCGCACTTTCGTCGTCGATATTCCGAATGGCAAGGCGCAGATGATTGCGGGCGCAACGACGGCAGGGACGTGGAACCTCAACACTACGTCGCCCATTGACGCGAAAGGGACCGTGCCGATCGCGCTTTTCGGGCGTATCTACAGCGCAAACGGATCGACGGACTGGGCGGGTGGCCGCGCCAAGGCCCGCATCTACGGTGCTAAGTTCTACAAGGGGACAACGCTTGTCAGGGATCTCGTGCCGTGCATTAAAGGCGACGTGCCTGGTTTTCGCGATACCGTGGGCGGCACGTTCCACACTGGCGAGTTCAATGTGCAGGGCCTTTCGGCGAGCGACAATGTCGTGCGCATTCCCGACGACGGCTACATCGAGCTTGTCGGCAACAACGACACCGTCGGCGGACACTACATCGACACCGGCTACAAGCCCGGCCCGGAGACCCGCCTCGAACTCGACTACGCAATATCTTCCAACTTGGTCGGCCACACCGACTGGTACATGCTGGGCGCGGGTGTCATACAAAATGGCAACGCAATGGCGCACTACGCCAGTAAAACCGCTCTCGGCAATTGCCTTGGAAAGGCCAGTTCTTGGGTTGGAACCGGCATGCCGGCGCCGACCAATACGGCGTTTGCCCGTCGCACGATAATCCTCGACGCGCCGAACATGGCGGCGACGCTCGTCACGGCCGGATATGTCAATTACGCAAGCACGAACAACAGCGGTTTCGCCGCGTTTACGGGGAATGCCAGTTCGACGCTGAAAATAGGCTCCGCGCAGTCCGCCGGCGGCGCATTCGCGTCAATGCGCATCTACGGGCTGAAAATCTACGAGAGCGACACTCTCAAATACGACTACAAGCCGAAAATTGTGAACGGTGCGCCGGTTCTCGTCTCTGGTTCGTCCTCGCTAAAGGTTTCCTGGAGAGCCAAAAACGACAATGGATCCGCCGGTATTCCAGTGGCTGGCGGAGACATTGGAGTGTCGTCCAAATCCGACCGCGATGCATTCGTTCTCTTCACGGGCGCGCAGTCGCTCGATACAGGCTACAAGGCGAACGGCAAAACGAAGTTCGTCGTCGATTTCTCATTCGCCAACGGCTACAACATTCCGCAGCAGTTCGTATTCGAGACGGGCGGCGGTTCGTCCGACGGATTCTGCGGACGCATCTACACGAGCGGAAGCGGGGGAAACAATGCCGGCTACTCGTGGAGCTACAGCAAGAACGGCAACTTTACTCCCACCAACGTGTCTGTCGACCACCAGCGTCGCCTTTTCACGATAGACGCCGCGAACAATCAGGTTCGCATGACGCCGGATGCTTCGGACGGCACATATAACGGCGACTCGCAAATGGCCTCAAACGACAAGAACTACACCTGCACGAAAACGACAAAGATAGGCTCGAATGTCGCCGGGACGGGCAACTTTTCCAGGATGCGCCTCTACCGCCTCACTATCTACGACGACGGCAAGAAGGTGCGCGAATACGTGCCGGCCGTCGTGGACGGCGAGGCGGGGCTTTACGACCTTGAACACAAAGACGCCGCGCCGCTCACGGCGACGGGTCTCACCGTCTCCGGGCGCGGCTACGACGGCGCGGAGGAGTGGGCTGTAATGCCGCAGAACGCGAGCCTGACGAAGAGCGCCGGCACGACGACGCTCGCAGCGGTTGCAATCGGAGCGCAGAGCTACAAGTGGACGAAGAACGGCGAGCCGGTTCCGGGCGGCGAGGACGGCTCTCTTGAAATAGCGTGGGTGAAGGGCGACGCGACAGACATCTACTCGGTCACGCCGGTCTATGACGTCTTCAACTGCGAGACGGAGGGCGCTGCGGCGAGCGCGACGATCCGGAATCTTCCCGAAGGCATGACAGTGATCATCCGCTAGCGCAAGCCTGCGGATGTCGGCGGTCGGGCTCGCTCCCGGACATTACGCCATGCTGATGGCGGCGTATCTGTCGATCGACGGCGTCGGCACGGCGTGCAATCTCACGGGCGACGGCGCGATCGCGCTCGTCGCGGACAGATTCAGGGAGAAGAAACGTCTATGAGAAGCAGAAGGGATTTTATAAAGTCGGCAGGCGCATCCGCCGGCGTGTTCTTTCTTGAAGGCTGCGTGTCTTGCCGCGTCGACAGATGCTATTCCGTCGCCGTTCTGGGCGATACGCACTACGACGCCGAGCCGGAGAGCGTCTATCATTCGCATTACGACGAATCGAATAAATGGGCTGCGGTCCAGCACGAAGAGTTCCGGCGAAACGGGGAGATGTGGCGCGAGCGGTGCAGGCGGCTACTGGCATCGAGCGCTGTGCTGGCTGGTGCACATCCCACCCGGTTCCTTCTGCAGATGGGCGACATCATACAGGGCGACTGCGATGATGTTCCCACTCACAGGCGGATGCTGGACGACTGCATTTCAATGTTCCGCACCGCCTATCCGGCCGATTTGCCGTTCCTGACTGTCATGGGCAACCACGACGTGCGCGGCAAGGGGGCTAGGTCTGCGTATCTCGATTTCGCGGAGTCGTTTGCGTCCAGGGAGGCATCCCGCCTCGCGGGGGCGCGGGTAGCCGCGAAATATCCTGTGTTTTCGTTCAGGTTCGGACCGGACCGCTGGGTGTTCTGCGATTTCGAGACACAGGATCTTCAGCCGGTAATCGACGCAATAGAGTCCGATGACGGCGCAAGGCATGTCTTTCTCGTCACCCACGGTCCGTTCACAATTTCGGAGGAACAGTCCTATGCATGGAGGCTTGGCGGCGGGAAAAAGTGCGATGCGCTGCGCCCGCGTCTCTACGAGGCGCTTTCGCGCCGCCGCGCGGTCGTCCTTTCAGGGCACACGCATTTGACGACATTCTGCCGCCACGAGAACGCCTTTGGCGGATTCTGCGAGTTCACTGCGAATTCCGTCTGGAAGAAGGAACTCGCCTCCCTTGCGACCGGCGAGGCGTTCTGCGAGGATCCTTCCCTGTTCGGAGCGACGGCGGCCGGTCTTCTTGAAGGCGAAAAGCTCGATAGATTCAAGAGCGAACTTGAACTTTTCAGACCGGGCGTAAAGGAATATTTCAACAGCAGGGCGGCAGGGCATTTCAGACTTGACGTTTCGGACGAAGATGTCATAATGTTCTTCTACCAAGGGGCGGATACGGTCCCTGCCCGCCGGTTTGCATTGAAACACCCCGCAATCGAAAATCCATGGATATGACAACGAGAAGATTGTTTCTGGCCGCGCTTGGCGCGATGACAGCCGCAGGCTGCATGCCTCTGGCGCTGGGTGCCGCGCAGCCGGGCCCGGGCGTCGTTTCTGTGGCCGACTTCATGCCGACGGACGGCAAGGCCGACGTCGCAGACAAAATACAGCGCGTCATCGACGAGCATCCGAACAGGACAATCTGGTTCCCGGACGGAACGTATCTCATTTCCAAGCCGATCTGCACGCCAGCCGATCCCAAGCGGAGCGTAGACCTGCGCCTCTCCAACTACGCCGTCCTGAAGGCCGCGCCCGGATGGACGAACACGGAGGCAATGGTGCGCCTGGGCGGGGTACATCCGGCGAACAACATCCGCGTTGTCGGGAGCTGCTATTCGTTCACCGGCGGCGTCATCGACGGGAGCGGCGTCGCGAAGGGCATCTCAATCGACTCGGGTCGCGAGACGAAGGTGCGCGACGTTTCCATGAAGTTCGTGAGCATCGGGCTCCACATCAAGCGTGGAGCGAACAACAACTCGTCCGACTGCGACATATCGGACGTGAACATCGTCGGGAACAGAAAGCCCGGTTCAATTGGCGTTCTGATCGACGCATGCGACAACACCCTCGCGAACATGCGCATCGCCGACATGCAGATCGGCGTCAAGTTGACGCGTTCGGCCGCGGGAAACCTAATGCGCAACCTGCATCCGCTCTACACGAGCCCCATGGACCAGTATGACGACAGCGCCGGTTTTGTGGACGACTCGCGCAACAACAGCTACGACCGCTGCTACAGCGACCATTTCTCGACCGGATTTCTGTTTGGACGCACTGCGGGGAACACCGTGATGGACGCATGCATCGTGTTCTGGTATGCTCCAACGAAGGGCCGCCGGCATACGGCGGTGAAATGTGTAGGGAGATTTCTCGCGCAGATCGAGAACATGCAGATCGGATTCAAGAACTCAGAGGCCGTCAATACGGTTCTGGATGTCGGGGAAAATGGCGGATGCGGCTATCTGCGCGATCCGCGCATCAACATTGGT
>DFLH01000008.1 GCA_002373695.1 Verrucomicrobia bacterium UBA3624
AGGCTGTTCAACTGGGAGTCGCAGTGCGGCTGCCAGCGCGTGAACGAGACGAACACTTCGGCGTGGGTCTCCATCTCCGCGCCGCGAGTGATCATACGCGGCGGCAACAGCCACATCGTCTCGGGTGTGTACGATCCGCCCGGCTCGTCGAACGCGGAGGCGTCGATGTCGCTTGAATGCACGGCAGGGGCGGACAAGATAACTGTTCTCTCGCAGGGGAGCGGCTGGATGGAGGTAAAGGGCGCGGTTCTGAGCGATTCGATTGACGACGTGGAGTTTCGGCTTGTGAGCGAGATCGGAGGACAGGCGTACACGAATACGGCGAACCTCACGGTCGCCTGCGTGACGAACCTCGACATGACGTGCGCATTCGCCGGTACAAGCCCAACCCCGCCTCCGTTCGACGGCGAGACGGCGTGTCCGTTCTCGATTACGAACAGCCTCGCCCCGGACAGGCATCTCGTGGTTCCGTTCAGCAATGTCGCGGCGCTGGGCGACAGTGGATTCGTTGTCACGAACTTCACCGTGGACATGAACCTTGTTCTCGCGCCGGCGGGAGTGAACGGATCGTCGCTTCCCTGCGACTGGGAGGTCGTCGAGGCGAAGCCGGAGATGAACGGGGCGCTTTCGCATGAGGGCGGGCTTACGGCGCACTTCGTGAATCCTAAACAAGGAGGTGTTTATCGCTTCAGAGGGCGCTGCGACGGCTCGCCGTGGACAGAGGGCAACGTGGTGCTTCCGCTTTCCGGTGCGAGCATCGACGGCGTGTTCGCCTCCGACATGGTGGATGTGGACGCGACGATAGCGCATCTGCTTTCGCACTACACGTACCTTGAGCGGCAGACCATTTCATTTGGCGAGGAATGGTTCAACGACAACGGCGTCGGCGACTACCTCGGGCGTGTTGATTCCGCCTTGGCGCCTACGGTGTGGCACTACAACCAGGTCAACGACCTTTCGGGCATGGGTGCCGTGGCGACATTTCGCGGAGTGCCCATGCGCGTCACGAAGCTCTCGAATTTTCTCGTTGCATACGAAACGGAGAGGATAAATGTGTTTGCGCTCTCCCGGTGGCTTGCCCGCTACAGGTACGGCACATGGGACGACGATGCCGGATCGGCGAGCTGGGATGCAGGGACTGCCGTCGCGGATGGAGCCGACCTCGACGAGACGATGCAGGCAATGGCCACGAACGTCTGGGCAGGCGCGGACGTGAAGGAAAGGCGGCTGTGGCCGAACAGTATGTCGACCGACAACCACACGATATTCACGCCTGACATCGATTTCAACTTCAACTTTATCTCGCCCGGATTCACTACACAGCGTGTCGGAGACGGGCATTGACAATGGAAACTCGAAAAGGAAGGAACAAGGAAATGACTGGAAAAACGACAATGCTGGCGGCGCTCTTCACGATGGCCGGGGCGGTGGCCGCGGCTGCCCCTTCGCAGGACAGCTACCACGCCGTTACGAACGACTGGTACAACGGGAACTTCTCGAACGTGCTCGAACTCTCATCGGCAAGGCTCGCCGCGAACACGAACGACATTGTGGGGGCTTATCTCAAGCTGAGCTGGGACATCTGCTTCGCCGACATCCCGACGCTGTCCAATTCCGTGACGCGGACCATAGCCCTCTCCGACGCCGTGACGAACGCCGCGTTCAGCAACGACTTCCAGAGGCTGCGTCCGGTCATGGTGGCGTTCCGCGACCAGGTGCTGCCCAACGTGACGGAGGAGATGCGGCTTGCAGAGCTGCCGAAGGCGAGCCTCCCTCACAAGCCGATCCCTGAAAAAAGGTGGCTCAAGCTCCTTTGGGACAACGGGATGTGGACGCCAGTGAACCAGCAATGAAGGGAGCAATAAAAGTATGAACATTGAATCAATACACATCAGAAACTTCAGGAAATTGAAGAATTGCCACATTGACTTTGACAAGAATCAGACGGTATTTGTGGGCTCCAACAATAGCGGGAAGACATCTGCGATCAGTGCCATTATATGGTTTCTGAAAAGTAAAGAGAAGTTTACTGTACGAGAGTTTACGGCTACAAATTGGTCTAAGATAAATAAGATAGGCAACACATGGATAATGGCAGATCCCTTTGATAAGGCATTGTTGGATCCTCAAGACTGGGATGATGTCGTCCCTTCAATGGATGTTTGGATTTCCGTGAATGACGGAGAGGAATATCTAGTTAAACATCTGATTCCATCGTTAAGCACGTGGGATGGAAAAATGGTTGGCGTACGTTGCCAGTATGCTGTGAAAAACATGGAGGACTTATATGTAGCCTACAAGGAAGCTAAAGATAAAGCCAAGAAGCTGGAGGCAAGCGAAGAGTGGAACAATGCTGGGAGACCTAATCTCTATCCACAGTGTCTCTATGATTTTCTTGCGAAGGGGAAAAATTTGCAAGACTACTTTGATATCAAATATTTCATATTGGACCCTGCCGTGGAGCTTTTGGACGAAAAGAAGATACAGGCAACATCCAATTTATGTGTTGAGGGCAATCCATTGGGCGAATTGATAAGAGTTGATGATATATTTGCCTCCAGAGAGTTTTCTGATCCGAAGGGGCATTCTGATAACGAGAGAGATACATTGTCTAAGCAATTTCAACAATACTACAATAGTACTAATCAAGAAGGGAGTGGGCTTTCCCCCCGCGAATTGATTTTAGTGAAGGAAATTGAAGATGCCAACAAAGCATATGATAAGAAATTGACATGATTTTCTTCGATGCCAGCCATCGTTACGAAGGTGTCAAAGCCGAATGCGAATGGGCGAAATCCGTAGGCATAAAGATTATTTCCGGCCACGACTACGGCAATCCTAACCCTCGCTTCGGCGTCACCCGCGCAGTCGATGAAGTATTTGGCAAGGACAATATCAAAGTCGTCGGTATGTGCTGGAGGGTGATAAAAAATTCTCAAAAATAAAAGGAGTAAGACAATGAAGTATGATACAGCAAATCTCGTGATTGTTAACAGCAATATTGTTACAGTCGTTTATGTGATATGTGCCTTTGTCAGTGCGATTGTTGCTGTCTGCTTGAAGGTGCCCCAATGGGCGTGGTTGTTTGTTGGGACTGCAGTTATTGTTTCATTAACGCAGATACTCTTGTGCGCATTTCGATATAAGGGGTCTCCTAATAATGGCAGTTCAGAGGAATCGAAGTAATGAAACGTTGCCTTTGCATACTTGTTTTTCTGATGACCGTCTTTAGGCGGCCATTGGGCGAGGTGCTATCCAAAGGGTGGGACATTATTCGAGAGATACCGATATTGATGGCAAGCGCCATAATGTGGATTGTGTCTTCTTGGAGAAGAGACTTGAGATGGCGAGCTATTTTCATTGCAATCTTAGTTTGCCTGCTCGTTGTTGTCGTAAGGAAGATTGTCTTGTTCTTTTGTCGACGCTACGCGAGTGCAAATGTTGATTGTTTGGTTACCGATGAACCTATAGACAAAGAAGATGAAGATAGGCTTGGCAGGATCGCGTATGTAAGGACAATCTTAACTTTGCTTGATAGAGCGGAGCCGTACAAGTCGCAAGTAGTGGGCATATATGGGAAATGGGGCGAGGGTAAAACATCTGCTGTGAAATTACTGGAATCAATATGCAAAAGGCAGAAAAAACAATCTTTTAGATTTGTGTGGTTTATGCCGTGGTCGTCAGTTGTGCGTAATGACATTAATGCGGATATGTTTGTTGCCATACAAGCTGCAATCAGAAAATATAATCCTATAGTTGCTTTAGTTATGTTGCAGTATGCATGCCGACAAACAATCCACCTTATGCCGGAGTCAAATGGCATTCTTGAATTAATGTCTGTATTGCTTGCCTCCATGTGTAATTTCTTCACCTCGCCTGATACTGTAAAGGCATCCCTTAAAAAGAAATTGTTGAATATGAGTAGACGGATAGTGGTGGTAATTGATGATATAGATAGGTTAACATGTGATGAAGTAGGAGAAGTGGTAAGATGCTTGAAGACAAATGGTGATTTGCCAAATGTAACCTATCTCGTTTTGGCGAATGAAACCCTACTGTCTGAAATGATTCGAGATCGGTATTGCCATGGGAATGGGACTCGTTGTGTTCAGGTTATGGGTGATGGTGATTTCCTAGAGAAGATAGTTACCTATCCAATGCCGTTATGGCCGACACCAAGGGAAACATTGATGCGGGAGTTGAAGCGGTTGACGGTAGGGGTGTTGTCTAGGTATAGCTTGGCATCCGGTGAGATAGGCGATAGGGAGTATGACTTTGCGATGGAGAAGTGCGAAAATTTAAGATCCATAAAGCGCTTGACGATTGGCTTTGATCTTGTTCTAGCATACTATCAAGGGCCTGCAAATGATGATTGCTGCGGGTTTAACATCCATATAGGCGACGCCTTCTGTCTTTCGGCTGTGCGACTTTTTTCGCCGGATTCGTTAAATGTTATCTTTTCGACATATGCGACATGGGTGCGACACGATATGTCAAAGACATTGACAAGTTATAATGTCGGCAAAAGTGATTTTGATGCTTTTATGGAGCAGATGTCTTCGCGAAACAAAGAGTGGATTCAGAGGTTCGTTCGAGAAATATTATTTGTGCATGAGGTCGATGGTAAAAGTGGGAAGGAATATGAGCCAATAGCAGTGAAGGATGCTATGCAGGGCATTGCAAAGGGCTTTAGATTGGCATCACCGTACCATTTTGCACGATATTTCGTGCCGAGTGAACTTCCCCATAAGATAGTGCCAAGAGATGTTATATTGAACTATTTTAGGAATGCGCATGATATTGAAAAGTTTAAGACATGGTTCAATGTGATTGCCCACAATTATGGTCTGATAAACTTCCTCGATGCAGTAAGGAATTGTCGTGTTTCGGTGACATATGCTGCACCTTTAGATGTCGCTGTTGTTACGGATTGGATATTGTCCATCGTTTGGGATTTTGTTGCTGATGATGCGTCAAGTAATTCCGCTATGGATTACGCATGTTTGATAATGGCGGAATATTTTGAGAGGGTTATAAATGCTGGATTGATGGAAATGAGAGATGCCCCCGTGATCGCGAATTGGATAATTATGAACAAATCCTATTCGTTATGCTGCTATTGGTTAGGTAGGGGCGTCGGACAATTTGAGCCAGAAGATTCATTTGCAGCTGAGCCAAGTAAGATAGGCGTCGAGGAGGCGGCAAAGTTGTGGAGATGGGTAAAGGGAGAATTGCATTGCAAGGTATTTGATAATGGGGTCGTCTCTCGAAGAGACGCAGAATTTTTGCAACGTCTTTGGAATTGGCTTGTTATGTTTAAATGCCCCATAGATGGATCAACATTTAAAGAACATCGTGATTACTTGTGCAGGAGTATGGATAGTGACCAATGCATGCAACGGCTTAAATCATTGGGCCGTTATGAATATGACATAGCTTCGGGTGTCGGCAAACTTGAATATCAATATTATATGAACAATTACCGTGAGACATACATAAAAATTTTTATGGAGGCGGAAAAGGCGTTTGTAAAGTATGCAGATAAGATGACAAGATATGATTGCGATATTTATTCTGCTGCATGCAAGAATATTCAAACGCCGTTAAGTCAAAAAGCTGACCAAGTTGTTGAGCGTATTCGGAGTCGAACAGAAAAATGATAGGCACATCGTCAAGAACAGATGGTGGGTATAAATATCTATAAGTATGCGCCTGTTTATGGAGTTTAATGGATAAGCGATTGAACATGCTTCATATCTGCGCCGGTTGGGAGAGGTGGAACGGCGCGGCGAATATTGCTCGGATGATTATGGACGAGCAGCGCCGCGAAGGGCACGAGGTGTTGTTTGGAACATGGGCGAAGGTTCGTGAGCTGATGGCGGCGGATGAGGTGTGGATTCACTGCGGATGGCTGCCGTGCCTCTGGTGGGCGGCGTTGTGGGGACGGAATGTGGTGCATTGGATGCCGGAGTGCTGCTATGATCCGGTGCGGCTGAAGTATCATGGCTGGAAGAAGTGGCTGGCTGGGCCGATTGAACGATGGTGCCTGCGACGGTGCGCTAAGATAGTTGCAACATGCGTGGCGGAGAAGGAGTGGATTAAAGTGTATCTTGGCAAGATATGTCCGCCAGTCGAGGTGACGGACATAAAGCGGTTCTTCAAGTTGCCGAATTCGGAGGTGGGTGCATTGCCCAATGACCGTCCGTTGCATTTGCTGTATCTCGGCCGCCGCCATCCTCTGAAGGGACTTGAGTATCTTGAGAAAGCCGTAAGGCAGATACAAAATGCCTCCGCGTCTCCGCGCCTCCGCGTGAGAATGGTATCATCCGCATTTGGCGAAGAGAAGGAGAAGATCTGGGACTGGTGCGACGTTCTCGTCCTGCCTACGCTGAGCGACAATTTTGGGCTTGTGATTGCCGAGGCTCTCAAACACGATAAGTGCGTCATCACTACTGATGGCGCACCGGCGTGGGGCGATGGCAACGACTACGGCGGACGGCTCATCTATCTGTGGCGCTATCGTGATGCCACAGTAGAAGAGAAGGTGATTATGTTGCGCAGCGCTATTGCAAGGTGTTGCCATTTTCAAGATTTCGTGTGGAAGAACACAGAAGGAGATAAATGAATAAACTGGGCAAGTTCGCGTTTTCTATGGCAAAGTCCTCTTTTAAAAGTGTCCATGAATTGGATAAATTAGGCGGACTAAGTGAAGTCCAAATGGTCGAAATTAGGAAGGGTGTTGGCATTTTAATTATAGATGATAGAGATGCAAGTGATATAGCATCGACATTGGAAAAAAAATATGGTTTTGCCAAGGTGAAACCAGTAGATTCTGTCCCTGATACTTCGCAAATCGAGGCATATCCAATTGTGGTTACGGATGTTGATGGCGTTGGAGCAGAAAACTCTAACGGGCTTAAATTTGCTAGGCACATAAAGTCAACATATCCGTTAAAACAGGTTGTGATTTGCTCGGGGCAACTTAAAGCGGCTAAGTATCGCGATGATTTACAGTATCTTAATATGTTTAATGGTGTTTATGAAAAAACAAAAGATAGTATAGAAGTCCTTGCCGAGTTGTTGAATGTTTGCATTGTAAATCTGTATGACCCTAGCTTTGTTTGGCGAAATGTCAGAGCAAATCTTCTTAGTAGGGATAATGAGCGCAAATCGGATACGGATATATTCAGTGTCGCGGAAATGGAAGACGAATTTGTTTCTCAAGTTCTTAAGAATAGTAAAGGCAAGGGTAAAGTAGGGGATTTGAATTGGCTTGAAACTGTTGTCAAAATGGGAAAGTTTACGGTAGGAGTGATGGAATTGCTCAAAGCAATCATAACTTTTACGAAATAACAGTATGGATGTGAGCCCTTTTGACGCATCATTTTTTAAGAAAATGAGTGTCGCGATTGGCGCGTTTGAGTCCAGTCGAGTACATGCATGCATAGATACTGTTCGAGTAATGCCGACAATTGTTCAAGAACTTGTTCAAAAAGAAAGAATGTTTAGGCGAAGTGTAACTGAGGCGAAAGATATATTAAGAGATATTAAGCGACCACAGGACGAGAATCTGCCTCATATTTCTTCTAACGACGTAGGGGTGCTTTACGAAGTGTTGGCGAAGATACGGAAGAGCACTAACGAGGCTAATGATTTAGTGAATAGCGTTGAATTAAGCAATCTTGTTTTGCCGCAAACTGTTACTGCCTTTTTTGATAAGTTTTCTGAGCTTTTGCCCGATAGTTCAACAATGGGGACATCGGTGTTTACCCTTGAAAAACTCCGGCGTATCAACGAGATTAGACAAGACCCCAAACTGGGGGGTGACTTTTCATTAATAGTAAAATATCGCAATTTGATTCATAATTTGCAAGAAGAAGTTGAGCGGATTCGAGTTGCGATAGATGAATTTAACGAATGGATACATGATATGGGGCATTATCTTGTCCAGATTGATAAGATGCTGCCTCTAAAAACAGCATCCGATTCGATTGTTCTTGAAACTGACCTGCATATGCTGGATGCATTATTTTCTGGAATTCAACTTATTGAGATGGGGCTAATTATGGCACTTAGGGATGATGATGACATATCGACTTTTTACAAAGAGCAAAAAGCGCATCCATATGAACCATATAAAGTCTTTCATAAAATGCGCCACATATATACAGAAAAGGGCATTATTTGGAATTCGGGAGATAATGAATTTTGGGGAAAGGTTGAATATGCAGATGGCGTTGAATTTGTCGCTATGAATCTATACACAAATGCTGTAAAATATCTCGAAAAATTTCCTGGCGCTAAAGAGATAAAAACGGAATTTATCCAAACAGAAGAGGGACTAGAAATTCAGGTGTCTTCTTATGGCCCAATCCCTACAGTAGATGAATTGTCACGGATAAGCTATGAAAAATTTAGGGCGAAATCGGTTGAGAATTATAAAGGTACAGGCAGAGGATTGTGTAGAGTTAGAAAGATATGCGAAGATGCGGGTTATCGCTTTGACATATATGTTGAAAGGGATAAAGCAAAAGGCGAATTCGCTCCGTTTGTTTCCAAAATTTTTATCCCGAGAAAGTTCCAGGTTTTTGATCACAAATAAGCTACAGCTAATGCTAAAATTGTTTTTCCCAAAATGCAAATCACTCTCATAACTGCTTGCTACAACAGCGCGGGAACGATACGGACGGCGATAGAGAGCGTACTTTCGCAGAAGGGCGTGGATTTGGAATATATTGTTGTCGATGGCGGCAGCAAAGACGGAACGGTAGATATAATAAAAGAGTATTCTACACGCTCTACAAGTTCTACATGGTTCAAATATATATCTGAGCTAGATAAAGGAATGTACGACGCCATCAACAAGGGCATCGCGATGGCGACGGGCGATGTAGTTGGCATCTTGAACGCCGATGATGTGCTTGCCACAGACGACACCCTTGCCCATATCGCCTCCGCATTTGAGTCACCGGAAGTCGAAAGTCCGAAGTCGATTGCGTCTATGCCGACATCAGGTTTGTGAAGCGACGAGACGTCGCTTCCCCCAGTCCGCTAGGAGGCGTTGCTTCTCCCAGTCTGCGGGAGGACGTCGCGTCCCCCAGTCAGGGTGGCATAGATGGTGGATGTAGTTCGCAACATTTGAAGCGGCGAGACGCCGCTTCCCCCAGTCATGGTGGCGAGTCTTTGAGCCGGGATGCGCTGGGTGAGTTGAGGAATGCGCCGACAGTGCGATACTGCTCTGCGGCAAAGTGGAGGCCGTGGATGTTCCGGTTTGCCGCGATGGTGCCGCATCCGTCGTTCTACGTGCGCCGCGAATGCTTCGCGCGCTTGGGCGGCTATTCGCTCGACTACCGCATTTGCGCCGACTTCGAACTGGAGTTGCGCTATCTCTATCTTGCAAAACTGCGCACGGCCTATCTTCCGGAGTGCGTTGTCGTGATGCGCATGGGCGGCGCGTCGACGGCTGGCTGGCGATCGAACGTCGAGATCAACCGCGAAGACCTCCGCGCCTTGCGTGCCCACGGCGTCTGGTCATGCCTCCCGCTCATTTATCTGAAGTATCTCTTCAAGATCTGGGGATTTGTGTTTAAGAAAAGTTGAAAGTTGCCCGAGTAGTTGAAAAATTGAAAGTTGAACAGTCAAAAGGTTGAGAAGTTGAAACCGGGCCGTCCGAAAGGGCGGCCTTTTGTGTTTCGCGGCCCCGGCCGACCGCGTCCGCGCGGCGGGGGCGTGAAGCGACGGCGCTCGCGGCGCTGGTTGACTCGGCCGCTCGCGTCCGCGCGGCGGGGGCGGCGGGAATTATGATATACTATGCGCCCATGATGAAGGACAACTGGAGTGGATTTGACAGGTTCTGCCTCTTCGTGGCGACGGGATTCGGCATCGGCCTCGCGGTGCCGTTCGCGCCCGGCACGTTCGGCAGCGCCGCCGGCGTCGCGCTCGCCTATGCGACGACGCGCCTGCCGCTGTGGGCGCAGCTGCCCGCGTGCCTCGGCCTGACGCTGCTCGCGATCCCGTTCTGCGACGTCGCCGAACGGCTGCTCGGCATCAAGGACGACGGCCGCATCACCGCCGACGAATGGATGCTCTTCCCGCTCGCCGTCATCGGCCTGCCGCTCGCGGCGCTGCCGTGGTGGGCGATGGCCGTCTTCTTCGCCGTCGTGCGCGCCGTGGACATCCTCAAGCCCTGGCCGTGCCGGTCGCTCCAGTCGATCCCCGGCGGCCGCGGCATCGTGATCGACGATTTTGTCGCCAACCTCTATTCGCTGGCGATCAACTGGGCCCTCTATCTCCTCTTCTTCTCATGATCGATCCCATTCTCTGCGTCACCGATCCGTGCCGCCCGCTCGACATCGACCTGTCGCGCCCGCTGGAAATCGAAGTCGGCTGCGGTTCAGGCGGCTTCCTGACGCGCCGCGCCCAGGCGAATCCCGACTGCGACTTTCTCGGCATCGAACGGATGCTCGGGCGCGTGCGCTCCTTCGCGGGCAAGTGCGTGCGCGGCCGCATTCCGAACGCCAGGGTCCTGCGCCTGGAGGCGCTCTACACCTTCCACTACCTCCTGCCGGCGCACCACGCGCGGACGGTCTACGCGCTCTTCCAGGATCCGTGGCCGAAGAAGAAGCACCATTCGCACCGCCTCTTCGGCCCCCTCTTCCTGAACGCGCTCTGGAAGCGCCTCGCGATCGGCGGGCGCATCGAGTTCGTGACCGACCACCGGGAGTATTTCGAGGTCGTCGAGGCGTGCTTCGCCGCGGACGCGCGTTTCGCGCGCGTCGAGCCGATGCCGCGCCCGCCGGAGGTCTGGACCGAGTTCGAGGCCGGCTTCCGCGCCGAAGGCCTGCCGATCTATTCGGCGGCGTGGCGCGCGCTGCCCGCCGACGACGCGCCGCTCGAACCGCTGAAGATTCCGCCCGAAGCCGAACCGCGCGAAGGGATCGTGAGAAGAATGAAAGATGCAGAGGCATGAAACCGGAGATCATTGAGAGAATGCAGGCGGAGGTGGGCGCGAACGCCCGCCAGATCGCCGCCGTCGAAAAACTGCTGGGCGAGGGCAGTACCGTGCCGTTCATCGCGCGCTACCGCAAGGAGATGCACGGCAACCTCGACGAGGTCGCGATCGGCAAGATCCAGGAGCGCCTCGCCTACTACACCGAGCTCGAAACGCGCAAGGAGACGATCCTGAAGACGATTGACGCGCAGGGCAAGCTGACGGACGAGCTCGCCGCGCAGATCGCGTCCTGCTACCAGAAGTCCGCGCTCGAGGACCTCTACCAGCCCTACAAGCCCAAGCGCCGCACGCGCGCGCAGGTCGCGAAGGAGAAGGGCTTCGAGCCGCTCGCCGACGCGATCTGGACCGACGGCGACGCGGCCGCCGCGGGCCGGAGCGACGAGGAGCTCCAGTACGCGCGCGACATCCTCGCCGAGCGCATCGCGGACCAGGCGAACGTGCGCGGGTACGTGCGCCAGCTCTTCGCGACGAAGGCGCTCGTCAAGAGCGAGGTCGCCTCGCCGAAGCCGACGGAGCCGACCAAGTTCGAGCAGTACTACGACTTCGCCGAGTCCATCGCGACGATCCCCTCCCACCGCTACCTCGCCATCCGGCGCGGCCAGAACGAAAACGTCCTCTGGGTGAAGCTGGAGCTCGACAAGGAGCTCGCGCTCGACGGCATCATGAGCCTTCTGGACGGCTCCGGCGAGCAGGTGCGGCTCGCGGCGCAGGATGCCTACAAGCGCCTCCTCGCGCCGTCGTGCGAAATCGACGTGACGGTCGACAAGAAGATGGCGGCCGACCGCGCGGCGGTGGAGGTGTTCGCGGAGAACCTGCGCCACCTGCTCCTCGCCGCGCCGCTCGGCGAGAAGGCGGTCCTCGCCATCGATCCCGGCATCCGCACGGGCTGCAAGGTGGCGATGATGGACGCGACGGGCAAGTATCTCGGCAAGACGGTGATCTTCCCGCAGCAGAAGCCCGACGAGGCCGCGCGCGCGCTCGCGCTCATCGTCAACAAGTTCCGCCCCGAGGCGATCGCGGTCGGCAACGGCACCGCGGGCCGCGAGACGGAGGCGTTCTGCCGCACGACCCTGAAGAAGCTCGCCGCGCAGCATCCCGAAATCCCGACGCCGATCGTCGTCAGCGTCTCGGAGGCGGGCGCGTCGGTCTATTCCGCGTCGGAGATCGCGCGCAAGGAATTTCCCGACCTCGACCTCACGGTGCGCGGCGCGATCTCGATCGGCCGCCGTCTCCAGGATCCGCTCGCGGAGCTCGTCAAGGTCGATCCCAAGGCGATCGGCGTGGGGCAGTACCAGCATGACGTGAACCAGACGATGCTCGGCGCGAAGCTCGACGAGGTCGTCGTCTCGTGCGTGAACGGCGTCGGCGTGGAGCTGAACACGGCGTCCGCGCCGCTCCTCGAGCGCGTCTCGGGCGTGACGCCGACCCTCGCGAAGGCCATCGTCGACTACCGCAACGAGCACGGCAAGTTCACGAGCCGCGCGGAGCTCCGGAAGGTGAAGGGCCTCGGCGAAAAGGCGTTCGAGCAGTGCGCGGGCTTCCTGCGCATCCGCGGCGCGGCGAACCCGCTCGACGCGAGCGCGGTCCATCCCGAACGCTACGCGCTCGTCGGGCAGATGGCGGACGACCTCGGGCTGACGCTCGGCGAGCTCGTCGGCAATCCGCTCGCGGCGAAGAAGATCGACGTGCGGCGCTACATCACGGGCGAGGTGGGCGAGCCGACGCTGAAGGACATCGTCAGCGAACTCGTCAAGCCGGGCCGCGACCCGCGCCAGACGTTCGAGCCGCCGAAGTTCCGCGACGACGTCACGAAGATCGAGGACGTGCGCGAGGGGATGAAGCTCGAAGGCGTCGTCACCAACGTGACGGCGTTCGGCGCGTTCGTCGACATCGGCGTGCACCAGGACGGGCTCGTCCATCTCTCGGAGCTGTCCGACAACTACGTCACCGATCCGAGCGCCGTTGTGAAGGCGGGCGACCGGCTGCAGGTGACGGTGATCGGCGTCGACACGGCGCGCGGGCGCATTTCGCTCTCCGCGAAGACGCGCCCGACGGTCGGGCTCGCGCACGCATCGGGCGGCGCGGGCGGCGGCCGTCCGCGCGAGGCGCGCCGCGCGCCGCGCACGTCGTTCGCGCCGGCCTCCGGCCACGGCTTCAGCTGCAATCCCTTCGCCAACCTCTGACGCGCCGCGTCGGCACGCGCCGTCGCCGCCTCTCCCCATTAAGGGGGATTGGGCGGGCGGCGGCCGTTTTGATATACTACGGCGCATGAAAACACATTTTCGTGCAACGTGTCTGGCGTGCCTGGCCCTGTGCGGCGTCGTGCGCGCGGGGGAGAATGCGGGGGAGAAGGATTTCTTCACGTCGCCCGACGGACGGCTGACGGTGACGCTCGCCGCCGCGGCGGACGACGCGCTCGGTCTCGCCGTCGCCTACGACGGCGCGCCGGTCGTGCGCGTCACCGTCCCCGGATTCGAGAAGGGCGCGGGCGTGACGGCGGACGGCCTCGTGCGCCGCGCCTGGGAGAATGCGTTCGGCGAGCGGCGGCTGGTCCGCGACGATTTCGCGCGCGTGCGCGCCGGCAATGTCGAGCTGCGCCTTTACGACGCGGGCGTGGCGTGGCGGCTGACGGCGGACGGCACGGGGCCGCAGACGTTCGCGAGCGAATCGACGGTGGCGACGTTCGCGTTCGACGGCGACTGGCGGTGCTGGCCCGTCTCGCACAACCAGGGGCATTACGAGCCGTTCCGCCTGTCGAACTTCGACGAGATGGCACCGCGGCCGGGATTCGCGCCCGTGGCGGCGGGCATCGGCGAGATGCACAACTACGCGACCGACATCCCGAAGACGGCGGAAGGGCCGTTCGTCGTGGAGGGTCCGTCCTGGACGGCCGCGCTCGGCGAGGCGGCGAACCTCGACTTCGCCAAGGTGCGTTTCGCGAAGGACGCGCGCGCCCACACGGTCCGCGCGATCCTCGAAGGGTCGGCGGAGGTGACGCGGCCCTGGACGACGCCGTGGTACTACGTGCGCGTGGCGGCGAATCCCGCCGCGCTCTACAACGGCAACGACCTCCTGCTCAACCTCAACGCGCCGTCGAAGATCTCGGACACGTCGTGGATCAGGCCCGGCAAGGTGCTGCGCGTCGCCCGGCTCGACACGGCGACCGGCAAGGCGGCGGTCGACTTCGCCACGGCCAACAACCTCCAGTACATCGAGCTCGACTGCGGCTGGTACGGGCAGGAGCACACCGGCGATCCGCTCGTGCCCGGCCTCGCGCCCGAGCGCGTCGCGCGCGGCGAGCGGTTCGACCTCTTCGAGATCCTCGCGTACGCGAAGGCGCAGGGCGTGGGCGTGATCCTCTACGTCAACCGCGAGCCGCTCAAGCGTGCGACGGGCGGCATCGACACGATCCTGCCGACGCTGAAGGGCTGGGGCGTCGCGGGCGTCAAGTACGGCTTCGTCAACGTCGGCTCGCAGCGGTGGAACGCCTGGATGACGGCCGCGATCGAAAAGGGCGCGGCGAACGGGCTCATGCTCGACGCGCACGACGAATACCGCCTCACGGGCCAGCAGCGCACGTGGCCGAACATCCTGACGGTCGAAGGCATCCGCGGCAACGAGGAGATGCCCGACGCCGCGCACAACGCCGCGCTCGTCTTCACGCGCTACCTCGCCGGGCCGGGCGACTACACGCCGTGCTGGACCGTCGGCCGCGTCAAGAATTCGCTCGCGCACCAGCTGGCGCTCGGCGTGGCGACGTTCAGCCCGTGGCAGTTCCTCTTCTGGTACCAGCGGCCCGACCAGATCGACGCGTCGCATCCGGCGCTCGACGTCTGGCGCGAGATGCCGACCGTCTGGGACGAGACGCGCGCGCTCGCGGGCGCGATCGGCGACTACGCGATCGTGGCGCGGCGGCAGGGCGAACGCTGGTTCGTGGCCGGCCTGAACGCGCACGCGCGCCGCACGCTGGACGTGCCGCTCGATTTTCTCGGCGACGGCGAATGGGCGCTGCGGCTCTTCCGCGACGCCGATCCGGCCGACGACCGGCCGCTGGGCGCCGTCACGGCCGACGCGCCGCGCCGCGTGCGCGCGGACCGGCCGCTCAAGGTGGACTGCGCGGCGAACGGCGGGTTCGCGGCGATCATTGAACGGGTGAGGTGACACGATGAAGAAGCGGATCTTTCTGGCGGCCGCGCTGGCGGCGGCGGGCATGGGATGGACGGCGCCGAACGCGGCGACGCGCGCGCGCCTCGCGGCGTTTCTCGCGGAGGGCGAAGACGCGCTCGCGGAGCGGCTCGTCATGTACTGGAACACGCACGCGACCGACGTGTACGTGCGCGACGAGGCGGTGACGGGCGTCGGCGGCGCGCGCGCGGACGTGCCGACGGTGGCGTTCAACGGCCAGCGCGGCCACGTGACCCTGTTCGCGCGCCCGCGCGTCGAGGACCGGCCGCGCCGCAGCGAGGATCCGCGCGGGCTCTTCCTCGCGCCGCGCGGCGGCGGCGACGCGCAGTGGGTGCCGTACGGCCAGACGGGTTCGATCATCGACAGCCTCAACCGGGAGATCCTGGGCCTCGCGCGCGACGCGGCGGAGCTGGAGGAGGAGCCGTACCGGCGTCTCGCGTTCCGGGTGCTCGACACCTACCTCGCCGGCATCCTCGCGCGCAACGTGCCGACCGATCTGAACCACGGGCACCTCCAGACGCTCTTCGGCCTGCAGTCGATGGAGACGATCCACGACGACGTGCTCACCAGCGCCTGCGCGACGTACGCGCGGCTGAAGCCGTGGATCGCCGCGCACCATCCCGACCGGAAGGCCCCGCTGGAGGCGGCGCTCAAGAAGTGGGCGGAGGTCCAGATCGCGAACGGCGTGGCCGACAACAACTGGGACATCATGCAGCTCAACTTCATTCTCGACGTGGCGCTCGTCCTGGACGACGACGCGGCGTACGCGGACGGCAGGGGGCGCGAACACTACATCGACGTCGTGATGAACCGCTCCAGCATCCGCAACCTCTCGGTGCGCGACCTCTGCGCGAAGGGCTTCGATCCCGCGACGGGCATCTGGTTCGAATGTCCCGGCTACTCGATCGTCACGCTCAAGGATCTCGCCAAGCTCGCGGACCGGCTCCGGCGCCACGTCGGCATCGACCTCTTCGCGGAGGTGCCGGTCCTGCGCCGGGCGTTCCCTGCCGCGCGCGAATACCTCTTCCCCGACAACATGCTCATCGGCTTCGGCGACACGCATCCGTCGGCGCTGCCGAAGGAGGTCGCGGCGCACGCGGGCGACGCCGCGCCCGCGCCGTTCTTCTATGCGCCGAACGCGAGCTGGCTCGTCGCGCGCAGCGGCATGGACGCGGTGAACGACGTCGCCTTCGCGCTCAACGCGTCGCTGGGCAACCACCAGCACGCGAACGGCATCTCGCTCGAGCTCTACGCGAAGGGCTACCGCCTCGCGCCGGACGCGGGCGTGGGCTGGTCGCTCTATTCGGGCGATGACTACAAGGAATACTACAGCCGCTTCCCGGCGCACAACACGGTGATGGTCAACAGCCGCTCGGACTACGT
This sequence comes from Verrucomicrobia bacterium UBA3624, assembly GCA_002373695.1. Lineage (GTDB taxonomy): Bacteria > Verrucomicrobiota > Kiritimatiellia > RFP12 > UBA1067 > RUG572. The sequence goes on from DFLH01000008.1 coordinate 16,580, forward strand.
GCCGATGAAGTGCTTCCATCCGTTCACGCTCGTCGCGCACGGCGACAGCTGGGCGACCGTCCGCTTCCGCGAGCCCGCGACGGGCGCGGAGCAGCTGCGCACGACGGCCTACGTGAAGCACGCCGACGGCACGGCGTATTTCGTCGATGCGTTCCGCAGCCGCGTGGGTGACGGCGCGCCGGAGTGGCACGACTACTACTACCACAACTTCGGCGACACGCTGACGCTGGACGGGACGCTCGCGCCGACGGAGGAGATCGCCTTCGTGGAGTCGGGCGTCTACGCGCTCTCGTACATCAAGGAGAAGTTCGCGCGCGCGGGCGAACGCGATGTCCGCGCGCGCTTCGACTGGGCGCGCCCCGAGGGGACCGTGACGATGACCGTCTTCATGAACGGCGCCGCGGAGCGCACGTTCATCCGGGGCCTCGCGCCCGCGACGGAGGGCTTGAGCCGCGTCAAGAACCCCGACTACGGCATCACGCGCGACAGCCGCACGCCGGTGCTCGTCGCGCGCCAGCGCGGCGAGGCGTGGACGCGGCCGTTCCTCGCGGTGATGGATCCGTCGGGGCGGGTCGCCGCCGTCGCGTTCGCCGCGGACGGCGAGACGGTGACGGTCGCGCTCGCCGACGGCCGCCGCGACGTGATCCGGCTGCCCGCCGGCGCGCCCGACCTGTCCGGTGTCGCGCCCTGACGCCGGACACGGCGGCAAAAACCTGTCTAGACAACCTTGCCCGGCCCGCAGCCGTTTGGTACAATGTGGGCATGGGCACGGGTAGCAAGAGCAAGGCCATCAGCGAAACGCTCCGCGCGGAGATTCTGCGCGGCAAGTTCGATTCCACGCAGCGGCTCCCCAGCGAGCACCAGCTGATGCGGCGCTTCGCGGCGGCGCGCGAGACGGTGCGCAGCGCCCTGCGCGATCTGCTGGACAAGCAGCTCGTCGACAAGCGTCCCGGCTACGGCACGTTCCTCGCCGACCGCGCGGCGAGCCGCGCCGCGCGGAAGTTCGCCGTCATCGCGCCCGACGCCTACCATCCGTTCTACGACCGCATCGTGCGCGGCATCGAGGCGGGCGCGACGCGGCACGGCTGGACGACGCTCTGCGCCGCGCTCGGGCCGGGACCGATGGCCGCGCGCGCGGTCAAGGCCGCCGAGTTCGCCGAGCTGTTCGTGCGCGAGCGCGTCAGCGGCGCGTTCTTCCAGCCGCTCCAGTTTCTCGCCGAGTCGGAGAAGTTCAACCGCGCGATCCTCTCCGTCTTCGACCGCGCGAAGACGCCCGTCGTCCTGCTCGACAGCGACTTCCTGCCGCCGCCGCAGCGCAGCGCCTACGACCTCGTGAGCGTGGACAACACGAACATCGGCTACCGGCTCGCGCAGCACGTCATCGCGGCGGGCGCGCGGCGGATCGTCTACTTCTCGAACCCGCTGCCCGCGCCGACGTCGCTCAAGCGCGGCCAGGGCGTCGGCATCGCCGTCGCGGAGGCGGGGCTCAAGTGGACGCGCGACAACATCCTTTTCGCCGACCCGGACGACGCGCGCGCGGCGCGCCGCTTCTTCGCCGGGCGGAACCGCCCCGACGCGATCATCGCCGTCAACGACTACGTCGCCGCGCGGCTCTTGAAGACGCTGAACGTCGTCGGCGTGAAGGTGCCGGACGACGTGCTCCTCGCGGGCGTGAACGGCGACCGGGAATCCGAGGAGGCCGAGCCGCCGATCACGACGGCGATCCAGCCGTGCGACCGGCTGGGCGAGGCCGCCGTCGAGCTGATGATGCAGCGCCTCGCGTCGCCCGAGCGCGCGCCGCGCGAGGTGTTCATCGCGGCGGAGGTGATTGCGCGCGCGTCGACGCGGCGCGACGCGGGGAAGGACAGGGGCCGCCCGGCGGCGGTCCGCAGAAACGGAGGAACGAAATGAACAGAATGATCAACGGACTCATGGCGGTGCTGGCCGGCTGCGCGGCGGGCGCGGCGGAACTCGATCTCGCGGGCGCGTGGCGGCTGACGGACGGCGAGCGGACGGTCGATGCCGTCGTGCCGGGCGGCGTGCATGACGCGCTCCTCGCCGCCGGGGAGATTCCCGATCCGTACTTTGGCGCGAACGAGACGAACATCCTGTGGGTCGCGCGGCGCGACTGGACGTTTGAACGTGACTTCACGGTGGATGCGGCGTTTCTCGCGCACCGGTCGATCGTGTTGCGGCTGGAGGACTGCGACACGTTCTGCACGGTCGCGGTCAACGGCGCGACGGTCGGCGAGACGGGCGACCGCTTCCGGCGCTACGACTTCGACGTGAAGCCGTTCCTGCACGCGGGCGTGAACAGGATCACGGGCGTCTTCCGCAGCCCCGTCGCCGAGGCGGACGCGCGCCGCGCCGCCGCCGGCCGTCCCTACCCGATGGCGAACGTCCTCTGGGCGAAGAACCAGGCGCTCATCCGCAAGCCCGCCTGCCACGCCGGCTGGGACTGGGGCCCGGAGATCGAGACGATGGGCTTCTGCGGCACGGTGAAGCTTCTCGCCGCCGACCGGCCGCGCATCGACTACGTGCACACCCGGCAGACGTTCAGCGACGACCTGCGCCACTGCACGCTCGACGTGTTCGCCGACCTGTCGGACGGCACGTGCGTGACGAACCGCCTCGAAATCGACGATCCGCCCCTGTGGTGGCCGAACGGCGCGGGCGAACAGAGGTTCTACGCGTTCACGGTGGACGTGAACGGCGAACAGGTGACGAAGCGCGTGGGCCTCAGGAAACTCGAGATTCTCAACGAGCGGACCGTCTCCGCCGACGGCAAGGACGAGCTCTCGCTCGTCGTGCGCGTCAACAACCGGCGGCTCTTCATGAAGGGCGCGAACTGGATTCCCTGCGACGCGCTCGAACGGCGGCAGACGCCGGAGCGGTACCGCGCGCTGCTCCAGTCGGCGCGCGCCGCGAACATGAACATGATCCGCGTGTGGGGCGGCGGGCAGTACGAGAAGGACGTTTTCTACGACACGTGCGACGAGCTGGGACTCCTCGTCTGGCACGACCTGATGCACGCGTGCGCGGTCTATCCGGCGGACGTGGCGTTCCTGCGCGACATCGACGCGGAGCTTGCGCACCAGCTGCGGCGGCTCAAGGATCATGCGTGCATCGCGCTCTGGTGCGGCGACAACGAATGCCTCGGCGCGATCAACTGGTTCGACGAAATCCGCGCGGACGCCGATTTCTACCGCGCCGCCTGGGTCGCGCGCTCGCAGCGGCAGGGCGAACTCGTGGCGCGGTACGACCCCGCGCGCACGTACTGGCCGAGCTCGCCGTGCTGCGGGCCGGGCGATTTCGGCGATGCGTGGAAGGACGACTCGAAGGGCGACATGCACCAGTGGGACGTCTGGCACGAGAACGCGCCCTTCGAGAAGTATTGCGACTACCGTCCGCGCTTCTGCTCCGAATTCGGCTACCAGTCGTTTTCGTCGCCGGCCGTCGCCGCGACGTTCAGCGACGGGCCGGGGCCGGATTTCGAGTGGCACCAGAAGAACGTCGGCGGCAACCGGCGCATCCGCGAGACGATGCTGCGCTACTTCGGGCGCGCAAAGGATTTCGCGAGCGAGCTGATCCTGTCGCAGTTCCAGCAGGCGATGGCGATCCAGACGGCGGTCGAGGCGTGGCGCGCGGACATGCCGCGCTGCATGGGCACCTTGTATTGGCAGCTGAACGACAACTGGCCTGTCGCGTCGTGGTCCAGCCTCGAATACGGCGGCAAGTGGAAGCCGCTCCACTACGCGGCGAAGCGCTTCTATGCGCCCGTCGCCGTCGTCGTCCGGCCGGACGGGACGATCACGGGGCTGAACGACACGCCGGCGGCCGTGGACGGCGTGCTGACGGTGGAGCGCTGGGCGTACGACGGCACGGCGCCGTGCGCGCGCGAGACGCGACGCGTAACGCTCGCGCCCGATGCCGCGACGCGCCTCGGTGCGCTGCCCGGCGCGCTGTCCGGCGCGGCGGATGCGGCGGCGGAGACGTTTGCCGTCGTCGAGCTGCAGACGGCTGCCGGCACGGCGCGTGCCGAACGGCACGGCGCGAGCTATCGCGACGTCGCGCTCGCGGACGCGCAGATTAGCGTCGCGGCCGACGGTCCGCGCCGCACGGTCACGCTGTCGACGGACCGTCCCGCGTTCTTCGTCTGGGCCGCTGTCGCGGGCGCGGACGGGGAGTTCGACGACAACTGCCTGACGCTGCTGCCGGGCCGGCCGGTGACGCTCCGCTTCTCCGATGCATTCGATCCGGCGCGCCTGCGCGTGATTTCGCTCATTGATACGCTTGCGCGGCCGCGTGTCGCGCGCGTCAAGCTCGGCGACGCGGTGAAGGACGGCCGTCCCGCGGCGCGCTGGCGCGGCTTCAATCTGCTCGATCTCGTGTCGTGGGAGAAGGACCGCGCGCCCGCCTACCGCGAGGAGGATTTCCGCCTGCTGCACGACTGGGGCTTCAACTTCGTCCGGCTGCCGACCGACTACCGCTGGTTCGCGGACGCGGCGGGGCTGAAGGCGATCGACGACGCGCTGGCGTTCGGGCGGCGGTACGGGATTCATGTGCAGCTGTGCCTCCACCGGCTGCCGGGCTACTGCTCGGGCGGGCGGCTGGCGGGCGAGAAGGATCTGTTCACGGACGAGGAGCCGCTTCGGGACGCGTGCGCGCTGTGGCGGATGTTCGCCGCGCGCTACCGGGGTGTGCCGAACGAGGAATTGTCGTTCAACCTCTTCAACGAGCCGCTTTACATGGAGGAGGCGGATTATGCGCGCGTGGCGCGGGCGCTCGTGGCGGCCATCCGCGCGGAGGACGCGGACCGCTTTGTGCTCGCGGACGGTCTGGGCTACGGACGGATCGCGCCGATGACGCTGGCGGGCGAGAAGGGGCTTGGCTTCGGCTGGCACTGCTACGATCCGTTTTTCGTCACGCACTACCGCACGCCGTGGAACGATCCGGAGAGCGTCAAGGAGATGCCGCGCTGGCCGGTGGACGCGAAGGGGCCGCGCGCGTGGCTCGTGGACGAGACGTTCGCGTCGAAGGGCTGGGGCGCGGCGCTCGCGGCGGATGTCTTCCTTTACGCCGGCGAATTCGGCGTGTGGCGAAAGACGCCGCACGATGTGGCGCTTGGGCTCATGGAAGACCAGCTCCGGCTGTGGCAGGAGATGAACTGCGGCTGGGCGCTCTGGGGACTGTACGGCGGCTTCGGCGTGATGGATTCGGAGCGTGACGACGTGGCGTATGAGGACTTCCGCGGCCACAAGCTCGACCGGCAGCTGCTCGACCTCCTCCAGCGCTACTGACCCGCCCGCGAAACGCTGCGAGACGGACATCTTCTACGCGCCCGGCGTGCCGGCGCGGTCCGGCGGCGGCTTCACCGCGCGCTTCACCCAGTAACCACCCTTATCCCGGATTTTCCGGGATAAGGGTGCAGGAATCCGGTCTGGAATTTACCCATTTTTTGGC
>DFLH01000056.1 GCA_002373695.1 Verrucomicrobia bacterium UBA3624
TTCGTCTCATAGACCAGTTCATCCTGCAACGCAGCGACGTCAGCCGTCTTGCCGCACACGCCGCATACCGTGCAGCCCTTGTTTCCTGCAGTCTCCTGGCATTGCCAGCAAAACATCTTCTGTTCGTTCATTTTCAAATTCTCCTGTTTGAAGTGATGAAATTCTGCGCGTTATTCCGTTTCCCTTATTGCGGTCACGGGGCATCCCTCGATAGCCTGCTTTACCGACTCGCCGGCGCATTCTCCGCCGCTATCGAGAAAACCTCTCCTTTGCGTTCGTTCATGGCGTCTCCTTCACGAATCGATTATCTTTCCGTCGAGCGAGAGGGTGACGACCTGCCAGGGGATGAACTTGCCGGAAGCCTGCAACGCCTTCTTCGCGGCCATTTCGAGCCCGCCGCAGCACGGGACCTCCATGCGCACGATTGTGACGGACTTGATGTCGTTCTCGCGCAGAATCTCCGTCAGTTTCTCCGCGTAGTCCACGGGGTCAAGCTTGGGGCATCCGACGATCGTCACCTTGCCGCGCATGAACTCCTGATGGAACGAAGCGTATGCGTAAGCCGTGCAGTCCGCCGCGATAAGCAGCTTCGTACCCTGGAAGAACGGAGCTTTGATCGGGACCAGCCGAATCTGGCACGGCCACTGAGAAAGTTGAGAGTTGAGAGTTGAAAGTTGAGAGTTGTCTTGCCGGGGCGGAAGTTGCGTAGTGTCACGATTGAACGTGCGCATCGCCTTGCCAGGGCAGCCGCCGGGTGGCGGAGTATGTCCTTCTGGATGCAGAGCCATTCCACCGGCCTTCATCTGTTCCTGCATCTTCGTCCTCTTCCGCTCTTGCACGGCCTTTTCGTCGTATGCCGCCGCTTCGCGCTCGACGATCGTGATCGCACCGGCAGGACATTCTGGCAGGCAGTCGCCCATGCCGTCGCAGTAGTCGTCCTTGACGAGCTTCGCCTTGCCGTCCACCATTGCAATCGCACCCTCGTGGCAGGCGTTCGCGCACAAACCGCAGCCCGTGCATTTCGCTTCGTCGATTTCAACAATCTTCCTTTTCATGTCGTCTTGACTCCTTTCTCGTGATGACGGCGCATAGTATAGCATTTCCGCCGAACGAAATATGTTGGCGCGCCAACATTGTGCTTAAATAAATGGTATAATATCAGCCAATGCAATCTAAAGACACACATCTGCTCGCGCAGGCCAAACTCGCAGCCATATTCGAAGGAATCGGAATCGACAACCTCCACGCGCTTCTTGCATGTCTCGGTGCGCGTCGCCGCCGCCTTGCAAAAGGCGAGGCGCTGATGCACACGGGCGAGAAAGCCGATCGTATCGGCGTCGTGCTGTCGGGCTCGCTGGCCGTCTCGACCTACGACCTCTCCGGCCGCCGCACGCTCATCAAACGCATCGGCCCGGCGGAAATAGTCGCCGCTGCGCAGGCACTCGCGGGATCGGACACTATGAGCGTCGACGTGGAAGCGGATGAGGACAGCGATGTCCTGACGCTTAAGTCAGACCGCATTCTCGCGCCGTGCGAAAACGCCTGCGCGTTCCATGCGCGTCTCGTGCGGAATCTGATGCAGTCGCTGGCGGTCAAGACGCTGGAGCTGAACCGCAAGATCGACATCCTTTCGCATCGCTCCACCCAGGACCGCCTGATGGCTTACCTACACGCCGTCGCGCAGCAGAAGGGCACGGATGATTTCGATATTCCGTTCAACCGGCAGCAGCTCGCCGACTTTCTCTGCGTCGAACGGAGCGCGCTTTCAGCGGAAATCAGCCGCCTGTCCGCGCTCGGCCTCATCGCGTCGCGGAAAAACCACTTCTGGCTGCGCCGGAAATGACGGTCAAAGGCTCAAAAAGCCGCCGACTCGTCACGCGAGTTTCATGACGCGGGCCGGATCGATCCCAGCGGCCTTGAGCGCGTTCCTGTAGCCGGATACGCGCTCGCCCATGTAGAGCGGTGCGCCGGCGGTGCGCGGCTGGCTGAAGCCGCCGTCGAACATGCGAATTGCCTTGATCGTCATTTTCAATGCTCCTTTCTCGCGCGTGGACGCGACACTTCTTTCACGGGCTGTCACGTCTCTAGTGTAGCATTCCCGACCTATCGGACTCAACTCACGATTCTACATCTTTGTGAATTTCCAACGTCAGAGCCAGACACTTGTTTCACGTCCCGCGCTTTCTCCCCGGCTTTGCGTCCTGCGTCGTAGACGCGCTGCATGACAGCCGGGTCGTGGCAGACGCGCGAGATCGGCAACGGCTCGTCCGGCGCGATGAGGACGGCCTTGCCGGCCGCGACGCGCGCGTCAATGTAGTCGAGCGCCTTGTTGTACCAGATATGTCGGGTCTTCAGCGCTTCGTAAACGGCTGGATACTGTCGCAGCAGGGGCTTCAGGACGCACAGGCGCCGGCTCGGGAACTTTCGGTAGCCGCGCGGTCGGGTGGTCACGACGACGTTCTGCTCATAGCCGAGCGACTCGAAGTAGCGGAGCGGAATGCCGTCGGACAGTCCGCCGTCAAGGTACAGTCCGCCGTCGATCGCCACCGGCCGCGCGACGACCGGCATGGAGGCCGAGGCGCGAATCCAGTCGAATGCGCGCGCGTCGGCTTTGTCGAGTTGCCTGTACACGCTCCGTCCGGTCGCGCAGTCGGTGGCGACGATGTGAAAGGCCATCGGATTCGCCTCGAACGCCTTTGCGTCGAAGACGTCGAGCTGCATCGGAAGTGTCCGGTAGCAGAATTCCACGCCGAAGAGGTCGCCCGTGGTCAGGAGCGACCGCCACGAGCAGTAGCGCGGATCACGGGCGAACCGCTTGTTGTAGCGGATGACGCGGCCGATCTGTCCGCTCTTGTAGTTGCAGCCGAAGCACGCGCCGGCCGACACGCCGACAAGTCCGTCGAACGTGACGCCGCGTTCCATGAGGACGTCGAGCACACCGGCCGTGAACAGCCCGCGCATCCCCCCGCCTTCTAGCACAAGTCCAGTCTTCATTCTGCTATTTTACCAAATATTGCGCCGGAGTTGTGGACGGTAAATCACGGGCACGGCTACGGGGCGTGTTCACGGACGGCCGCATGGCAGGGCGCGTTGTCCTCAACGCGCCGCACGGCGGTTGGGGGACAAACCGCCCGACCGGCACCGCCTGCGCCGAGTTCCGGATGCCAGGTGAAGGCGGTGATCGACCGCCAGCGGACGGCGGTGGGCCGCCCGTCGAACGTCGACAGCACCTCGACCTGCGGCGCGACGGCGGTGATGGCCGGGGCGCGGATGAAGGTCATCGGCACGTCGGGCCGACCGTCAAACGTGCCGACCGTCTTGAAGCTGCCGAGCTGCCGTCCGTAGGCGTTGCGGCGCACGGTGACGGGAAGGACGCCGAACCAGCGGGCGGGTCGCCGTTCCGCACGTTCGCCGTCGGCTTCAACCGTCTCCGCCAGCAGAATCAGTCCCGCGCACACGGCGAACACGGGAAGCCCGCCGTCCATACGCGCCTTGAGCGGCGCGAACAGGCCGAGGTCCGTGAGCAGCTTGCCCTGCACAGTCGATTCGCCGCCGGGCAGCGCGAGCAGATCCATCGCGCGCGCGAGGTCGGCGCGCCGCCGGATTTCGAACACCGCCGCGCCTTGCGCGCGCCAGTACGCCGCCATCTCGGCGAACGCGCCCTGGACGGCCAGCACCCCGACGGTCATTTCCCGCGCTCTTCCATGATGGTCTCGATCTCGTCGGCGTTGATGCCGACCATTGCGGGACCGAGGTTTTCCGAAAGCTGCGCGAGCAGCCCGGCATCCTGCCAGTTGGTGACGGCCTGCACGATCGCCGCCGCGCGCTTCGCGGGGTCGCCGCTTTTGAAGATGCCCGATCCCACGAACACGCCCTCCGCGCCGAGTTCCATCATCAGCGCGGCGTCGGCGGGCGTGGCCACGCCGCCGGCCGCGAAGTTCACGACGGGCAGCCGACCGTTGTCGTGCACGAACGTCACGAGGTCGAGCGGCGCGGCCAGCTCCTTTGCCGCCTCGCCGAGCTCGTCCGCGCGGAGCGACGCGATGCGGCGGATGTCCGACTGCATCTTGCGCAGGTGGCGGACGGCCTGCACCACATCGCCCGTGCCGGGCTCGCCTTTCGTGCGGATCATCGTGGCGCCTTCGCCGATGCGCCGCAGCGCCTCGCCCAGGTCGCGCGCGCCGCACACGAACGGCACGGCGAACGCCGTCTTGTCGATGTGGTGCGCGTCGTCCGCCGGCGACAGCACCTCGGACTCGTCGATGTAGTCGATCTCGATGGCCTCCAGGATCCGCGCCTCGGCGATGTGTCCGATGCGGCATTTCGCCATCACGGGAATGGAGACGGCCGCCTGGATGCCTTTGATCATCGCGGGGTCGCTCATGCGCGAGACGCCGCCCGCCGCGCGGATGTCGGCGGGGATGCGCTCGAGCGCCATCACGGCGCACGCGCCGGCGGCCTCGGCGATCCGCGCCTGCTCGGGCGTCGTCACGTCCATGATCACGCCGCCCTTGAGCATCTGCGCCAGGTTGCGGTTCAATTCCTGCCGGTTCTCCATGTCTCGTTCCTTTCGTGTGGTGTCGGTGGCAAATATTATTCCACAATCCAGGGACGAGCGGGTAATCGGAAATCGTTGCACGCGGCAATCGGCGGTTCCGATGGCTGACCGCCGCTCCCCGCTTTGGTTTCATCGGAATGAACGTCCGGTGAATTTGATATACTATCGGCAGTTAAACAATGATGAGCTTGCTGACAGCTTTGCTGCTTGCCGCCGACGTGCCGCTTGTCGGCAGTAACGACGTCACCGCCGCCATCTTCACGGGCGATGTCGGCGAGGGCGTCGCGCCCGGCAGGAACAGCCACATCCTCTGGGATGCCGGCGCCGACCGGCCGGACAGGAAAGGTGACGTCAAGGCGATCATCACATCCACGAAGCGCGACTTGAAGCAGAAAAGTGTCCAGCTGTGGGCGGGCGGCCCGTACTGGGCGGATCGAAACATTGGCGCATCGAGCCCCGAGGATGCGGGTCTCTACTTCTGGTGGGGCGACACGACGGGCCATCGTCCGTCGGGGACGATGTTCAGCTTCCCGTTCTTCCCCTCGAACACGCCAACCTACAACAAGACCCCTGCCACGCTCCAAAGCGAAGGGTGGGTCGTGTCGAAGAACGGCACCTGTGTGCTTGCACCTGCGCATGACGCGGCGCATGTCAAGTGGGGCGGCTCCTGGCGCATGCCGACGTATCAGGAACTGTACGATCTCTGTTCTACCTATTGCGACTGGACATGGACGACGCGGAATGGTGTGAGGGGGTATATTGTTCGCGGCAGAGGCTCTTATGCAGCCAACAGCATTTTTCTTCCGGCGTCCGGCTACGGCTACGGGACTTCGCTCAGATATTCCGGTTCGGACGGCGGCTGCTGGTCGTCCGTCCCGGACTCGGACTACACCGGCACGAGGTACCTCTACTTCAGCTCGGGCTACCACAGCACGAGCTTCAGCCTCTACCGCAACAACGGGTTCCCTGTTCGCCCTGTCCAAGGATCCACCACGGACTCGTCGGCAGGGGCAGCAGCGTCCGCGAAGGGTGCTTACTTCAGGTTCTTCCGGTAGAATGCCTCGATGCGGTCGAAGGGGATTGCGTCTTTATCACCGCCGTCGTAGAGATCGCAGTGCGACGCGCCCGGGACGATGACGAGCTCCTTGTTGTCGCCCGTGAGCATCTTGAACGCCGTCTCGCCGAAGTAGCGGCTGTGCGCCTTTTCGCCGTGCAGGATCATGACGGCAGTCTCGATCTCGCCCGCGTAGGCGAGCAGCTTCGCGTTGATGAACGAAAGGGCGGACGTCTTGTTCCAGCCGCCGTTCGAGTTGAGCGAGCGCGCATGGTAGCCGCGCGGCGTCTTGTAATAGGCGTGGTAATCCTTCACGAACTGCGGCGCGTCGTCCGGCAGCTTGTCGGGGACGCCTCCGCCAAGTTCGTATGTTCCAGACGCGAAGTCTTTGTTTCGTTGGGCGTTCATCGCCGCCTTCTTCGCCTTGCGCGCCGCCGCGCTGTCTTCGCTGTCGAAATAGCCGTTCGCCGTCACGCGTGTCATGTCGTACATCGTCGCGGCGACCGTCGCCTTGACGCGGGTATCGACCGCCGCCGCGTTGAGGGCGAGCCCGCCCCATCCGCAGATGCCGAGGATGCCGATCTTCTCCGCGTCCACGTCGTCGCGCGAAATGAGATAGTCCACCGCCGCCTGGAAATCCTCCGTGTTGATGTCAGGTGAGGCGACGTAGCGCGGCTCCCCACCGGATTCGCCCGTGAAGGACGGATCAAACGCGATTGTCAGGAAGCCGCGCTCCGCGAGCGTCTGCGCGTAGAGCCCGCTCGACTGCTCCTTCACAGCGCCGAACGGCCCCGACACGGCGATCGCGGCAAACCTCCCGCTCCCGGTCTTTGGTTTATACACGTCCGCCGCGAGCGTGATGCCGAAGCGGTTTTTGAACGTCGCCTTGGCGTGTTCAACCTTGTCGGACTTCGGGAACGTCTTGTCCCAATCCTGCGTGAGTTCAACGGCGTTAGCCGCTGCTGTCAGTGTCATTGCCAATCCTCCTGTTATTAGTTTGTTCATTGTGTCTTCCTTTCTTGCATTGAGAAATCACTGCGGCTTGACGTAGCCCATGCGCTGGATGTCTTCGTCCGTGCGGTTGCCGTGAATGACGATACGGGAAAGCGCCTCCTCCACCTCGGCCAGTTCGTCCGGAGAGAGCGACACATCCGCCGCGCCAAGATTTTCCTCGATGCGCGCGTCGGAGCGCATTCCCGGAATCGGCACGACATGCGGCCACTTGGCGAGCATCCACGCAAGGGCGAGCTGCGCCTTGGTGCAGCCTTTGGCCTGCGAAAGTCTCTCCAGCGCGTCGAGAAGCGGCTGGTTGGCGATGACGTTTTCCTTCGCGAACCGCGTGATCGCGCGGCGTACGTCGTCACCGACGTATGTCATCGAGGCCGTGTACTTGCCGCTCAGGAAACCGCTCGCCATCGGCGAGAACGCCACAAAGCCGATCCCCAGCTCACGGCAGAGCGGAATCACCTCCGCCTCGAACATCCGCTCCATCATCGAATACTCGCTCTGCACCATCGAAAGCGGCGTGACGGCATGCGCGCGGCGAATCTGCTCCGGCGTGGACTGGCTCTGTCCCCAGCCGCGGATCTTTCCCTCCTTGATCAGTTCGCCCATGACCTCCGCGACCTCCTCCGGTCGACTCGTCAGTGGAACGCGGTGTTCGTAGTAGCAGTCGACGTAGTCCGTGCCGAGGCGCCGCAGGGAATCTTCGAGCGCCTTGCGGATGCCCTTGGCCGTCAGCTTCTCCGCGTCCGAGATGTCCTGGTCGCCCACCTTGCACGGCGTGAACTTGGTCGTCAGGACGATCTTGTCGCGGAACGGCTTGACCGCCTTGCCGACAAGCGTCTCGTTCACGAACGGGCCGTAGACCTCCGCTGTGTCGAAGAGCGTGCAGCCCATGTCAAACGCCTTGCGCATGAGCCGGATCGACTCCTCTTCCGGCGGCAGGGCGCCGTAGCCGTGGCTGAAGCCCATGCAGCCGATGCCGACGGACGACACTTCAAATTGTGCAAGTTTACGTGTGGTCATGACTTTGTCCTTTTAGTGTTTGTTTCATTATTTTTATCTCACGCGGAGAGGCGGAGAAGCGGAGTGTGCAGAGTTTGTTACCGCACAAACATTATTCTCCTCTGCTCTCCTCTGCAATCTCAGCATCTCTGCGTGATAAAAGTTCTACATTCCGTATGGTGGTTCACCTGCCGAGTTGCTTGAGCCACTTGGCGACGGCGCTCTTCACCGCATCCGGCTCGTTCTGCGCGACGTGTCCGTAGAGCGAAAGCCCCGTAAGCTCCACCTTCGCCTTCGTTCCTTTCTTTGTATCCGTTACTTCGTCGCTTCGGCGTAGGCGGCGTCGTCCACGGGCTCGCACCACTCGTTAGACGTCTCCGTGCCGGGCACTTCAAGCGCGATGTGCTGGAACCAGCCGTCCGGCGCGGCACCGTGCCAATGCTTGACGTTCGCGGGGATGTTCACCGTGTCGCCCTTCCTGAGCCGACGCGCCGGTTTGCCCCACTCCTGATAGTACCCCTCGCCCGCCGTGACGATGAGCATCTGCCCGCCGCCCGTCTTCGCATGGTGGATGTGCCAGTTGTTGCGGCAGCCGGGCTCGAACGTGACGCCGAACGCCGGCACCTGGTCGAGCGTGAGCTTGTAGAGATAGCTGTTGCCGATGAAATATCTGGCATACGCCGTGTTCGGCTCGCCCACGGGGATCGGCGACCAGTCGGCGGGCAGATTCTCGGGATCGCACGGACGCTGCACGCGGCGCAGGATCGCCTCCGCCTGCGCGTCGGTTATGCCATTCAACTTGCCGATGGCGATGTGCGCCTTCATCTGCGGCGCCGTCTCGGGGCGTGCCGCGAGCGCGGCGATGGTGACGATCTCGCGCGTGCGCCAATCGAGGTTGTTGCGTGCAAAGATGTCGCCGAAGAGATGCGTCTTCAGGTATTCGTCGAGCTGCGGATGGAAGTCGAAGAGCGCGCCCTTGACCGGTCCGCCGCAGAGCTGCGTCTGGTTCGCCGTGCCGATCTCCAGCGCCTTGCCGCCGAGCGAGCCGCGCGGCAGATCCGCCGCGCGACCTTCCGCCGGCTTCACTTCGTCCGCGACCTTCATCAGCGTCGCCGCCGCGTTCAAGGCGCGCGGAAAGCCGCAGTAGGCGTAGAGCTGGCCGACAAGTTCCTTCGCCTCGTTCAATGTAAGTCCGGCGTCAAACCCCGCCTTGAACGACGCGCCGAGCTTGTCCTGCTCGCCCCGCGCCGTTCCCGCGCCGATATCGACGACGGCTTTCTCCCGTGCGGAAAGCTCCGCCGCGTTTGCCATGATTGCACAGGCCATTGCCATTCCTCCAATTATCAGTTTGTTCATTTCGTGTTTTCCTTTTATCTCACGCGGAGAGGCGGAGAAGCGGAGATACGTTCCCTCTCCGCTACTCCGCGTGAGACAGAACCACTACAAACTCTGGCGGAAGATTTCGGCGACCTCCTCTTCAGTCAGCTGCTTGTAGCCACCATTCAGGCGGAACGTCGCCTTCACGAGCTGCGGGATCATCGCCTCGGTCGCGCCGAGTTCCGTAATGTTCATCGCAACGCCGATCTCGCGCATCCACGCCTCCAGCGCGGCGAGCCCCTCGTCCGCGATCTGGTCGTCGCTCTTCCCGTCCGCGGAAACGCCCCATACGTTTGTGGCGAAGCGGGCGAACTTCCTAAGTCCGTACGGCTTGATGAGCCGGTAGTACGGCAGCGACACGGCGGCGAGCGTCATGCCGTGCGTGGCGTCCGTGAGCGCGCTCACGGCCTGGCCGAGCATGTGGACTTCCCAGTCCGTCGACTTGCCCATCGCGATCAGCGTGTTGAGCGCCCACGTCGCGGTCCACATGATGTTGCTGCGCGCCTCGTAGTTTTCGGGATTCTTCACCGCCGCGCGCGACGAGACGACGAGCGAGCGCATCAGCCCCTCGGCGATGTAGTCGCTCGTATTGTCGTCCGTGCCGCTGAAGTACTGCTCCAGGATATGGCTCATGATGTCGTAGATGCCGGACACCATCTGGCGGCGCGGCACGGTGAGCGTGAAGCGCGGGTTGAGGATCGAGAACTTCGGGAAGACGGCGGGGCCGAACACCTTGCCGACCTTCAGATTCGCCGCGTGGTTCGTGATGACGCTGCCGCCGTTCATCTCGCTGCCCGTGCCGACCATCGTGAGCACGCTGCCGACGGGGATGAGGCGGCACGTCGGCTCCTCGAAGCGCGTGAAATACTTCTGCCAGGGATCCTCCTCGCACCACGCCGAGACACTTACCGCCTTCGCGTAGTCGATCGTCGAGCCGCCGCCGACGGCGAGGATGAGATCGACGTTGTTCGCCTTCGCCTTCGCCGCGCCGTCCAGCAGCTTTTCGAGCGTCGGGTTGGGCATCACGCCGCCGTCCTCGACAACCGTCTTTCCGGCCGCCTTGAGCGCGGCGACGACCTGGTCGTAGATGCCGTTCTTCTTGATGGAGCCGCCGCCGTAGCACAGCTGGACCGTCGGGCCGAACGCCGCGAGTTCGTCCGCGAGGAATGCCATCGCGTTCTCGCCGAAGTGGAGCCGCGTCGGGTTGTGGAATGTGAAGTTTCCGTTCATTGCTTTTGTTTCCTTTCGTGTTTGAGTTTGCGTTGTTGAAAATCTGCTTCGGGCCGCCGCCCGTGCCGGACGCCCGGTCAGAACGAAACGTTCCGTCCGGTCTCGCGGCGGTAGCGCGCGAGAAGGGCGTCGACGTCCGCGACGGCGGGCAGGCCCTCGCGCTGGGCGGTTTCGTAGTACCACACCTTGAAATCGATGCGCTCCTTGAAGCTCGTCACTTCCGCGAGCTGGCGCGCGACCTCCCGGCTGTGGCGGCGCATCAGATCGAGCCGCTTTGCAACGGTCTTCTCGCCGCGCGCCGTGAGCGCGACGTACTCCTTGATGGCCTTCAGCGGCATGCCGGTCTTCTTGAGGCAGGTGATGAGGCTGATCGCCCGCAGATTCTCCTCGGTGTAGACGCGCCGCGCGCCTTTGCGGGCGATGCCGCGCAGCAGGCCCTCCCGCTCGTAGTAGCGCAGCGTCTCCGCGTCGTAGCCCGTCTTGCGCGCGGCCTGCGCGATCGTGTAGACCGCCTGATGTGCCTTGTCTGGGTTGTTCATGCCGCGTATTATACTACTTTGAGTTTACTCAAAGTCAAGGGGCGGCGGAAAGGACGCGCGCGCGGCCGGCCGCGCCCCCTTCAGGCGCCGGGCGCCGCGGGCCCGATCGTGCGGACCGCCCGGGCCGGCACGCCGACCGCGAGCGTGTTGTCCGGGATGTCGCGCGTGACGACCGCGCCCGCGCCGATGACGACGTTGCTGCCGATGGTCACGCCGGGGCAGACCGTCACATTTCCGCCGATCCACACGTTGTCGCCGACGGTGATCGGATAGGCGTACTCCAGCCCTCTGTTGCGGCGTTCGACGTCGAGCGGATGGCCGGCGGTGTAGAAGCTGCAGCCGGGCGCGATGAACACGTTGTCGCCGAACGTCACCCTGGCGCAGTCGAGAATGACGGTGTTGTGGTTGGCGAAGAAGTTCGCGCCGATCGCGATGTTGTAGCCGTAGTCGCACCAGAAGGTCGGCTGGATCGTGAAGTCGTCGCCGTGCGTCTTCCCGAGGAGCTTTCGGAGGATTTCCCGCTGACGGCCGGGTTCCGTCGGCGAGACGCTGTTGAATTCATGGCAGAGCGCCTTTGCGCGCGTGCGCTCGCGTTCCAGCTCCCTGTCGCTGTTGGCATCGTAGATCATGCCGGCGAGCATTTTCTCTTTTTCGGTCATCTGTCGAATCTCCGTTTGAATGATCCGTCCGTTCAGCCTCGTGCCGGGCGGGCGAGGCACCCCGAGCTGTCGTGTTTTTCTTTCAAGCCTTATGCGGTAGTATATCAAATCTCACTCGCGCGCATCAGGTGGAAATTGTTCGGCCCCGGCGGCGGACGTCAAAAGATTTTTGTCAGAAAGTTCGGGCGAAGTCTCCTGTCTCTGTGTAAGCGCGAGAATGGGCTTGCGCGGAAGACGAAAGGAACACGACAATGAACAAGGCAATACAGAAGATGATGATGGCGCTCGCGGTCTGCGGCGCTCTTTGCGGAACGGCGATGGCTACACCGAAAGGAAGCACGCTGCCCAGGGGGAAGGCGCCGACGGCGATGAAGGCACCGGTGCAGAAGCCGCAAGCGGCGAAGGCTGCCGCGCCTGTCCGGCAGAAGGTCAAGACGTCTGCTCCGGTCCGGCAGACGGCGCATGCGACGAAAGCGCCCGGAAGGGCACCCGCAGTGGCTCATGCTGCGCCCGCGCGTCCGGCGCCCCGGCACGAGGTCGCCCGTCCGGCCCCGCCGCCGCCCGCGCCGCATCACGAGCCGAAGCACCACGCGCACCACCACAGCACCACCCTCCATACGGAGGACTGGTGCGGGATCGGCGCCTCGCTCCTCGGCGGTCTGATCGGCGCTCTGATCGGATCTTCCATCTGACGAAACACTGAACAACAAGCGAAGAAAGGAACCACGCCATGAACAAGATCAAACTCATCGCCGCTCTCGCGGCAGTTGCCTTCGCCGGAGTCGCACTGGCGCAGCCGGGAGGCCAAATTCCGGTCGGAAACATCGAGCGGCACCATCACCACCACCGCCATAGTTGGCGGATGCCGCCCCCGCCGCCTCCGCCCCCGCATCACTGGGGCATGCCGCCTCCCCCGCCTCCCCCGCCTCCCCCGCCGCCTCCGCGGCATCGCTGCTGGCGGTAACGGAAAGGGTAAAAGGAAGAAGCTGCCGGGTCGAAACTCGGCGGCTTCTTCGTTGCCAACACCGCCGTATTTTTGCTATGCTATTGGCGTAACAATTTGCAACAGACTTATGAAGATGCACTTTGCGAGAGTTCTGATGATTGTTGCCTCCGTCTGCACGATGGCGGGATGTGCGAATCTGCGAGTTGGCGACGGGCGGGACGGCTTTGTCTCGCTTGCGGAGGCTGTGCCGGACGCGATTCTCGAAATCCGGTACTATTCCACCTACAACTTCGTGGGCAGTCGCATCGACGGCTACGAACAGCCGTGTGCGCTGCTCTCGAAGGAGGCAGCTGCGGCGCTCAAGGCGGCGAGCGACGAGGCCGTGCGGCGCGGATACCGGCTGAAGATATACGACGCCTATCGTCCGCAGCGGGCGGTGGCGCACTTCATGCGCTGGGCGAAGGACGCAAACGACACACGCATGAAGTACTGCTTCTACCCAAACCTTGACAAGTCGGTGCTTTTCGAGCGCGGCTACATCGCCGAGAAGTCCGGCCACAGTCGCGGCAGCACGGTCGATCTGACGCTCTTCGACATGAAGACCGGCAAGGAAGTCGATATGGGCGGAACTTTCGACTGGTTCGGCGTGGAGTCCCACCCGGACTACAAGGGCGTGACGGAGAAGCAGTACGCCAACAGGATGCTGCTGCGCGAAATAATGACTTCACACGGCTTCAAGCCGCTCGCCGAGGAGTGGTGGCACTTCACGCTGGCGGACGAGCCGTATCCCGACATCTGCTTCGACATCTCTGTGAGGGAAGAGGGAAGAGTGAAAAGGGAAGAGGGAAAAGGGAAGAGGGAAGAGTGAGGAGATGATATGGTTTGCGATTACAGAGATTTGGAAGTATGGAAACAGGCGATGGAACTGTGCGAGTGCGTATATGCCTTGGTTCGCAAGTTCCCACAGGAAGATAAGAGATCGCTTGGTGATCAGTTGCGGCGGGCGGTCGTGTCAATACCGTCGAACATAGCAGAAGGCAACGGACGCGATTCTCGAAGTGAATACGCCCGGTTCCTTTCGATAGCGAGAGGGTCGTTGTTCGAGGTGCAGACCCAACTGGAACTCGCCTCGCGATTCGGATATATAACCAAATCCGAAATCCCCGCATCGACAATAGACGGCATTAGCCGAATGCTGATTACAATGATACGGAAGTTGAGAACGCCGGCATGATTCTTCTCTCTTCCCTTTTACCTCTTCCCCTCGTGAGGCGGCATCTATCCTCTTCCCTCTTCCCTCTTCCCTTTTCCCTCTTCCCTGAGTTCTCCTTTCGTTACAAAGAAAGGAGAACTCGTATGGCAAGGGAAAAAGGAACAGGAAACCTCCAGAAGGAGAAGAGCGGACGGTGGACCGTCCGCATCGGGATAAACGGGCACAGGATCAGCCGCTCGGCGAGGACGACTGACAAGACAAAGGCGGAGGCGTTCTTGAACCGCTTTCTGGCCCCGCTGGGGCTGGGGGCGACGAGACTGCCGCTCGCCGAGGCCTGGCACCACTACGAGATGTCGCCCAACCGCCGCGACCTCGCCCGCTCGACACTCGAATCGAAGCGGATCGTGTGGATGGGCTTCGCCCGGTGGATGGAGCACAACCACCTCGAAATTGCACACCTCGCGGAGGTGACGGAGACGGCGGTCGCGGAATACCTCGCGGAGTTCCGCTGCCATCATTCGGCATCGACCTACAACGGACACGTCTGCGTCCTGCGGGAGATATTCCGGGTGCTGGCGGACAAGGCGGGCATCGTACACGACCCCTGGGCGGGTGTGTGCCTCAAGGCGGATGATTCGATCAGCCGCCGGGAGCTCTCCTTAGACGAGGTGGAGCGGCTCTACGCCGCCGCTTCGAAGGAGGGAAAGGAGTGGAAGCTCCTCCTGATGACCGGCATTTACACCGGGATGCGACTCGGGGACTGCTGCCGCCTCAAGTGGGAGGATGTGCATCTTGACCGGGGCGTCATCCAGATCATCCCTGAGAAGACGAAGAAGCATGCGCATGGCAAGCCAGTAACCATCCCCATTCATCCATCGTTGATGGCTGAATTGAGGATTGTGAGGGAAGAGGGAATAGGGAAGAGGAAAGAGATGGGAACGGGGAATGGGGAACGAGAAACAGGGAATGGGGACGTGGGTCAGGGGACGAGTGACGCGGCGGTAGGGCGCGATGACCCCATCGCGCCGCACGCTTTCGTAAACCCCAAGGTTGCAGATTTGTACATGAATCGCAAATGGCAGCTCGACGAGGGGCTTCGGCGAATCTTCAAGGCGGCGAACATCACCATGTCCATCCGGGTCGAGGGGCGCTGCCGCAAGACTGTCGTGGCATCATTCCACAGCCTTCGCCACACATTCGTGTCGCTCTCGGCCAATGCCGGAGTGCCACTACCGGTCGTTCAGAGCATCGTAGGGCATTGCTCGACCGCCATGACGCGGCATTATTATCACGAGAATCTTGATGCGCTGCGTTCCGCAGTCGCATCGATTCCCGTGATAGGGAAGAGGGAAGAGGGAAAAGGGAAGAGAGGGGATGAGGGATGGGGAATGAGGGATGAGAAACGAGGGACTGAGGTTTTTGACAAGATTGACGGGGCTACGGATTCTTCCTCTTCCCTCTCACCTCTTCCCTCTTCCCTCAAGCGTGGCGGCATCGCCGCCCGCTTGCACCGCCTCGACCGCTTCTTCGCCAGGAACCTCATCACAGAAGAGGAGTTCAAAGCCGCCCGCGCCCGGATTCTCGCCGAATTGTAGCCCATTCCATCTGCACATCTCTGCACACCGGCGGCACAATGAACGTAGCCTTGCGCCTATGCACACGGCGCAGGGTGGCGGTTCATTTATTGTGGGGTACGGTACGATTTCGCCGACTGCACATGAGAATGGAGGAGTGACGGAGTATTATCAATTCCCAAACCTTGGCATGACCTTCAATGCCATCTCCAGCCAATATACTCGGTTCAAACTCGGCAACACCACGGCAATTGGTCTCGACCCTACGGCAGAATACCTCTACCAGATCAGCCCTGATTCTTGCGCTGTTGATGCTGATTCTTCGTTGATTTACGTAGATGCAGCAACGGCAGAAGCGCTTGGCGATTCGACTTTGGCTGGCTGGTGGGATCAAGGTATGACTGAGTCTAAGAATGATGTGGAATACACCGCAGGAACATCCTTCATTGGTTCTCTATCGGCTGATCACGACGTAACATTCCAATGCGCGGGAGAGGCGCTTAATACAGCCATAAATGTCAACATCGCCGGGAAAGTTTATCCGCACATGGCAAACCCTGTTCCACGCGATGTCAAGTTCAGCGAAATTGCAGTAGTCGGATTTGATCCGACTGCAGAGTATTTCTATAAAATCGATCCTGCTTCATGCGCCGTAGATGGCTCTTCATCGATTATCTATATTGATGCAGAAACGGCGGAGGCTCTTGGAGATGCATCTGTTGTTGGATGGTGGGATCAAGGCATGACAGAACAGCTCGCTGATTCAGAATGGAAATCCGGCGACTGCTATATCGGCTCGATGGGCGGTACGGCAGAAGATGTTGTTGTGTCGTTCCCTGCAGCATATTAATTTCGTGGGCGGCAAGGGGTCGTCTGCAAAAACAGAAAAGGAAAAGAAAAATGAAGAAACTATTAGTTGCACTTAGTGCTGTCGCTTTGGCTACAGTCGTTAATGCAGCATCGGTCTCGTGGAGTTCTGGCGCACTCAAAGCGCCGGCATCCGCTGACAGCACGGCCATAGGGTCTACCGTATTCGGAAATGTCGTTAATTCGACATGGACGGCCACGATATTCTTTTACGCTGATGCTGCCTGCACCGATTTGAAGGCCCAGGATAGCGTAACTTTGACGGTTGGAGCTTCAACAGCAACGACCGATAAGTCGTTCTCCAATGCCAATGGCACATATACGGCACTTGCAGGTCTTGGTCTCAAATCGACGAGTTACGAAGCATTGGACTACAGCACGACCTATTATTATAAGATTATGCTGGAAGGTGAAACTACCGATTATACAGCGTCCATCACCTCTGCTAATGCAGGATCGTTCACGACTGGAGCGAATGCAACGGCAAGCGCGACGGCGGCAGGTTCAAAGATTGCGGGCTGGACAACGCAGACGTATGACTCTGTTACGGCTGTCCCTGAACCGACGAGCGCCATGCTCCTTCTTCTAGGTATGGCTGGACTTGCGCTGAAGCGCAAACGCGCATAAGCCAGTCATAAGTGATAAACATAAGGCCCGTCCGAGTTTTCGGGCGGGCCTTATGTTTCAATAGGAGAAGATAATGATTGCACCACAAAAGACATTGATAAGTGGAGTGCGACGGAGGAGGCGCTTTCCAAACAGAAAGCAGTTAATGTGTTTGGCGTTATTGAGCATTTGCGTCGTGATTGTCATAGCGTTATCTGCTCGCAGACGCGATGTGCAAAGAAATGACGATACGAGAATTAAAAAACCGGATTCGATTCCAGCCGTTCAACCTGCTGTTAAAAAGGTGGTGCTATCTGTTGTTACGAATGTCACAGAAGAATTTTGTTATGGTAAAAATGGGAAAGTGCAAAAGGACAACGATGGAAACAAGTGGTTCAATGGTGCAAGAGTCTTTGACGAAGGTCCCGGCGATGCTTTTCTTGATGGAAAGAAAATTAAAGATCCGCCGCCGTTCCTTTTTAGATCAGAAAGAATGATTGCCGATCTTATTCGGCATCCCGTAGGGCTTCCTATGCCCGCTGCTCCGAATTATGCCGTCAATTGGGATGATGATTTTGTCAAATCGTTAATGCACCATATTGTAATAGAGCCGACTGATTCTGAAGAGATAAAACAGCTGAAAAGAGATGTGATCGCGGCAAAGAAGGAAATTGTAAAGATAATTAGACAAGGCGGCACATTTTCCGATGTCATACAGGAATCACAGAAGGAAGCAAACCGTTTGGCCGGAATCCGAACGGAAATGCAGAGAATTTATGTGGAGATGAAGAAAGACGGAGCTTCTCCGCAGGAACTTAAAGACCATCTTGATGCTGCAAACATTCTACTCTCGCGCAAAGGTGCTATCCCTTTGCCAATAAGCGGCAAACTGCTTTTGGAGCTTGAAGATGACTAACTATTGAGGAAGTGATCATGCGTATCATATACATTTTGACATTGTGCATAGCACTTTTGTCCACACAGAAGACTAAAGCACAGGATTCCTTGCCGACTGCCGCTGAAGAGCAGAATGCACATCCGGCTAAATATGCGCCAGGCGTTCTAAAGGAGCGTCTTGACAAATATATGGGTGGGGTCATTGAAAAAGAAAACAGCAGCAAAGGCTGGATTTGTTTTGCTAACAGTCAGAACGTGTTGTCCACTGAAGCGTTGACAGACTACATTCAGGTAATTCGTCGCGGTATGCGGCTAGAAATGAAAGTGGCAGAAATAAAAAAACCGTTTTCCATTGGCAATGCTGAAATTGATGCTAGGGCGACCGGGGCGTTCGCAACCGTGTTTATAATCAAGGAAGACAATCTTCCCATTACGCTTGTCGCACCAGAATCGGGCTGGGCAATGGTGAATGTCAATGCTCTTGCTAAGGGAATACCGCTACGAATTGCACAGGAGCGCATTAAAAAGGCTATACTGAGAACATTTTGCATCTTATGCGGCGCATACGATTCTGGAACGGTTGGTTCGATTCTATGGCCAGCAACCTGTCCCGAAGATTTTGATGCCCTCCAGAACCCAAATGTCATTCCTCCAACTCTTGTTGCACCAGTTGGGGGACATATGGTTCGCGCCGGGATGAGACCTATCGTGTTCTCATCCTATCGAAAAGCTTGCGAAGCGGGATGGGCGCCTCCACCCACCAATGATGTGCAGCGGACGATTTGGAATCAGGTTCATCAGATTCCCGACAAGCCTATCACCATCGAGTTCGACCCGAAAAAGGACAAATAGCGGCTTCGGCGATATAGGTTTGCAGACGGAAGGACACTCTCGAAACGAGGGTGTCCTTCTGCCGTTTACTGCCTATTCTG
>DFLH01000036.1 GCA_002373695.1 Verrucomicrobia bacterium UBA3624
CACGCCGACCTCATCCAGATGGAGCGCGAAAGAAACGAGGCGCGGGAAGCGCAAAGGAAGGCAGGCGCGAACGGAATGCAGGGCGGAAACCTCGTGATCGAGCCGTAGGATTTCACCCGGCGTACGCCGGATTTGCCCCGTCGGTGCCGTTGTGCTAGAATGGAGGGCCGTAAACCACGATGCGCATGAAGACGGAAAAACAAACGAACACGGCCGACGGGGCGGCGCACGGGGTTGTCCGCAGACGCGGGCAACTGCAAAACCTGGGGGTCGCGTGATGGGTCGATTGCCGGGCTTTGACTACAAGCGGCCATTCTTCTACATGGTCACGCTGAAGCGGGTGCGGGTCTTGCCGGGTGCCGCGTCTGCGGCACCCGTTCTCCCCTTTGGCGCCATTTCCGATGATGGCAGGGTTGTGCCCAATGCGATAACCGAAGCGTTCGAGGCGGCGATCGGAGAGTGGGCGGAGTTCTGGCGGTCGGTGGAAAGCGTTTCGCCGCATGTGATCATGCCCGATCATCTGCACCTTCTGATCAAACTGGCGGAAGTGGAAAAGGCTGTATCGCTGGCGGTGGTGGTGGGCGATCTCAAGAAGCGGCTCAATCGCGCGTATTGGGAGGCGGCAGGGGTGTTGCCCGCAGACGCGGGCAACTGCAAAACCAGCGCGGGCGGCTGCAAAACCAGCGCGGCACCCATCATCGCCCCTGATTGGCATGATTGGATCGTGAAGAAGCAAGGCCAGCTTGCGGCCTTTCGCAAGTACATCCTCGAAAACCCGCTGCGCCATGCCCTGCGCCGCGCCAATCGCCAGTATTTTACAAAGGCGCGGCAGACAACCTTCCAAGGCACCCGCTACTGGGCATTTGGTAACGAGGCGCTTTTGGAGCTGCCGGTGATCGTAGCAATCAAGGGGCACAGGCGGGCGATGAGCCCCGCAGACGCGGGGCTCTGCAAAACCCGGGTATTGCAGGGTGCCGCGTCTGCGGCACCTACCACCGCCGCCGCGCTGCTGACCGCCGCCTCGCGAATCGGCCCCGGCGGGGCGGGGCTTTCCACCTTCCTTTCACCGCTGGAAAAGGAGGCGGGCAATGCCATCGTCAAGGCCGGAGGCGCGCTGATCGTGCTTTCCATGCAGGGCTTCGGCGAACGCTGGCATCCCGGCGAAAAGCAGGAACGGCTTTGCGCGGCGGGCAGGATGCTGTATCTTTCGCCCTACGAGCCGCAGGGTGCGAAACTCGACAAAAAGGAAATGCACATCCGCGCCCATGCGCTCGTCGATTGGGCGCTAGAACATTCTCATTATCACCTGGAGGCTTGGCCATGAGCAATGGCTACATTCGGTAACCTTCCGGCGATTCGCGTGTAAACAGGACAAATCCCTTCAACCGTTAAACCGATCAACAGGAGGCAACCATGGCTGACTTCAACATCAACGCGCTCGGCGCATTCAGGAACGTCGATTTCGGCAACGCCGACGCCATCGCCAACCTCAAACAGGGCGGCGGCGTAGAGCAGAACGGCAAGCTCGGCAGCTTCTTCTGCAAGATGTTCCGCTCGTCCGCGACCGAGGCGAAAAACAACGCCGTGCGCACCGAGCTGCTCAGGGCGCTCGGCCAGGGCTTCGGCATCGCGGGCATGACCGAAAAGGACGGCAAGACGCGCTTCTCCGCCGACTTCATGGCAAAGCTGGAGAGGATCCTCGGGCGCGACGTCTTCAAGGCCGCCGACTTCAAGCTGAACCGCGACGGCTTCGTCTCCTCCGGCAAGCCGCTCACGCAGCGCCGCATCCAGGCCATCGTCGAGAAGGCGGAGGTTTACGCCAAGACTGGCTTCAGCGTCGGGGCCTACCGGCAGAAGCTGGAGTCGATCAAGAAGGATCTCGGCATCGCCGGTCTTTCCGACGCCGATCTCGACAAGCTCAACAACAGCGACAAGATGCCGAAGATGACGAAGCTCTTCATCCACGTGGCCAAGTCGCTCGACTTCCTCGAAGGGCTTGAACTCGGCAAGCCCGCCGTGGACAAGAAGACCGGCAAGTCCCTCGGCTATTACACCTACTCGAAGGGGAAGGACCTGTCGTTCGTCCGTCTCGACCCGACGCTGGCGTACAACCTCGAGATTGGCGATGACGTGTCGAACTGGCACGGCAACCGCTTCGAGTTCCGCATGCCGGGCTCCAAGGCCGACGACTACCAGCCGCTCGGCGGGGACATCGGCGACCCCGAGCACGGCTTCAACCACCGGCTCTTCCTGGCTCTCGGCGGTGAACTCATCCACACCGAGCGCGCCCACTTCGACCGCGGCGGCACCGACATCGAGCCGCTCAAGAAATACATCGCCCAGACCATTCAGCTCTTCGCGCAGAAGATGGTGGACGTCTATCTCGAATGCAAGGCCGAAGGCCGGATGGACGCATTCCGCGCCCACTGCGAGAACCCGGGCGCCTGCATGGAGGAGAAGGGCCTGCAGCTGACGAAATTCGAGGAAGAGCACTTAGCGCCGCCCGCGCAGGAAGGGACGGGCCTGACCAAGGCCGAAGCCGCCGAGCTCGAACGCATCGCGAACCAGGCCGTCGGCGACAACGCCCCGCCGGACAAGTCCGAAGACCTGCTCTACGGCGTCATCGACGCGCTCAACCAGGGCGACAAAAAGCTCAACGCCTCCGAAAACTGGGCCGACTTCTCCGCGGCCGCCAAGGAGAAGCTCGTCGGCAAGACGGCGAAGATCGTGGTCCCGTTCAAGAACGATGCGACCGGCCTCTATGAATTCAAGCCGCTCGTCGCGAACGGCAAGGAGGTCGTCCGCCCGCTCACCGCGGAGGACGTCGACACGATCGGCAAGGCCTGCCTCTTCAATTCCGTGAACATCTGACGGAATCGCATGGGAAGCCCTCAGCCGGTCCACCTTTCAACTTGACGGCGAGGGCGCCGTCGCTACGCAACAGGAGAAAACGAAAATGGCACTTGACATCAACACAAGCACTGCAACGTTCAATTCGTTCGTGGACTTCGCGCAGCAGCGCGTGGACGCGGGCAAGGGCAAGTCGATCGCCCGCGCGAACAACGCCGAGGCGGGAGGACTCGCCGGCCGAACCATCACGGCCGCGAAGGGCGACTGGGTCGGCAACATCGGCCGCCTCAAGACCAACCAGAGGGCGAACAACGACGCGCGCACGCTC
>DFLH01000039.1:0-140 GCA_002373695.1 Verrucomicrobia bacterium UBA3624
TGTCGGCCAAGCGGACGGGACAGCGACCGTCCCTCCCGAAATGCGCACCTCGCGCCATGTTTGCGCAATCATGGGAGAGCCGACCTCCGTGTCGGCCAAGCGGACGGGACAGCGACCGTCCCTCCCGAAATGCGTACCTC
>DFLH01000039.1:314-50011 GCA_002373695.1 Verrucomicrobia bacterium UBA3624
GGGCCGACCTCCGTGTCGGCCAAGTATCAATTACGTTCGTATTAGTGTCCGTGGCGATGACCTTTCGCTTGAACGGCGCGCGCTGCGAGGCACTCTACGAATACGTCTGCACGTTCACCGCGACGCAGATACGGCCGAACCAGCCGGCGGACGGTTGAAGCCGCCGCGCCGCACCCAGCAGCTGTTGCATTCGCAGCCGTCCTCCACGGGGCGTCCGCACGTGCCGTCGATGTCGTGCCACCTGGAGTTGACGAGCGAGCCGCGCACGAGCGCGAGAAACGCGGCGCGGTCCCCCGGCTCCACGAGCCAGAGGATCCGGCTCTTCGTCTCGTCGCCCCGGTTCACGAGCGCCTCGAACGGCTGGGCGGCGACCGCGTCGCCCAGCTTCTCGCGGATCGCCGCGCGCAGGCGCCTCTCCCCTTCGGGGTCGGTCGCGCGCAGCTCGGGGCGGTTCCAGCTGTAGCCGCCGCCGATGTTCCACTCCGGCACGTTGAAGTCCATCCAGAGGATCAGCGTCTTCCACTCGTCCGGCGAGAGCTTCGCGCCGCCGTGCCCTGCCTTGAGGCGCTTCGTGAGCGGACTCGGCGCGGCGAAGTAGTCGTAAGGCTTAGATTCCACCGTCTCGGCGTAGGATTTTGCGAAGCAGACCTGCTTGTCCTTCACGAGACGACGGATGCCGTTCGTGCCGATGAAGTCAGGCGCCTTGCCGAGCCCATGACAGGAGATGCAGTGCCTGTCGAAGATCGGCTGGACGCTGCGCGGGTAGCTGAACGGCCCATGGTAGCCGAGATCGACTTCCGGCACCGGATCGTACACGCGCCTGTCCGCCGGCATCTTCGCGGGCGCGACGCTCGCCATCTTGTTTTCGTGGCAGCCCGTGCAGCCTTGTATCTCCCCCTTCTGCGCGTAGATGAAGGAGCGCATCGTGTAGATCGCCATGCCGTCCTTGTCGAGCGCCTGCAGCTGGATCGGCATCTCCGCCGGAATGCGGAACGCCGCCGAGCCGTCTTCCGCCACCGGCACCGTGCCGAGCGATTCCTTGTAGATGTCGAGGTCGCCGCCCTGATCCCACGACCAATGGCGCACCGGCCCCTGGTTGAAGAGGCGGTTGATCCGCAGCGCTTTCACGCTTCCCTTCGGCAGCTCCACGCGCGCGTCGTAGACGTTCTCCACGTAGCAGAGGCCCGTCGGCGGCGCCTTCTCCGCCGGCGGCAGCGTGGAGACGAGCGCGGGCGGCTTCGGACGCTTCACGAGCGGAATGGGATTGAAGGTGCTCCATTCGGGATCCTGATAGATGAGCTCGCGTCCGCCGAGGGTGTCGACGAGCCACACGCCGAACGAGCGCGGGTCGGGCCACGCCGCCGTCCAGCCGTGCGAATGGAAGCGCGGATGCCCTTTCGGGTATTGGGTCGTGTCGGGCGAGTAGGAGGCGAAGAACAGCGTGTCGTTCACGGGCATCGGCCCGCACCACACCCCGCTGCCCTTCCAGCCCTCGGACTCGGGGAACGGACACTCCGGCGTGAGGCGCGTGAGCGGCGCCTCGCCGTCCTCGCCCTTGCGCGTGTCGATCAGCACGAGCGAACCGCACGAAAAGAGGTGGTGCGCCGCGGCGGTGGCCACGACGAGCGGCGAATTGGGGATCGGCTTCGCCTCGGTGGTGGTGAAGATCGTCTTCGAGTAGTTGCCGTAGTAGTGCGAGACGGCCGTGCCGTCCGGCTTCGTGGTCCAGAGGCTCGAGAACCACACCGCGTGGCGGTTGATGTAGTCCCAGCGCGTGTAGCAGATGCGTCCGTCGTTCAGCACCACGGGCTCCCATTCGTTCGCCTCGCCCCACGAAAGCTGGCGGATGTTCCGCGCGCAGACCTCGCCGAGCGGCGGCAGCTCCGCGCGGTAGAGAAGCCACGCCGGCACGTAGCGCCCCGAGTGGCAGCGCGCGATCGTCTGGCAGCGCGTGGAGTTGAACACGAACCCGCCGTCGGGCAGATAGCACGGGTCGGCGTCCTCCAGCAGGATCGTCTGCCGTCCTTCCCACGTCTTCATCGGGTCGCCGGGACAGCCGGTTAGTTGCCGCATCCAGCTGCCGTCCGCCGCCGCTTCGTAGATGAAGTAGCGGTGGTGCATCGCGGCAAACTGTCCGTCGGGGGAGGCGAAGTTCGGGTTGCCGGGATCGACGCGCCGCAGCCAGTCGAGGCGCTGCTCCTCCAGCTTCACCACGGCCGGCGCGCCGCACGCCTTCGGATCGGCCTCGGGCTTGCGCGTGTGGTCGCAGAACGCGAAGATGACGCGGTCGCCGTCCCAGTGCAGATCGGGATTGAGGACCGTGCCCCAGGGCAGCTTGTCCTTCAAAAGCACCGTCTTGTGCGGCGCCTCCTGCCAGTTGTCAATGGCCACAAGACCCGGCCCCGGGCGCGACCAGCGCCCGGCGTACTGGTCCGTGGTGCCCGCCTCCTGCGAGAACGGCAGCCCGCGCTGCACGGCGAGTAGCCGCTTGAACTGGAGGTCGGGGTGCCGGAAGAGGATGCGGCGGCGCACGGACCGCAGCTCGCGCGTCGCGTTGCGCATTTCGCGCGCGTCGTTCGCCTTCTTCGCGTCCGAGTACCACTTCTCGTCGATGGCCAGCTCGTCCTTCAACGCGGACAGTTCCCTCTCGGGCACGCTCCGCGCCACGTACTCGTACGTGCGGTGCGCGAGGGCGATGATCTCCTCCGGCGTCGTCGCCGGCATCGGCACACCAGCCGCACACACCACCGCCGCGCCGACCGCGCAGCACGCAAACATGTTCTTGATCCTGCTCATCTCAAATTCCTTTGACAGATAGTATAACCGATATTTCCGAATGACGGGAAACTATCGCGCAAAAAACCTTAGCAACCTATGCGCAACGACATACGGCGAGAATCGCCAGCCAAGATATCCTCACTCAGTTGCAAGCCTCGCGCAAACGACGCCTTCACAAGCTGTCATTTTCTCTGTGACTGCCTTTTGCACCAGCTGAAGATGCCGTTGCCGAAGCCTTGGTTCTTGTACACCATGTCATAGACTTGCAGAAGCGGCTCGTGGCAATCGACGGAAAACGATGTGTTGTAGGTTACCCATCTAATGATTTCTTGCTTTTCAGCGTCGGGGACACTGTCAATATCCAGCTGATTGTAAAGCTCCACGGCAGCATCCCGGACGAGTTTTTCCCTGGCCGCGACAAATTGATCCATCAACAGCAGATTGCTGCTCCAGAGCCTTCCGTCGGCGGCGGTGTCCATGTTCAGCTTCCCGCTTGTGATGAGATCCACTTTCTGCTGCTCGAGCTGCAAGACGGCATTTCTAATGCCGTCAAGGGCTTTTTCGAAGGACGCGGCCTGATCCGCGTTCAACTTCAGCTTGGCTATGGCCTGCACGCGCATCTCACGCTGGTTGGCGCGATCCACCTCGGCCTCCTTTTCGAACTCGGCGGCCAATGCCGCCGGATCGTTCCTGAACATGTCAAGATAACGGGGAAAAGGATTATCGTCCTTCGCCTGCTTCTCGACATCTACGTCCTCCGCCTTCGGCGTTTCGACGGCCTTCTCGCCCGCAGCCGCTTCGGCACCCGAAAGGCGCGCCAACCTGGGCTTTGTCGTCTTTGCCGGCGATGTCTTGGCCGGTTTTGCGCGAGCAGAAACGGATGCTTTCTTGACGGGCTTATTCTTGACACCCTTCTTCTCGGCAGAAGTTTCGTCTACCGGGGCTGACGCCGTACCGCGCCCCTGCAAAACAAGGACGGTAATCCCGATTGCCGCGATTGCGATCAACACGGCGGCGGTGATTATTGTCTGCTTCGTTTTCATTTGCCCCCCACACCTCTAATGATTCGGACTGCACATTGCATTTATCTACGGGGACGTCACATCGACTCTTCGGCGATCTGCTCCGCGCGGATGAGCTCCGTGCCCTTGAACTGGTACACGATCTGGTGCAGGGTGGTGCCCTTCGCGAGCGACGGCACGGAGGGATCCGCGCGGTAGGCAGCGAGCTGGTCGAGCGCTTCCTTATACTTCCCATCTAGCTCCGCCTCGGAGGCGTCCTTCGCGGAGAACTTGAGTTCGATGAGATAGCTGTGCTGCACGTCGCCGTAGTGGCAGCGCTCGGGGAAGAGCGCGAAGTCGCAGAACCCGCGCGACAGCTCCATTTCCGGACGGGCGAGGTAGAAGTTGAGGTGCCCGAACTCGCACTGCATGTAGCCCTGGATTCGGATTTCGCCCTGGATGCCGCCGCGAACGGGCGTGGTGCCGGCGTAATCCTCGGCGAGACGCCTCAGGAACGGCTCCCATTCGCCGTCGTAGGCGAAGCGCGCGGCAAGCTTGCCAAGTCCATCCCAGTCCGGCTGGCGTTCGCGGAGGTAGGCCGTGCGCAGATAGCCGAAGAGCTGGTGTTGTACGCACAGGTTCGGCACCTTGAACACGGTCTGCCCTCTCTCGCGCCCGGCCATCGAGAGGATGCCGTAGTAGTGGAAGAGCGAACGGAAGTTCGCGACGTCGGAGATCCTGTCGGCGGGGAACGACTCCACGAGGTCGAACGCGATCTGCCCCGTGGAAGCGATCTCCTCGGTGACGGGCAGCACACCCTCGCCGCCGCCGGTCAGGCGGCGCTGAATGTCCGCGATCGTCTGGAGCTTGTCGTAGTCCGTCTTGATGTTCACGTCCACCATGTTCTCGGGCGCACGCCCAGAATCAAGAAGCGACGAAAGATGATAGAGCACCATGTCACTGTTGAACACGCACTCCACCCCCACTTTGTCCTTCGAGAAGCAGTAGCCGTCGTACCAGGGCTTTATGGATTTAACCCAGTCGGCGGGCTCGCCCTCCTGATATGCGCCCACGCCCTTGAAATCGGTGTAGAGCTTCAACACATCGGCCTCTGAAAACCCCAGCATGGCGTTGAACTGCGGCTTCTGAGTGATGTTCGCCGCGATGTTGAACCCGCTCGTGAGGTCGTCCATGGTCACGGGCGAAACGCCCGTCATGAAGATGCGGTCGAAGTCGGCCTTGAATTCCTTGAACCATTCGCGGTAGAAGCCCTGCCCGTGCGTGATGGAACGGTAGTCGCCGGACTCCTCCGCACGCAGCATCGCGTTCGTGAAATTGTCGTACTCGTCGAGCATCAAATAGAGGTGGAACCCCTTGAGCTTGGCATACTCGGCCATTTTCGTGAATCTGCTCGCCACCGAGACTTTCCTGTATTCCTCCAGGAAGGCCTCCCCGTATTGCGCACCGTACCTCGCCATGAAGGCGTCAAGGCACTCTCCGATGTAGGATTCGAAACGCTCCTGAAGCGTCATCCCGATTCCCCGGTTCACGCGCGAGAAGTCCATATAGAGGACTTGAAAGCGGTTCACGTTGCGCGTGGGGTTCTCCGCGATGGCGAGTCCGCCGAAGAGCTTCTCGAAGTTGTCCTTCTCCGCGAGGTCGTAGTAGCAGCGGAGCATGTTGATGAAGAGCGACTTGCCGAAGCGCCGCGGGCGCACGAAGAAGAGGAACGAGCCAGACTGCTCGAGCGCCGGTATGTAGCCGGTCTTGTCGATGTAGCAGTAGCCTTCAGTGCGGATGCGCTTGAAGTCGAAGATGCCGTAGGGAATCTGAAGGCTGCTTTCCACACCGCGTATTTTACCAAACCGCGTCCGTTGGGTCAAACCGTCTGCAATGGGGGAGGCACGATGCGCCTTTTTCAGTCGAACACGATCACCGCGTTCGGCGTGCCGGCCCACGGCGCGTTCCAGTTCCAGACCACCCTGCCGTCAGGCGCGAACTCGATCAGCTTCCAGCCCGGACGGAAATCGCGCCCGCTGTGGCCCGTCCAGTTCGCCACCACGCAGTTGCCGTTCGGGCGCACGTGGTATCCGGCGTAGAA
The DNA here is from genome assembly GCA_002373695.1 of Verrucomicrobia bacterium UBA3624. Taxonomy (GTDB): domain Bacteria; phylum Verrucomicrobiota; class Kiritimatiellia; order RFP12; family UBA1067; genus RUG572. Next base: position 6,195 of record DFLH01000039.1, read on the forward strand.
GTAGTTGGAAAGCCCTTCCGGCTGCTGGGCCTGCACGCGCGAGAGCACCTGTCCGTCCGCCGCGAAGCGGACGACCTCCGGCAGATAGCCGCCGGTCGTGAGCAGCGTCCCGTCCCTCTGCCACTGGGCCTGATAGCAGTACCGCGCCGTGCCCGGCAGCTGAAACCATGCGCGGACGCGCTTCTCCGGGGACAGCCCCTCGTCAAGCACCACCTCCGCGAAGCCCGTGTACGCGCCGATCAGCACCGTGCCCCGGTCGGTGAAGCGCATGATGCGCGTCTGCTTCACGCGGTCGCCGAAGGTGAACTTCCGCGTCCATTTCCCGTCGGAAGAGTATTCGTGTATCGCCGGGCCGTCGAGGATGAACGTGCGCCCGTCGGCGAGACGCGTCGCGCTCGTCGCGTACTTGAGGTGCTCGGGGTCCTTGATCTCGGAGAGGAAGCGCATCTGCCCCAAGTCGTAGAGGCGGCAGCCGTGCCGCTGCGCGACGACGAGCCGGTTCAGCCCGCAGCGCGTGAGATCGAACGCCACCTCCGGCAGGAACGCCTCCCAATAGGCCGCCGGATTGGCCTCGTCGATGTACACTAGCTTGCGGTTCATGAAATCGGAATAGAGGAACCGGTGCGCGCCCGGATCGACCGCCGCCGCCGGCTTCAGCTCCTTCACGCGGATATTGCGCCATTGGGTCGGAACCTTCGGGTTCCCCACCCAGAAGATGAAATGCCCCTTCTTCGAGCGGACGCCCGAATGCGGGTGCTTGTCGTAGCCCGTATCGGGATTGCGCGTGGAGAGGTCCACCTCGTTCACCTTCACGCCGTTGATCCACGCCGTGAGGTGCGGCCCCTCCGCCTTGATCTCGCATGCGTTCCATTCCCCGACGGGTTTGACATACGTCGCGCCGAGCAGCGGTTGGTCGGCCGAACGGTCGTCAAGCGCCTCCGAGACGCCGTAGAACCCGCCCATGGAGCAATGCCGCGGCCAACTCTTGCGCACGGTGTCCGCGAGCTGCATCTCGATGCCGGAATACGCCATGTCGTCCACGCCCGGGTAACGGAAGCCGATGCCGTTGTCGCCGCCCTTCCACGTGCGGAAGTCGAAGCGGATCACGAAGTCCGCATACGACTTCTCCGTCATGATGTAGTCGTCTGGCGCGGGCGTGACGCCCTCGCGCCCGCCGCACTGGAGAATGCCCTTCTCCGGCACCCAGTAGACGCTCTTGTCGCCAATCCATCCGGAAAGGTCTTTCCCGTTGAAGATCACAGTGAATTGACTTTCGTCAACCCCGCTCCCGGCCGCCGCACAGGACAAGACCGCGCAGACGGCCGCGGCAAGCGACAACATGCGCACACCTCTGATTCTCGACATCACAACCGATTTCATTTAGATCTCCTATAATCCGTGAAAGAAGTATAACCTACAAACCGGCCTCCGGCAAGAACTATTACGCAAGAAATCTTGGCAACTAATGCGCGTTACAGCAATACTGTTACGGAATTTCTGTATTTTTCGTCCGTAGACCTATCTGGAGGCACATGAGCGTCCAGAACGCCGCCGCGAAGCCCGAGAGCTGTACCTGCAACGGCAGGGGAAAGGCAAAGATGGCTAATGAAACGGGAACCCACACGCACCAGTTGGAGATCAGGTTCGGCAAGACCAGCCCATGGAAGAACCTTTTCGGCCGTTCCCGCCACGCCCGTGCGAAGGAGAAATCTCGTCCGGCCCAGAAGAAGAACGCCGCGTCGGCCGGAGCCACCAGGAACAGCGTAAAGCCAAATTCGTCCATCATCATCTTGCAGGCGAGCGTCGCAAAGTCGCGCCCGGAGCCGAACAGGACATCCAGCCAGCGGAAGAAAAAATCCGTCGCCACGCCCCAGCAGCCGCCCCACAGCGCCTGCGCGGCGATGACAAGCAGCACGTGCCTAGGACGGATTGACGGAACCGCGAGCAGGAACACGCCGGGCAGAAGCCCGTTGAAGAACACGCGGTTCAGGAGCGCCGCCCGCCATCCGCTTTCCGCCTGCCACTTCCGCAGCGGCTCGAACGCCGCCGTCACGGCCGGAACGGAGTAGTAGGTCCAGACCGTCGCGGCCGCAAGCAGCCACAGCACGACCATCGGCACGGCGTTCGCCCTTGCCGAGCGAAACCCGATCCGCAACGCGACAGTCACTGGCCTCTCATTCGACATCAGTACCCCTATAAGCCTAATCGCGGCGACTATGGTTTCAGCGCGGAAACGGGGCAGACGACAACGCCGTCTTCACGCGTGTAGGCATATTCGCCACCTGTGATTACCATCAGGAGATCCGGCAAACGAAGCGGACATTGGGATTCCGATTTGTTGTATTCGGAGACAAGGCGTTTTATCTCTTTCAGATGTTCAGCACCTTCCTCGATTTCATTTGAACCAAGCTTTACCTCAATCAGTGCATAGCGCCCGTCATTCAGATGAAGCACGGCATCGGCTTCAAGTCCATACCGATCGCGATAATACGAAATACGCCCGCCCAATGCATGCGAATACACTCTGAGGTCACGCATCACGAGGGATTCGAACAGGAAGCCGAATGTCTTGAAATCGGTTCTGAAATAATCCGGCCCTACACCCATCGCGGCCACGGCAATCGACGGATCCGAAAAGCCGCGTTTATGCGACGCGCGAATATCCGTGGCACTCCGTATGGCCGGGCACCATGCCTCGACATCGTTGATCACAAACAGCTTGCGCAATGCCGACAGATAGGAATCAACGGTGGGCAAGGACACGTCACGAACCGAAAGCACGTCCTTTCGAATGCTCGCCTTGGTGGCCAAAGTCGAGATGTTCCTTGCATACGACCGAAGAAGCTGCCCCGCAAGAATCGGATCGCGCTCCACATCATCAACACGTGAAATGTCAACATCCACCACATTGTTGAAATAATCAGTTGCGACAAAAAGTTTTGCGTCATCGCCAACGGCTTCAAGCGATGACGGCCATCCGCCCCGGCAAACAGCGAAAATCAGCTCCTCGACTGTTAATTTTCCCTTTGCACCATCAACCGAGACAGACGGATTTGCGAATAATTCCCTCAACGAGATGTCTCCGCTCGATTCTCCTGTCTCGAAGAGACTCATCGTTTCCATTTCAAGACGAGAAATTCGTCCGATTCCTGTATGTCTGATCTTGTCCTCGTCGACAACGACCGACCCCGTTAGAAGATACAGTCCCTTTTCTTTCCTACGGTCTACCGAAACGCGGACGGCGTCCCATAATACTGGCGCAAGCTGCCATTCATCTATCAATCTTGGATTCTTGCCTTCCAGCAACATCGATGGCTTTGTGGCGGCGAGCTTAAGATATCCTTCCTGCAAATCTGGATCTTGCATCTCAAGAACACTCTTCGCCTTCTGCTTCGCCGTCGTTGTCTTGCCACACCATTTGGGACCGACTATAACAGTTGCCCCTATCGCGCGAAGTCTCAAGTCGAGTTCTGAATCAACAATTCGAGGCAAATAATTCATATTATCTCCTTTTCTGTGCCATGACAAACTGAATTATATCACATTTTGTGTTTTTGGGCAATTGCGTTTTGCATATTTGGGGCTGTCCGTTTTATCTTTTTGGGGAAAGCTCACGACCACGGTTACTTACCCCATGACGCAACGGATAGCATTGCCGTTCGGTGTCGTGATCGTGTGAATTTTATGGGGACAGTCCCTCGGAACATGCGTCTGCCATCTCAAAAGCGGATCAATAGTCCCGACGCAGAAGCCAGGCCCTGAAGAACATGCTGGAGAACCGATATTCACCACGGAACAAATAGATGTACCTCAGTTCGCACAGCCGGATTGCGGCCTTTCGCGCGGACGCCGCGTTGCCGATTCCGACCTCGTCTAGAAACTGTCCTCCACCACGCATCCATACCGGAAAGGATTACTGTTCTCAAGTTGCCTTTTCATGGTACCATATTGTATCATACCAATTGGTTCCATGCAAAGGCAAAGGAACATCTGATTGTCCATGGCCGTTCTCCTGGATCACTTGTTCGCATGGAGAAACGCCTTCTTACGGCACAAATGACGAGGGTGGAACAACAGCCATGAGCGACGAGTCGTAGTGTGTTGGATCACGCGTGAAGAACTGCGAGCATTTCGCGTGAAGCGCGCACTGGAACTGAATGTCGTCCTCATAGTCCTTGTCGTGGAAATCGGCGGCCCGAGACAGTATTTCGGAATCCACAGGAACGACCTTGAAAATGCGCAGGATGATACGAACGGCGACCATCGCCGTCGTCTCGCTCTTCAGACGCTTGACCACATAGTGGACATTGTTGACGGAAATGGCTGCGATGTGCGCATCAACCTTCCCCTCTTCCGCCGCCGCCCATATCTTGAGGGCGTCATAGTAAAAACCTTCGCGTTCCAGCAACACGTCCAAGAGGACATTCGTATCCACGAATATGCGTTTCTTCATCGTCCCGCTCCGTACTTCTCGACGAGCGCATCCGCGAGTGTCTCCCTGTAGTCCCAACCATCGGGGATTGTCCCCTTCGCTAGCCCAAGCGCGCGCTTGGTCAATGGCGGAAGGTCTTCCTCCGTCTTCCCGCCCTGCTCCATCAGGCAAACAAACGACACGAAAAGCCTTGAGATGCTCGTATGCCGCGCCTCAGCCAGCCGCCGTGCACGCGCCAAGACGTCCTCATCCATGCTTAATGCCAATCTCGTTGTTGCCACATCCAGCTCCTATGCGTATCGTTTTGCCAAAAAGTATACACATTCGCTTGCCGGATGTCAATATGGCCCAACCGTCCTGCTTTTTTGGGGCGCATCTCCATAATTCTCCGTAGCCTTTTCCATTGAATGGAAACAACTATTTGAAACAACTTACCTTATGCGCGCGGGCTAACTCGCCCGCGCCCATTTGCCGATCCATAAGCTATAACGATTCTGAAAGTGAGAATGTTCAAGGTGTGCCCATAGGACTAAGTTGTTTTTGAAAGTTGTTTTGGTTGTTTCCATTACAAAGGAGGGACGGTGAAAAACGGAGATGCGCCCGTTTTTTTTTCGCGCCGAGCGAATACCGATGTTCAACGCGACGAGCCCCGGCCGTTCAGATGTCATGGACATTCTACTTTGGCAATGGCACGGGTGCCACCAAACGCGCCCCGGAGAAGTAGAGCGGTTCGCCCGTTACCGCAAGGCGGCGCGTCCGCCCCGTGCCATGGACGACAGCCGGCTTGCCCCACATGTCGTGGAACGCGACGTCTTCGGAATCGAACGTACAGACCAGAACGCAGGCTGCGCGATCCGTCCAGGCCATCCCTGCCACCTTTCCGTCGGGACGTCTCCATTGAGGGAAATAGAGTCCGTCCTTCCGCCATTCGCCGCCGAGATTCAACGATCCAGCCGGACGCTGCGTGATGAACATCTTGTTCGCGAGCCACCCGTCCTTCGGCACGAGGTTCGCATGTACCATCCCGAAATGGTCCTCGTTGTAGAAGCGGTCCTTCTCGCTCGCGCGCAGACTGTACCAGAAGAAGGCCTCCACGCCCTCTGCGAACGAGACGCCCATCGCCCGCGCGAACATCACGCCTTGCTGCCGTTCCGAGACGGGAATGCGACGACTGGGCCTATCCAGCATGATGCCGCACACCACCACGCGTCCCTTCATGTCGCCGTTGAGCAGATAGACGCAGGCGGCGACGGCCTGCTTGCCGTTGAGCGGGTTCGTACATGCGATCAGCGGCACCATCCTATCGTCCGGCCCAAGCGCCTTTTCAGAGAAGAAGTGTACGCACGGGAATCCCGTCGGCGATTGCTTGACGCCTGCGGCAATGCCCTCCGGCGTGGCGTGTACCGCCATTGGATTGTCGCCCTTAGGCAGTTCGCTCCCGGGCAGCCACCACGAGTCGAGCCCGATCCTGAGCCGCGCGAAACGTTCCCGTCCGCCGTCGTGCGGAAACACCCGTCCACCGCCGCCCGGCATGTTGCGGTAGGGTTTCCACATCGGCATGCCGCCAAGGTCGATAAACGTGCCGCCCTTTCGCACGAATTCGACAACCGCGTCGAGCGTGTCGGCCGGATAGGATTCGTCCATTGGATACACTACTGCGTCCCAGCCGCCTGCCGCCAGCCGCTCGCACGTCTCCTTCGGGCCGCACACTCGCACCTTTGACCCAGAAGGCAGGGTTGACGTCAGGTTTCGCGCCAAAAGCTGATCCGGTTTCTGGCCATCCGGTTCGCAGACCGTATAGATGACGTTCCAACTTGTCTTTCCAGGTCGCGCCGTCTTGAGTCCCGCGAGCAGGACGCCGCCCGGCCCCGTGAGATCTGCTTCATGCGTGGGCCAGCCAATCTCCGTAAACCAGATCGGCTTGCGCGCATCACCATGTTCGGCCATGAGCTTTCTCAATTCTGCGAACCCAATCCGCAATGGTTCCTCCGGCGTATACGGATAGCAGTATGGATGCACGTTCACGATGTCGAAGTAGTCCTTCGCGCCGATCTCGTAAAGCGAACGGATGAACCCGTGCGCCCAGCCCGCCGTGCCACCCAGCGCCACGCGCACCGAGGGATCGGCCTCCTTCGCCGCCGTGTAGGCCGCCTTGAGGAGCGCGAGATAGTTCGTCGGATTCGGATCCTTCCAGAAACCGGGGATGTTCTCTTCGTTCCAGATTTCGATAACAGGCATCCGTTTCCCATAGCGGCGCACGGTGGCGCGCACGAAGGCGGCGTAGCCATCGAGGTTCTGCCATGCGGGATACGCCCATCTCGGCGGACCGTACACGATCGGCAGCACCGTGATGCCGCGCGCCTCGTCCGCATCCACGATCCTGTCGTATTTCGAGAAGTCGAACGCGCCGTCCTTTTCCTTCTGGCATACGCGCCAGTCCCAGTCCACACGCTCGTAACCCATGCCGCCGACCTTGATGAGGTCGGCCAGGTCGTCGTGCATCGCGTACTCCGACCGAGATCCGTCCGTCACCACGCCGTATGGGCTGAACGTTCCCGCCGCAAAAACTGCCGCCAACACTGCTCCGCCAAACAACACCATCTCCTGTTCCTTTCCTTATCGCATCGCGCCAGTCAACCGTCCCCCGACTACGGTCGGAACTGAAATCGCGTCTCCAGCTGGACGCTGGTCGCTCCTCCTTGCCTTCTCAAACCACCGATCCCCCACGACACGTCCAAGAAGATAGTACTTGCGGTCGTTGAACCACAGGACGCCGTGCCCGTCCTGCACCGTGTAGGATGAATAGAAGCTATTACCAGATGGACGCGGGGCGAATAGCTGTGGCTCGCCGAAACGAATTGGCTGGTCGTCGCCCGGTGCGAACACGCCCGCAATGAGGTAGAGGGGACCACGTTTCTGGTAGGCCGTCTTGAGTGTCATGTCGAAGGTGTTGTGGATGAGCGCGAAATACCATCCGCTCCCGGCCTCAGGCCCCTTCCAGTCGTAAAGTGGGCAAGGAGAGCGAGGATGCGGGAATGGCTTCCCGTGGGCATCCAGCAGCGCTTTCGGCCCACTCCATGTACGGCCGCCATCACGGCTCTGGCTCCACACCGGACAGCCGATCGAACTGCGCATGAGCGCAAACAGGCGTCCGTCGGGAAGCTTGACAATGGATGCTTCCTCCACGGCGGAATCTTCCGGATGCCCGTAGGGATGCCATACGGGAGTAAAGTATTTGACGCCGGGAATCGGCTCCACCTTGTCCGCCGAAATCGCATCCCGGTTCGTGGCAAACTGGGAAAAACGGATATCCTCCACGGCGGGAGCATCGTCTATGTTCTCGAACTGCCAAAATTCGATCTTGCAGCAGCTCCTTGCGTCGTAGGACGCCTTGCCATGACGCGAACACCCCACGAAATAACATCCGTCCGTGCCCAAACGAAGTGGACGTTGCCAGTTGCACCAGCTTGGCGGGATGAGCCGGTCTACCGGATCCTGGTCCATACGCTTTGGAAACTTCACCTGCTTCGGCTCGTGCCATGTTTTCCCCGCATCGTCGGAATACGTGCCAAACATCTCTCCGCAATGGGGAGGCCGAGATGTTGTCTGCTGATTCCACAGGCAGTATAGTCGCCCACCCTTCGCGAGCATTGGCTGCTGCCAGCTAGCCCGCAATTTCGGCAGTGCGCGGGTCTCTCCGCCGGCAAGTGTCACAGGGTCGGACCACGTAATGCCTTTGTCGGCAGACTTCGAGAAGGCGATGTGCTGGTCGGGGGCGCCTTCCCACGATGCCTGTGTCCAGAATGCATATAGCTGCCCACGCGTCTCGTCGGCTATGACATGGAAATGGTCGTTGTATGAATCACCCCGGCGGTAAGGGTCGCCTTTCTTCCCGTTCATTGTCTGGCGAGGCACATAGACCACAATGTCCGGCTGGTTCACAAGAATGTCACCGGGCGCTTCTTGTTCGCAGGGCCGTCCCTGCGTATAGGCGAGAATGGATGCCTCATCCAATGCCGAAACCGCGAGATTCAGCGTCAGGCAGCAAAGAGAAAAGATGCGGGTTCTCATGCGCACCACCTAACGGATGATGATGGATAATCCGTGCGGCGGCTGCCAAAGGAAAGCGTCTTTGCGCAACGCACCGTCGGAGATGCGCCACGAGTCTAGAAGACCAGTGTAGCCGACGACCGTGCCACTGTCGGCGACCGCGCCGAACATGAATTCGTGGATGCCCCATGTCGTGCAGCGATCAAGCCAGCGATTATCCGCCGATCCAACTTCCTTTCCGAATTCGTAGACGCGCCAACGACCGTTCGTCCCCTCGGCGGGATCGTATGTCAATGCCAAATGGACCCAGTCTCGGTCCCAGTGGGAAACATCGGCCACGAGTGTCGCCGCCGTCACTGCCGTCCACGACCCTGGAGCCTTGGCGAGCAGTTTCAGCACAGGTGTGCCACCTGTCGAGTCGATATACAGCCTCCACCCCGCATCAATGCTTTCATGATAGGTTCCAAACAGCACCTCCGGCACGCCGGGATCCGTACGTGTCCATTTGAGCCAACCTTCAATCGTGAATGGACGCATAGGTTCAAGTTCAAGCCCTACACTGGCGACACGCAAAACACCGCCGCCCGACGGAAACGCCACGGCACCGACGTTCGTCGCCACGCGCGGCACGATATTCGTGTCAGGATTAGGCACGTGCCTGCAGGCTGCATCGGCAATCCCGGTTAACAACGCAGTATCGGCCACATCGGGGACGAATGAGACGAATGGGGCACGATCCGCCACATCCGCAGTGCCATCAGCATTGTCAAACGCCCAATAAGCGATTGTACCCTTCCGGAACGCATTCGTCGCACAGGACACGGGCTGCGAACCACAGATGAACTGCGAGGGGGCCAGCACCGTGTTCGAGAGGCGCATGGAACTCACCTGTCCGCGAAACGAATTCTGACTGTAATAACGTCCGAAGAAAGACACGGCCTTGACAGACTGGGCCACATCCATGGTACCTGTCAGGGAGCTGACACGAGTTCCATCGACATAAAGTGTCAGCAGCGTCTTGCCATCGGAAGAATCGGGCGTACAGGCGTGCGTGAGCGCTACGTGGTGCCATTCGTTTACGCCCAATATGTCCTTGCTCTCTGGGAAAAGCACATCGCCGACCGAGTTCAAGGGCCTAGCAGTCGCATCCAGGATTTTGAAACCGTCCAGACGATACGAGAAATTGAGCCAACAGCCAGGATCGGTCAAAGTAGTGTTCAGCCCTTGAAGAGCTATTGACAGGATTTCCCAGTTGGCTGCCACCTCGTTGCATTTTAGATAACACTCGAGTGTATAGTTTTTATTACCGCCGAAGAGTCCGCAGACGTCAGGATCCTGTGTGAGTAGATATCTGTTTGTGCCACGCCCGAACTGAAGGCTGCCACCAAGACTGGTCGTGTCGGTACGACACCGTCCGGAAGCGTCCGGATTCACGATTGTCGGCGCATCGCCGACAACCGCCGCCGGCTTGTAGGTTGTCGCCGCGTATTTGCCTGAATTCACGGAATAGGGCCCGACTATGTCGCTTACATCAAGACACACGCCATCGGAAGAGTTGAGCGGCCACCAGGCGATAACATCCGACGCAGCCTCGGCCATGTCCGTGTCCGCACAAAGGAATTGCGTCGGATTCAGTGCGGCACCTGAGACGCGAACGCTGTCGAACCCTCCAAAGAACTGATCCTTGGAGACGCCACGCCCGCCAATCATGAAATCGGAGCCGCATGACGGCCCCGTCACTACATGTTCATTAGTAATGGAACCCCAGCACTCTCCGTTGCCGTAGAGCGTCCAGACCCCCTGAGCTGAGTCCCCGGCCGCATGGTCGTAGACGAGTGCAAGATGAATCCATCCGCTCTCGTCCCCACGGAGCTTCTTGGCGAACGGCCTCTGGGACGTGACCAGCCTCCGTCCCGACGCAGGATCTTCGGCGTGGATGGCGAATGTGCGGATGCCGTTCGCCTGTTCCGTCTGCTGGAGAGCCCAACCGTCATCGTCCTGTCGCGTGTGAAAAATGTAGGAAAAACGCTGGGGACGATCTGACTGGTAGGTACTGGCCGTACCGAACGAATCGTCAAACTTCACCCATCCCTCCACGGTGAAGCTGTTCGTCGTTTCAAGCGCAGCCCCCAGTCCGGGAAAACGGAGATTCGCGTTCAGGACATCCATTCGGGCAGAACCGACGTTACCTCCCGCAAGCATAGCGTAGGGGTTGGGTGGATTACCCGAGAACGCCGCGTCCGTGGAGGCCGTCACCTTTGAGTAAAGGTTGTCCGGCGTCTCAATGAGTCCCATGTTGAGATGAGCGTGTCCGGCGCAGTCGGATGTGTCGAGCGTCCCGGATGGGGAACAGTCGAGCTTCCAATAGCTAACTGTCGTCGGCCCGGTAGAGGCGAGTCGAGTTCCTATGCCTCCGGCGCACAGGAAATCCGAAGGTCCCAGAGCCGCATCTGAGAGTCGCCAATAGTCATAGCCGCCCAGCAGACTTTTCCCACTCGGTCTTCCCCCGATGTTTAGCGTCGCATTCGTGCTTGTCGGATATGAGGTGCGTGCACCCACTTCGATGCTTCCCTTCAACGTGCCGTCATAGTACATTCGCCATTCGTGCATACCGTTTCCGTTTTCGTGAACAAATACCAAGGCCACATGATGCCAGCGATTCGTCAGATCGACGGCTTCGACTGGGGAAATCGGTTCGCCGAATATCTGGTCGTTCTCCCCCACACCTCCAACTGGCACCCGTGCCGTGTACATTTCAAAGGTGACATCCTTGACCGACGGGTCATTGGCGTTCGTACGCGTGTTGCGTATAGACCAGATCCAGCCCAAGCCCTCATCGGACCCGTTGTTGCCCTGGGCAATGACATGCCAGTTTCCATCCTGTACATTGACAGGTGCAATCCACCCTTCCAGCGTGAAATCATTCGTCAGTGCCAGCACCCGGCCAATGTCTGGATTGACACATGTCAATAAGGTTGATGAACCTGAGTTGCTGAAATAGGCCTTGTTGATCGGTTGGAAAAGATGAGCTGCGGAGTCCGGGTTCGGCGGCAGATTCCATTCTACAGCCTTGACCGTCGCACCGATCTCCATTGCATTGACGAATGCGTTCGCATTGTCGATGGCGCATCTGACGTTTGCCGTACCAAGTACGTCATCACGCTCCAGTGGCCACAATGCCACCGTCCTCGCATGGCAACAAAAGGCCAAAACGACAAAGCCTAGCATCAATTTATTTCTCATCTGTAGACTCCATTGTTCATGAAACACAACCTTTCCTGTCAGTGGCAAAACGACCTGACAAACCGAATGCTCGGTCAACAGTATGCCAAAAAATATGACGAGCGAAGAAACTTCTGCGCTAAAAATATCGAAAATTAATGCGCAATGGCACGCCTCCACCAATGCGCCCGTCAGAAAGACACCGTCCCCTTCCTGGCGCTCGTGCCAGGCCGGGAGCGTCTCGCCCGTGTGCGGCTAGACGCCCAGCAATGTCCGGAACGGGATTACAGCGTCGAAGTAGCCGTCCGCCTCCACAATCGGAGCAAGATGCCCCTCGTATACGAGAGCCGTTCGGACGGATATCCCATCCCGATGCGGAATGCGCCTGACCTTCTCCTCCACCTCGTCGATGACGTCCCGACCTATTTCCCGCTGGCGCTTCACTTCCACCACGCACATTGACCGGCGCGTCTGCACCAGCAAATCAGCTTGAACACCTCGCCTGCCGTTCCTGGATCCGACGCGGCTGTACGGAGCGGCCGACGTCACATGCGCCGTTCCAAGGCCAAGCGGAACCATGAGGTCGCGGACATTGTTCACGACAAGATTCTCGAACGCAAGCCCCATGACGGAATCCCACCCGTCGAGACTGTCAAGCGAACCAAGCGCAAAGGTTCCCTTGTCTATGGCTGCCTTCTCCGGCTCGATGTACCTGAGATAGAAGCGCGAATAATTATCGCGCAAACGGTATTTGACCATTCTTGCGTCCTTGCCGCTTTCAGGATTCTTGCCACTGTCCGAAGCGACGATTCCAGCCTCCTCAAGTTGCGAAAGAGCCTCGGAAATGCGTCCGCCCTTCTCCAGTCCAAGCGACTTGGCGATCTCCGTCACGCTGTGCGCGCCGTCCACGAGAGAACGCATGACGGTTGCCGTGAACATCGGCTGCCTGATTATGACATCGCTGAACATCTCGTCAAAATCCTCGCGCAGCAGGCTCTTGGGAAGAAAGCACAGCCTGTTCAAGTTCTCGACCGCAGTCGCGCCAGGCTCGATCTCCTCAAGATACCGCGGAACGCCGCCCGTCACAGAAAGGACATCTATTATCTCGCGTCTGTCGATTCGCGATGCCGTCTTTCCCCAGAACTTCACGCACTCGGAAAGCGGAAGTTCGGGCACGATGATGTCAAGGGAGCGTCGGCCATAGAAAGAACCGTCCTCAATGATGTTGTCACGTATCCAGGTGGACACGCTCCCGCAGACGACAAACACCAGCCGAGGATGCTTCTTGAAATAGTTGTCCCATGCAATTTTGAGCGTACCGGAAAACATGTTGTCGTAATAAGCCATCCACGACACTTCGTCCAACAGCACCACCGTGCGCTGCGAATCGTCAATCTCCCTGGCAAGCCTGATGAACGCATTGAGCCAGTTTGCGGGCGGAGTGGTCTCGCATCCAGTCTGCGCAGCAAGCTGTGCGGCAAAATTGGCAAGTTCGTCGGCATTTGAGAGTTTTGGCCTGGGCTTCAAACCTTCTATCTTGATGAAGCGCGCATCCGCCCGTTGCGCAAACACCTCAATCAAGGTTGATTTTCCTATTCTGCGCCTGCCTCTACAGGTAACGAGAGAGGATGTCCGCTTCTTGAAAAGCGACATCAACCTGTCAAGTATGTCATTCCGTCCATAGAACATCGAAAAACTCCTTTCGTGGAAAACCAACGCAAATTATATCATTATTTGCTGAAAATAGGCAACTGGATTTTAGCACCTAATCAAGAAAACGAGATTAGGTGCTAAAATTCCTACCCTTTGGATTTAGCACCTAATCTCAGAATATCAAATTAGGTGCACACCGGGAAGGCCGAACCGCCGACGAACACTCCAAAGCACGAATTCGCGGGAAACTGTTGCGCAGAAAAACTGAACAGCTAATGCGCAATGGTCAGATGCCATCTTGGCGTCCGCGCCAGGCGGAGAGCGTCTCGCCCGTGTGCGAGAGGAACGCCTTGCGCAGGGCGACCGGCGAGTTGTATCCGCAGCAGCTAGCGACCATCTCGACCGTCTTGCGGGGATCGCGCAACAGCATCCGCGCATGCGTCAGCCGAACGTCGGTGATCTCGTCCAGGATGGAATGCCCGGTCACCTCGCGGAAGCGTATCTCGGCCAATCGGCGAGAACAGCCCATCCCGTCGATTACCGACCTGGCGGACAGCCCCTCGCACGCATGGCGGCGAATGGTCTCCACCGCCGCCAGCACGCGCGCGTCGTTCCGCCTGTAGCGGCATGTGGACTGCCGTCGCACCACGGTCAACACGCCGAACGTGTGGCTGACCTGCCGCTCGCCACGCATCATCCCGTCGAGCAGTTCCGCCGCCATGTAGCCGGCTCGGTCGTTGTCGGGCAAGACGCTTGTCAGCGTCGGCCGCGTGTTCTCGCAGATGCGCTCCTCGTTGTCCACGCCCACGACGGCAATCTCGTCGGGAACGGCAATCCGCAGCTGCACGCACGCTTCCAGCACGATCCGCGCAACGTAGTCGTTCGCGGCAAAGATTCCGCAGGGCCTGGGCAGGCCCTTCAGCCACGAAAGCAACATCGTGTGCAAGCGCCTGTCGGACAACTTTCGCGCAGACTTCGGAAACAGGTGGAACGCCTTTCCGTTCAGGCGCACGATTTCCGCAAGGCACGCCTCCCTCTTCTCGCTCCACGTGACGGGTTCCAGCCATCCGACGTAGGCGTAGTCGTTGAAGCCGAGCTCAAGAAGGACATGTGCGGCGGCGGACGCGATGGATTCCGCATCGTTGCTCACGCAGACGGTGCCCGGTTCGATCGTATCAGGATGACGGTCGAGAAAGACAGCCGGAATTCCGGCGAAGTCTGACGCCTTCAAGGTCGTTGGCTCGTTCCCGCACTCGACGATGCACCCGTCGGCCTTCCAGAATTCCGCCAGCTTCCGGATGGACTCCTTGCCCTTAACGCCTTCGCTCCCCGTGCGATCCCGCGCCGCACGGCCGTACTCGACCGTCCTGACCTGCCAGTTCGCGGCGCGCGCATAGCGGCGGGCTCCGTCCTGCTGCGCCTGGTTCGTCTGGCAGAACGCCGACTCGAAAAAGAGGATCGTCTTCATCCTGACATCAATCTCGTTGTGGACATGTGCAACTCCTGCGGATACCGACCTCGCGAGAATCATACACTCCATCAGTGCGCATGTCAACTGCCCCGGAATAATGGACGCGCGGAAAGGGAATCCCTGCTTGCCGGGAAAAGGCGGTTGCACACCCGAAAGGAAGATGATATACTGTCAACGTTTCTACATGGAGAAACGCTATGATTCTGATGATCGACAACTACGATTCGTTCACCTACAACCTCGTGCAGGAGTTCAGAGGGCTTGGGGCGGACATGGAAGTCGTCAGGAACGACGAGATCGATCTTGACGGCATCGCAGCGCTGACGCCCGAGGCTATCGTATTCTCCCCGGGGCCCGGCAACCCGGACTCTGCCGGCGTCACTCTCGCGGCGGTACGGGAGTTCGCCGGCAAGATGCCGCTCCTCGGCATATGCCTCGGCCACCAGTCCATCGCGCAGGCGTTTGGCGGGAAGATCGTTCCCGCCCGCCGGCTGATGCACGGCAAGACGAGCCCTGTCACGCACGACGGCAAGGGGATATTCCGCGGCGTGGCGCAGGGATTTGCCGCGATGCGATACCACTCTCTCGCTGTGGAACGCGCCACGCTTCCCGACTGTTTCGAGGTGAGTGCCGCCAGCGACGATGGCGAGATCATGGGGTTGCGGCACAAGACGCTGGACATCGAGTCCGTGCAATACCACCCTGAATCGATCGGCACTCCTGATGGACGCCGTCAGCTCCGGAACTTTCTGGACCACGTCCGCGGGCGGGATGGCGCGTCGCAAAAGGCGGCAACAGGCGCCGAACGGCAGCAGTTGACGGAAAAGGTAATAGACGGACACGATCTCACTGAAGATGAGAGCATGAGCGTGTTCGCATCGGTCATGACCGGCGGCATGCCGGAAAACGCGCTGGCAGCCTTGCTTGCAGGTTTCCGGCGCAAGGGGATATCGTCTGCGGAATTGGCGGGCGCCGCACGGGCGATGCGTAGCGAAGGCGTACATGTGAGCAGCGGCGGCCTTGATCCGGTCGATATAGTTGGCACTGGCGGCGACGGCACCGGGTCGTTCAACGTATCCACGACGGCGGCGTTCATCGCCGCAGGCGCTGGCGTTCCAGTGGCCAAGCATGGAAACGGAGCGGCGACGTCAAAGTGCGGCGCGGCCGACGTCCTGTCGGCGCTAGGGGTCAATCTGGCGGCCCCAGTCTCCGTAGTAGAACGCTGCCTTCGCGAAATCGGCATATGCTTCCTCTTCGCGCGCAACCTCCATCCTGCGATGAAATTCGCCGCCCCCGTCCGGAAAGACCTCGCCTTCCGCACCGTCTTCAATCTGCTCGGGCCGCTTACAAACCCGGCTGGCGCGCGGCGGCACGTCATCGGCGTGTACGATCCGAAGCTGGCGCCGCTTTTCGCGCAAACCTTGAAACGACTCGGCTCCACCCACGCGCTGGTGGTCTGCGGCGACGGAAACCTGGACGAGCTTTCGCCTGGCGGCCTCACATTCGCGAGCGAACTGAAGGACGGAAGCATCAGCACCAAGCTTATAGACGCCGGGCGTCTCTATGGAGTTTCGTATCCAACGTCTGCGATCGTGGGCGGGAACCCGCAGATGAACGCAGAACTGCTCTTGCGCGTGCTGCGCGGCGATGATCGCGGCGCATGCCGTGCCGCAGCAGTTGAAAACGCAGCTGCAGTGCTTGTGGTTGGCGGCCGCGCCCCCGACCTGCAGTCGGCAATCCCGCTCGCTTGCGAATCGATAGATTCGGGCCGCGCCATCGCAAAGCTGAACGCACTGGTCGAGGCTACAAAATGAACGTGATGCAGGAACTATGCGCACTTCGACGCGCAGATGCGGAGAAGCGGGCCAGGACGTGTCCGCTCGCCGACCTGGAACGCCAGATCGCATCACTGCCGCCGGCTAAAGATTTCGCGGCGGCGTTCGAAGCGGGGCGTGGACCCCGTGTCATAGCCGAACTGAAGAAGGCCTCGCCATCGAAAGGCCTCATACGCGCGGACTTTCGTCCTGCCGATCTGGCTGCCGAACTGGTGGCCGCAGGTGCGGCGGCGCTTTCGATCCTGTGCGAACCGCACAAATTTCTGGGAAATGAGGACTACATACGCATTGTCCGTGGCGAAACACCCGTTCCCGTTCTATACAAGGACTTCGTCACCACGCCGTACCAGGTTGCCGCCGCACGTGCAGCCGGTGCCGACGCAGTGCTGCTGATCGTGGCCGCGCTGTCGCAGGAATCGCTTGCCTCGCTTCTCGCCTGCGCGCGCGGATACGGCCTGCAGGCGCTTGTAGAGACGCACACGGCGGAAGAGATGTCTGCCGCCGTCAGCGCTGGCGCGCGCATCATCGGCGTGAATTGCCGGGATCTAAAGACGTTCCATACCGATCCTGCGATCACGGCCGGTCTCATACGTCAGCTTCCGCAGGAAACGGTAAAGATCGCGGAAAGCGGCATTCGCACGCGCGAAGACATCGACTCGCTTGCCGCCGCCGGCGCGAACGGATTCCTGATCGGCGAGACCATCATGCGGGCCGAGCATCCTGGCGGAGCGCTTTGCGCGCTCGTGGCAGGCGGTCACGCATCCGGCTTCAGCGAAGCCCCGGTGGAAGCGTTGCCTACGAACCTCGCATAGCGTTCCAGCCAACCGCCTTTGATGCGCGGCGTCCATGGCTTCCGGGCCTTGCGGCGCCTTGCGATCTCGGCCTTGGAGAGTTTGGCGGAGATCGCACGGTTCGGGATGTCGATCGTGATCAAGTCGCCGTTTTCAAGGAGTCCTATCAATCCGCCTTCGGCCGCTTCGGGGCTGACATGCCCCACGCAGGCGCCATGCGTGGCGCCGCTGAAACGTCCGTCCGTGATGAGCGCCACGCTCTCGCCGAGGCCCGCGCCGATGATGTAGCTGGTCGGAGCGAGCATCTCCTGCATGCCGGGGCCGCCTTTCGGGCCCTCGTAGCGGATCACCACCACGTGCCCTGGCTTCACCTTGCCGCCGAGGATGCCCGCGCAAGCCTCCTCCTGCGAGTTGAAGCATATCGCCTTGCCGGTAAATGTCATCATCGATGGCGCCACGCCGCCTTTCTTCACCACTGCTCCGCGCTCGGCCAGGTTGCCCCACAGCACCGCGAGCCCGCCATCCTTCGAGTACGGATTTGAGAGCGGACGTATCACATCGTCGTCGGCAACTGCGGCGCGCGCGACCTGCTGGCCAAGCGTCGTGCCGCCAACCGTCTTCGCCTTGAGGTTGAGGAGCCGCTTCGGCAGGCGCTTC
Organism: Verrucomicrobia bacterium UBA3624; assembly: GCA_002373695.1. GTDB lineage: Bacteria > Verrucomicrobiota > Kiritimatiellia > RFP12 > UBA1067 > RUG572. The sequence continues at coordinate 24,306 of DFLH01000039.1, forward strand.
AGGATTGCCATGATGCCGCCGGCGCGATCGAGGTCGCTTACGTGGTAATGGCCGCTCGGGGCGAGCTTGCAGATGTACGGAGTACGGGCCGACAGCTCGTTCATGCGCTCCAGGGAGTAGTCGACGCCAGCCTCTCGCGCGATCGCAAGCGTATGCAGAACGGTGTTCGTGGAACCGCCCATGGCCATATCGAGCGTAAGCGCGTTGTCCAGAGACGCCTTCGTCACCAGTTCCCTCGGCAGAGGCCCGCCCTTCTTCGCCATAGCCACGGCACGGAACGCCGCCTGGCGGTACAGCTCCTTGCGCCTTGGATCGATTGCCAGAATAGTGCCGTTGCCGGGCAGGGCGAGGCCGAGAGCCTCGTAGAGGCAGTTCATGGAATTGGCCGTAAACATGCCGCTGCACGATCCGCAACCGGGGCAGGACGTCTCCTCCACCTGCTGCAGCTGCGCTTTCGTGATCGTGCCGACGTTCTCCTGCCCCACGGCCTCGAAAACCGTGTTGAGGTCGCTGTCCTTGCCTGTAAGCGGATGCTTGCCGGGCGCCATCGGCCCGCCGGAGGCGAAGATCGTGGGGATGTTCACGCGGAGAGCGCCCAGGAGCATGCCAGGAACGATCTTGTCGCAATTCGGGATGCAGACGAGCGCGTCGAAACAATGCGCACGCGCTATGGTCTCCACGCTGTCCGCTATCAGTTCGCGGCTGGGCAGAGAATACTTCATGCCTGGATGCGCCATGGCGATGCCGTCGCAGACCGCGATGGTGTTGAACTCCATCGGCACGCCGCCAGCCTCGATCACGCACTTCTTCATCCATTCGCCGACCTTGTTCAGGTGGCAGTGTCCCGGCACGAAGCTCTCGTAGCTGTTGCAGATGCCGATGAACGGTTTCTTCATGTCGGCGCGCTTCATGCCAGTGGCGAAAAACAAGCTGCGGTGCGGTGCGCGTTCGTTGCCCGTCTTCACCTGGTCCGATACCATCTTCTTCATGAGATACTCCTTTGTTGGAACCATGCCTGAAAAACCACACAGCCAGCCTGCGATTCGGCGGACGGCATTTTCGCGTCAGATCGGCGCCCTGGAACCCAGCAGCGAATTCGAATGCGCGTGCGTTATTGCGATCGCCAGCGCGTCTGCTGCATCGTTCTGCGGCAGATACTCAAGTCCCAGAAGCGTTTTTATCATTCTCTGGACCTGCCCCTTCTCCGCAAGTCCATTTCCGCATACGGCCATCTTCACGCGGCGAGGTTCGTATTCGTAAACCGGCAAGCCGGCATCGGCGGCTGCCGTGATAACCGCCCCTCGCGCCTCTCCCAGCACGAGCATCGTACCTGCGTTCTTCCCGTATATGACGCTTTCGATCGCCACCACATCGGGTGAGTGACGTTCGACAAGCTCCACCACGCGCGCATGGATGACGCGCAGACATTCCGAAAGAGAAAGCTTAGGAGGGTTCCGGATGCGCCCTGCGTCCAGAGCGCACATCCGCGAACCCTCCGTCTGCAGCACGCCGTAGCCGCTCGAGCGCAACGAGGTGTCGATGCCCAGTATCGTCATTCTGAAGCGGCCCGGCCTGCGCTGCTACTTGTCGTTGAGCGCGGCAACGCCAGGAAGCGTCTTGCCCTCAAGGTATTCAAGGGACGCGCCGCCGCCCGTGGAGATGTGCGTCATCTCGGCCGCCTTGCCGCTCTTCTTCACCGCGCTGACGGAATCGCCGCCGCCGATGATCGAGGTGCCGCCGTTGGCCTTCACCGTCGCCACCGCGTCGCACACGCCGAACGTGCCCTTCGCGAGAGGCGCGAACTCGAAGCAGCCCATCGGGCCGTTCCAGACCACCGTCTTGGCCGTCTTGATCGCGTCGGAGAACAACGCAACGGACTTCGGGCCGATGTCGAGGCCCATCCAGCCGTCGGGGATATCGCCTTCGCACACTTTCATCTGGATGTCGCTGGCGTCCTTCTCGGCGGGGAACTTGTCCGCGATCACGTTGTCGACCGGCAGAAGGAAGTTGATGCCCTTCGCCTTGGCGGCCTCCAGCATTTCCTTCGCGTAGCCGAGCTGCTCGTCTTCGCACAGGGACGCGCCGACCTTCAGGCCCTGCGCCTTCTTGAAGGTGTAGGCCATGCCGCCGCCGATGATAAGCGTATCGACCTTGTTGAGAAGGTTCTTGACCACGGCGAGCTTGTCGGAGACCTTCGCTCCGCCGAGGATCGCCACGAAAGGACGGACGGGATGCTCTACCGCATCGCCGAGGAACTTGATTTCCTTCTCCAGCAGGAAGCCGCTGACGGCCGGCTGCAGGTAGTCCGCGATCACGGCCGTCGAAGCGTGGGCGCGGTGCGCCGTGCCGAACGCGTCGTTGGCGTAGACGTCGCCGTAGCTGGCGAGCTTCTTGGCCATCTCCTGGCGCTTCGCCTTGAGCTCGGCCTTCTTCGCCTGGTATTCCTCCTCGGTGAGATGGATGCCCTTCTTGGGGTCGTCTTTCTTCACCTTGCCGTCCTCGGCCTTGTAGAAGCGCGTGTTCTCGAGGAGGCACACGTCGCCGGGCTTGAGCGCCGCCACCGTGTCGTCGGCCGCCATGCAGTCCGGCGCGAACGCGACGGGCTTGCCAAGCAGCTTCGCGAGATGCTCGGCAACCGGCTTAAGCGAAAACTCTGCCTCGTAGCCCTTGCCCTTCGGACGGCCCAGGTGCGACATCAGCACGAGGCTCGCGCCATTCTCCAGCACGTACCTGATGGAGGGGAGCGCCGCCTGCACTCGCGTGTCGTCCGTGATCGTGCTGCTGCCGTCCTTGGCCATCGGCACGTTGAAGTCCACGCGCATCACAACGCGCTTGCCGTTGAGATCTACATCCCGCAACGTCTTCTTCGCCATGACAGCTCTCCTTACTTGGCCGCAGCGGGCTTCGCGGCGATCTTGTTCACCTTGAGCTGCGCGCGCGACTTCTTGCGGTTGGCGGTGTTCTTCGTGATGATACCCTTCTTCACGGCCTTGTCGAGTTCGCTCACGAATGCCTTGAGGTCCTTCTCGGCAGCCTCCTTCTCGCCAGCATCAGCCTTCTTGAAGAGCTTCTTGTGCTCGTTGTGCAGACGCGTCTTAACGAGCGTGTTGCGCTTGTTAGCTTTCGCGTTCTGACGGTCGCGTTTACGGGCGGCACGGCCGCCTTTGATGTTCGCCATTGTCTCTTACTCCTATTTTCTGAAAAACAGTTGGCGTATTATAGCGAAAAATTCGTCCGCTGTGAACTGGAAAAGAAAATAAAAATCTCGAAGATGGACGCGATGCCTGGCAGTCCGCAGATAGCCAAATGGCCATCTGCGGGTGAAGTTTTCACCATGTAGGCGTCATATACTGTCGTCGGTTCTGCCCATCCGCCCCATCGGTCGGGTGCCTGTGTGCGGCAGAAACAGGAAAGGACACAAGAATGACGGACGGAAACGCTCGACTGGACCTTTCAATCGGCGTCCTCAGCTGGCGCGCGCCGGAAACCCTGAACCGTACCCTGGGCACATACCGGCATGGAAGACTGGCGGAATGTGCCGGCGAAGCCGTCGTATTCTTCAACGAGATCGCGGATTCGGATGAAATTCCGCCAACCGCGGCCGCCGACGGCTGGCGGCGTACAGGCGATGCGCGAAATCTCGGCCTGCTGGGCGGCATGGACGCGTTGGCGCGCGCCATGACCGGCCGATATCTGCTCATGCTCCAAAACGACTGTCCGCTTGTGGCAGACGCAGACACCACGCGCAGGTACCTCTCCGATGCCGTGAAACTCATCGCCGACGGGACGGCCGACATTGTACGCTGCCGGTCCCGCACATTCCCCGGCCAGGGTTTCGCCGATGCGAAAAAGTACGCCCGCTACCACGGAGACGGCCTGGGCCCGGCCGTCAGGCGATTTTTCCGTCCCGGCAAAGCGCATCGCATGATCGGACGCGCCCCCTATGCCGTCCCGGATGCAGACCGCCGGTTCCCTGACCATATCAAACGCCATGGCGAATTTCTCGTCGTAGATTCGGAGGTCATGAACTTCTCCGACCAGCCCTTCCTGATCTCCCGCGCCCTCATGCTCGATCTGCTCGACTGGGCGAAGGCCCATCCCAAAAAACGGACGCTCAACGGTTTTCAGGTGCTGGAAATCAATCTTAACACATCCTGGTGGCGGCAACAGCATTTCAAGATCGCCGTCGGCGAAGGCATTTTCACCCACGCCCGCCTCGACGGCGGGTTCAGGAAGGTCCTGACTTCCGGCGACGGCGGCTGACTGCTGCAGGAGAGGACGGGAGTATGGTAGAATGTACGGCGGAAGCCATGAACATACTCATCATCGAAGACGATTCCACTACCGCCGAGTTCGTCGCCGGCGCATTCCGCCAGGCGGGATATTCCACCGAACACGTCTCCGACGGCGAAACCGGCCTTGCAGCCATACTGCACGGCCCATACGATGCCGCCGTCGTCGACATCATGCTGCCGAAGCTCGATGGCCTGGAGATCATCCGCCGGCTGCGGACGGCCGGGAAAGCGCTGCCCGTCATAGTTCTTTCGGCGCGAGGCAGCGTCGACGCGAAAATCCGAGGTCTTGAGGCGGGCGGCGACGACTACCTCTCCAAACCCTTCTCCGTGGCCGAGCTGGTGGCACGCGTACAGGCGCTCTTGCGCCGCGCCAACCGCGCGACCGAGACGACCGTGCTGAAAGTGGACGACCTTGAGATGGATCTCGTCACCCACCGCGTCACCCGTGCCGGCGTACCCATCGACCTGCAACCCCTGGAATACCAGCTGCTCGAATACCTCCTGCGCAACAGGGGACGCGTCGTCTCGCGCAACACGATCCTGGACCGCGTCTGGAACTACAGTTTCGACCCGCATACCAACCTGGTCGAATCGCGCGTCTACCATCTGCGCGAGAAGATCGACCGCAACTCGGAGCGCAAGCTCATAAGGACCGTACGGGGATTCGGCTATGTCCTCGGCTGAGAAAACCCCGTCGCTGCGATTCCGCATTGTAGCCGTGGCCCTATCGGCGGGAGCGGTGATCTATCTGCTCGCAGGCGCGGCGATCCTCTCCGTCACCTGGTCGTTCCTCTCCTCGGAATACCAGGATTTCCTCAACCGCGCCACCGAAGACCTTGCGGAAGAATACTCCGCAAGCAGGGGAGACGTCAAGATGATGCGGCAATTCTTCGACGAGGACATCGAGGAGCATGGGGCGGACCGCATCTTCCTGATGCTGACCGACCGCGAAGGGAAGGACGTCCTAAACGCCTGTTCCGACGATGTGATCCGCCACACGATGGCATCCCGCGCGCGACGTGGCCTCTCCAGCTACCGCATCAGCAAGGAGCGTAATTCGCCTCATCGGGGACGCATCATACTGCGCGTAAAGGTGAAAACGCTGCCAGACGGATTCAAGCTGTCAGTCGGGCACAACGTGACGGCCGACGAACAGTACGCGATCTTCCTTGCGGCGACCCTCGGCGGAGCATTCCTGCTTTCGCTTCTACTCGGCGGATGGGCGGCGGACTGGCTGGCGCGCCGTTTCGTAAGATCCCTGAAGAACGTCTCGGACGCCGCCGAACGAATAAGATCCGGCGACTGGTCGGTCCGTGTCACGCCGTCGCTTGAAAGCCGCGAACTTCGCATGCTGGAGGACACATTCAACACGATGTGCGACCAGAATGAAAAAACTTTGACAGAGCTGCAGACGCTGACCGACGATATCGCGCACGACCTGCGTACCCCGCTCACCCGTCTGCGCACAGCCGCCGAGTTCGCGGCAATGGGCGGCGAACTGAAGCGGCCATTGCCGGAAACGCTTTTCGAGCAGTCGTCAGACATGCTCGAACTCATCAATACGATGCTTGAAATCTCGCAGACTGGTTGCAGGATCGACAGAACGCCTCGCGAGGACATCGACCTCTGCGCTTTTCTCCGCGAGATGGCGGAGTTGTATTCCACCGTGCTGAAAGACCAGAACCTCTCCCTCGAACTGGACCTGCCCGAGGATGCCGTCATCTTCTCCGGGCATCGCGGGCGAATGCAGCGGCTGCTCGGCAACCTTTTAGACAACGCGATCAAATTCACGCCATGCGGCGGCAGACTGTCGGCAGCCATCGTTCCGGGCAAAGACGGCGTCATCCTGCGCGTCTCCGACACAGGCTGCGGCATTTCCCATGCCGATCTGCCGCACGTGTTCCGCAGATTCTGGCGTTCCGACTCCAGCCGCTCGCTGCCCGGCAACGGGCTAGGCCTCGCCCTGGCCAAGGCCATCGTCACTTCCTACGCAGGCACCATCACTTGCGATTCCGCCCCAGGCCAGGGCACTACCTTCACCATCAATCTTCCCCTCAACCCCTGTACCGGATGAAGAGCTGGGTACAATCGTCGGCTTGTTCCACCTCTGAGGCATGGCCGGACACGCGTTCCAGAACCTTGTCGAGCAGGACGTCCGGCTGGCTGGTGACCGGCGTCTCCCTGGCGAAAAGCTCGATCAGGCGTTTCTCCCCGAAGAGTTCGCCGCGGACGTCCGGCTGTTCCGTCACGCCATCAGTGTAGAGGTATATGGCGTCTCCAGGGGACAGCGACACCTCCTGGGATTTGTACTTCACGCCCGGCATGGCGCCAAGCACGAGTCCTGGCCGGGAACGGAGATACTCCGCACCATGCCCGCGCAGGATTATCGGGGGGTTGTGGCCGGCGTTCACGTAGCTGACGTTTCCTGTCGCGAGATTGATCTCCCCTATCCATGCCGTCACGAACATGTCGGCGCCGTTGCCCTCGCACAGCGAGTTGTTCGCCTCGGTGGCGACCTGCGCCACAGGCTTGCCTGTCTGTGCAATGCTCTTGATGATGGTCTTGGCCCGCATCATGAACAATGCCGCCGGAACGCCCTTGTCGCTCACATCCGCGATAAGGAACGTTATCCTCTGCGGCCCGGAGAAGTAGAAGTCGTAGAAATCTCCGCCGACCTCCTTGGCCGTCCTCATGTTTGCGAAGATATCCACCCGCTTTTCGTCGGGGAATGGCGGGAACACGCGGGGGATGGCGCTCTCCTGGATGTCGGAAGCCATCTCCATCTCCTTGGCCCGCTGCGCCCTGACCTGGGAACGGACGTATGCGGCGATGACGAGTCCTACGAGGATGGCGGCGAGTATCAACGCCATCCCGTTCAGGAAGGCAGACGTCCCGACCAGCACGCGCCGTTCCACGATGGCCGTCCGCTTCGGGATGATGACATATACGGGAAAGCCCTCTATGTCGCGACGCCGCCAGTAGCAGTCGCTGCCAGGATCTCGCCACTGCCCGCTCTCCCGGGTCGCATCGGGATGCGAGATGATCGTTCCCCTGGCGGTGGTGATGACTATATACCCGTCCTCGCCGCTGACGTGGCGGTTGTGCGTAAGACCAGTGACGGCCGAACGCGCAAGCTGCCTCAGGCTGGACCCGCGGCAACCTACCTGCACGAACCCGCCCTCGGGCAGCCATACGCCAACATACTTGATCATGTCGCCCGAGCGCGTATTGGGCATCAGCGACTGCGTCACCTCCGTCTCTCCGTTGAGAAGCGGCAGGAATCCAGCAGCCTGCCCCTTCAGCTTCTTAAAGTCGAAGCCGATATCCCGCTCGTCTGCGCTGTGCGTGAGAATCCCGTCCGAGTTTACGACGCAAAGCTCGTCCACCCCCATGTCGTTCGCAAGCTCCCTCAGCAGGGAGACAGACCTGCCGCTATCCTTCCAGACGGGGTTCGTGCGCAACTCCGGCAATTTGTCGCGGAACACCATCGCCTGCCGGACGAGCCTGCGGTCGACCTTCTCGCGTATGGCGCCCTCCACGTCGTGGAAGGCTATGTCGATCAGCTTCTGGGCGTCGTTGGCCGTCATGCGGTCGTGCAGAAACCACGTCAGGACAAGCGAAGCGACAAAGGCCGTTGCAACGGCGCCAGCGAGCCGCACTACAAGTTTACGCTGAGCTGTCACTTTACGCGCCTTTCCCTTATGACCGCATTGACCGCCGCCAGGCAGTCAGGACGCTGTTTGCTCACAGCTATGCCGTAGCACTCGCGGGTCTCAAGAGGAGAAACTGAAAGCTTTCCGCCGGAATTCTTGGCGAAAATCTTGAGAGCGGGCCTGTCGAACGCCAGAATGTCAATCTTCCCGGACAGCACATCCTTGACGGCATCTTTTATAGATACGTAACGTATGGGGTCGATCCCGTGCCGCGTCAAGTAGAAATCCTGCGTCATTCCCTCCACCACCGCCACCCGAAGAGACTCTATCGTGATCATGGTAGGCATCTTTTCGCCAGACCTGTACAGGAATGCCGACCCCTCGATCGCATACGTATCCGAGAAATCCACGTTGCGGCGGCGGCCTTCCGTGATCGTGAGCCCGCCTGCGGCGAAGTCGGCCCTGCCGTCCTTGACGGAAGGTATCATGTCGGCAAACAGTACCCGACGGATCTCAAGCGGCTGTCCCATCTTCGCGGCGGCGGCACGGACGATGTCTATGTCCAGGCCGCATATCTCCCCGGTCGCCTCGTCGATGTATGCGTACGGAGGCAAATCCGGCATGACCGCCAACACCAGCGGGCCGTCGTCCCTGCGCAAGGCGGCCTTGGCCTTGTCGACTTCTTCCGACGGCGCCGCCCCGTCGCCGCATCCGGCCAGCGCCGCACACAGCAGCACGGCGGCGATTTTCGATATTCGTTCAAGTTTTTTCACGTTGTACGCACCTGGAAAACATTGTTCATGATCCAAGCCTTTCCTACAGCACGGCTCGACGGTCTTCATTATACCATTTCCCCGGCCGTTGCACATGCAAAGATTCTTCCATCTTACCGTTGCCTAACTGGGGGAAGATATGGGATAATACGGCCATCACAAACCCCAAGAGGAAGGAACAAAGACATGGCACACAAAATTGAAGCCGAAAAGTGCGTTTCCTGCGGATGCTGCAAGGAGGCCTGCCCGGCCGAGGCGATTTCCGAAGGTTCACCCTACACGATCGACGCCGACAAGTGCGTTGATTGCGGTGCGTGCGCGGCTCAGTGCCCGAACGAGGCAATCAGCGCCGCATGATCGAGATACTGACCGAAATACTGGTAGACAACCTGTTGCTGCTGCCATTCCTCTTCCCCACATACCTTGTGCTGGAAGCCGTGGAGGCGCATGCGGGTGGCGCGCTCGAGCGTATGCTCGGGCGTGCTCGCCGTTGGGGGCCGCTCGTTGGCGCCCTGTCGGGAATTGTCCCCCAATGTGGATTCTCGGCGGCGGCGGCATCGCTGTTCGCAGGAGGCGTCGTCACGGCCGGCACGCTGGTGGCCGTGTTCCTGTCCACCTCCGACGAGCTTATCCCCGTTCTTGTTTCGTCCAAGGCCCCTCTGCCTCTGATGCTGAAGATCGCGGGCCTCAAGATACTGTTCGGGTTGCTGGCGGGAGTGGCGGTAGACGCTTTCATCCGCAAACGAGGCGCGCAATTGCCGACGCCGCATGTCGCAGACCTTTGCGCACACAGCCGGTGCGGATGCACGGATCGCAAGGGCATCATCGTGCCCGCGCTCATCCACACGGCGGAGATATTCGTCTTCATCCTGATCGTTTCAGGACTTGTTGAACTGGCGTTCCATTTCATGGGCGAAGACGCTCTGAAGAGCTTCATCCTGAACAGGCCGGTGGTCGGCGAACTGCTTGCCGGCATTTTGGGGATGGTGCCGAACTGCGCCGTTTCCGTGGCGTTTGCGCAACTCTACATGGAGGGGGTGATGAGCGCGGGCGCATTGATGGCAGGTTCGCTCGCCGGATCCGGGCTAGGGCTGCTCGTCCTGTTCCGCACCCACCGCAAGTTGCGCGACAACCTTTGCATCCTCGCCGCCGTATACGCGTTCGGCGTCGTGTTCGGCCATATTTCCGGATACCTCTTCTGATGGAAACGACAGGCGGCCAACCAGAAGGAAACATCGCCAGGCAGGCGTTCGTGGCGTCCCTTCCCGTGCTTACGGGCTACTCCACGATGGGATTCGCCGCCGGCGTGCTGCTGGCGCTCCATGGCGGCCTGGCCGTTCCCGGCCTGTGGGCCGGGGCAAGCAGCGCCGCCCTGATCTCCGGGCCGTTGCAGTTCCTGTTTGTCGACTGGGTACGTTCCGGCACGGCGTTCGCAGACGTGGCCGCGCTCGTCGTGTGCCTTAACATCCGGTATTCGCTCTACGGCCTGTCGCTGCTGGACCGCTACGCCGCGGCGACATGGCCAGTGCGCACATACCTGATAGGCACCATAACAGACGAAACGTACGCCCTGCAGGTGCAATGCCCCTACCCGCCTGGCCGCGCCAGCACACGCTACTGCCTTCTTCTGGCGCTATTCGACCACGCCTACTGGATAGCAGGCGTGACGGCAGGCGCCATTGCCGGAGCCGCGCTGCCGTTTGCCGCCAAAGGGATCGATTTCGCAATGACGGCCCTGTTTCTGGTCATACTTGCAGATCAATGCCGCGTACGCGCCAATCGCCTGCCGGCGGCAATCGGCGCCGCGGCCGCTGTAGCGGCGACAATCATTACAAGGTTCTTCTTCGGATCCTGGAAGATGCTCGTCCCTGCCATGGGATTGATCATCCTGTCTCTCCTCGCCGTACGCAGATTTCTTTCGCAACCCCAGATGTCCGGCACGGAAGTCGGCCATTCAAAATGAGAAGAGAGGTGGATGATGGAGCATGAAACCCTGTTCAGGCGTGCAAGGAAAGCTATTCCCGGCGGCGTCAATTCGCCAGTACGGGCTTTCAACGCAGTTGGCGGCACGCCAATCTTCGTGGAGAAAGGTAAAGGCGCTAAAATCCGCACGGCGGACGGGCGCATTCTTACCGACTACTGCTGCAGCTGGGGTGCGATGATCCTCGGCCACGCGCATCCGGCCGTTTCACGCGCAGTCGCGGCGCGCGCGAAACTGGGTACGACATTCGGCATCGCGACGCCGGACGAAGTGGCGTTCGCCGAACGGCTATGCGCGCTAGTGCCGGGTCTCGAGCGCGTACGCGCGGTAAATTCAGGCACGGAGGCCGTCATGACCGCAATCCGCCTGGCACGAGGCGTGACGGGACGCGACATGGTCCTGAAATTCGACGGATGCTACCATGGCCACAGCGATGCCATGCTCGTGAAATCCGGCTCGGGCATCCTGACAATGGGCGCGTCGTCCTCGGCAGGCGTCACGCCTGGCGCGGTGGCGGACACGCTTGTGGCGCCATACAACGACATTGAAGCCGTGGAAATGGCGTTCAGACGGCATGGGGATGCGATAGCCGCAGTGATCGTAGAGCCTGTCGCAGGCAACATGGGACTCGTGCCGCCCGCACGTGGTTTTCTTAAAAGCCTTCGTTCGATCACATCGCGCCATGGCGCGCTGCTGGTCTGTGACGAGGTCATAAACGGCTTCCGGTTCGGCTTTTCATCATATTCCGCCCTCTACGGCGGAATAACGCCGGATCTCATCACGCTTGGCAAGGTCATTGGAGGCGGCCTGCCGCTCGCCGCGGTCGGCGGCAAGGCCAAATGGATGAAGCTGCTCGCTCCAGAAGGCCCCGTGTACCAGGCCGGCACACTGAGCGGCAATCCGCTTGCAGTTGCCGCAGGACTCGCCACGCTGGACGCGCTGGAACGCGAACAGCCGTACGCACGCATGGCCGATCTAGGCAGCTCTCTGGCTGTAGGCATGTCGACGATTGCGGCGGAACACGGCCTGCCCGTCACATGTCAAAGCTTCAACGGCGTGTTCACGCCATTCTGCACGGACCAGCCTGTCACATGCCTGGAAGATGCGAAGACATGCGACACATCGCTGTACGTGAAGCTCTTCCACGGGCTTCTGGATCGCGGCATCTACATAGCTCCGTCGCAGTTTGAATGCAATTTCATCTCGGCCGCGCACACGGTTGGCGACATCGACGCGTTTCTCTCGGCTTTCGAGGCCGTCTGCCGTTCGTGAACCTGCCAATGCGAAGATATTTGCTATACTGGACGTACCGGCGGCGGAGGCATGGTGTTTTCGGCGTACCGGCAAGGAGATTATGCGATGAAGAAAGCAATCATGGGGTGCGCCGTTGCGGCGGCGTGCGCATGCGGCGCGAAGGAAACGATCCTCGTGGCGGCGGATCCGTTCGCCGTAGGCTTGAAGAACGCCGTGGTGAAACACCTTGAATCGCGCGGATTCTCGGTGAAGGATCTTGGCGCGAACGAAGCCAACAAGGACAAGCCGTACTTTGAAAGCGCGGTGGAGGTGTGCAGGGCAATGCAGAAGGGAGAAGCCAAACGCGCGTTCCTGTTCTGCGGCACGGGAATGGGCATGAACATGATCGCCAACCGCTTCAAGGGAGTACGTGCGGCAGTGGTGGAAAGCGTCTTCGCTGCGAAGATGTGCCGTGCCATCAACGACGCCAACGTCCTGTGCATGGGCCAGATGATCTGGGGCGACGTGATGGCCACCGCAGCGGCAGACGCGTTCCTGGACACGAAGTTCACGGAGACTCTCGAACCTCTTGCGGCATTCCTGGAAGACGCCCGCAAGAAAGTCGAAGCCATACGCGACTAGCGTCCGGCTCTCACCGCAAACCCGGCTGACATCTGGAGACGGACATCATGAGACATGCCGTGATGGCGGCAGCCTTGTCGGGCTGCGTGGCCTTTAATGCCGCAGCGCTGGAGATCGTGCGTCTAAGGTGCGAATCCGCCGCAGACCCGGTCGGGACGGCAAATGCGCGTCCGCGCCTGTCCTGGTCGCTTGCCGGCGGGGAACCCGCCATGCGGCCAGCCCGCGCCGAGGTTCGCGTGGCCCAGGCCGGGACGGAATTGGCCAAGGCGCCGGTGCAATTCTCGGACGACCTGTTTTCATGCGTGTATTCTGGCAAGCTCCTCGAGCCAGGCGTGGCATACAGATGGCAGGTCCGCCTCGCGAACGCCGACGGCTCCGGCGCCACGCAGTGGAGCGATGCGGCCCGCTTCGTAGTGGCGCTGCAGTCGCCCGAACAGTGGAACGGAGCCCAGTGGATCGGCGAAGAGCAGTACAGCGTGCATTGGACGAACATCAGCTACGAGGTCAAGTTCGAACATGTGACCAACGCGTTTGGAGCGTTCTTCCGCGCAACCTCCCCAACCAATGGCTACATGTGGCAGATAAACTTTGCCATGGGGACCCCGAAACTGAGGCCGCACGTCTACAGCAACGGCCAGCCGTCGCCGCGCCTCCTGCCGGCAGTGGACCTGGCGAGATTCTTCCCGGGCGGGCTAGACCCGGCCAGGCCGCACACCCTCAGGATAGAGTTGCGCGACAAGTTGATCTGCACGTCGATCGATGGCGTGAAAGTGGATGAACGGACCGACGGAACACATGTCTCCGGCACCATCGGCGTACGAACCGGCCGCGACGAATACGCGCTTGTGGACAGGCTTTGCGTCAGAGCTCCGGATGGCAACACCCTTCTCTACGACGCTTTCGCCGGACATGTGCTGCCCGCGTTTCGCAAACCAAAACTCAAAGGGGCCAAGCTTGAACTGTCGAATGCCGTGTTCATGCACCACGGCATCCTCCCAAAGAACTGCCCCCGCCTGCGCAAGACGTTCGCACTCGGCAGTTCGCCGGTCGTCTCGGCGATAGTCTCAATTTGCGGTCTCGGGTTCTACGAACTGTGGATCAACGGGCAAAAGGCCGATCCGTACCGGGTAATGGCCCCCGCCATGACCGACCTCTCGCGCGCCGCGCTGTTCGACACGTACGACGTCACCCATCTGCTCAAGGCTGGCAAGCCCAACACGGTCGGGATCTGGCTCGCTCCGGGATATTCCGACGATTTCTCCCGCTACTGCTGGCACTGGCTCGACTCCAAGTGCGCGATTCTCCACCTTTCCGTGCGCCATGCGGACGGCACGGTACAGACCGTGGCTACCGACGGCACGTGGGAAATGACGCAGAAAAGCCCCGTCACGCGTGCGAGCATATACCACGGCGAGACGTACGACGCTTCACTTGCCGACCCGTCCTGGTGCACACCGTCAGGCGACGGAACAGGATGGCGACCCGCAGTGGTCACCGGATCCAGAGCGCCATCCAAACTTCTCGCGAACGACGCACCGCCCGTCAGGATGTCCAACCCGCTACATCCCGTAAATATCGCGGAAACCCGCCCTGGCGTGTTCACCGCGGACTTCGGGCAGAACCGGGCCGGCTTCGTGAAAATACGCGTACGCGGCCCAAAAGGAACAAAGATTTCCCTGCATACCAGCGAACTGATCGGCGACGACGGACAAATAGACCCGTGGACCAACAGGAACGCCGCTTCACGCGATGAATTCATTCTCGCGGGAACGGGCGATGTCGAAACATATATGCCACGCTTCACATATCACGGATTTCGCTATGTGGAGATATCGGGCTGGCCTGGCAGACCGTCAGCGGAAGACCTTGAAGCATGGGCCGTCCATGCAGATGTGGAACGGATTGGAACATTCAAATGCTCCAACGCCACGCTGAACAGGTTTCTAAATGCCGCCATCTGGTCGATGCTGTCCAACTTCGCAAGTTTTCCGACGGATTGCTGCATGCGTGACGAACGGACGTGCTGCCAGATGGATTCACAGGCATACGAAGACGCCGCCATCCAGTTCTTCGACATGACACGCTACTACAACAAGTGGATGGACGACATTCGGGACGGACAAGGGAATCCCGACTGGAACGGCGATAAAGTGACGCTTCCAAATCGAGAATGGATGGCGACAGGCGACAGGCGGATATTTGCAAACCGTTACGACAGCATCAAGACATATGTGGACAGCCTGGCCAGACGCCAGCCGGATCTCATATTCTCAAACGGGTTTGGCGACTGGTGCGCGCCCAACGACGGGACATGGGCAGGCTACTTCAACGATGTCGACATAGTCAACACGTCCATCTTCTGCGCCATGGCCGGAATCGCGAAAGAGGCGGCCTCCATCTTGGGCAAGGATGCGGATGCGGCGGACTTCGCCGCGCTGCATGAAAAGGCGAAGACAGCTTTCCACGAACGGTTCTACAATCCTGAAACACATGCATACGGCGACGGATCCCAGGCCACGTCGGCGCTTCCGCTGGCGTTCGGCATCGTCCCTGAGGAGTGCCGTGCCGCAGTTGAGGCGGAGCTCGTGCGGGCCATCCGGAAGGAACATGGATGCAAGCTGAACACAGGCATCTATGGAACCCGCTATCTTGGGGACGTGCTTTGCGACATGGGCGAGGCCGATCTGTACGTGCATCTGTACACCCAGCCTGAATATCCCGGCTTTGGCTTCATGCAGGCGAAGGGAGCAACGACCCTTTGGGAGCAATGGACGTTCAAGGGCGGCATGAATTCGCACAACCATGCGATGTTCTCGGGGGCCGCCAACACGCTCATGACGCGCCTTGGAGGGATACGTCCAGCCTCGCCGGGATACGCGTCTCTGGAAATCCGTCCGGCATTTCCCCGTGCCATCGACTACGTAGAGGCCTCAAGGGAAACGCCTCGCGGCCGAGTTGCCGTCGCCTGGCGCCGTCTTGGCGGCAACGTGACGCTGGACGTGACGGTTCCGCCGCTGACGCCAGCCGTGCTGCGACTTCCCGGCAGGCCCGACCGCCAGCTGGCCGCCGGACATCAGCGGATAGCTTGCGGCAACATCAGGTAGCCGCATGCCGGCTGGCCGTCTGGAGCCGGCTGACGAGAAGAGGCAGCGCCCGTTCGAACGCCACCCCATACCAGTGCCCGTCGTCCGTTGCCCTGATTGCCTCGCATACCACATCCGCGGCCAGCGCCGCCGCTTCGATCGCCGGCAGCCCGCGCACCGCGGCGCCGGCGAACGCGGAAGCGAACAGGTCGCCCGTGCCATGAAACATGTCGCCGCGAAACGGGAGTTCGGATCTGCCCGTGGCGCGCGCAAGGCGCAAATTGAAATCGTACGCGATCGTAGCGCCGTCCGACACGGCAACTCCAAGCAGTTCATGATCGAACGACACGCCCGTCAACACCACGTTCTTTGCTCCAAGCGCGTGCAGTCCGGCCACCAGTTCCTCGACAAACGCCTTGTCGTATCCGGACAGGACCGGCTTTCTCCCCAACAGAAACGCCGCCTCCGTGAGATTTGGCATCAAATAGTCCGCTCCGGCGCAAAGCCGTGCCATCTGCGCAGGGAAGTCGGCGCCGAAGCCTGCATACAGCTTGCCGTTGTCACCCAGCACCGGGTCTACGAAACGTATGGCGCCAGGATTCGCGGACGATTCCATGATAGACATGATCGGAGCGATCTGCGCCTGGCATACGTACCCCGTGTAGAACGCGTCGAAACGAATGCCCTGCCGCCGCCATTCCGCCTCTACCTTCGGCATTTCGTCGGTAAGATCCCTGAACGTCCATCCAGAGAATCCGCCCGTGTGGTTGGAGAGGATGGCGCTAGGCAGCACGGCGCACTCGACGCCGCACGCCGAAATGACGGGGAGAGCCACCGTCGCCGAACACTGTCCGACGCACGATACGTCCTGGATCGTCAAGAGCCGCTTGTACATGGCTATGTCTCCAATGCTCCCGTGAGCTCGCGGACGGATGCGATGCCGTGCCGCTCGCAATAGTCGGCCATGCCGTCGCAAACCGCCGCCGCAGTCGCGGGGCTTGTGAACGTGGCCGTCCCCACGGCCACGGCCGTCGCTCCCGCAAGCATCAGCTCGATTGCGTCCTTCGCCTCGTACACTCCGCCCATGGCGAGAATCGGCAACCTGGAACAGCGGTGCGCATCGTATACCGCCTTTACGGCTACAGGGTGCACGCACCGCCCGGAGAGTCCGCCCGTGCGATTGCCAAGAACAGGCCGTCGCGCTTCTACGTCTATCACCATCGCTGGAATCGTGTTGATGAGCGCAAGCGCGTCCGCGCCATTTTCTTCGCACGCAGCCACATACGGCGCCATATCCGGCACGTTTGGAGCCAGCTTGACGATCAACGGAAGCGAGGTGGCGGCCCTGACCGTCTTCACCAGGCGCGCCAGTATGGCCGGATCCTGCCCGAACGTGTGGCCGCCCTCTTTCACATTGGGGCAGCTCACGTTGCATTCTATGGCGGAGACGGGCGCTCCAGCCTGCGTGAGGCGCGCGGCCACTTCCGCGTACTCGTCCACGCTTCCGCCCCAGATGTTCACGATGAGCGGCGGCGCATCCGGCCCCGCCGTCCTCGCGTAGTGCTTCACGTAGTGCCCGGCGAAGGCCTCCACGCCAGGCCCCTGCAGGCCGATAGCGTTCACCAGCCCGCCGAACACCTCCACATGGCGAGGCATGGGATTGCCTGGCCACGGGTCGCGCCTTACGCCCTTCACCGTAACCGCACCCAATTTCGTGTAGTCAAGCGCGCCAATGTACTCGGTGCCATAGCCGAACGTGCCGCTTGCCGTAGCCACCGGCGTACGCATTTCCAGGCCGCCCAAATCAACAGATAGGTCTACCATGTCCGTCTCTCGTCTCCGATGCTACAACTCTTCAAACGTCTCTACCGATCCGGAATCGGAGACCTGCAGATATGCCGGACGGCCTGGATTCACGGTGAACCTCCGTCCCGAACGCTCTGCGGCCACCGGTTTTTCGCCGTCGTTCCAGAACATCCAGGCGACAGCGCCCTTGCCTGGAACGCGGAACACCAGCAGCGCGTCCGAATCGCCGGCCTGGCGTGCCAAAGAACATCCGGCCGCATTCAACCGGCGGCCCACCTCGGTACGCAGCATGTTGCGATCCTTCACCGGCAGCTTGTCAGGATCCAGCACAAGCTTGACCTTGCACCGTCCTATGGCGCTTTCCGTTATCTTCGACCAGTTGGCCCCCCAGTACAGCAGTGCGGCGTCCACGGCGTAAGCCTTCTCCAGATATGCGGCACGGCCTTCGTTCTTCATGCGCGGATCTTCACGCAGAAGTATCGCCACATCCGGCGGATTGTCCGCCAGCTCCATGCTTCCGAGCGTATTGGCCATCTTCGAGAATACCGCCTCTGTCGGCCGGGGAACGCCCGTGCCGTGCACAAGGCCGCATGGGAATATGCCTTCCAGCGGATCGCGCCAGTGCCAGGCCAGAAGCGCCGCAGCCCCCAGGCCGTACGCGTGCGTGACAAGCGAACGGAACCGCCTGGAATAGGATTCGTCCGTATCGCCCATCCCCCACGGATCGTCCTTGACATACGCAGGATGGCATTTTGCGCCGCATTCAGGAAGCGCCAACGGCTTCCCTAGCGCGCGCATGTCCACGTCCTTGAGGTCCCTGAACATGCGCGCCGGCGCTCCGTAGTAGTGGCGGTCGGTGAAATCCAGTCCGAGCGAACACCATGCCGGATCCTTTGAGATATGGTTTCCGGCCCAACCTTGGCTCCAGCCTACGGAAACGATCGCGTCCGGACGCCCTTCACGCGCGGCGGCGCGGTTCGTGTCAAGCCAGTTTCTCATCTGCCTGGCGCTCTCCCATGACGGCGGCATGTTCATATGCGGCTCGTTGCGGATGTCTATCATGAAGCCGGGGACGTTGCGGTAGCGGGCGGCGATCTCGCGGAATGTCTCGTTCTGTCTGGCAAGCGCTTCTCCCGTAACCATCGTGTCTATGCGCTGCTGAGTGTGGTAGATCGCCAGCCCGTGCTTCTGCGCAAGCTGCACGCACGCGTCGGAGATGCGCTTGTCCGCCTCGCATTCCCATGGAAGGAAAAGACGCGTGAAGCGAAGCCCTGCCGCGCGCATCTGGCGAAAATCCCTGTTGAACACGCGCGGAGAACGTGCCGTTGTCGGACGCGTCTGCCCCCAGTACGTCTGCGCCCCCATCCAGAAGCCGCGGCGTCCATCCAGCGCGAAATGCGTCCCCTTGATCGTAAGTTTTGGCCCATTTGCCACGATCTTTTCGTTCCACACCACAAACGCCCCTTCCTCACGATCTGCGACGGCACCTGATGCATCCAGAAGTTCAGCCGTGAATGCGACGTAGTCCGGCGCCTTGACGTCGATCGGCCATTCGCACGACACTTGCGTGTTCGTGCCCGCTAACGCCTCCACCGGCTTCTCGCGTATGGCCAGGACGTTCCCATTCTCGTCGCGGAGGGAAAATCTGACGCGTCCCCTGGCAGGCGACACGCCGAAGTTGCCCACGGCCGTCTCGAGAACAGCCGTTTCGCCAACCCTGTAGCATGCGAACGACGACGTTGTTTCGTTCAAGGCCACATGGTTTAGCAGTTTTCTCGCAACCGCCCTGAGGAATTCTCCACTCGCCTTGGATCCGCGCGCGAACAGATCCACGTTGTCCACGCCAAATATGGCCCAGTTCGACCCCTTGAACACATCTGTGAAGTGATGTACGAACGCAGCGGCCGGCCCGCGATCCGTCCCATCTGCGGCACGAGCCTCCAGGATAGGACGCCATGAACATCTGTTGGACGAGTAGCCGTGCCCGTTGACCCCCAGCTGGGCGATTGCGGCAAATCCCGTAAAATTGCCCTTGATCTCGATTGCCGGAAGCGAAGGATCCGTTTCAGTACCGGTTGCGATGCTTGCGACAGAACGCAACTCGAACGAAGGATCGAAAGCATTGATCTGCGTCGGACCAGGGTGGATGGCGTCGCGTATGCGTGCGGTGCGCGTGTTGATCTGCGGCCGGGCCATAGCTCTCCTCGCCGCGTAGGGATCTATCCCGCAGCGCAGATCCGCGAATTCCACGGACAAGGATTCGCCTGGCTGGGCCTCGCCGGGGCCGCAACCGATTGACAGGCGGAGAACCTGATCGAAATTAACGATATCGCCTGTTTTTCCGCGGTTCTTCGGGGAACCGTCGCAAAAGAAGCTAAACGATCCGGGGACGGCACGTATCTCGCGCCATTCCTTGCCGATCTCGAAATGACAGTGCCAGCGCGAACCGTCGGTTTCGTTCAATTCAAGTGTCGCTTTTTTTGCACCTGTTGCAGAGCGGGCCTTGAACGAAATGGCGCTCTTTCCGGCTAAGACGGCGCCCAATCGGGCATAAGCCGTACACCATAGATTGTAGTCGCCGGTCTTTACCTCGATGCCGCCATCCGCCCCGTCTGCGACGATTCCCGTCTGACCCTTTGGCGTGCTTACCTGCCACTTGCCGGCCGGCGGCAGGGCGACAGGATCCGTGCAGGCCGGCAGCGGTGGCGGTTCGATGGCGACCCAAGCGCCATTTTCAAAGATGACAGGACGGTCGAACGCATACCCGCCGCAAGTAAACAGCGCTCCACCTTCATGCAAGTATCTGACGAGAGTCTTTGCCGCCTCCGCAGGCCAGGCGGAACCCGTGGGAACCACGAGAAGATCGATGTTCTTCCTGGTCATCACATCAGGCTTGGACACGTCCTGCCCCGAAACGGTGAACGTCTCGCCAAGCGGTGCCAACGCCTCCGTGAATACGGCGGGATCGCTCGGGCATCCAAAAGGACCTTCCCCGGCGCCTGCGCCCAAACCCAGATCCAGCACCGCTATGCGAGATCCGGCCAATACGCATCCCATGATCGTGCCGATCAACGCCAGACACAGCTTTTCCTTAGCGAACATGTCGTCTGCCATACTTTTTCTCCTGTGCCGCCTATGATACCATATAAGACGTTCGCATGGAACTCCAATCGCCATTGCAGTTTGCCGGAGTGCATCCGCGAATGGCGTCGCATTTCCCGCTGGCATTTGCGACGAATTTCTGCTATTATACATCGTTCTTTTCCGTAGAAAGGTTCCAACATGAAGTTCGAGAAGAAAGAATCCAGTCCGTGCGTTATCGCTCTTTCCGTAAAGGCCGATGCCGATGAAATCAGGAGTGACTACCAGAAGGTCCTCAACGAGTTCGTCAGGCATGGTGTCATCCCCGGTTTCCGCAAAGGCAAGGTGCCGCTTGCCGTCATAAAACAGAAGTTTGCGAAGGAAATCGCCCAGGAAAGCGAACAGCGCAGTTTCCGCGCATTGTATCCGCAGGCCCTGAAAGATTCAGGCCTTGAAGACGTGGCAGTATCGCTGCAGAACGTGACGGACGTCCTGTTCGTTCCCGAAAGCGGATTTTCCTTCACGGCTCTCGTGGAGGTGAAACCGACGTTCGACCTCCCCAAGTACAAGAAGCTGGCCATAAAGAAAGGCGACACCTCCGTCACGGAAGAACAGGTTGCAGAGCGTCTGGAAGGCTTCCGCCGCGCCTTTGCGAAGTTTGAAGACGCGAAAGAGGGCGATACGATCGGAGATGGCGATTTCGTCCAGTTCGACTATTCCGGCACGTTGGCGGACAAGGCCAAGACGCCGCTTTCAGAAGTGGTGCCGGATCAGAAGTCGATCACTGCGGCCACGGGATTCTGGACCCAGATCGAAGACGGGCGCTTCCTGCCTGAAATTCTTGAAGCGCTCAAGGGCATGAAAGCCGGCGAAAGCAAGGAGGGCGTGGAAGTCAAGTTCCCGAAGGACGCCGCTCCGGAGCCTCTCAAGGGCAAGAACGCGCTGTACTCGATTGCCGTGAAGACGTTCCGCCATCGCGTGCTTCCCGATGATGCGACGTTCGTGGCCGATGCGAAGGCCGAATCGATTGACGCGCTGCGCAAGCAGTTCCGCGAACAGATGGAGAAGGACGCCATCGCCGCAGAGCTGGAAGGCCGGAAGAACCAGGCGATAGAGTTGCTATTGAAGAAGAGCGACTTCGACGTGCCGCCTTCGCTCGTGCAGCGCCAGGTACAGTCCTATCTGCAGGATCTCGCCCAGCGGGCGCAGTATTCCGGAATGTCCGCCGAATACATCGAACAGAACCGCGACAAGATATTGGCCGACGCCGAAACGAATGCGACACGCCAGGTGCGCCTCTCCTACATTCTGCTTGGAATCGCGAAGGCCGAGAATCTGGAGGTCACGGACGACGACGTGTCCGCAGGACTCGCCAAGATGGCCGAAAATTCAAACGGCAAGACTGCGGAGGATCTTCGCAAGCAGCTTGACGAGAACGGCCAGGTGGAGCTCTACAAGGAACAGCTGCGTGCCGAAAAGGCATTGGACTTCGTCCTGGCAGAGGCCAAATGAGAAACTCAATGAAACCTCAATCATACCTCGTCCCCATGGTCGTGGAGCAGACGTCGCGCGGCGAACGCTCCTATGACATCTACTCCCGCCTTCTTCAGGATCGGATAGTCCTGCTCGGCGGCGAAGTGTCCGACGAATCGGCCAACCTGATCGTAGCCCAACTTCTCTTCCTGCAGGCGCAGGATGCGAAGAAGGAGATATCGATGTATATCAATTCTCCAGGAGGCAGCGTCACGGCGGGACTGGCCATATACGATACCATGCAGTTCATCTCCTGCCCGGTCGCCACCTATTGCATCGGCCAGGCGGCCTCGATGGGTGCGGTGCTTCTCACGGCAGGAGCCAAGGGCAAGCGTTTCGCCCTCCCGAACGCCAGGATCATGATCCACCAGCCGTGGGGCGGAGCGGAAGGCAAGGCGAGCGACATCGAGATCACGGCGCGCGAAATACTCCGTCTCAAGGAAAAACTCAACGAAATCCTTGCCGGCCATTCCGGAAAGAAGATCGAAGAGGTTGTGCGCGATACCGACCGCGACCACTTCATGAGCGCCGACGAAGCCTGCGCCTGGGGGCTCATAGACAAGGTTCTCGTTCCCAAGGCCTGATCAGACATGGCACGCAAAAATTCAAACAAGAGCAACTATCCGTGTTCGTTCTGCGGACGGAGCATGGACGATGGCGCTATCGTGATACCCGGCCCCAATGGAGCCAACATCTGCTGCGATTGCGCAAAGATGGTTGTAGATATCGCCAATGACGCCGAACGGCAGCTGAATGGCGCGAGCGCCCGGCAGCAGGAGCCTGCGGCTGATGCCGCAGGAGGAGTTCCCAAGCTGGGGCCAGTGCCGCCGCCAAAGGATATAAAGACGTTCCTCGACAAGTATGTGATCGGGCACGACCAGACGAAGAAGATACTCGCCGTCGCCGTCCACAACCACTATCGACGCCTCGAAGCGCAATCATCCGGGAAATCGCCGGAATTCGCGGACGTCGAGATCGAGAAATCCAACATTCTCCTTATCGGCCCCACCGGTTGCGGCAAGACCCTTTTCGCACGTACTCTGGCGAAGATGCTGAAAGTCCCCTTCGCTATCGGCGATGCCACAACCCTTACAGAGGCCGGCTACGTTGGCGAAGATGTCGAAAACGTCGTGCGGTACCTGTGGCAGAACGCCAACTGCAACACGGAACTTGCCAAGCGCGGCATAATCTATATCGATGAAATCGACAAGATCGCCTCAAAGACCGACAACGTCTCCATCACTCGTGACGTTTCAGGAGAAGGCGTGCAGCAGGCGCTTCTGAAGATTCTTGAAGGTACGACATGCAGATTCCCGCCTAAAGGCGGCCGCAAGCATCCAGACCAGGAGTATATCGAGGTGGACACCTCGAATATTCTATTTATCTGCGGCGGCGCATTCGTGGGCCTGGACAAGATCATTGCAGAACGCACGGGCAAGTCGGTGATCGGCTTCGGGATGCATGGTGACGAAGCGGTTTCACCGCCGCTTCAGGACGTACGCCCCGAAGATCTCGTCAAGTTCGGTCTCATACCGGAATTCACGGGCCGTCTGCCAGTGATCACGACCATGGGAGAACTCTCCGAGGATGATCTTGTGCGTGTGCTCACCGAGCCCAAAAACTGCCTGGTGAAACAGTACCAGAAGCTTCTATCGCTTGACAACATAGACCTCTCGTTCGAACCGGATGCCCTCCGCGCGCTTGCGCGTGACGCCCGTGCGCGAAAAACCGGCGCCCGCGGTCTGCGCGCCGCAATGGAGAAGATCATGACGGACATCATGTACAATGTGGCTGGCAGCAAAGCGGCCACAAAGGTTGTCATAACGGCAGCCATGGTCGAAGAAGGCCTCAAATGACCGTGACACTTCTCCGTGCAAAGCTCCATCGCATCCGCGTAACCGAGGCGTGTCTCGACTATGTCGGTTCGTTGACTGTAGACCGCGATCTCATGGAAGCGGCAGGTCTCTTCTCGAATGAAAAGATACTCTGCGCGAATGTGGAGAACGGCGAGCGCTTTGAAACGTATGCCATTCCAGGTCCGCGTGGTTCGGGCGTATGCTGCCTCAATGGCGCCGCAGCCCACAAAGGCAAGGTCGGCGACCGCCTTATCGTAATGGCTTTCGGGCAGTTCACCCCTGAAGAAGCAGCTGTTCACGAACCTCGTGTAGTATTCCTTGACGACAAGAACAATCCGCGTTCACGGTTATGAACGGAAAAGCCTATCTCGATGTCCTGCGACTCGTGTGGCCGCTGGCGCTCGGGATGGCCAACAATGCGATCATGCAGTTCGCGGATCGCACATTTCTCGCCCGCGATTCCATGCTGTCGCTTGAAGCCGTTCTGCCGGCGACGACGCTTGCATGGATATTCATGAGCTTCTTCCAGTCGGTCGTAGGATATTCCGGGGTTTTCGTGGCGCAGTACCACGGAGCTGGAGACCATGCGAACTGTTCGCTCAGCTACAAGGCCGGCATGGCGATTGCAGCCGTATCGGGTCTGCTGATGGCGCCGCTCCTGCCTTTGGGCAATTGGATTTTTGCGAAAACCGCCACATCGCCAGAACTGCTTGAATTGGAACGGACATATTACGACATAATCGCGGCCTCCGGCTTTCTCGTGTTCGGGCAGATGGCGGCGACTTCGTACTTCACAGGCCGCGGCAAGCCGCGTATAGTGTTCTGGGTGAACGTCCTCGGCAACATTCTCAACATAGCTCTTGATCCGCTGCTGATATTCGGATGCTTCGGATTTCCGCACCTCGGCATCGCCGGCGCCGCATATGCAACCGTCTTCGCGCTCGCCATCCAGTTCGCGACGCTGGTCTTCCTTGTGAGGCGAGATATGCGGTCAACGGGAATGGCCCTTGGGGCAGCGTCGGCATCGCCATTGATGCCGCTTGTGGTCCGCATCCTCCGCTACGGGATTCCCGCAGGAGGATATGAAGTGCTTAACATGGCATCTTTCACCATATTCGTATTCGTGACGGGGATGGTGGGCGATGTTGCCTTCGCCGCCTCTAATGCCTGCTTTTCCGTTAATTACCTGCTCTTTGCGCCAATGGCGGGTTTTGCGGTCGGAGCGCAAACGCTTGTGGGGCAGGCATTAGGACGGAACGATGCAGAAGCGGCGAGGCTGGCACTTCGACGTACTCTTGTCCTTGGTGTTGGATTCGTCACGGTTCTATCGATCGCAGCCGTCGCCTTGTACGCGCCGATCCTGTCACTCTTCGCACCTGATGCCGGAACAGGTTTGCAGACCGCAGTGGAACGGCACGAATTCTTTGCGACGGGCTTCTGCCTCATGGCTCTGATGGCCACGTGGCAGGTGTTCGATGCGACGGACGTCATCGTTTCAGGCGCTCTCAAGGGAGCTGGCGACACGCGATTCGTCATGCTGTGGATGCTTGTCTGCGCATTTGGGTTCTGGATGCCGTTGCTGTTTTTCGTCTATTCGCGCTGGCCTACGATGCCTGCACTATGGTCTACGATGATTGCGTATGTCATCGTAATCTGCATTGGCACGATATTCAGATGGCTTCGCGGTCCCTGGTGCTCGATTCGCCTCATCTGAAAGCCTCCCGTCACCGCGCCGACATGCTGTTGGATTGGAGAAGGAAGCTGGCCTTG
>DFLH01000031.1 GCA_002373695.1 Verrucomicrobia bacterium UBA3624
TCTTTGCCGGCACGCGTGCCGCGTCTGCTGCCACGCGGCAACAGCAAGTTGGCGCGCGATCTCCTCGCCGTTCTTGCAGAAGGCCCGAAGCGCCCCGCAGGACTTCGCAGGGAACTGGGCGTTTCCAGCCCGAATTACTTCACCTCGCGCTACCTGACGCCGCTTGTGGCGGCGGGCTTCATTGCGTCCGAAGGAGCCCCCCATTCGCCGCAGCGGACATATCGCCTGACGGCGAAGGGCAGGAGGGTGCTGGCATGAAGTTACTCCACCACTCCTACTCCACCAATAGGGTCAGACCCTCCGGGGTGATAATGATGTGGCAATTTATATCAATGGCCGTTGCGTTGGCTACAGGCTCGTTAGTCGCGGCATGTCCTTCCTTTGATTTGCAATGTCTTCACGCTGCTACAAATGGGATGCCTGCATGGGTCATGCGTGAAGTTGCCCATGATCTCAAGATATTCGATCTTGAACACGGGTTGTTGCTGAATGAAATTGCGAGACAGATGAATGCGCATGAGATTGACTTTCTGATGGAATGGAAAAAAGGGCAGCATGTATTTGCATTTGCCGTATCGTCTGACAAGAATGTCGTGATTAAGCGTGTCAATCCAGTGATAAAGCCTAACAATTGGACTGGTGGAATGTCCTCATGTACGATTTCCAGCCAGGTTTATGACATTGCCGCTTCTTGTGAAAAGAAACTTTACGACGGCTTCCTTTCCTCTATTGACCGCTATCGGTATTTTCCCAGTGGAGCAAGAAGTGCGGGGAGCCTTTCACGTGCTTTTTTGTTTAAAAAGCGCCACGGCACGCTAACTCTCGTTGCATGTTTCGATTGGCCATTGTACAGTGTTGAGGAGTTCGATCAGTTCCCCCGGCAAGGTACTGCCGACGAATTGGCTGACGACGATTCCAGAAAGGCCTACAAAAAGTTCTTGGCAATCATAAAACACATTACATTCCGATTTGAGACTTTACTTCTGAATCATTAGCATTTGTCATGTGACAATCCATTCATCCAAAGGACGGCGTGATGTTCAACGCAACCATCTACGATTTCTTTGACGAATACAAAACGGATTGACGATTACATCCGCCAACTTCCCGTGGCCAACTTCATGCTTGCCACGCCAGTCGTTTTCGGTTAGAATCTCCAACTCGAACATCAACCCCAAAGGAGTTTGTTTGCTATGAACCGACGTGAATTTCTGGCCGGCGGCGCCGTTGCAAGCCTGGCGGCCGCTCTGCCGGCGGCTGGCAGCGCCTGCACGCCATGTTGCAGCGGGATGCCCAAGCTCGTTCCCCCGGCGCAACCCGCCAAGCTGAACCTCAGCCTTCAATGGTGGGGAATACCCGTGGCTGACGATATAAACGCGAAGCTCGACTACCTGGAGGCAAACGGGTTCCAGGCATTCGAAATCCCGTCGAAAATCGAATGGCTTCGCGAGAACGGATCAAGGTTGACGGATGCCCTCAAGGGCCGCAAGCTGTTCCTTTCTACGGCATGCGGACCGTCACGGTTCGATTATGCGGACAAGGCAAAGAACGATGCCGAGGTGGAGAAGTTCATGCCCGTACTAGAGATACTCGGCGAAATGAAGTCCGTCGGTCTCATCATCTGCCCGGCCCGTTCCAAGCCGGAGGTGGGGTTGAAGGAATTGCGCGAGGACTTCGTGACGAACACCGGCAAGCGTCTGGCCGAGAAAGCGGCGGCTTGTGGCACGGACATCGTCCTGGAACCGTTGCAACGCAAGGAGACGCCGTTCATGCGCCAGGTGTCCGACGCCGCCCAGATGGCGAAGGAGATCGGCAAGGGGTGCAAGGTCATGGGCGACTTCTGGCACATGAGCAAGGAGGAACCGAGCTTCATGGCCGCATTCCTGAGCGCCGGCCCGCTGCTCGTGCACGTGCACATAGCTTCCCTCGGCAACCGGAAATATCCCGGCACAGATGGCGCGCTCGACAACTATGTGGACGGTTTCAAGGGGCTCAAGCTGCTTGGATACCGCGGAGCCGTCTCAATGGAGGCAGGTCCGCCGGAAATCGGCCGCGATGCGAAGAACAAGCCGATATACCCGGATATGCAGGGCCGCCACGCTCTTATCATGAAGATGGTCTCCATGCTGCACAAGCAGTGGGAGGAAGCGTGATAGTGGCTAGTTGCCAGTAGTTAGCAGTTAGCGGTTGGTAAGTCAGTTGAAAATTGAAACAGACAAGGAGCAAACATGAACAGGAGAGATTTCATCAAGGGTTCGGCATTGGCGGCAGGAGCCGTAGGTATCGGCGCACAGGCCGCAGAGTCAAAACCGAAAACGATCCGTGTAGCCGTCGTAGGATGCGGCGGACGCGGCACCGGCGGCGCAGGGCAGCCTAACGGTCCGCAGGACTTCTATCGCCAGGGTGCGCTTGGAAACGTGCTGAACGCGGCACAGCTTCTCCGCGAACAGGGCGTTGCCGTAGAGGTGAAGCCGGTGGCGTTCGCCGACTATTTTCTGGACAAGGCGAAGTTTGCAGCCAAGAAGTTCGGCGTTGAAGAAGCCAATGCCTATGGCGGCGCAAACGGATACAAGGAGATCATGAAGCGCAGCGACGTGGACATGGTGATTCTCACCACTCCGCTCAACTTCCGTCCGCGTCACACGATGGCAGCCGTCGAAGCCGGCAAGCACGTGTTCGCGGAGAAGGGCGTTGCGGTGGACGCTCCAGGCGTACGGCTGATGATAGAGGCGTCCAAGAAGGCCGAAGAGAAGAAGCTGACGATCGTATGCGGTACGCAGCGCCGCCACCAGCGCGGCTACCTGCTGCAGGCGAAAGCCCTGAAGGACGGCACGGTCAGCCCAATCGTCGGCGGCGAAGTTTACTGGAACGGCCGGGTGCCGTGGGTCCGCAACCGCACGCCGGAACAGTCGAACAAGGATTATCTTTGCAACAACTGGCTGAACTTCACCGAACTTTCCGGCGACCACATCTGCGAGCAGCACGTCCACAACATCGACGTTGCGAACTGGTTCCTTGGCCGTTATCCCAAGAGCGTCGTGGCGTTCGGTGCGAGAATGCGCCGCGTTTCCGGCAACCAGTACGACTTCTTCTCCGGCGACTTCGACTATGGCGACGGCGTGCACATCCACTCCATGTGCCGCCAGATCGACGGATGCAAGAACGACGTCCGCGAATACTTCCGCACCGCGAACGAGATCATCGCCGGCGGACAGAGCGTCAAGCGCCTCGACGGTACGAAGGTGGAGCTGACAGGCGATTTCGCAGACGTGAACCCGTACGTCCAGGAGCACGTCGACATGCTCAAGTCCATCCTCGGCGCGGGACCGTACCTGAACGAAGGCGAGGCCTGTGCAATGTCCACGGCATGCGGCATCATGATCCGCATCTCCGCGTACACCGGCCAGATCGTGACAATGAACGACATCGTCAAGAGCAAGAATTCTCCGTACTACAACCTCGCCTGCACGCCCACGCCCGAAGATTTCGAAAAGGACGGCGACGTGCCCATGCCCGTGCTTGGCGACAACCAGTACGCGCTTCCCGGACTGCCTTGGCGTGGCTTGCCGAAGAAAGCGTAAGAAATATGATATAATGGAGTCATGTCAGCCTTGGAAAAACCGACAGGACTCCCGTTACCGACAATTCGCCGGTATCCGCTCTACCTGCGCGCCATCAATGCCAAGATAGCCAAGGGGGAGCTGTACGTCTCCAGCGCCGTCCTTGCGCGCGAACTGGACATCGATCCGGTCGTGGCCCGCAAGGACCTGGCGATGGCTGGAGAACCAGGCACTCCGCGCCGCGGCTATCCGGCAAAGGAACTCACCGAAGCCATCAACCGGGCACTCGGATGGGACAACACGACGGACGCGGCGCTTGTGGGCGTAGGTTCCCTTGGCCACGCGCTTCTGGGCTACCACGGCTTCGAAGAGCAGAACCTGAGGATCGTCGCGGCGTTTGACGAGAATACCGATTTGGTCGGAACCGTCTGCCATGGTGTAAAGGTCCGGGCAATGGACGAGATGGCCAAGCTGGTGCCTCGCCTGAAAGTCAAGCTTGGCATCCTTACCGTTCCAAATCTAGCCGCGCAGAATTGCGCAGACCAGCTTGTCGCTTCAGGAGTGCGCGGCATCTGGAACTTCACCGCGGTACAGCTTTCCGTCCCGAAGGACGTCAAGGTGCAAAGCGTCGACCTCGCGTCTTCGCTTGCCGTCCTTTCTCATATCATCGCGACAGACGCGTAAACGGCGGCTAGTACCACGTTGGCACGGGAGACTTCTCCGTTGGCGGACGGTCAGCGAGGCGGAACACGAGTTCGCCGCCCTTTTCAAGTTCCGCTACGGGCAGCCACGGTTCGCGAAACGACCGGCCTGCGAACGAGTAGCCTGCAGGGTATATCGAAGCCGGGCTTTCCCGTTCGACGCGGATGCGCAGCGTTCCGCGCGCGAAATCGACTTCCGCCCGTTCCACGGCCGGCGTGCCCAGCACGTAGTACGGCGTACCCGACACGGGATGGAACCCGAGGCAGGCCTGTACGAACCATGCGCTCGTGCCGCCGGAATCGTTGTTGCCGGGAATCCCGCCCTCGCCATCAGCGAACCGGCAACGCCGCCCGAGATCCACGACCTCCGCCAGACGGTCGGCCCGTCCGCACCAAAGATATGAGAATGGGGCGTCTATGTCGGACTCGTTGTTGAAACCCTCGAACCGCCCGCGCCGGGAAACCCGTTCTTTCTCGCCAGGTTTTGGCTCGTAGCCCACGGCAAAGAAACGATCCATCATGTCGTTGAACCTGGCGACACCGCCGGCAAGTGCGATGCGGGCGGCCATGTCGGGATGCGGACGGAACGAATACGTGCAGTGGTCGCCCTCGTAGTATGTCGCCTTCTCGCGAAGATAGCCGGTCTCTGCATCGTAGGCGTTGCGCCACACGCCGCTATGCCTGCGAAGTTCGACCGCGTATTCCGTATCTCCGCAGGCTTCAGCCACGAAAGCGATGGCGCGATACGCGCCTGAAAGGTCTATCGTGTGCGATGGCGAACGTTTTTCCACTCCAGGATTGGCGAACTCCCGCACGGCCGCCGCCTTGATGCGGGGGTAGTCGTCCTTGTCGAGCGCCCCCCTGAAGAATCCGTCGGCCAGCGTGAACAGTGCGAGCGCCGTTGCCTGCACATCCGAACGAGGCGGCTTGCCGTAGAGAAGTTGATAGTTGGGAAGATAGCCTAGGCGCTCCGAATCGGAAAGGAGCGACAGCAACAGAGGACGAGCCATGTCAGGTTCGGTGGACATGGCAAGCGGGAGCTGGGTGCGGTAGACGTCCCACATCGTCACGAAGTCGATCCACTTGCCGCCGCAGTCCACAGGCTTCACAAGCGAATGGTAGAGGGCGCTGTAGAAGCGTCCACGCATCTTGGCGTCCGCGAATGCGGTGCGGATGCGGCCGAGCCGCCTCGACCATTCGGTGGCCGCCTCGGTGCGCGACTTGTCGAAGCCTGCGGCTGCCGCCTCGTCCGCACGGCGAGCCGCCTCGTCTGCGCTGGCATACGAAAAAGCGATGGCCGTCTCGGCATCAGGTCCTGCGAACGCCAGAACGAGCCTCCCGCCATCGGCCTTTGCCTCCGTCACGCTCCCTTTCATTATGCGGATGTCGAAGTATATCCGCGTCCCTCCAATCTTCACGTTTCCCCGCCATGTTCCGTTTGACCGCTCCAATTTCTCGCAAGTTGCAGCTTCATGGTATTTTTTCGGGCCGCCCGCGACATCCTTGCGGTATCCGGCGGCCGTGGCGTCCACCTCCACCACGCCGTTTCCTCCATGGAAGCGATAGCGATGGCAGGCGGCGAACGGACGGGCCGCAAGCTCGAAAGAGGCACCGTAGTCTGAAAGCGTGGCGGCGTAGAATCCAGGCATGGCCTTCTCTTCTGCCAACGCCGATGCCTTTGCGATATCGGCGCCAGGCAAATGCGGCACGAACAGGAATAGATTGTAGAACCGCCCGATGTATCCAGTGCCGCTGTGGTGGAAATGCGTGAAGCCGAACCCGGTCATCGTCTTTGTGCATTCGGGAGCAGGTCCGCCAGATGAAACGCCGAACCGTCCATAGCCGCTTGAATACGCGCCAGAGTAGGCGCAGGCGCTTACCCACCCAAACGGGCACACCGCGCCAGGATGCGTGTTTCCTGTCTGTGCCTTCAGCCATGACCAGCCGCGGGCCATTCCCGCCGCCTTCGGAGATTGCGTGCCGCCAGACCCCCAGAACGGGTCTACCGCCTCGTACTCCCCTCCGGCGAAGGCCGTCATCACGGAAAACGCGGTGGCAAATGTTGCAACACTAAACGATTGCATGGCAGTTTCTCATCCTTCCTTCTTAGCGGAATATCAACATCGTGCCGGCAAGGGAAATGCGAAGCGTCGTCCCGCTGGCCGACAGTCGAGCCATGGGGATTTCGTCCCCATCCAAGGAAATCGCCCACGAACGCAAGTTCTCCGGATTGATGAATTGGCCTACCGTCAAAGGTACGGTATAGCCGTCAAGTTCGGACCTGGCAACACCCGACAGGTGCAACACCCCCTCCGGAGCTGCATCCAGCACGTCGATCATGCCGGCGCCCGCGCCATCTACGAGAAGCCGCGCGACAGGCGTAGGCGCAGCCGCAAGAGAAAGTACGGCACCATGATCTACCCGAATTGCAGACCCGGCCTGCAAGATCGGCAATCCAAGTGGATAGCTGGCGCAATCGTACGGCGTGCCGCCGTTGTATGCGGAATACGACCTGCGCGTTTCACCGGCGGCCACGCCGGTTTTTTCATCCACCGTCGTCCATTCGATGCCATCATCGCTCGCTTCAAGCGTCCATGTGCAGGGATCGCGTTCGGAATGGTCGTTCGCACTTGCGAACAGATAGCCGGCAACCGGCCCCGCGTCATCCGCCAACCGCATGGTGATGACGATTGGCGTCGTTTTGGAGACGGACGGACTGCAGCATATCTTCGTATTTAAGTCACCGTCGAACAGTTTGTCCGGCCCCTGACCGCCGTAGCATGACAACGTCCCGCCCTTGTAGGATGCCGTGTATTGTCCCGCGGCAAGCGATGATCCGGCGACTGCGTCGCCGCCACTTGTCAAACCGCCGTTGAGCCTATTCCCGTTCGCATTGTACAGGGCGAGTTCGGAAATCTGGGCAGGAAATGTGGCATTCTTAAGTCCCGATATCGAAAGCCGCCAGTACTTCTTGTTCCAGGCATTGCTCTCGGTGCGGCATGTCACCGTTCCCGAAGCCACATGAAGCGTCCCGGAAACGGCCGTGCCGGCGGCGACGAGTTCGGTATCGCCATTCAGCGCGACGCCTGCCAGCGACAAAACTCCACCGTCTTTCAAGCCGATGCGATCTGCGAATGCCGGAATCTCCACCTTGAAGACAGGCGTGAAAACATCGCCGGTATAAGCATTACGCGACTTGTGGAAAGGATACCCTTCCACTTCATCGAGCACTACCCAGTTGGAACCGTCCATAGACCCCATCAGCGTCCAGGAGTTTGGATCCCGGCATTCTTCCGTGAAGGCCTCTGTCTCGCGTGGTTTGTCGTTCGCCGTGGCCCAGCGGTAGCCGGTTATCGGCTGCGGAGACGTGTACGCCACCTGCAGCCATGCGTTGGAACTGGAAATCGTGGAACTCGAAATGCCGTTTGCAAGCCATTTTGTGGTCAGATCTCCATCGAATGCCTTGGTGTAGTTTTCATTGGCACTACTTGCATTCGGTGTTCCAGAAGAATAGGCCGCCCCCGCAGCACCAGTCACGTCTGAATCTCCATTCAACAGCGAAAATTCGGAAATCTGGGCCGCTTTGTGTTCCGTCCCGACGCATTTGGTTATCAGAAAACGGTAATAGCGGTAGCCTGTCGCCTGCGGACCTTTCACGCGAACGGACGCATCGCCTTCCACCGTGACGGAAACATTGGACGGAACTGCGCACAGATCGCCAGAACCGCAGAAAGACAACGTTCCTGCGGCCGCGCCCGTGTTGCAGAAGGTGAACGAACCGTAGCCGGAAGAATCGATAGCCGCAGTCCTGAGCGAAGCCTGCAGATCGAGCGTCGTGCCGGGAGAGCAAACTACCCGCGACGTCCCCAGGTCGATGTCAGTCTTGAAGCGCAGACCTCCTTCTGCTATCCGCAGATTCCCCTCCATCTGCCAGTTGAAGGCGCCACTGGAGCTGCTTGAAATCTCAAGGAACTGAGAGGTGGCACCAGTCACGACCATGTCTCCTGCGCCTCTTACGGTGAAAGATGCGCTGCTCTGGCTGCCTACCACGAATATGGGCGAACCGTTCCGCCTGATGGCAATGTCGGCGCCATCGACAGACTCCAGGATCGTCTGTCCGGTCTGGTTGGACCATAGCTGGGCATCGTCCAGATATCCTCCTGCAAAGCGAATAAGCAGTGCCGTAAATCCGTTTCGGATGATGGAACCTTTGATGTGCGCCCCGTCGTTCAGGGTGATGGTGGAAAGGACCGTGTCTGCCGTAAAACCATTCAGCGTGATGCCGTTTCCGCGATTGAAATAGGTGGTGCCGCCGGCCTGCCATGCTGCATTTTGCCCCAGATCCAGCGTTCCGTACGCAGGTGTGGTCGCATTCACGCAGTAACCGAAGCACGATATGCCGTTTCCGCCGACCACTACAGTCGCATTTTCTTCAAGCTTGACCTGCGCACGACCGCCGTACGTTCCAAACAACGCATCCTGTCCGTTACTGTCGGCGGGTGCCGTTATATTCAGTGTTGCACCGGTGCCAAGGGTCAATGTGGCCGTCACATTGCTTGCCATCAGGAACTTGCCCGTGTCAACCGTCACACATGGAGCGATGGCGAGGTTGCCCTGCACCACCATTCTGTCATAGGTGGCAGAAGCTGTAATGGTTTCCGTCGCCCCCTCGGCCAGCACATAGTCTGCCGCAGGCAACACGCACGGCACCAGTGTTGCGGATGTACATGCCAACACGCCTCCCAACCCTCGCCAGCCTACGGCGGCAAACTTTTCAAAGCTAACAGACAAACTTTTGCACATTGGAATCTCCTGTTACCGCTTACGGTCGCCGACAAGCATACCATCCTCCCCAATATGTTGTCAAATATGACGGTTCTCAATGACATCGAGGCGCACCTGCGAACCTGCACGATTCGCGGATGCGCCCCGGTCTACGGTCTGGACAGGGACATGGACAGGATCGCAGCTACGGCGGCGAGCATGAGCGCCGAGACGAGCTTGAGGCAGGCCGTGGCCTTCGCCGAGCCAAGCAGACGCGCGCGGAAGAAGTCGGCAGCGAGGATGATCGGGAAATAGATGAACGGCACGAGCGCACAGAAAAGCGTGCCGAGGAGCAATACCTGAACGGCGGGCGACAAGGACGCCCCCTCCTTCGTGAAGTTCGGAAGGAACGCGAGGAAGAAGAGAATCGTGAGCGGGTTGGACATCGACATGAACACGCCGCGTCCCACGAGCCGCCAGCCCTTTGCCGTTGCCGGACTGAGCGAGTCCGTTCCGCGTTGCCTGAATCCCGCCCACGCCTCCTTGAACGAGCCGAACGCCAAATACCCGATATAGGCGACGCCGACGAGCTGGATCGCCGTCATCACCGCCGGATGGGACGTGAAGAACGACGCAACGCCCGCCGCCAGAAGCCAGATCCACAGCCAGCAGCCGAGCACAAGCCCGGCCATCAGCGTGGAGGCGCGGGCCTTGCCGTCGGACAGGGCCGTGGCGAGCGTGCACATCAAGTCCGGCCCCGGCTTGATGATGAGGGCTATGCACCCGATTATGTATGTTGTCAGCACGACGAATAGTATATCAACTTTCTCGGCGGGCATTGAGAGGTGGAATGAAAGCCTGCGGCGAACGGTGCAAATACGAAAACCGCCGCCACAGGCCTAATCGGGTCAGATGTTGCTGAAGAACTGGAACGAGGCGTAGGCGTCCTGTCCGTGTTCGACGAGGTCGAGTCCCTTCAGCTCGGTCTTCGGCGATACGCGGAGGATGCCGAACTTCTTCAGCGCGAAGAAGGTGCACACGCCCGCGCCAAACGCCCAGGCTGCCGTCGCGCCCGCCCCGAGAAGCTGCACGCCGAGGAACTTGAAGCCGCCGCCGTAGAAAAGGCCGACGAGTCCGTTGCCGTAGCCCGCCGCGGTCGGCGCGGCGAAGAGGCCGACGGCGATCGTGCCCCACACGCCGTTCACGCAGTGGACCGAGACGGCGCCCACGGGGTCGTCGATGTGCAGCTTGTCGAGCGCGAACACGGAGAGGACCACAAGCACGCCGGCGACGAGGCCGATCACTATCGCGGCGTTTGCGGTCACGAGGTCGCAGGGCGCGGTGATTGCCACGAGCCCCGCAAGCGATCCGTTCAAGGCCATCGTGAGGTCGGGCTTGCCCATGATGATCCACGCCGTGACGAGCGCTGAGACGGTGCCGGCACAGGCGGCTAGGTTTGTGGTCATGGCGACGCGCCCAATGGAGCCGACGCCCTGCGTGTAGCTGCCGGGGTTGAACCCGAACCAGCCGATCCACAGGAGGAACACGCCGAGCGTGCCGAGGACGAGCGAGTGGCCGGGAATCGGGTTCGCCTTGCCGTCGTGCCGGTACTTGCCGATGCGCGGCCCCAGCGCCATCGCACCCGCGAGGGCGATCCAGCCGCCGACGGAGTGGACGACCGTGGAACCGGCGAAGTCGTGGAAGCCGAGATTCTCCAGCCAGCCCTTCGACCCATCGCCCGCGAGGCCGCCCCACATCCAGTGTCCGCTCACCGGATAGACGAGGCACGAGATGAGGATCGAGTAGATGAGGTAGCTCTTGAACTCGATGCGCTCCGCGACCGCCCCCGAGACGATGGTCGCGGCCGTTGCGCAGAACATCGTCTGGAAGAAGAGGAACGTCCAGTCCCACGCGCCCTCGCCAGTTGCGAGCGACGGCATGCCGAGTCCGCCCCAGCCGAACAGGCCAGCGGCTTTCGTGGCGCCGAACATGAGCGCCGCGCCGAGGACGTAGAACGCGAGCGAACCTGCCGCGAAGTCCATGAGGTTCTTCATCATGATGTTCGCCGCGTTCTTGGCGCGCGTAAAGCCCGTCTCGACGAGGGCGAAGCCGGCCTGCATGGTGAACACCAGGATGCCGGCGATCAGCGTCCAGACGACGTTGAGGTTTGTTTGCACTTCAGGTGCTGTGATTTCGGGTGTCATTTGTTTTTCTCCAGTTGCTTGAATTCAGACTTCGGACTTCGGACGTCAGACTTCAGTACTGGAAGTCCGAAGTCCGAAGTCATAAGTCCGCTATCCTATCGCCGCCGGACCGCGTTCGCCAGTGCGTATTCGCACGCACTCCTCCATCGGCAGGACGAATATCTTTCCGTCGCCGATGTCGCCCGTGCGCGCGCCCTCGACGATGGCATCGATTGTCTTTTCGATGTAGTCGTCGTTCACGGCGATTGCAAGGCGCATCTTTTTGTGGAGCGACACCTCCTCGGTTGCGCCGCGATACATGTGAATGTATCCGCCCTGCTGTCCGCATCCGAGCGCATTCGTGACGGACATCTTGTAGATTTCGCGGGCGAACAACGCCTGCTTGACGGCATTCAGCCGCTCGGGCTGAATGTATGCTATGATCAGTTTCATCTTTCCTTCCTTGCCGCCGCGACCATCGCGGCGACGCAGGAACGGTAGCACAAGGCGTGCCAATTGGGCAAACCACGCTTTGTTGCGTCAGGCCTTACAAATGCTGAAACCCCAGCAGGGTTCTGGCGCTTGAATATGTAAAAGACAACGTCAGTTCTTCAATCTCCGGCCGACGGAAAAACCCGCCCGAACGGCAAGAGACCGGTCATCGTCGAAATCTGCGCCGGGAGTCGTGAGAAGCGGACCCGCGATACCGGCGGACATCCCCACGTAGATGCACTTCGCCGCCGTTTCGTCGCTCATGTCGCGGCGTCCGCCGGCGAAGCGGAGCGGCGTGGAGGGATTGACGAGCCGCAGCACCGCCACCGAATCAACCACGCGCTCCGGGTCGAGGATGCCGCGATCACCAAGGGGAGTCCCCTCAATCGGATGCAGTACGTTGACGGGAATCGAATCGGGCGCAATCTCCTTAAGCGCAAAGGCGAATTCCACGAGTTGTTCGTCGGTCTCGCCCATGCCGATGATTCCGCCACAGCAGATTTGGAAACCAAGCCGCTTGGCCGCATGGATCGTGGTAAGTTTATCCGCAGTCGTGTGCGTGGTGCAGAGCGCGGGGAAGAGCGACGGCGCTGTTTCAAGATTGCAGTGGACGCGCTGGAGTCCTGCGGTCTTGAGCTTCACGAGGTCGTCTTCCGAAAGGAGTCCGAGCGAGGCGCAGAGACAGATTTCTGGCACGGCTGTGCGCATCGCGCGCAAAGCCGCGCATACATTCTCCACATCATCGTGTGAGAGGCATCTGCCCGACGTGACGATGCCGATGCGGTCGGCACCGTTTGCCGCCGCCTCCTGCGCGGCCTTCACGCACGCCTCGGTTCCCACCCAACCGTAGGTTTCGCAATCGGTCTTCCAGTGCGCGGACTGCGCGCACCATTTGCAATTCTCGCTGCAACGCCCCGAACGGGCGTTGATGATCGAGCAGAAATCAAAGCGTTTTTCCACGCATTGCTCAGTTACTTCGTGCGCCCGCGCGCGTAACTCCTCGCGCCGTTCTGGTCTCAGGAGCGCAAGCGCCTCTTCTCGTGTGATTCCTTGCATGATTTTTCCAGTACCTCGTTCAAGCTGCCTGTGCGATACCCCTGAAGATCAAGCGCGGAGTAGGCAAAACCGAATCCCTTGAACGCCGCTGAGATTTCTGCCGCGTGCGCGGCAACGCGCGAAATATCGCCCGGCGGCACTTCAATGCGGGCTAGATCGCCATGCGAGCGCACGCGCAGCTGCGAGAGCCCAAGCCCCGCATCGCGCAGCCACCGCTCGGCGCGTTCCACGCGCTCCAACCCCGCTGCCGTGATGCGTTCGCCGTAAGGAAAGCGCGAGGCGAGGCAGGCGAAAGACGGCTTCTCCGCCGTGGAAAGGCCCATTTCACGCGACAGCGCACGGATCTCCACCTTCGTCAGGCCGGCGTCGTGAAGCGGACTCCCCACGCCGAGTTCCCTGATTGCGCGCATGCCCGGACGGTAATCGCCGTCGTCGTCCATGTTCGACCCCTCCAGCACCGCCACAAAACCATTTGCCTGCGCAAACGCCATGATCTCTCCAAATATCGACTTCTTACACAGGTAGCAACGATCCGGCGGGTTCTCCGCGAATCCAGGAATATCCAGTTCGCTCGTGTCGATTATCTCATGGCGGATTTCCTCCGCGCGGCAGAACGCCACCGCCTCGTCGAGCTCGCGACGAGGGAACGTGCTGGAGCGAACCGTCACGGCCACGGCGCGCTCGCCCAGTTCCTCGTGCGCGACGCGCAGGAGGAAGGTGGAATCCACGCCCGCCGAGAACGCCACGACCGCGCTTCCGATCTCGCGTAGCGCAGAACGGAGGCGTGTCATTTTCTCGCTCGGACAGGGAACTGCCGTCAGGGGACTCTCTGTGGTCTTCATGTCAGGCATTTTTTACCATATCTTGCCGTGGAGGTGCTATAGCCGCGCGAAGTTCATGTACACGAGGCGGTAGTCCTCCGGGTTGTAGATGTACTCGTTGCCGTGTGACGGCGACGTGCGGACGATCTCGCCGTCCTTCGCGGCGACGAGGCTCGTGAATGGCGCGGGTTCCCACGTGCCGACGGAAAGCGGACGCGTCGAGAACGTCACGGCATCCGCTTCGCGCCAGACGTGCAGCGTGTCCCTGAAGTTGCAGTGCGCGTACAGCACCTCGCCGTCGTATATGAGCAGATTGAGTTTGTTTCCCTTCGCCAGTTCGGCGATCGCGGCGGCGAGCACGTCGAAACGCTCCGCCTCGCCCAGGGCATGGCGGCAATGGTTTTGCGCCACGTTGATTTGGTCGACGAGATGGAGAAGCACACGCTCGGAATCAGTGTCGCCGTACTGGATGCCCATGTAGTCGTTCAGATGCGCGCCGTTGAAGATCGTTCCGTTGTGCGCCAGCGTCCAGACGCGGCCGCGGTTGTCCGCGGCCGTGAACGGGTGGCAGTTCTCGTATTCGATGTTGCCGACGGTGGCCAGCCGGATGTGGGCGATGAGCGCCCGGTCCTCCACCGGATCGGCGAGGAGGCCCGCGAGGCAGGCGCTGCGCGTGGCGCAGACGGGCTCCTTGTCGACCGACGGCGCGCCGCCGTCGGGAAAGCGCGCGAGTCCCCACCCGTGCGGATGCGCCTCCGCGTGGGAGTAGAATTCGCGCAGCAGGTCGTTCAGCCGTCGCTTCTTCCGCGATGAAAAGCCGAGCAGTTCACACATGGCACGCCTCCATCCGGGCATAGCGCCTTTCTGGCGAATAGACCTTTCCCGCCTGGTACGCGAGGATGCGCCGAATCGACGCGGGCCAGCCCGCGGAGGCGGCGAAGAACTCGTCCATCCGCTCCAGCAGCTCCCCGACCGGCGTCCAGTCAAAGTCGAGCCGGGCCGCCACCTTGAACGCCGCGACGCTTTCGGCCTGCTTCTCGTCGGAAAGCGTCTCGCGCGCCTGCGCGGCGCACCAGAGCATGAACAGGTGGATGAACGCCACGTCGCGCGCGTCGACGAGCCCGCCGGTCAGCGGATTCAGGTCCACGCACCGTATCTCGATGTGGTCCACGCCCCTCTCCGCGAGCGTCAGGAGGTTGTTCGGGCCGTGCGGCTTGAGGCGCACGGGGTAGTAGAGCTCGCTCGGTGCGACGAGCAGTCCCTCCTGGACGTAACACGCGATGCTCTTCGCGTATGCCCGCGCGCTTGAGAAGTCCAGCACGGGCGTGAAGCGGTTCCAGTAGCCGCGTTCCGAGCACCGCACGCTTGCGTACTGTCCCGCCGGGCTGGCGGCGGTCAGCGCGACGATCGCCCATCCCCACTTTACGCACTGCGCGGCCACGTGGAGATAGAGGGCGTCGCGGTCCACTCTCGCCGCCGCGACCAGCCTTTCGCCGAACGAGAAGTTGAAGTGGATGCCGCAATATGCCATCAGCCGCTTGCCGTATTTCGAGGCGAGGTAGTCGCGGTAGGCCGATTTCCCGGCAAGCGCGCCTTCGAAACGGGCGGGGACGACTTCAGACTCGTCCGCGATCGGCGGCGGGTTGGAGTTCGTCCAGAGAGTCTCCCCCTGCGGCGCGATGGCCGCGCGGATCGCCGCGTCGATTTCCTTCAGCTCCGCGACCGCCTCCTCGGCCGTCGGCCACACGCGCGTGTTGATCTCCGTCTGGTTCTCGCAGAAATCGCGGACGATGCGCGGGTGGTCGGGCGGGAACGGATGCGGCGTCAGCGCCATCCGTCCCTCGCTCGTCACGCGCAGCGCCTCGCGCTCGAGGCCGAAGTTGCCTTCGAACGCGTAGGGCCGCAGTCTGGGTTCACGAACGTCAAGCATGGCGTCCCGCCTCTGCTGAACCGTAGTCTTCGGCGATGGATTCGACGGATTCGCCGCGTACCAGGCGCGCGAGATGTTCACGGGCCGGGCTTGTGAGCGTGTCGGCGCGGCAGCGCAACGGAGCGAGAAGCGGCTCTTCGCCGAAACCGCGCCGGGCAAGGCCTTCCTCTGCGATGTCCAAGATGCGGTGAAGCTGCACGGCCAGCGCCTTCCGGTCGATGAACGACGGCCAGTCTCGGCAGATCATCAGGCTGCGCAGCTCCACCGCGCCGTAGCCATGCCCGTAAAGGATGGTGTCGCGCGCCAAGAGATCGGCCAGTTTTGCCACGCGCTCGGCAAGCCCGGCGTGGAACGCGGCGGAGGCGAACGCCTCGCGCACGGGCTGTTCGCAGACGGAACGGAACTCCACCGTCCCGCGCTGGGTGAGGTCCTCGAACTTGAACGGACGCAGCCAGGCGACGTCGGAGGGGAGCGGCGAAATGAGGCATTTGCGGTGGATCTTCGCAGTCGCGTCCCAGTATTCTCCAACGACGCTTCCAAGTTGCAGGTAGTCGCGGAGCGGAACGGGGGCGAAATTGATGTAACGCTCGCCGCGCTCGACGCAGTAGATGCTGGTCGATTCCAGATAGCCCCTGACGTCCGCCAGCGACCGGACCGTGACGCCGTACATGCCGCAGTTGTGCGGATTCAGTCCGTGGAGGCTCTTGCTCCAGAGACTGTCGCGTCCGCACAGCGTTTCAGCCCGCGCGCCGAAGGGGGAATTGGCGAACAGGACGGCCTTGAATGGTTCCAGGAGGTTGAAGGCGTTGATCAGCGGGACAACCGTCTCCTCGTCCGCGTCCACCTGCGTCTGCGAGGCGCAGGAGAAGAGCCCGAATTCGGGATGGTCGTGGAATCGTGGGGAACCGCCGTACTTGGAATAGGACTTCAGGTGGTGGAGCAGCATCCGGTAGCGTCCGTTCCCGATGGGATCGGGGCGGTTCTCCCGCCACCGGGGGTTGATCCCCATGCCGGTGAGGGCGTGTCCCCGTCGTCCCAACGCCTCCTGCAAGGCTGAATAGTAGGCGGTGAAGCGGCGATGCGTCTCGTTCAGGTTCTCGTCGGGGCCGAAGGAGATTTCCAGCGTGTTGTAGGAGCAGTCGAAGGAAAGCTCGTCGCCCGTGCCGGGGTCGGTCGCGCGGTAGATGTTGCCCTCGTCGTCGCGCACCTGGCCGGAGAAGGGGAAGCGGGAGAGAAAGTCGTCCGTCGCCGCGTGTACGGCCGCGAAATCCGTTCCCTTGCCCGGCGTGCGGTTCCAGACGGGAAACTCCAGCTCGACGCCCACGCGCCGCGTGCGCGGCCGGCGCAGCGGTGCGAAAAAGCGCGTGTCGAGCGCGTCCTGAAGTGTCGTGGTCTGGTTTTGCATTGAATGGATTCGCTGTAGATAGGAGATTGTCAGTTGAGTTCGGGATGCCAAGTGAAGGCGATGATGTGCTGCCAGCGCACCGCCGTGGGCGCGCCGTCGAAGGTTGAAAGCACTTCGACCTGTGGCGCGACTTCGGTGATGGCCGGTGCGCGGATGAACGTCATCGGGACGTTCGGTTTCCCGTCGAACGTGCCGACAGTCCTGAAGCTGCCGAGCTGGCGTCCGTAGGCGTTTCGCCGCACGGTGACGGGCAGGACGCCGAACCACCGCTCGGGACGCGTGTCGGTGCGGCTGCCGGAGTCGTCGATCTTCGCCGCGAGGAGGATCAGTCCCGCGCACGTCGCGAACACGGGGAGACCACCGTCGATGCGCTCTTTCAGTGGCGCGAAGAGTCCGAGATCCTTCAGCAGCTTACCTTGCACGGTCGATTCGCCGCCGGGAAGGGCCAGCAGATCCAGTCCTCGGTCAAGGTCGCCGCGTTGCCGGATCTCGAACGTCTCCGCGCCCTGCGCGCGCCAGTACGCCTCCATCTCGTCAAACGCGCCTTGCACTGC
The DNA here is from genome assembly GCA_002373695.1 of Verrucomicrobia bacterium UBA3624. Taxonomy (GTDB): domain Bacteria; phylum Verrucomicrobiota; class Kiritimatiellia; order RFP12; family UBA1067; genus RUG572. Next base: position 17,467 of record DFLH01000031.1, read on the forward strand.
CAGTACACCAACCTTCACTTTCCGCGCTCTTCCATGATGGTTTCGATTTCGTCGGCGTTGATGCCGACCATTGCCGGGCCGAGGTTCTCGGAGAGCTGCGCGAGCAGCTTTGAATCCTGCCAGTTGGTGACGGCCTGAACGATGGCCGCCGCGCGCTTCGCGGGGTCGCCGCTCTTGAAGATGCCGCTTCCCACGAACACGCCTTCCGCGCCCAGCTCCATCATGAGCGCGGCGTCGGCGGGCGTTGCAACGCCGCCAGCGGCGAAGTTCACGACGGGCAACCTGCCGTTTTCATGGACGAACTTCACGAGGTCGAGCGGTGCGGCAAGTTCCTTGGCCGCCTCGTAGAGCTCGTCCTCGCGGAGCGACGCGATGCGGCGAATCTCGTTCTGCATCTTGCGCATGTGGCGGACGGCCTGCACCACGTCGCCCGTGCCGGGCTCGCCCTTCGTGCGGATCATGGTCGCGCCCTCGCCGATCCGGCGCAGGGCCTCGCCGAGGTCGCGCGCGCCGCAGACGAACGGCACGGAGAACTTCGTCTTGTCGATGTGCCGCGTGTCGTCGGCCGGCGAGAGGACTTCCGACTCGTCGATGTAGTCGATCTCGATAGCCTCCAGTATGCGCGCCTCGGCGATGTGTCCGATGCGGCACTTCGCCATGACGGGAATCGACACCGCCGCCTGGATGCCCTTGATCATCGCGGGGTCGCTCATGCGCGAGACGCCGCCGGCCGCGCGGATGTCGGCAGGGATGCGCTCAAGCGCCATGACGGCGCACGCGCCGGCGGCCTCGGCGATCTTCGCCTGCTCCGGCGTCGTCACGTCCATGATCACGCCGCCCTTGAGCATCTGCGCAAGGTTGCGGTTCAATTCCTGCCTGCCGTTCTTCTCTTCGCTCATTTCCTGAATCTCCAATTGATGCGGATGCCGAAAAGTATACCTCACCCGCTGTGGCGAAAGGTAATCGGAAACAACCTTGAAATCTGATAGGCGAAACCTATGTCAAGCCGCCATTCCAGCCTTGCCACGTACAGCCTGCTCGTAAATGCATGTATGTGTAAGGCGCGTGAAAATGCTTTTACACGGCATGTAATGACATGCGGCTATTATCGCCCTCTGCAGTCTGCCAACTCCAGACTTTGCGCGTTGGCACGGCGTGTGCTGTACGGCTGACGGGCAAAGTCCCGGAAAGGAAAACGAACCATGACGGAAGAGACAAAGAACGCAACGCACTTCGGCGAAGACGTGTTCGGCGACGAGGCGATAAGAACCTACCTGAGCAAGGAGACGGCGAAGAGGCTCCAGGCGACGATCCGGGAGGGCAAGCCGCTCGATCCCTCCATCGCGGGCGAGGTGGCGCACGGAATCCGCCACTGGGCGATGGACCGCGGCGCGACGCACTACACGCACTGGTTTCTTCCAATGACCGGCTCCACCGCAGAGAAGCACGACTCGTTCCTCGAGATCAAGGACGGCGAGCCTATCATGCTCTTCTCCGGCAAGAACCTCATCGTGGGCGAGCCGGACGCCTCGTCGTTCCCGTCCGGCGGCATCCGCTCCACGTTCGAGGCGCGCGGCTACACGGCGTGGGATCCCACGAGCCCCGCGTTCATCAAGCGCCACGGCAACGGCGCGACGCTCTGCATCCCCACGGCCTTCTGCGCCTACACGGGCGAGGCGCTCGACAAGAAGACGCCCCTTCTCCGCTCCATGCAGGCGCTCGACAAGTCCGTAAAGCGCCTGATGAAGCTCTTCGCCCTCCCGGAGGCGCACACTGGCTGCACGCTCGGCGCGGAGCAGGAATACTTCCTCGTCGACAAGAAATATTGGGAGAAGCGCCCCGACCTCGTCCTCACCGGGCGCACGCTCTTCGGCGCGCCGTCCGCCAAGGGCCAGCAGCTTGAAGACCACTACTTCGGCACGATCCCCGACCGCGTGCTTTCCTTCATGAACGACGTGGAGCGCGAGCTGTGGAAGCTCGGCATACCCGCGAAGACGCGCCACAACGAAGTAGCTCCCGCGCAGTTCGAGCTCGCCCCGCAGTTCGAGGAGCTGAACCTCGCGAGCGACCACAACATGCTCGTGATGGACACCCTCCGGAACGTCGCCGAGCGGCACGGATTCAAGTGCCTCCTCCACGAAAAGCCCTACGCCGGCGTGAACGGGTCCGGCAAGCACAACAACTGGTCCGTCGCCTACGGCGGCAGGAATCTGCTCGACCCCGGCACGAACCCAGACGAGAACGCCGTGTTCCTCACGATGCTCACGGCCGTGATCGAGGCCGTGGACAAGCACGCCGACCTGCTGCGCGCCTCCGTCGCTGGCGCCGGCAACGACCACCGCCTCGGCGCGAACGAGGCGCCGCCCGCCGTCATCTCCATCTACGTGGGCGACCAGCTCGCGGACGTGCTGGACAGGCTTGAATCGGGAGGGAAGCGCTCCCACGCGTCCGTAAAGCCTATGAAGATCGGCGTCGATACGCTCCCTGTGATCCCGAAGGACGCGACGGACCGCAACCGCACCTCGCCGTTCGCGTTTACGGGCAACAAGTTCGAGTTCCGCGCGCCCGGCTCCAGCGTCTGCTGCTCTGGCCCGATGACCGTGCTCAACACCATCGTCGCGGAGGCCGTGGATCGCATCGCCGGCGAGCTGGAGAAGGCGAAGGTGGCCGGCAAGGCGAAGCCCGGCGAGCACACGCCCGCCTTCCACAGCGCTCTGCAGAAGATCCTGCAGGCTTCGCTCAAGGCGCACAAGCGCGTCGTGTTCAACGGCAACGGCTACGAGGCCGAGTGGCCGATGGAGGCGGCGAGGCGGGGCCTTCCGAACGCGCCAGACACGCCTTCCGCCCTTGCTGCGCTCGCAAAGCAGGAGAACGCCGCCCTCTTCGTGAAATACGGCGTGATGACGGAACGCGAGCTCCTGAGCCGCCACGAGATATTCCTTGAGGAATACGCGAAGAAGGTGCGCATCGAGGGCACCTGCGCGCGGGACATCGCGAGCGAGATGATCTTCCCCGCCGTCAAGGCCGAGTACCTCGAGACCATCGACGCTTTTGCAAAGGCGGAGAAAGTCGGCGTGTCGTCCGGCACTGCCGCCCTGCGCGAAAGCATCGTGGAACTCGGATCCGGCCTCGACTCCCTTAGGAGCGGCATCCTGAAGCTGGAGGAATCGCTTGGACTCTCCAGCGACGCGGCTGTGCTCACCGCGATGCAGGCGCTCCGCACGACAGTCGATTCGCTTGAGAAACGCGTCGCCGATTCGCGCTGGCCGCTTCCCAAGTACCGAGACTTGCTGTTCTTGTACTAGTGGCTAGAGGTTAGTGGCTAGTGGTCAGTGGTTAGTGGCATGACTGACGAACTGAAGCATGAATGTGCCGTGGCGATGGTGGTCTTGCGGCGGTCGCGTGGCGACCGCCCTACCTCCGACTTCGGCGGGGCGAAACTCTCCCTCCTTCTGGAGAAGCAGCACAACAGAGGCCAGGACGGCGCAGGCGCGGCGATCCTGGCGGCTGATCCAGAGCCAGGCGAGGAACCTTACTGGATCGCGAAGTCCGCCTCCGATACGCCGCTCGCGGACGTGCTGGGCGCAATTGCGAGAAGAAAATGGGATAGAACTTCGGACATCGGACATCAGACTTCTGTAACTGAAGTCCGAAGTCCGAAGTCTGAAGTCGAGAAAATCTTCCTCGGCCACCTGCGCTACGCCACGTTCGGAAAGAACGAGGTGACGTTCTGCCATCCGTTCGTCCATGAGGCGAGCGAGCTGGAAAACACGCTCCTGCTCGCCGGCAACTTCAACCTTACGAACGCGCACGAACTTTTCGAGGACTATCGCCGCAAGGGCGAGTTCCCAACGAGCCGCGCCGACGGCTACCTCGTCTGCGAGCTGATCGCGCACGAGTTGGGGAAGAAAGGACTTCAGACTTCGGACGTCAGACATCGAAATGATGTGGAAGTCGGAAGTTCGAAGTCTGAAGTCACAAATCCCCCAATCGCAGCCGCCCTATCCACCGCCCTTGCCAAAGCCGACGGCGCGTGGACGTTCTGCGGCGCGACCGGCGATGGCTGGGCCTTCGCGACGCGCGACCCGCACGGCATACGCCCCGGCTTCTACTACGTCAACGACGAGGTTGTTGCCGTTGCCAGCGAACGGCCCGCCATCCAGGCCGCCTTCGACGCCCCGCCAGAGGTCGTCAAGGAACTGCCGCCCGGCAAGGCGCTCGTCGTCTCGCCGAGCGGCGAAGTGAAATTTGAGAAACTTGACGAGAGACGCGAGGCGAGAGACGAAACGATTGAAACACCTGCGCGTCTCGCGCCTAACGTCTCGCGCCCACATCCCCTCCGCCCCTGCTCCTTCGAGCGCATCTACTTCTCGCGCGCCAACGACGCCGCAATCTATCGCGAGCGCAAAGCCCTCGGCGCGGCGCTACTGCCGCAGATATTGGAGACGGCCGGAGCCGATCTCTCCGACATCTTCTTCTCCTACATCCCCAATTCCGCCCGCATCGCCTTCCACGGGCTGTTGGAGGCGATTTTCAACAGAACCTTGCTGCGTGACGACTCGAGGACTTCGGACTTCCGACTTCCGACATCGATACCCGAAGTCCGAAGTCTGAAGTCAGATGTCCTTCCAATCGTCCCCCGCTTCGGGGAAGTCATCGTGAAGGACGCGAAGTTCCGCACCTTCATCGCCGATGCCGCCGCCCGCCGCGAGTTCTACAAACACGTGTATGACGTCACCTACGGGCTTGTGCGCCCCGGCCGCGATACGCTCGTCGTCCTTGATGACTCCATCGTGCGCGGCAACACGATGAAGAACGCCATCCTCCCGATGCTCGACCGGCTAGGACCGAAGCGGATCGTCATCGCCTCGTCCGCACCGCCCATCCGCTATCCCGACTGCTACGGCATCGACATGTCCACGCTCGGCGAGCTCGTCGCCTTCCGCGCGCTCGTGAACCTCCTCGATGGCGGCGGCGTTGGGTCACGCCGCTCTACCGGCAACAACGCCACCAATGAATTACGTGAAGCGCTGGCAGGGCGGTCGCCCCGCGACCGCCGATCACCGCCCGACCCCCTCGCGACCCTCTACGCCCGTTTCACTCCCGAGCAGCACTGCACCGAAATCGCGCGCCTCCTCACTCCCCCCGGCATGAAGGCCGAGGTGAAAGTGGTTTACCAGACGGTCAAAGACTTGCGACGGTGTCTGACTTCTGACTTCGGACATCAGACTTCAACGATGGAAGTCCGAAGTCCGAAGTCCGAAGTCTCCAACCCACGCATCGGCGACTGGTACTTCACCGGCGACTATCCCACGCCGGGCGGCTACAAGGTGCTTCGCAGGGCGCTTCGCAACTATCTCGAGCAGAAGAGCGAGCGGCCGTATTGACCGTTTCCCCTTTCTAGACGATCCTCTCAGTTGCGGCAGACGCCGCCATCGTCGCAGAGAGATTGTCCCGGACGGAGGGCACGTCGCTTTGGCATGGACTTGGATACGGTTGTAATGGTATGATCTCATCATGCTTGGAAACTCCAATACGCGTCTAAAGGGACCATCAATGATCTATGAATTCCGATATCAAACGCCATCGGGCTTTTCGGACATCACGATGCTCTCCGACGGTGAGGCGCTGATAGGCCTGCATTTCAATGGTTCACGAAAACTCGTCCGTACGGACGGTACCGTAACAGAGCGGGATCTGCCCATATTCCGCGTTACACAGTGCTGGCTGGACATCTACTTCCACGGGCGACAGCCCGAATTCACCCCTCCATGCAGACTGTATGGCATAACCCCATTCCGCCGCGATGTCCTGCATGAGGTGTCCAATATTCCTTACGGGACAACTGCCACATACGGCGCAATAGCCAGCACTCTTGCAAAAAGGCGCAGGCTTGCGCACATGTCAGCACAGGCTGTTGGCAACGCCGTTGGATGGAACCCGCTTTGCATAATCATCCCGTGCCACCGCGTGCTGGGGGCCGCCAACCGGCTTACAGGCTATGGCGGCGGAATCGAAAACAAGATCGCGCTCCTGAAGCTTGAGGGACTTTGCACGTCTCACCTTGTCACGCCTTTACATTTCCTGTAATCCATCTGGCATCCCTGTGACATACAATGTCATTTCCCATGTGCGCACCTTGCGCCTTTTGCGGTGGAAAGCGACTCGCCGCGCCGCTTGGCACGAGGTGTGCTATAGACGATGCCATGGACTATATAGAGAAATGGAAGGCAGAGCGCGAGCGTGCAGCGTTTCTGGCGCTCGATGACGGAACGGTGTTCCGCGGCGTCGCGTTCGGCGCGAAGAAGGACGCGCTCGGCGAAGTCGTGTTCAACACTGGCATGTCGGGCTATCAGGAGATTCTGACCGACCCCTCCTACGCCGGACAATTCGTCGTTCTCACCGCCGCCGAAATCGGCAACTACGGAATCAATGGCGCGGACACGGAAAGTCGCGCCCTTTTTCTATCGGGTCTCGTGATCGGCGATCTCACGGAGCCGAACAACTGGCGCAGCGAAAAGAGCCTCGACGAATACCTCAAGGAGAACGGCGTGCCCGGCATCTACGGCGTGGATACGCGTGCGCTCACCTTGCACATCCGCGAGCACGGCAACCGCAAGGCTTACCTCTGCGTTGGTAGGGGCACGCGTCCCGCGTGCCCGCAGCCCGAGCAGGAACGCGCCCCTACCGAGGAAGAAGCCCGCGCCAAGGCCCGCGAATGGCCTGGCCTTGACGGACAGGACTACGCCGCGAAGGTGACGTGCAAGGAGGCTTACGAGTTCTCACCACGTCCCTTGTCCAGTGTCTCACGTCCCGGCGACGAATCTGACGTGAGACATGAAACACGAGACGCGATGAACCAGTCGCCCCACATCGTCTGCTACGACTTCGGCGTGAAGACGAACATCCTCCGCGCGCTCGCCGCGTGGGCGCGCGTGACCGTGGTGCCCGCCAAGACTTCCGCCGAAGAGGTGCTTGCCATGAAGCCCGACGGCATCTTTCTCTCCAACGGCCCCGCCGATCCCGCCGCCCTCACCTACGCGGTAGAGAACATTCAGAAGCTGTTGGGAATTAAGAAGCTCACGCGGAGGTGCGGAGACGCGGAGAAAGGAGACTCTGCGCCTCTGCGCCTCTGCGGGAGAAAAATCCCCATCATGGGCATCTGCCTTGGACATCAGCTCCTCGCCCTCGCCTGCGGCGCGAAGACGACACGTCTCAAGTTCGGGCACCACGGCTGCAACCATCCGGTGAAGAACCTCGCCACCGGCAAGGTGGAGATCACTAGCCAGAACCACAATTTTGCCGTCGTTGGAGACGGCGGTCGCGGGGCGACCGCCCTACCGGATTGCCTGGAGGTGACGCACGTGAATCTCAACGACGGCACCATCGAGGGCATCCGCCACAAGACGCTGCCGGCATTCTCGGTGCAGTACCATCCCGAGTCCTGCCCCGGTCCGCACGATTCAGATTATCTCTTCAACCAATTCAGAAATCTTATCTCACGCAGTGAGGCAGAGAACGCAGAGAGGCCATTGATCGAATCTCTGCGCTCTCCGCGCCTCTGCGTGAGATATAACCAACATCACATTCTATGAAAAAACAAGTCAAATACGTGTTCATCACCGGCGGAGTCGTGAGCTCGCTCGGCAAAGGCGTGACAAGTGCCTCCCTGGCGCTTCTTTTGAAGTCACGCGGGTACAAGGTGTTCATGCAGAAGCTAGACCCCTATCTCAACGTCGATCCCGGCACGATGTCGCCCTACCAGCACGGCGAAGTGTTCGTGACGGACGACGGCGCGGAGACGGACCTCGACCTCGGCCACTACGAGCGTTTCGCGGGCGTGACCTGCACGAAGGCGTCAAACTTCACCTCGGGACGAATCTACTCCGCCGTCCTCGCCCGAGAGCGCGCCGGCGGCTACCTCGGCGGCACCGTGCAAGTGGTGCCGCACATCACGGATGAAATCAAAGCGGCAATCCGCAGCGCGGGCAGGGGAGGGCCGACCTCCGTGTCGGCCACGGTCGGGACAGAGCCCGCCCCTCCCGACATCGTCCTCTGCGAGATCGGTGGCGTCTCCGGCGACATCGAATCGCTACCATTCCTCGAAGCGGCGCGCCAGTTCCGTTTCGAGGTTGGCCCCGAAAACACATGCTTCGTGCATCTCACGTTTGTCCCCTACCTTAAGGCGGCAGGCGAGCTTAAGACGAAGCCGTCGCAACATTCCGTCGGACAGCTCCGCGCCATCGGCATCATCCCCGATATCCTCGTCTGCCGCACCGAAATGCCGATTCCCGAAGAGCACCTTCGGAAACTCGCGCTCTTCTGCAACGTGAAAAGGGAGTGCGTAATTGAAGAGAAAGACGTCACGGACAGCGTCTATGCCGTCCCGCGCGAACTTAGGGACCAGCATCTCGACGAACAGGTGCTGAAACAGCTGCATCTTCCGTTGCGTCCCATCAAGCACACGGAGTGGGACACGCTCGTGCGAAAGGCGACAAAACCCAAAAAGACATGCCGTATCGCGCTCGTGGGAAAATACATCTCGATCCGCGATGCCTACAAGTCGATCCACGAGGCTCTGCAGCACGCCGGCATGGCGAAGAACTGCAAGGTCGAGGTCGTCCCTGTTGAAGCAGAAGATTTCATGAAGGTCACGAAGGCCAATGGGCATGAGACGCGAAATGCGAGACGCGTCTCGCGTCCAACGTCTCACGCCTCTGACATTCTCTTTGACGGCATTCTCGTTCCTGGCGGATTTGGCTCGCGCGGCGTGGAAGGCAAGATCGCCGCGATCAAATACGCCCGCGAACACAATATCCCCTTCCTCGGCATCTGCCTCGGAATGCAATGCACCGTAATCGAATACGCGCGCAACGTCCTCGGCTGGAAGGACGCCAACTCCACCGAGTTCGACGAGAACACCACTCATCCCGTCATCGACCTAATGGATGAACAACGCGGCGTTACGCAGAAAGGCGGCACAATGCGTCTCGGGGCGTATCCGTGCGTTCTGAAGAAAGGCACCCTCGCGGCGAAGTTGTATGGTAGGGACGCGCGTCCCGCGCGTCCGCGGGCGAGCGGGACGCTCGCCCCTGCCACGAATGCCATCGTCATCTCCGAGCGGCATCGACACCGCTACGAACTGGCCTACGACGGCGGCGGGAGGGCCGCGCTTGTCGCGGCCGGGCTTGACGTCTCCGGCCTTTCGCCGGACGGCAAGCTCGTCGAGATCGTCGAACTCCCGCCGACGAAACACCCATACTTCATCGCCTGCCAGTTCCATCCAGAATTCAAGTCGCGTCCCACCGCACCGCATCCGCTCTTCGTCGGCCTCGTCTCGGCGGCATTGAAACACACCCGCTCGACACCAAAACCCGGACATCGGTGACTACTCCTCCATTTGCACGCGGAAGAAGAACGAGGTCGGCGAACCTTCCGGCGTGACGGTTGTCTTCGCCTTCCCGTCGATCGTGCGGCCAAGACTGACGGTTAGACCATCCTCTTGTTTCTGCGCCTACAAATCTCGTCCTTCGGTTATGAAATCTATGATGTTCACATGCCTCACTCCATCCCTCTTCTGAAGGAGAGTGTCAAGTGTGAAAAGATACTGCGGATAATGGTCTTTGGCGGATGCGAGCGCCCGGTATTCCCGTTCCTCGGCATCTCTGTCGGCAATAGACATGGCAACCTGTATGTAGAAGTAGTCGTTTCCCTTTCTTGCTATGAAATCGCATTCCAGCGAACCGATCTGCCCGACGCTCATCTTGTATCCGCGACAGGAAAGGTAGGTATAGACGACATTCTCGAGAACTGGCCCGTAGTTTATCCGACCATCCACATTGCGCGAAAAATAAATGCCTGTGTCGGCAAGGTAGAACTTACCCTCGCCAAGCAATGACCTTCGGCTTTTCATGTCAAAACGGGGACACTTGTAGAGCATCTTCGCCGTCTGGAGAATGTCGATATATCGCCTTAACGTGTCTTTCTTTACGGCAATGTGCAATGCGGAGCGAAAGTAATCTTCAAGCGATTGCAAATTGATACGCGAACCGAAGTTGTTTATTAGATACGTCATGACCTTCTCGAATACGGCGCGGTTCTTTATCTTGCTTCGCCGACGTATATCCTTATCGATAATCTGCCCGACGACATCGCCAACATATTTGCGCTTGGCATCTTCATCCTGAAATTCAAGCGACTTGGGGAATCCACCACAGGTAAGATACGCGTTGAACTCTTTTGTACGGTCCGACATAGCGCACCCCATGAACTTCTTCATAGAAAGATATTCGTCAAAGGAAAGCGTAAACATGTCAACCTGCACATATCGACCTGTCAGCTTTGTCGAAAGCTCTCCGCTGAGCAGATATGAATTGGACCCGGTTATGAATATGGAGCAGTTCCCGTCCTCCCTGAATCCATTCAAGACAGGCTCAAAATCCTCGACGTTCTGGACTTCATCGACAAAGATGTATTTGTAGTCACCGTCGGTTATGCGATCCCCTATCGCCTTGTCAAGCGCATCTGCCGTGGTGATCTTGCGAAAGCCGCGCTTGTCGAGGTTTATGAATATGACATCCTTCTGCGGCACACCTCCATGCACAAGTTCATCCGCCACGCTTTGCATAAGGCAGCTTTTGCCACATCTGCGAATGCCTGAAATGACCTTTATAAGGTCTGTGCGGTAGAAAGGCCGCAGCTGACGCAGATAGAACTCTCTTGGATAGATTCTGGACATTCTTATTCTTCCTTTGCCGCATAGTATAGCATAAGCCATGCGTTAAACGCAAGTTATCGGGGGTGGTTTTGCCAATGGAAGCGAAGCCACCCCCGATAACACCACATATTCGTCTCAGATGTTATAATGTAGTTTGACAACTTAAAATCTTGGCGTTCGACGCTTTGATTGGTCCAAGAGAAACCTGGAAAGTTCACTTGCACGGACCGACGAAGAGGAGAATGCGTCCGACTGGGCGCATTGTCTTTCGTGCATCGTGCAGGGCTTTTCCAGGGCCTCTCTTGAAACACGGGAGAGATTGCGCCCTCTTTCTTTCTCCGTGAACGAAACAAGGGCACAAAGGAGAAGAAAAGGCTATTGAGCGCGGTCGAGCAGAAAGTCGATCACCGAAATCTGCCGTATGCCGTTGTAGTTGAACGGCGGATCGGGGTCGAGCGTCAGAAGCATTTTGGGGTGATTGTCGCGAATCGCCTCGAGGGGCGCCAGTTCGCGCTTGAGCGTAGTCTTCTCACGGACGCTCTGCGCGACCTGAAAGTAGCTGGGAACGGCATTCTCGAATGCGACGAAGTCTATCTCGCCGTTTTCAATTGCGCCTACATACACTTCACGGTACCTGCGCTTCAATTCAAGGTAGACGATGTTTTCAAGGACATGCCCCACGTCTTCCGCCCTGTCCGGGAGGACGAGTCTGCGAAAGCCGGTGTCGGACATGTAGTATTTGGCATTTGTCTTGAGAAGTTCGCGTCCCCTCACGTCGTAGCGTCCTGCGCGGTAAAACAGGAACGAATCGCACAGCAACGCAAGATAGCTGTCGATGGTCTTGTTGTTCACCGCGATTCCATCGCTCTTGAACGTATTGGCAATGCGGTTGATGGAAAGCAGGCTGCCCACGTTGCCGAAGATGAACTTCACGAGGCGTCGGAATACGTTTTCGTCCCTGATGCCGTTTCTGGCGAGGATGTCCTTGTAGAGAATGGTGTTGAGGATACCGGAGAGATAGTCGCTCTGCACTGCAGCCTCCCTTGGCAAAAGCGCCGCGAAAGGGAATCCGCCAAACCGCATGTAGTCGGCGAAGAGGCGTTCGTCGGAGGAATCGGACTGCCGTGCGCCGCGGTATTCGGCGAAGGAAAGAGGCGTCAGCTGGATCTCGACGTATCGGCCCGTGAGAAATGTGGCAAGTTCGCCCGAAAGGAACTTGCTGTTGGAGCCGGTGATGTAGATGTCGCAGTTTTTCCGGGCGAAGAGGCCATCCACGAGTCGTTCAAAATCAGGAACGAGCTGAACTTCATCGAGAAAGATGTAATGCCTTCCCTTGGCGACCATCTTTCCATTTATGAAATGCCAGGCGTCGCGAAAAGTCTTGAAATCGGGCGTTTCCGGCAATTCGAAATTGACGGTCAAGATGCGGTCGGCGGGGATTCCAGCGTCAAGCAGGGTCTTTCGATAGATTTCGAGAAGAGTCGTCTTGCCGCAACGGCGAATGCCGGACACAACCTTGATTATGTCCTTGTCGCGCCAGCGATCAATCCAAGAGATGAACTTTTCGCGCGGAATTATGTCCTGCATTGCAAACACTCCTTGTTCTTCGGAAGTTTTTGCCTGTATGATACAAAAACTTGTGGCGCATGTCAAGGACCTACGCCGAATGCCAAACATTCCGCATCTGGTGGAGGGACGCACTCCGTCGCGGCCGCATATGACGGACGGGACAGAGCCAGTTCCTCCCTGATGCAAATCAACCCCTTTTACGGAACAAGGGCACGAAAACTATGGTGCATGGTCATTCGACCGACTTTCGTTACGGTATTTGACGAGATTCTGATGTGGCACATGACGAAACGAAGGGCAAGCCCGACAACTCGCCGATGGAGTTCGAGTACCGCAAGGAAGGCGGCAAGTGGAAACTGGTTGAGTGACCGAACCACGGCACATTAGGAAGCCAGTTGCAAAACCACACAATTGCGGGCGCGCGAGACGCGCGCCCCTACCATTTTGCGCAGAATTTTCCGTGTTTTGCGGATTTGGTAGGGTCACGCGTCCCGCGTGACCGGGTTTGCAACTGGCTCTAGGGATCAAATGTCCGAGCTTAACAGGAATTCCTCAATGTGGCAATGTCTTATGCCGTTCCGCGAGAAGTCCATCTCGTCCATAGACAACACATACTTGGGGTAATTGTCTGGAATCCTTTCCAGCGCCGAAAACTCGCGCGCCCTCGTTTCCTCGGTCGGCATGAGATACGCCACTTGCACATAAAGCTTGCTGTTGCCTTTCTCCGCCACAAAATCCACCTCCTTCGCGCCGACCATGCCAACTGACACGGAATAGCCCTTTCGCACAAGTTCCACGGCCACAATGTTTTCCAGAACCTGATCGACCGACGATTCATTGTTGCCGAACAACGCTTCACGGAATCCATGGTCGGCTATGTAGATTTTCTCCTGACTGGAAAGCAATCGTTTCCCCACAACATCATTCCGCTTGAGCGGCAGGATCAGGCAGGCCTCTTCTGCATATCGGAGGTAGTTGTACAACGTTTCAAGAGAAATGTTCCTGTTTTCGTGCTTGAGGTACTTTTTCACGGACGCGGCAGAGAATGTATGGCCTATTTCCGATACAAGATATGACAAAAATCTCTCCAACAGGTCAATATCGCGGATTTTGTGACGCTTTGCAATGTCCTTCACCACGACCGATCCAAACACATCAGACAGATAGGCCATGGCGGGCGCACCATGTATCTTCGCATCATAGACAAATGGCATGCCGCCATCCTTGATGAATCGTCTGAATAGATCGTGTGCAACGCCACTTTGAATTTCGGGCTGCCAATCAACGACTTCTGCAAACGACAGGGGAAACACATGTATCTCCACGTATCGTCCACCAAGATAGGTAGACAATTCACCGGAAAGCAATTTGGCGTTTGAACCCGTCAGGTAAACATCCACGTCGAAATCCACAAGAAGCGAATTGACAAGTTTCTCCCATCCAGCCAATTCCTGGACTTCGTCAAAAAGCAGATAGAGTTTCCCGTCAATGGCCTCTTGTCGTTTCTTGACGTGTGCAAACACCAGATCCACGGTTTTCACGAACTCGATCTTCTTGGATTCGAAATTCGCCTCTATGATCTGATTCTCTGGAACACCACTTGAATTAAGCAAATCACGTACCATGTTCATGATACAAGACTTTCCGCATCGTCGAATGCCTGTAAAGACTTTCACGATATTTTTGCCGACAAATGGCCTAATCTGGTCAATATAGAACGGGCGATCCATGATATTCTCCTGATGATTAGCAAACGATGGAGATTATAACATTTCGACATGGCGAAATACAACCACTATCGACAGAAAATATTTCGACATGACGAAACTATCTATGCAAGGTCAAAAAGACGGCAAGCCCAACAACACGCCGACGGAGTCGGGCACCGCAAGGAAGGCGGCCATGTTGTACTATGTCACAGAAGTAATGGCAATGGGTCGTTTCAAAAAACATGACATGTTGACCTTTTTGAAAGCCGCTAATGGCGTGTCAACAATGCCGATATTTTCAAGTACCGGTTGAAAATATCGGCATGACGATTGTAGCGCCGACGCTTGTGTACGACGGCGCCGGCTATGCGCCATGGACGTACCAGAGGTTTGCGTTGGCGTCGCCGTACTGCTTTACAATCTTGTTCGCGTGGCGGACTTCCGAATGGGTTATCTCGGAGCTCCCGTATTTTTCGTCCATCTGCCCCGTCTTCCAGTGGTTATCCTTCAGTATCCAATCCTTGGTGTCGCCGAAGTCCGTCAGGTCGCGGTTGCTCATGTGGAACAGTATCGGCTTGTTCTGGCTCTTGAAGAAATCGAGCCCCAGTTTGCTCGTCTGCCGGAATGTGGCGTACATGAGGATGTTTGCGAAGTGTTTGTAGGTCTTTGAGCGGTCAAAGAGCCATTTGGCCTTTATCGTACTCCCGAACTTGGCCTTGGCCACGTCTACGGAACACTTGTTGTCCTGGGCTGCTTTTATGAGGGATTTGTTGAACGACTCCTGGGCCTTGCCCGTCTTGTTCTCGGTTTCTGGCCAGTTGGAAGGGTCAAAGAAGGCGGACAGCTTCTCATTTCGCTTTTCCTCGTTTGGCTCGTTGTAGGCCTCGACGTATTCCCTCAGCCTGTCGCACAAGCGATCGACCGTGCCGTCCTGCAGCATGCCCGCGTTCACGGATTTACCCGATATGTTCTTGATGACGAAATTCCGGTAGGGGCGCAGTCACATTTCGGTAGGGATGAGCGTCCGCTAGAACGCAAACTTTACGACGATGTCCGCCGTGCCTTCCGCCGTCGCCGGAACGGTGAAGACAAGCTGACGACAGCCTGGGTTCTTGCTGTCCCATTCGTTCGGCCCCTGCCCGTCGCCAACCGTCCACTCGCCCTTCTGCGCGCCGCACTGCGTGAGCGTAACAGACCTGCCGTCCTGGCTCAGCGTCACAGTGTCGCCGTCAACAGCGGCATTTGCGCCCGTCATCATCGCCCAGCGGATCGAAGCGCCCGGACGCACGCCCGCGAACGTGTCGCGGATCATGTAGCGCCGTCCGTCGGAAGCCATCGCGCCCTTGCGCACCACCGTCGTCGCGTTGGTGTAGAGAGAGGAAAGGTCGAGCGTCACCTCGGAAGCAGTGCCTTCCTTCTTCACATCCACAATCTTTGCCGAACCCTTCACCCATTGCTGGCAACCGTCTATCATCGGCACGTTGTGGCTCCAGGTGCTGAGGCGGAATATCTTCCAGCGATCGGAATCCTGCGCACCACTCCAGAGGTTCATGCCGCGCTTCTCGATGCCGTAGTATCCCTCGGCACCAAGGTCGATGGCCCAGCGAACACCCTTCGTGTCCATCACGAACGACCCGCCGTCCATGTGGCCGTGCGGGCCGGACGGGCTGCCGCCCTTCAGACCGACGAACAGCGCCTCATCGTCATTCCAGCTGGAACGCTGGATCGTGACCGGCACGGGGCCCTGACCGTCCCACACAAGCGGCAGGCTGGACGGCGCGCCGGACGGCGCCGGAGGAGTTTCGACCCAGAACAGCGCGAACGGGAACAGGCGATGTCCATTCGTGACGATTCTTTTGTCGCGGCGCGCGGCGTACGCCTTGAAGTTGTCGAGCTCCCGGTAGCGCAGGATGTCCGGCGACTTGAACCGCTTCGCGAACCACCAGAGGGCCGGGTGCGTGCCACGCGCCCCGCGGCCGCCGTCCGCGTAGTTGAACGGCTGTCCGCTCGGGCCGGTCACGATATCGGGATAGTTTCCCGCCTCGCGGAAACCGGGCAGGGATGCGAGGCCGTAGTCGCTCCCCAGCGCGCTTTCGAGCAGGGCGATGGCGATCACGTTGAAGTGCATGCCGTAGCTCCAGTATCCGGGACCTTCGGGATAGCAGCCGTTCGGCTCGAGCGCTTTCATCGAGATCGGCAGCTTGTCGATGCACCGTTGCACGTAGCGGGCCGCATCGGCGGGATTCTCCTCGGCGAGCGCGAGCGCGGCGGAGAGAATGCCGGCGTGGCACACCTGTCCCCAGTTGTTGTGGGCCTGGATCCACCAGAGCTTCAGCAGGCTGGCGTCGAGTCCGTTGCGGCGCAGCCCGGCCGCCATCTCCTTGCGCGTCGTCTCGTCAATGTCGGCGTAGAGCCAGTCGTAGCCGACGGCCACGGCGAGTGACATCTCGCCCACGTCGAGGAAGTGGGACGGGTTCCAGTCCTCGAACGCGCACACTGCGCGCATCTCGGCGATCGCGCGATCAAGGTGCGCCTTGTCGCCGTAGAGGCGGTACGCCATCGCGAGAGTGCTTATGCGGTAGAGCGCGGTGCGGCTCACAGCGAGGAGGCGCTTGCCTTCCTTGATGCGCTTGGACGGCGACGTGGGAAGCATCTTGTCTGCTACGGCACGCACATGCTCCGCCGCGGCCGTCAGCAACTCGTCTTTCCCAATCCGTTCCTTGATGCTCGCGAACCCAGCCGCGTCCGCGAACAGGCGCGGATGAGGCTTGGCGGCGGACTTCGCCACCGCCTCAGTCACCTCAGGACATGCCGCCACAGGCATCCCGTTGTCTTTCGGCGCCTTGGATAGGACTGTTGCCGCGGCACATACCGCGCACGCGAAAGCAGCTAGTTTTCTCATGTACCGATTATATCACACACCCGTTCGCCTACGCAAGTTCGTGGGCGAGGGCTTCATCTGCCTCTCTGTGCGAGACATTGAACCAAAGATTTCAAGGTTGTTGAAGCAGATTACATTTCCTGTAACACCCGAATATAAGCTATCCTTGAAATGTAATAAACAAGGTGCTTTTCCCGTAAAATGCGCTTTGGCACGGCGTGTGCTCTATTGCCTTCGACATGAAGCGCACGGACATAAAGAAAATCCTGGTCATAGGCTCCGGGCCGATCGTAATCGGACAAGGCTGCGAATTCGACTACTCAGGTTGTCAGGCCGTCAAGTCTCTCCGCAAGGAAGGCTACAAAATCGTCTTGGTGAACTCCAACCCTGCGACGGTGATGACCGATCCCGAGATGGCAGAGGCGACATACATCGAACCGCTAACCGTCGATTCCGTCTCCGCAATCATCCGCAAGGAAAAGCCGGACGCGCTGTTGCCTACGCTCGGCGGACAGACCGCGCTCAATCTTGCGATGGAACTGAAACGTTCCGGCGTTCTCAAGGAATGCGGCGTGGAGATGATCGGCGCGGATGCCGACGCGATCGCCCGCGCCGAAGACCGCAACCTGTTCAAAGAGGCGATGTCTAGGCTCGGCCTCGACATGCCGAAGTCCGGTAGCGCCCACTCGCTTGAAGAGGCCGAAGCAATCGCCGCCGAAATCGGCACATGGCCGCTCATCATCCGTCCGGGCTTCACTCTCGGCGGCACCGGCGGCGGGATCGCGCATGGCGCAGAAGAATTCCGCACCATAATCTCACGCGGACTCGACGCCTCGCTGAACCATGAAGTCCTCGTCGAGGAATCTCTCATCGGCTGGAAGGAGTTCGAGATGGAGGTGATGCGCGACAGGGCGGGCAACGCCGTCATCGTCTGTTCCATCGAGAACATGGACCCGATGGGCGTCCATACGGGCGACTCCATCACCGTCGCACCGATACAAACGCTTACCGACCGCGAATACCAGGCGATGCGCGACGACTCCATCCGTGTGCTGGAAGCAATCGGCATCGCGACGGGCGGCTCGAACGTGCAGTGGGCCGTGAACCCGAAGACGGGCCGGCGCATCATCATCGAGATGAACCCACGCGTCTCGCGCTCGTCCGCGCTCGCGTCGAAGGCGACGGGCTTCCCGATTGCGAAGATCGCCGCCCTTCTCGCCGTCGGCTACACGCTAGACGAACTGAAGAACGACATCACCGAAGTGACGCCCGCCTGTTTCGAGCCGGCTTTGGACTATGTCGTCGTGAAAGTGCCGCGCTTCACCTTCGAAAAGTTCCCCGGCTCGGACAGGCGGCTCGGCACGCAGATGAAGTCCGTCGGCGAGGCCATGGCAATCGGTCGCACCTTCAAGCAGGCGTACCTGAAGGCGGTACGCTCGCTGGAGGCCCCGCTTGCCGGACACGACGTTGAAAATTTCGACCCGTGGTTCAAGGCGCAGCTTGAAGAAATAGAGGCTTTCAAGGAGTTTCTTAGTAGGGTCGCGCGTCCCGCGCGACCGCGAGCACACGACCTCGGGCACTCGGGACGCGTGCCCCTACCATGTATTGCACCTGAAATTCTCCGCCAGGCGAAGGTGTTCGGATTCAGCGACCGCGAGATCGCAGAGGCGATAGGCGAAAATGAGATTACGGTGCGGACGAAAAGGATCAGTCTCGGCATCCGGCCCGAGTTCGGCGAGGTTGACACATGTGCGGGAGAATTTGAGGCCAAGACGCCGTACTACTACAGCTATTACGGAAAAGACACAAGGGACATAAAAGACATAAGCGACAAAGCGCTTTCAAATGCCCCTTCAGTCGCTTCCGTCCCTTTGGTCGCTTCAGTCCCTTTGGTCGCTTCCGTCCCTTTGGTCGCTTCCGTCCCTTCCCAGCCGCTCCGCAAGAAGAAGGTGATGGTCCTCGGCGGGGGGCCGAACCGCATCGGGCAGGGCATCGAGTTCGACTGGTGCTGCTGCCACGCGGCATTCGCGCTCAGAAAGATGGGCATCGAGGTCGTGATGGTCAACTCCAACCCCGAGACCGTCTCCACCGACTACGACACCTCCGACAAGCTCTACTTCGAGCCGCTCACCTTCGAGGACGTGATGGAGATCTACGAGCGCGAGCGGTGCGACGGCGCAATCGTCCAGTTCGGGGGACAGACCCCGCTAAACCTCGCGGAACGCCTGGCGGCGGCCGGCGTGAACGTGCTCGGCACGTCGCCGCACGACATCGCGCTAGCCGAAGACCGCGATTTCTTCCGCAATCTCGTCGCCGAAGTAGGCGTAAAACAGCCGTCCAGCGGCATCGCCCACACGGTCGCCGACGCGCTGGGAATCGCCGCCAGAATCGGCTATCCCGTTCTCGTGCGCCCTTCCTTCGTCCTTGGCGGGCGCGGTATGGCGATCGTCTATCACGAGGAACGCCTGCGCGAATATGTCGAAGAGGCCGTTCGCATTTCTGAGGGACGTCCCATCCTCATCGACAAGTTCCTCACGCACGCAATCGAGCTGGACGTCGATTGCGTCTCGGACGGCGAAACCACGGTAGTTGGCGCAATTCTTGAGCACGTCGAAGCGGCGGGATGCCATTCTGGCGACGCCGCCGCCATCACGCCGCCCGTATCGCTGTCCGCCGAAACAATCGCCGAGGTCGAGCGCATAGCCCGCATGTTCGCAGAGCGGCTGCACGTGGTCGGCCTCATGAACATCCAGCTTGCCGTGAAGGACGGCGAAATCTGGATGATCGAGGTGAATCCCCGCGCCTCGCGCACCGTCCCGTTCGTTTCGAAGGCCGTCGGCTGGCCGCTCGCCGGTGTCGCCACGCGGTGCATGGCGGGGGAGAGGCTGAAGGACATCGGGCACCAGACTTCGGACTTCCAGGGACACCGGAAGTCAGAAGTCAGAAGTCTGAAGTCGCCCCGCTACCACTGCGCGAAGGAGGCCGTATTCCCGTTCGTGAAGTTCCCTGGTGCCGACATCACTCTCACGCCGGAGATGAAATCCACCGGGGAGGTGATGGCGTTCGGCCACGACGCGGCGACTGCATACTACAAGAGCCAAGTCGCCGCCGGAAGCCCCCTGCCGCTCCCGAGGCAAGGTGGCATAGTCCTTTCGGTGCGCGACGAGGACAAGGAGGAGGTAGTGCGCCTCGCCAAGACGCTTGACGACCTCGGCTACGAGATATGGGCGACGCGCGGAACGTCCACGCTTCTCTGGAAGGCCGGAATCGAGTCGAACGCGCTATACAAGATTCCGCTCGGCTCTCCAAACGCAATCGACCTCATCAGGCTGGGCAAGGTCAAGTGGATCGTGAACACGCGCGAGGACGGTGAATCTGCCGCGCACGACAGCGTCCGAATCCGTGCCGCCGCCATCGCCGCAGGTGTTCCAGTAACGACGACTCTCGCCGGCTTCGCCGAAGCAGTCAATGGTCTCGAGGCGATCAGGCACGGAACCGATACCGTACCGCTCTCGCTTCAAGAATGGCACTCCATCAGGTCTGCTCGTGATCCTTCGGCGTCTGATCGTGGATGGATTCCACCGCCGCGATGCATGTTGGCGGGCGATTGACACGACCTGACCTGCATGATACACTTTCCACTGTGAATCGTCTAGCGGCAAATCGCCTACGTGGCATCAAAATCATGTACGAAGATCCCGATGTCATCGTCATTGAGAAGCCGGCCGGTCTGCTTGTGCAGGCGCTTCGCCATGGACGCGAACAGAGCGTGGAAGCGATACTGACCGATTACGTACGCAAGGGACAGTGGAAAAGTCGCAAGCAGGCATATCTAGTTCATCGACTTGATCGCGAAACCAGTGGCGTAATGGTTGTGGCAAAGACCGAAAGCGTCCAGGACTATTTCCGTTCGAACTGGAATGACATCACCGAAAAGACGTATCTAGCTCGCATAGAAGGAACAACCGTTGCATCCTCAGGCGTTTTTGAAAGTTATCTCTACGAAGATTCAGATCTTTTCGTACGAAGCACACCGGACAAGACGAAAGGCAAGTACGCCCGTACGGAATGGCGCGTATTTCAAGGGCCAGCCCCTTCAACACCTCAGGGAACACCACAGGGGACAGACCCCACGACCCTCGTGGAGGCATTGCTCAAGACTGGGCGCAAGAACCAAATTCGTGTCCAATTCGCGGATGCAGGCCATCCCGTTGTAGGCGATACAAAATATGGCCGCTGCAAAAAGAAGCAGCCGTGGGGACAGACCCTATGTCTTCATGCGTGGAAGTTGCGCTTCATCCACCCTCATACAAGCAGATGGTTGGACTTCAAGACCCCGCTCCCGCAGTTCTGTTCGTTTCTGCCCTTTCGATGTAGCGCGGAAAGGGAAAATATGCTAGAATGGCATCATGAAACTGCGGAAAACAGGCTCGGAAGAGCAGACGACGGCGACCGCCCCCGTAGGCGGCGCGGTGATTGCTGACCGGTTCAAACTTGATGTCGACCAAGATGCGGGCAAGCCCGCTGGCGTCGGCAAGACGAGTGCGCTAGTCGCACTCATCGGCTCGTTGGTGGCTATTGCGCTTCTTGGCGCGACGGCTGCGCTGATGTACATGAACTGGGAACTGATCCAGAACGCCTGATGCGGATTGCCGGCGCATGTTGAAGGATGTAATGAAATGTCCGCGCGCACGTGCGGCGGTACGGTTGGCTTTGGCGGAAGACCTGGCATCGGTGGATCGTACAGTCGACTCCCCTTTCTGCGATGCCACGTCGTTGGCGCTTGTAGATCCAAAGGCGCGAGCCACTGGCGAGATATTCTCCAGGGTGCCTTGCGTCGTGGCCGGTGCGACTGTTGCCGCCGCCGTGCTCAAAGCCGTCGATCCGCGCATCAAGGTGCGAGTTCTCAAGCCGGACGGAACGAGCGTAAAGGCCAACGAAGATATCCTAGTTTTTGAAGGCCGGGCCAGATCCATACTGGCTGCGGAACGCACTGCGCTCAATTTCATGCAACGCATGTGCGCGACGGCCACGCTGACAAGGAAGTTTGTCGACGCCACAAAGCGTTACGGCACCTTGATACTGGACACGCGCAAGACCACCCCCGGGCTGCGCGTATTCGAGAAGTACGCCGTCACGTGTGGCGGAGGCGCCAACCACCGCATGGGGATGTACGACAGGATCCTGATGAAGGACAATCACCGCCGCCTGTGGCGCGGCGGCGATCCGGACGCGCTCGACCAGGCCGTATTCGCCGCGCGGCGAGCCTTTCCCAAGCTGGAAGTGGAGATCGAGGTGGAATCCATCCGCGAATGTGAAAGCGCCCTGAAGGCGAAACCGGAGTGGATCATGCTCGACAACATGTCATGCGCAGACATGCGGAAATGCGTCAAACTTTGCAAAGGAATATCAAAGACGGAGGCCTCGGGCGGCATAACGCTCGAACGGGCGAAGGAAGTCGCCGCCACGGGCGTGACGGCCATCTCGCTCGGCTGCCTGACGCACTCCGCCGGTTCGATCGACCTCTCGCTGGAATGGAAGGCCGTCTGAACCGCACTTGCCGAAAGACATGCAATCTGCTAGACTCTCACCAAGAACCAATCCACCAAAAAAAAGGAAAAAAACAATGTCAGACAACAAGAACAAAGGCAATGTGCTCGCCATCGGCGTGTGTTTTGCGCTTTTCTTCATGATCGCGTTCGTGACGAACTTCGCCGGCGCGATGGGTCCGATCCTCAAGAACCAGTTCGGCGCGTCCAACATGGCGTCGCAACTAGGTTCCGCCGCAAACTTCTTCGCGTACTTCTTCATGGGCATCCCGGGCGGGCTGATCCTGAAACGCAAGGGATACAAGTTCACGTCGCTGCTCGCGGCGGCGGTCGGATTCCTGGGCGTGGGCGTGCAGCTCGCGTCGGCATATTGCGGCAAGGACAGCGCATTTCCCGTGTACGTTACGGGCGCGTTCGTGGCAGGTTTCTCGATGTGCCTGCTGAACCTCGTGGTGAACCCGCTCCTTAACACGCTCGGCGGCGGCGGAAACAAGGGCAACCAGCTCGTGCAGTTCGGCTGCTCCCTCAACTCCATCGGCGCGACTCTCTCCCCGATGATCCTCGGCTGGCTCGTGGGCGGCGAAGTAGCCAAGGCCAATGTCGGCCAGGCAGTACCGGCGCTTGTGATCGCCATGGCCATCTTCGCGGCGGCATTCGTCGTGATCGCGCTTTCGAAGATCCCCGAACCGCACATGGAGACGGCCGAAGAGAAGGCGAACCGCACGTCCGTTATCGCGGACATCGCGGCCACGCTCAAGTTCCGCCACTTCACGCTGGGTGCGGTGGCGATCTTCGCCTACATCGTCATCGAGAGCGGCATCCCGAACATGGCCATGCTGTACATGACGACCGAGAAGCTTGGCGCAGCGGCAAATCCCGCCTACGTGGGATCCGTGGTCGCCGGCAGCGTGTGCGGCGCGTACTGGT
Source organism: Verrucomicrobia bacterium UBA3624 (assembly GCA_002373695.1). Lineage (GTDB taxonomy): Bacteria > Verrucomicrobiota > Kiritimatiellia > RFP12 > UBA1067 > RUG572. Next base: position 40,819 of record DFLH01000031.1, read on the forward strand.
TCTGCATGATGATCGGCCGTCTGCTTGGCGGCGCGCTTGGAGCGAAGATCTCTTCACGCGCAATGATCACCGTGTGTTCGCTCGCGGGCATCGCCCTGATGATCGCCACCATGTACCTGCCTGTGAAGATGGTGACGGTATGCGGCAAGGAATTCCCGCTCGCAATGTGCACGATGGCGCTCGCCGGTCTCTGCACCTCCGTGATGTGGGGCGGCATCTTCAACATGGCGGCCGAGGGCCTCGGCAAGTACGTCCCGATGGGCTCGGGCATCTTCATGGCCATGGTCGTAGGCGGCCTCCTGCTGCCGGTACAAGGCTACATTGCCGACACGGTTGGCATCCTGAACAGCTACTGGCTGACCATCGGCCTCTTCGCCTACGTCCTCTTCTACGCGCTCGTCGGCTCGCGTGTCTCGAAGCAGTAGCCGGGCAGCCGCATGCCGCAGCGCAGGGGCCGGAGTGCAGACTCTCCGGCCCCTGCCGGTTTTGCGTGAACCGGTTGCGGGGGAACGCCGTTTAAGTTAGAGTGAGGCACGTCAAAGCGTCAATCCGTCGCGGTTTCACGCTTGTGGAACTGGTAATTGTGGTGGCAATCATCTCAGTGATTGCCATGCTGGCTGTTTCACGCGTATCCGCAACCGCCGAAAACGCAAAACGCATTGCCGCCGAAAGCGACCTGAAAGTTCTAGCCGAGGCTTTCACCAATCCAGACAACGGCTATCTTAGAGACATGCGCGGCATTCCGGGATTCTCGCCGGCTCACCTGCGCCTCGCCAACTTGCTCATGCCCACAAACCTCTACGGCGCCACGGCCATGGCCGGCGGCGAGAACGGCATAAGAGTGGACGACACGCGGCTTGCAGGTTGTGCGCCCCCTGACGTTTTCACGCACTGGGATCCCGAAAGCGAACGCGGCTGGCACGGTCCGTATGTCAGGCATGCGACGGGGGTGTTCCCGAAAGCGACGAGCGGACGCCATTCCGGCGATTCGAGTTTCGAGGCACGCGGTTTCTACCCTCCGCTTGAAGGACTCCGGCTGCCATTTGATTTCCTCGGCGGGCTAAACGGCTGCTCCATCTACGGTTTCCCAGGCGAACCTGCGATCCTCGACCCGTGGGGCAACCCGTACGTGCTGCAGATTCCCCCACCACAGGCTTTCCCCGACAGAGGCGGTGCAAACACAAACCTTCCAGACGAAGTTCGCTTCCGCTATGCGCGAATCGTATCGGCAGGTCCGGACGGACGGCTGGATGCGCCATGCTTCATGGCCAACAAGACAAACTGGTGGTCCACAAGCTGGACCGAACGGAACCGCCGCCTGTCACGCCAGGCGGGTCTCATAGACGGCGAAGACATGCATGCACGTGGCGACGATATCGTGCTTTTCCTTGTACGCAACGACATCGACGATGGAGATGAGCGCGAATGAAGAAGACAGGCTTCACCCTCGTTGAACTTGTGGTCGTGCTGGCCATAATCGCCATACTGACGCATCTGGCGGTACGTGAACTTTCCCATGTAAGGGACGCCAAGCTGACAGAAACGGCAAACAGGCAGCTGGAAGAAATCAAGGCAAGCGTCTACAGCCGCACGTCCGGCAGTGAGGCGGTTGGATTTCTCGCCGACATGGGCAGGATGCCGCGCATCTCAAACATAGTGCGCACGGAACGTCTCTCGCACATGCTGGTGACGAATGCGACGCTGGCGGAACTCTGGCTGATGCCGGAAGGTTCACGCCCGTATGCAGTCAGGCCTGCCACTGCCGACAACCTGCTTCCGGGACTTTCGCAACTTGCCAAACCATCCGTATACGTGCCTACGGGCTGGCGCGGTCCGTATTTGCGGTTGCCGCCGGGAAAATCGCGCCTCTTCGATCCATGGGGCAATCCAATGGAAATGGAGCCGGGCGACGACACGGGGCTTACGCGACTCTGGACTTCCACCAACGGTTCCATTGAAGCCGTTTCACACTACGGCCCGCATGCCAGATGGACGGAAAAATGGCGGCAACCGTTAATTCCAGACGGGGGGGCAACGAGCCGTCTCATTGTTACGACCACCTGCCAATCCGACATTTCCGTATCGTGGTATGGCCCTGCGAACGGCTTCATAACAGGAGCTGTAGCGACCGTCTCCGCCACGTCTCCTGCCATATTTGAGGGACTGACCCCCGGCACCCGCATTCTGTATTACAATAACGCCGCCCATACGATTGACGTGAGGCCAGGCGACAAGCTGATTTCCATCGACCTGCCATGATACGAAAAAAGACACTGTCCGTAATGGACGACACGTCTGCTTTCCGCCAGCAGGTGAGGATGGCGACAGTACAGGTGACGGGCTTGCGGCCGGACGAACTTGCCGCCGCGCTTGCCTACGAAGTCGAACCGTTTTCCGGCATACCCGCCGCCGATGCGGAACTGGCCTACACGCCTGTCGCAGGTTCCGATCCTGCGGTTCGCGTATACGAAGTGGCGGTCCGCCGCCGCAAAAGCCGTGCATCGGCCGGAGAGGAACGGCTTCTTCTGCCTCTATTGATCCTAGGCGGATTCTGTCTGGTGCTGGCATGCATAGACTTCGTCTACACGTCGTTGCGTCTGCGCACGGCGGAGAACGATGTCGCTTCTCAAAGCGCGCTGCAGTCGCGCCTTGACGCGATACGCAAACCTGCAAAGGCGGCTCGCGCAGAGGCCAATGCCATCCGCGCTCGCCGCGAAAATGCGGCGAAAGCCCAGAAGGAGGCGGCTGCGGCCCGTTCAGCCTATGCTGACATCATGGATGTTGTTGCCGCAGCCTGTGGCGACAAGGCCGTTCTGAAATCCATAGACGGCGGTGTTTTCTCCATGCGCCTTACCGGCGTCGCAGTCACGGCATCGGCGGCGGCCGATGTTCTCGTTGCTCTTTCCGACGCGGCGACAAGACAGGGATGGCGCATCGTCTCCGGTCCAATAGATGTTCTGACGCCTGGACTCACGGCAGAATTCAAATGCGAACTGACCCATGACTGAAATACGGACAAAAGACAAGCTCTTTCTGGCGGGAATCGTTCCTGCCGCACTGCTCGCCGCCTACTGGTACGTGTGGCGGGCGGATGCCGGCCGCCGCATGGCGACGCTTGAAGGAAGACGATCGGCATTGGTGACGGAAGAAGACTTCCCTATGGAGAAACTGCAGGCCGAAAGGGAATTTACCGCCGCGCTGGCGGAACTGGAGGCTGAAAAGAAGATTCCGATGCCACAGGCGACCATGAAAGCCGATCCGCAGGACCATGCCGCCTCGCGCGAGCGCCAGACGCTTCAAGCGTTCCGCGATGCGGGGTTGACTGTTGCCGGCAGCAAGAATGTCGGTGCCGACGGGCAAAACGACGCGCAAGCGCGAAAAGCCGGCGAACTGCTGAAGGCGACTGGAAGCCGCCCCTTCCCGATCCGCCGCTCATACACGATTGACGGCCGTTATCCCGACATCGTCAAGGCTCTAAGATATTTCTCGGAAAGAAAGATGGCTGTAATACCGGATAAAGTGCAGATGCGCCCCGACGACCGCAACCGCTGGACTGTAGAGGTATGGCAATGAACACAAGCGCCTTGATGGAAAACCTGCTTGCGATGTGCGAGGAATTCGAGGCAAGCGATCTGCATCTCTCTGTAGGGTTATCGCCGCGCTTCCGCATACGGGGCCGGCTGGTGGCGAGAGGCGACTTCCGGCCGTTCGACAGCGAGACGATTGACGCGTTGACGATGGAACTAGGCCTCTTCACGCTCCCCGTCGGCAGTTCCGACGGAACGGAGCGCATACGCATGACCCTGTTGCATCATGGCGTCATAGACGGCGCGATGTCGAGCGCTTCCGGCGCGCGCTACCGCTTCAACCTCTACCGGGAAAGCAACCGGCACGCGATCGCGATCCGCAGGCTCGATTCCAGGTTCCGCAGCTTCCACGAACTTGGACTGCCGCCTCGCCTTGCCGACTTCTGCAACGAGACCGATGGTCTAGTTGTCGTGACAGGCCCGACTGGCAGCGGCAAATCCACGACCCTTGCAACGATGCTGGATAGCATAAACCATAACCGGGACGGACACATCATCACCATAGAAGATCCCATAGAGTACATCCACAAAACCGACCGCTGCCTTGTCAACCAACGGCAGGTCGGACGCGACACGCAGAGTTTCAATGCGGCCCTCGTGGAAGCGATGCGCCAGGATCCGGATGTAATCCTCGTAGGCGAAATCAGGGACCTTGACACCATACGTACGGCGTTAAGAGCGGCGGAAACGGGACATCTCGTATTCACGACGCTCCACGCCGGGGACTGCGCCGGCGCGATAGAACGGCTGGCGTCCGTGTTCCCGGCCGACGAGCAGAACAGCGCCCGCCATCAGCTCGCGCTCGTCCTGCGCGGAATATTCGCCCAGCACCTGTTGCCGTCCCCGTCAGGCGGACGCCACCCCGCCTGCGAACTGCTCGTCAACACGTCCGCCTGCGCAAACCTCATCGCGACCGGACGTACGGCGCAGATCTACTCCGTGATCGAAACCGGGAAAAGCGCCGGCATGCAGACGCTGGACCAGTCGCTTGCGGAACTGCTGGCTGCGGGTCATGTGGACGAGCGGACGGCAATCGCGCTCTCCAAGAACCCAGAGGTCCTCAAAAGGAGGCTCCAGCTATGCTAAGCGCGCAAGAACTTCTGGCGCACGCGGAAGTACTGTCGGACAGCGTACAGCTTGCAGACCGCATTCTCCGCGCCGGTCTTCTGCTTCACGCATCGGACGTGCATCTGGATCCTGCGGCAGATTCGGTACGTGTGCGATTCCGCATCGACGGAGTGCTTGAAGAAGTGCTGCGCATCCCCGCTGCAATGCAAAACGCCCTGACGAGCCGCCTAAAGGTATTGGCATCCCTCGACATCGCCGAACGCCGCGCCCCGCAGGACGGTGGTTTCTCTTGGCGAATGAATGGAGCAGGGGCTCTCGCCACGCCCCCGCTAGACGTACGCATGGCCACGTTGCCCGTACGCTACGGAGAACGTGTCACATTGCGGCTTCTTGAAACCGGCGGACAGCGCCTTGGCATCGACGACCTCGGCATGAACGATTCCGACCGCGCCGCATTCGACGGCGTGCTCCGCCGGCCGCACGGGCTCGTGCTGCTTACCGGCCCCACAGGCAGCGGCAAGACGACTACGCTGTACGCGGCGATACAAGAACTTCTGAAGGGCAATCCGCTCAACATAATCACGGTTGAAGATCCCATAGAGTACGAGATCCCCGGCGTGGCGCAAGCCGAGGTGGATTCTGCCGACAAGGTCAACTTTTCAAAGGCTCTCAAGTCCATTCTCCGGCACGACCCCGATGTCGTGATGATCGGAGAAATCCGCGATGCGGACTCCCTCGATGCGGCTGTCAAAGCGGCGCTCACCGGGCATCTCGTCCTCTCCACCCTCCACACCAACGACGCCAAATCCACGGTCACGCGCCTGGTGGACATGGGGCTGGACTCGAATCTCGTTCCGGCGACGCTTCGTCTTGCGGTGGCGCAACGTCTCGTTCGGCGGCTCTGCCAGGAATGCCGCGTCAAGGGCACGCGCGGCTGGGAGCCGAAAGGATGCCCGGCTTGCGGCGGGCGCGGGTATCGGGGGCGTATCGGCCTTTTCGAACTCTACGCCCCGGAATCCGGACTCTCCACGTCAATGAACGACGATGCGCGCATGAAGGTCGAGGCCGGCATCACATCGGAAGCCGAAATCCTGCGGGCGTTGGGGGGCTGATTCCATGTGGCGTCAGGTCACGGAATTAGCCGCATTTACCTTGGGAAGTCACTTATATCATTGAGTTCCGGCGTGGATTACGATACAATTGCCTCCGTTTCGCAGACGAAAGGACATGCAATGAAGATCTATATCGGCAAGGACAAGAACGACATGGCCGCGGCCGCCGCGAAGACGGCCGGCGAACGCATCCGCCAGGCCATCGCGGCCAAGGGCGAGGCGAGGATCATCGTCGCCACAGGCGCAAGCCAGTTCGAGTTTCTGGCGGCGCTGGTAAGGGAACCGGGTATCGACTGGACCAAAGTTACGGGGTTCCACCTCGATGAATACGTGGGGCTGAGCGCCAGCCACAAGGCGAGTTTCCGCGGTTACATGCGCGAACGTTTCGTATCAAAGACGCCGCAACCCATGAAAGCCTTCAACGAGGTCAACGGCGAGGCGGCGGACGCCGAGGCTGAAATCGACCGCCTGGAACGGCTGGTGCGCGAAGCGCCGATAGACGTCGCATGCATCGGCTTCGGGGAGAACGGCCATATCGCGTTCAACGACCCGCCGGCCGACTTTGACACCAACCGCGCCTACAGGGTCGTTGATCTGGACGAGAAATGCCGCCGCCAGCAGGTGGGCGAGGGGTGGTTCCCCGACCTTGATGCGGTTCCTTCGCGGGCTTTCTCCATGACCGTCAAGCAGATCATGTGGTCCCGTTCGATCGTATGCACCTGCCCCGACGCGCGCAAGGCGGAGGCCGTGAAGAACTGCATCGAAGGCCCGATCACCAACATGGTCCCCGGCTCGGTGCTGCAGCTGCATCCCGACTGCACCTACTTCCTGGATCCGCCTTCGGCCGCTCTGCTGACGCAGTCCAAAGCGTGATCAGCGCTTGATCCAGAGGTGCTTCTCGATGCCGTATGTGAAATCGGACGGGACGTAATTCCGGACGCGGTCCCATGCTAGCGAATACGCCTTGGGGAAATTCAGGAATATCCAGGGGCAGTCTTCGCGCACTATCTCCTGGGCCTTCCGCCAGAACGCGTTGCGTTCCCCGGCGGTCTTGGCGGACATGGCGGCATCGTAGATGCGGTCGAATTCGGGATTTACGTAGTTGCTGTGGTTCGCCCCGGGCGAGACGTTCTTTGAATGGAACAGCTGCAGGAAGTTCTCGGCATCGGGATAGTCGCCAATCCATCCAAGCATGAACAGCGAGACGTTTCCGTCGCTTACAGCTTTCATGTACGCCGCCCATGTCATGAACTGCGGTTCAAGCCGTATGCCGATCTTGGCATAGAAGCTCTGCAGCAGCTCGGCCTGCTCGCGCGCGCTCTGCGTGGCATGGCCGATCGCAAGGGGGATCGCCAGCCTCTTCTCCGTCTTGGGATCGATGCCATCCTGGAAGCCGGCCTCGGACATCAGACGCCTGGCCTTCTCCAGATCGAACGAGTAGGCGAACGGAGTCTCAAGCCGCCCGTCCACCCCCGGCGGCACCGGGCCGTCGCACGCTTCCACGCGGTTGTTCAGGAAACGCCGCCACACGGCGAAGTCGAACGCGCAGTTGAGCGCCTGCCGGAGTTTCCGGTTCTTTCCCAGCAGGGGATCGCGCATGTTTATGCCGATGTACGACACCTGCATGATGGAAGTGCCGAAAAGATGCATGCCCCTCTTCTCAAGCTCGGGGGAAAGCCTGCCGTCCGGTTCTACGATGGCGTCCCAGTTGTCACGCGACACTTCGCCAAGGAAGTCCAGCTCCCCGGACAGAAACATGAGCCACTGCGTAGAAGCGTCGTCGACCACAAGAAATTCCAGCGTGTCGCATGGCGTCGTGGAGATTTCCCGCCACCATGGCCACGACGCGTCCCGCGTGAACACCATCCTGTGGTTCCGCCACCACTCGGCAAGACGGTACGGCCCGCTTCCTACCGCATGTTCGTTGAAAGCCGCGCCGTACGTCTCCACCGCCTCGCGAGGCACTGCCGACCAGTATGCCAGAGCGGTCAGCCATGGAAAGACATGCAGCGGCCGTTTCAGCGTGATGCGCACGGTCCGTTCATCGAGAGGATCCACGGACGCCACCGGATCCATGGTCCACATGCCGCTGGACGCATTCGACTTGTCCGCCAGGCGCGCAAGCGAATACCGCACGTCTTGCGCCGTCACGGGCCGCCCCTTCCCGTCCGGGAAGCAGGGATCGTCCTGGAAACGCGATCCTTCGCGGATGCGGTACGTGTATACACGTCCGTCGTCCGAAATGTCCGGCATGTCGCACAAGCATGGTTTCAGGCGATATGGATACTTTCCGTACTCCACCTCAAGCAACGGTTCGTAGACGAGCGAGATCGCTTTCGAATCCGGCACGGATGCGGCCTGGAGCGGATCCATCGAAGCGACACGCTCCAGTGCGCGGCGGTATGTCACGCCCGGCCGATCCGCAGACGCGCCATGTCCGCCGCTGGCGTTGGCGGGAACGGCGAACCAGGCGTACAGGGATACAATAGCGGCGGTGTAGGCGGCCGAGACCACGTCGTCAAAAAGAACGCCGGATGCCGTATGGATGTTTCTGTCGATATAGCGCGCTACGGGCAGCTTTATCGCATCGAGGATGCGAAAGATCAGAAATCCTGCGATGGCCAGCTGCCACACGGGGAGCGGAGGCTCGGGCGGAAGAAGCCAGAAGACCGGCACGCAAAGCGCCCCCACCACCTCGTCCAGGACGAAATGCTTCGGATCGGGATCGTTCCAGCGCTTCTGCGCCCAAGGTGTAAGCCAGTAGTGCATCGCCGAAAAGACCACCGCGCCCCACAGGCACCATAGGCGCGTGGCCATTGGACTGAATCCAAGCCAGACGGCCAGCAATATCCACGCGAGGCCCGGCAAAGCGCCGAACGATCCGGGTACTATCGGCGCCAATCCCAGGAAGAATCCGCTGGCCAGGAACAGGCGCCCTGTCTCTTTCGATTTCACGGGCGATAGTATACCATAAAGACGGGACGAGGACGTCATTACATCCCGTGAAAGAGACTGTTTATCGATTGCGCGGCCGCCTACTTGCGACCGAAAAGATAGCCGCGAGCCGGCACCCTCCCGGCGAAGAAGGCGTCCATGAACTCCGCATGTTCGGCATCGGAACGCCTGTTCGTCTCTACGGACACCCATCCCGAATACCCGTTGCGCTCGATGGACTGGCGGATGGCATGGTAGTCGATCGACCCGAGCCCGAGCGGCGCATCTCGCTTCGTCCCGCCCGGCAACGCCTCATGATCCTTCACGTGAAGCCGTATCGTTTCGTCCGGCATCATGTCCAGCCACTGTTCCGGCGGACAGAACAGAACGTTGTTGCCCAGATCCAGATAGAACTTGACATACGGGCTTTTGAAATGCTTGACCAGTGCGCGGGCAAAAGCAGGCTTTGCCCAGAACCAATGTCCGCCGACGTTTTCCAAGGCAAGCGTCACGCCCTGTTCGGCGGCGAGGGGGACAAGTTCGCGGACAGCCCTTTTCGCGCACTCCGTGGCGTTGTTCTGCTCCGCGATATAGTCCGCGTACGGCGTGTTGTCCCCACGCACGCAACGCGTCATCCTGAGCGTTGCGGGATCGAACTCCGGCTCGTATTCCGCAGGCGGCGGCCCCTTCACCCCCTGCTTCACCACTTTGTACGGCACCATCAGCATCACGTCAGCGCCATACGCGGCGGCAAGGCGTATCGAATGCCGCGCGAGCTCCATCTCCCCGGCGTAGCGTTCCGGCGAATTGAACATGAACCAGCCGCCCATGAACGAATGGATGCGGATGCCGTTGGCCTCGGCGAGGACTCTGGCGGCACGGGCCTCTTCCACTGTCGCCTTCCTGTCGGAAAGCTCCACCCCGTCATATCCGTTGTCTTTGAGCCTTGCAAGCACCGTCGCATCCAGCCGCGGAGCGATCAACGCCTTTTTCAGCACCGTCGCATACCGCCCCGCATCCGCCGCCCACGACGCGGACACGGCGGCGGCGAACGCGCACGCCAGCATGAATACCCGATGTTTTAACATGGCAAGCACCTCCACGGCCTGTCATTCGCACTTCTGGCAGCCGACAGGACTGAGCTTCACCAGCTTTGTCGCGTGAGGCGGAACAGTCGCGACATAGAACCCGGAATGCTTCCCTTCGCACGTCTGCGTCCAAAGATCCCTCACCAGCCATTCCCCGTCCTTGGCCAGCTCGCTGAACTGCACCTTGATCTCCCGCGTGAAAGGATAGCGGTTCACCAGCGCCAAGGCCGTGGCCCCGTCGGAGAGAGGACGCGTCCAGACGCTCTCCGCGTCCGCGTGGCGGATGCGGCGGGCCGTCTGCCCGAGGCGATCCTGGCTCACGGCGATCACCTCGTCATTTACGAGGAGATTGCGCGTGAAGGCGTCTAGCGCCGTGAGGTCGCAGCCGATGAGGAGCGGCGAACCGACCATAGCCCACAGCGACACGTGCGTGTACTGCTCGTTCGGCGTGAGGAACGTGGGATGATCGTGGCCGAAGGAATATTGCTGCCCGACGATCATCATGTCGGGATCGGCCCACCAGCCCGGGCGGTTGTACTTCCAGTGCTCGGCGTTGATACGCGCATCCAAAGCGGCTTCCATCCAGGGCCAGGTGTCCTTCAGGTCGTCCCAGCTTCGCCAGCACTGTCCGCCCACCTTGTCGCCCCACTCCTCCGTATGGGCCATGCCGTACTGGCAGAAGGAATACACTATGTCGCGTTTCTGCTTCTTGAGGCATTCGCCCATCAGGCGGTACGGCTTGACGAACGCTTCGCGCAGGGACATGTCCTCGTAATCCTTCTCGTTGCCGCGCTGCTGCCTCCCCGTCTCCTTCTTGAATATCTCGCCGTAGCTGCACCAGTCGTATTTCACATAGTCGAAGCCCCATTCGGCCCAGCTCTCGGCGTCCTGAAGCTCGTGTCCGTAGCTGCCCTCGCACTTGCCGCAGGTCAGAGGGCCGGGTGACGAATAGAGTCCGGCCTTGAGACCGAACGAATGTATGTAGTCCGCCAGGCCTTTCATGTCGGGGAAGGACCGGTTGGGGATGATCTTGCCGGAAGCGTCGCGGGCGGGGCCGATGACATCCTCGCGGCCGCCGAAATCGTTCTTGCGCATCTCCACGCGGGGGCATCCCGTGTTGTTCATCTGCCACCAGTCGTCGAGATTGACGTAGGCCCAGCCATGATCGGCGAGGCCGGAGTCGTCCATGGCCTTGGCCGCGGCCTTGGCCTTTTCGGCCGTGAGTCGGTAGCAGAGCGTGTTCCAGCTGTTCCATCCCATCGGTGGCGTAAGAGCGATGGTGTCGCCCACGGCGAGGCGTATAGTGCGCCGGGCCTGTCCGTGCGCATTCGCCGCCGTCACTTCGATGTCATAGTTTCCGGGCGTCTTCGGCGCTGTACCGCGCAGAACGCCTTTCGCATCGAGGACGACGCCATCGGGCAGCCCATTTGCCGAGAACCGCATAGGACGTTCGCCAGACGTGGCAACGCGGAATATGACAGGATGGCCTGGCCGTACGCCCCAGATGTCGGCGCCGTTGATGCGCGGCTCCGGCTTCTCCGGCGGCGTCTGCACGCCAAGCTGCACTGTCAGCCCGGGGTCGTTCACCACTTCCAGGCGGGCGCCCTTTCCATACGAGAAACGCGCTTCCAGCCAGTCGGCGTTCGCCGACTCGAAAGCCGTCCACTTGCCGCCGCCCGTGGTTTCAAGGACGATCTCCCTGACGCCGGCGAGGTCGGCATGAACCGCCACGGGACGCTGTCCGAGCTTGACGTCTCCGGAAGACCATATCACGCGTCCGTCACCCCATATCTTGAATCGCGCCGTGGGCTTTCCGTAGCTCCTGCCATGCCCGGCGTTCCTGGCGTCGTCGTCGATCGCCACCATGGCATCGAAGGCAGACACCTTTCCGTTCGAACGGAAGAGGATGGCACTTTCAGGACATGTCCCGAATCCATGTTCATACGTCTTGCCGGCGACGGTCAGCCGATTGCCGTCAACCGACTTGCATGCAAGGATGCTCTTGCCTCGTCCGCATGTAGAACCTGCGAGATTCATCGATTCCACATAGACGGCCCCGGGGGCCTTGGCTCCCGAATCCCACAACACGCAACCGCCGCTGGCGATCAGCGCCAGCAACAGCAGGCCCTTGACACAATACGACGGCAGGAAGGACGGCTTCAAGACTGCCGCCTCACGCGAAGACGCCGCGAGGAAATCATTTTTCGGTTTCATGGAACCATGATACCATAATCTCATCCGGGGCGGCAAATCGTTCCTGACGACAAATGGCGCGAGGAACGTGCGACCGTGCCCGACAAATGCCATGAATATGCAAACACAAGCGACAAGCGTCTGCCTCCGCGATGGCCTGCCGTCAGAAAACGTCGCAAGGCGGCAGCGGACCAACTATCGGCCTGGCGTATTCGAGGAACGCCCTTGTCACGTCATGCCCGTTCGCGGCGATGAACTCGTCAGGCACGCTGCGCGTGTACTTGGCGGCGTTCGCTATCGGTTGAGGCTCGAACGCCACCTTGTACGCCTTGCCCTTCGCCCTGAGAATGGCTATAGTGCCCTTTGCGAGCTTGCCTGCGAGAGCTGCTTTGACGGCGGCCGCGCCGGCCGCACGCGCCTCCTTCTGGTCCACCTTGGAAGCCACGCCCGGAAACGAACGTTGCAGATAGCCGAACGTGTCGGCCCGCACACGCGAGATTCCGGCCTTGGATTTCAGGTGCGCGGCAAGCGCATCGCCCAGAGCGCCGGTGCCGGAGAGCTGGAGGTTGCCGTGGGAATCGCGTTCCCCGTTCGCGAAGCGCGCGGCGATGGGCGTGCCGTCCGCCTCGCGGATGCCTTCCGACACGGCCACCACGCACCGGCCGAACTTCTTCATGGCGGACTGCACGTCGGCCACGAAACCGTCGAGCGAAAACGGCCGCTCCGGCAGATAGATCAGATGAGGACCGTCATCCTTGCGAACGCGCGCCAGGGCGCTCGCCGCCGTGAGGAAGCCGGCGTCGCGGCCCATTACTATGTCGATCTTCACGCCGCCGAGCGCGCGGTTGTCGAGATCGTCGCCTTTGAGCGCGCTAGCGACGAAGCGGGCGGCGGAACCGAATCCAGGCGTGTGGTCGCACGTGCGCAGATCGTTGTCGATCGTCTTGGGGATGTGGTAGCACACGAGCGGATAGCCTTCCTTCTCGGCCTCCTCCGCCACGATCCTTGCCGCGTCGGCGGAATCGTTGCCGCCGATGTAAAAGAAGTAGCCGACCTTGCGGCGCTTGAACGCCTCGAATATCTTGCGGCAGTCTTCCGCCGTAGGTTTCTTGCGTACGCTGCCCAGCGCCGAACCCGGCGTGGCGGCAATGGCTTCAAGCTTGGCCACCGTCGGCTTGCGCAGATCGATGTAGTCGCCTGCGAGGATTCCGGCTATGCCGTGCCTCGCACCTAGTATCTTGCCGATCTTTGCGGACTTGCGGGCCGCCAGCACCGCGCCGACGAGCGACTGGTTTATGACCATGGAAGGTCCGCCCGACTGGGCTATGACCATGTTGGAGAATTCCTGCTTGTTCATGCGGACAGTATAGCATATCGTACGCGCATCAGCTTCAGGCTAGCGTACTATCACCGTCATTCCGCATGGGCGCACGGTTGCCACGAATGTCACAGTCCCCTCGTCCAGCACGACCGGATCGACCGTCACGACGCTGTTCTTCCAGGGCTTGCGCACCGCAATCTTGCCGTCGAGAGCTGGAGCCGCCGTCGACAGGACGGTGCAGACGGGAATCCTCAACGTCGTTGCTTCCGCCGGCAGGGACGCTTCGTCCAGCACGACGTTCAACACACCGTCCGGCAACGTGAACGGAGTGTTCCACGCCACGTCGTACAGCCCGTATCTGCCCACGCCCTGCGTCGTGTCCGCAGGCACGTCCAGCAGAAGCGCGGCATCTGCGGCGAACGTGAACGCGATGCCGTCGGTCGCCGTCGTGGAAAGCGGTTTCAGCATGCCTTCCTGCACCGCAAGCCGGTTGTACCCCTCCGAAGGCGTATATGTCGAAGCGCCATAGAACGCCGGCCTGCCGCCAAGCGCCAGAATGCCCGGCCCCAGCTTCGTCAGTTCGCCGCGCAACGTTATCTGTTCGTTGACTGCGAGCGTCTCGCCTTCCGACACGCGGAAGCCGCCGCCCTGCTCCATGATGAAGATACCGCGTGTGGCATCGTCCAGAGTCACGGACTTTCGCGCCCAAAGGACGCCCTTCTTGTCGATTGCAAGCGCGTTGTATTTGAAGGAATCCATGGCGCCGCCCAGATTGCATGCGTCGGATATCACCAGCTCGATAGTGTTGTCGAACGTCGGGGATGTCCGGTGCGTGGAACCAATAGTAGGTACGACGGAGACAAGCCCGGTGTAGCTTGAATTGTCGCCCGCCAGCTCCGTATAGCACGTAAGGCCCTTTCCGTTCGAGGCGTCGTCCGCGTCCGCCGTAAACTTGCCCTTGCCGGATATCGGCACGTCCAGAATCACGTACGTGCCATGGTCGGTATGCCTGAATTTGAAGTCCTCCTTCAGCTCCAGCTTCTTGCCATGGAATGTCTTCGTGCCACCTGTCGCGAACGTATTTGTGGTCTTGTCGCCGTTGCCATGCCATGAATACCATGACGTAGAACCGAACACCACCACATTTGTAATAGTCACCTGCTTCGACTGGATTATGAACCCTCCGCCGCTCAAATACAGCATTTCGCCGCCAAAGATATCGTGACTCGAGTCGTAGCACGTCCGGAGGTTCTTGCTCCTGCTCATGTACAACGCCCCGGCGTGCGGGACACGGCTGTCGGACCAGAAATTCGGCGTGATCAACCCTCCTCCGTTCGAAGGCCAGGAGTGCGGCGGATCTTCGTCGTCGGATCCGGCAGGATCGTTGCTGTTGTTGTTATCCAGCATGGCGACAAACGGCAATTCCCGCTTGAGCCACAATATCCTCATTCCGTCAACCACAGACGTCTTGAGCGACAGCATGTCGCTGGCAAGATTCACGCCTGAAACGTCCAGGACGAAATCCTCTTCGGTGAAAGACGCTTTCGCTTCAGGAACGGACAGGATCGGAATCGCCGTTTCCTCCGAGACCTGACCTGCGAAGAGGCTGCTCGTGACCCTGACGACCGGCGTTCCCGCCATCACAAAGCCGTTCAGTATGGAAATTGTCGCATTTACAGCGGAATCGGGTTCCTTGAACGCGGCAGGCACGTCGATAATCGCGCCATCCGAAAGGTCCAGCGTGCCGATCTTGACCGTAGTATTGTGGTCATTTGGACTCAAGACCGCTCCGCTGCCGATTGCAAGCCGTCCCGGCATGGAGACCGTGCCGAACTTGGCAATGCAGGCTTCTTTCACGGATATCTTTCCGTTGTAGCCGCTCATGTCGCCGAGAAATGAAACGCCATTGCCCGGGGAAGGGGCGGTCCTGTCGATCTGCAGACCGCACCCGGCGGCGGCGTGCATGGATGCAGTGATCTTGTAGAAAGTATTTGTCAGGTTGTTGTTGAACGACAGCCTGAACGGCGCATCGTCCGGCGATATCACCGTTATGTTGCCGAGAAACTGGCGTTCTTTCATGTCGTTGTCGATCCAGACCTGAAATACGCCTTTCGCCAGTATCAACCCCTCTCCGCTGGCCGTACCCGGAAAATCGTACGTCGTACCGTAGCTGCGCACGTACCAGGTACAGGTTTTGTCAGAGCCTATCGAACCGAACTGCATGGCATCGGCGTTGCACACGTATGAAACCGAGGCAGGCATCCGGAACGAAAATCCGTCCACAAGCGCGAACTCCCCTTCCTTCGGCACGTGGCTCAGGCTCCAATACGAACCGGTGGTCAACGTGCCGTTGCCGTTTCCATCGGCTCCAGTCAACCTGTTCGTCACGACATCCGCATTGCCGGACACTACACCGGCCAGAAGAGCCAGGGAAAGCGCTAACTCACGCCCCCCCCCTGTCGCGATACGTTTCTTCACTTTCATGCGTTGCTTTCCTTTCTTTGCAGTCGGCTTGTCGATAAAATCACCTTCTCGGCTTGCGCCAATCGAACTTCTCGTAGACCTCCGGGCGGCTTTCATCGTAGTAGAGTTCGTAGGGATCGCCCAATCCCGGACCCACCGAAAGCCAGAACGTGCGCTTGCGCTCGTTCAAATCGAGGTCGGCCACGGCGAAACCGCAGTCCTCGAACGTCTTGGCGATCCACGTGCCGTCGCGGTCGATGATGCCGTTGGGGAGCTGCCCCTGCCGCATCGCGACAAGAATCGGTATGCCGGCGTCTATCGCGCGCGCCGGGAAACATGTGTCGACATGATCCGGCTTGCATCCGGCGAGAGGAAACAGCAGCAGTTCCGCGCCCTCGCGTTTCACCATCTTGATGGATTCGGAGAACCAGTTGTCCCAGCATATGAGCGTGCCGACGCGTCCGAAATCCAGGTCGAAGACGGGGAAGTCGTTTCCGGGCACAAGCCCCTGCTGGTATTCGCCGCTCGTGAGATGCACCTTGCGGTAGCGGCCCGCCAGCCTGCCGTTGCGATCGCACACGAAGACGGTGTTGTGGCACATGCCATCCTCGTCGCGCTCCTTGACGTCCATCGCTATGTTGCAGCGGTACTTGACTGCATACTTCTCGGCGAGCTTCCAGCTAGGTCCGCCGGGGATCTGTTCGGCGACCTCCGCATGGCTTCTGGCGCCCTGCTGTGCAAGGCACTCGGAGAAGAGTATTATGTCCGGCTTCTCCACGTTCGCGAAGATGTTCGTGAGGCACGCCTCCATCTGCGCGAGATGCACCGCCATGGTCTTCTCGCCCGTCATCTCCTCGCCGGCCGCCTGCCGTTTCCTGATTATCGCGTTGCCCGTGGCCTCGTGGGGATTGCCGACTACGCAGCGCACGATGCGCGGCTTGGGACGCTCGACCATCTCCACCTTGAGGTCGCGGATCGTAGCCGTCATCGGATGCCACTTGCCGATGAATTCGATCTCCACGGAATCGCACTCCCCGGGGACCGCGAACGTCTCGTCGAAAGACCGGATCGTCCTGCCGCCGGAAACCTTGTCCGTGTAGGCGACGAAGTCGCGCTGGTAGAACGACCCCTTGGCATGTCGCACGGAACCAGGGATGTCCCACCTGACGAACATCATCAGATCGTTGTACGCGTTCTCGCCCGGATCGTCCATCGAGATTTCCACGGTGGCGCGGAACCGCGCACCGCCGCCGGGAACGATTTTAGCGGACGTCTCCCACCAGCCGCAACCGCCCCTCGACGGCACCCGCATCTCATGGACGTCCGGAGCCGTCTCGCGGCCGACGGCCGGTTCTTTCGCGAGCGGCGCGGTGTGGAACGTCCACGCCGCGGCCAGCAGCGCCGCACCCAACGCCGTCATAGCGCGTACCCCTTCCTGTAGTCGTAGTGCAGCAGCTTGTTCGCTTCATCGCAGTTTGTGAACACCTCGCGCTCGGCGTCCCATTCCAGGCGCCTGCCAAGCTTGTAGGCGATGTTGGCGAGGTGGGCGAAGCAAGTCGAACGGTGGCCCTCCTCCAGCGGACAGAGGACGGCGGGGTTGCGGTCGATGCAACGGTCGATGAAGTCGCCAATCACGTTCCCTGTCGAACTCTGCGCGGAACCGTCGTCGAGCAGCGCCTCCTTGAAAACGTACTTCTGCGGCTCGAAGCCGTTGACCGGATTGTTGAACTCCTTGTTCCTGGACGGAAGTATCTGCCAGCCTCGCTGGTCGGCGAAGATGGTGGCGTCGCCGGAAGCGATCTCCAGCTCGTTCTGCTTGATCGGATTGGACCTGCCGCCCTCGAACACGTTGAATTCCATCGCCTTGCCGCTGGCGAACTCGTATATGCAGAACATCGTATCGGGGATGTCCGCGTCCGAACGGTCCCCGGTGTAGTATTTCCCGCCGACGGCCGTAACGGCGCACGGCGCCTTCTCGTCCATCATCCAGCGCAGCGCATCAAGGTAGTGGACGCCCCAGTTGCCGACCTGGCTGGAGAAGTCCACGTGCCAGCGGAAGAAGTACGGCGCCGTGGTGTACTTGTACGGGCGGTACGCGCGCGGGCCGAGCCACGCGTTCCAGTCGAGCCCCTTGGGCGGGTCGCACGGCGGGCACTTGCCGAGTCCGTTCGGGAAGATGTTGGAGACGCGCGCCGCGCGTCCGGTACGGAAAACGCCGTACTTTCCGGTGTCTATGGCCTTCTTCAGCGCGCGATATGCGTCGTTGCCGCGCCGGTTGAGGCCCACGGCCACGATCTGGCGGGAGTTCTTCTGCGCGTTCACCATCGCGCGCCCCTCGGCGACCGTGGCGGTGAGCGGCTTCTCGCAGTATACGTCCTTGCCGGCCTTGATCGCATCGATTGTCATTATCGCGTGCCAGTGGTCTGGCGTGGCGATGCAGACGGCATCGACGTTGGGATCGGCGAGCAGCGCCTTGTAGTCCTTGTAGAGGGCGCACTTCCCGTCCTTGATGCGGGCGGCCAGCTCCGCCTCCTGCGGCTTGAGCGAGCCGTCCTTCCTGTGGAACGACGGCAAGCGCCCCTTCAATCCCCACTCCAGGAACTTGGGATCGAACGCGGATTCGTCGCGCTTGAGATACGGTTCGTAGATGTCTGCGAGCGCCGTGACTTCCACATGCGGATTCTGCATGAATATGTGGAGCAGCTGCGTGCCGCGGTTTCCCACCCCTATGAAACCCATGCGCACCCGCTCCCTGGACCCCTGCGCCCGCAGGATGTTTGGAACGGCGATCGCGCCAGCCGTAATGGTACCCGACATGAGGAATTCTCTTCTGTTCATCATCTTCTCCTGTTTACTGCTTGCAAACGTTTTCTACTTCTTCTTGTATCCCGGCACCAGCGGAGCGGACTTCACCTTCTCCACGATTTCGGCGGCCACGTCGGGATGGTCCTTCAGATACTGGATTGTCGCCATCGATCCCTGTCCCAGCTGGTTGGCGCCATAGGCGATCCAGCTGCCGCGCTTTTCGACCACGCCGCGCGCGAGGGCCGCATCGAGGACGGACCCCTCCCACGAAATTCCGCAGGTGTAGAGGATGTCGAACTCCGCCTCCGTGAACGGAGGCGCCACCTTGTTCTTCACCACCTTCACGCGCGTACGGTTGCCGATGACGGCGCCGGACGTGTCCTTGATCGCGCCTATGCGCTGCACCTGCAACCTGCAGCTCGCGTAGAACTTCAACGCCTTGCCGCCTGGCGTGGTCTCAGGATTGCCGAACATCACGCCGATCTTCTCGCGCACCTGGTTCGTGAAGATGCAGAGCGTCTTCGTGCTGGCCAGAACGCCAGTGAGCTTGCGCATGGCCTGGGACATCAACCTCGCCTGAAGCCCCATGTGGCTGTCGCCCATGTTGCCGTCGATCTCCGCCTGCGGCGTAAGCGCCGCCACGGAGTCGACCACGATCACGTCGAGCGCCCCGCTCTTGCAGAGCTGCTCGCAGATGGAAAGCGCCTCTTCCCCGCTGTTCGGCTGCGCCACCAGAAGATCGTCCAGGTTCACGCCTATCTTCTTGGCGTAGCCGGGATCGAGCGCGTGCTCGGCGTCTATGAACGCCGCCACGCCGCCGGCCTTCTGGGCGTTTGCCACCACGTGCAGGGCTAGGGTGGTCTTGCCGCTCGACTCCTGCCCGTAGCACTCGACGATGCGCCCGCGCGGAAGCCCTCCCACGCCAAGCGCGAGATCGAGCGACAACGCCCCCGTCGAGATCACGGGGATGTTCGCGTGCTCCTCCGCGCCGAGACGCATGATGGAAAGCTCGCCGAACTCCTTCTTTATCTGGGACAGCACCGCGTCCAGCGCAGTGTTCGTCTTCTTTGCGGTCTCCGCCGCCTTGGTTTCTTTCTTGTCTGCCATTATTCCTGCTCCTCCGTGTCCTGCAAGATCGATTATACCATAAAGAACCCGTCAGTCGTAGTAGGCCAGCCGCTTCTCTATCCTCTCCATGGCCCAGGCGACTATGTAGTTGAAGATGTAGTAGAAGACGCCGGCGGCGATAAGCGGCGTCATCGTCGTATTGGCCGAGGACAGCTGCTTGGCGAGCGTGAACATCTCGGTGACGGCTATCGTGAACGCCAGCGACGTATCCTTCACCAGCGTGATCACCTCGTTGCCGATGGCGGGGATCACGCGCTTGACAGTCTGCGGCAGTATGATGCGCATGAACGTGCGGGCCGAAGAGAATCCAAGCGCCTTGGCCGCCTCCCACTGCCCCCTTTCGATGGAAAGGATTCCGCCGCGGTATATTTCCGCGAAGTAGGCCGCGTAGTTCATCGCGAACGCCAGCACCGTCGCGAGCAGGCGCGGATAGCGGGCGAGCGAACAGCCGAAGAGATAGTAGGGCGCGAAGTAAACGAAGAGTATCTGCAGCATGAGAGGCGTGCCGCGCACCACGGAGATGTATAGGCGGAAAACCGTGCCGACCACCGGATTCCCGGCCATGCGCCCGCCGGCGACCACCAGCCCCAGCGGCAGCGCCAGCGCCAGCGTGAACACGAATATCTCCGCCGAGACCACAAGGCCCGACAGAAGTTCAAGCAGCATCTCTCCGAAGTTCAAGCGGACCTCACTTCAGAATGAGCGCGCGCCGCTCGATCTTGTACTCGTCGGCGATCCTGGCCATCGTGCCGTCCTTCACCATCTCCTTCAATGTTGCCTGGACGGCGTCGCGAAGGGCGGTATTGCCCTTCTTGAAGCCGATGCCGTATGTCTCGGTCATGACGATTTCGGGGAGAAGGACGAACTTGCCGGGCATGTCGGCCATCTTTTTCTTCGCCACTCCGACATCAAGGGCCACGGCGTCAACGGCGCCGGCATCGAGATCCATCATCGCGTTGTTGTAGTTCGGCATTACGACAAGCTTCTTGAACGTCTTGCCAAGGGCCTCCCTGCCGCCTTTTGCCGACAGCGCCTTCTGAACCGGGGTGTCCGTCTGCACGCCAACCGTCTTTCCCGCGAGATCGGCCAGTTTCCCGATGGACGAACCGGTTTTCACCAGAACGACCTGGCTGTTGTCCACATACGCTTCCGTCCAGGTGTATCCGTCTTCGCGTCCCTGCATGGTGAAGCCGTTCCAGATGCAGTCGATAGACCCCGAGTTCAGCTCCATGTCCTTGGCGTCCCAGTTGATCGGGTTGGCCACGAACTTCCATCCGCGGCGGCGGCACACTTCGCGGGCGAGATCAAGGTCGAAACCCTTGTATTCGCTGCCGTCCTTGAAGCCGTATGGGGGGAAGTCGGCATCAAATCCTACCACGAACTTGCGCGCGCCATCATCGGCGGCATTGCCGCATCCAGTGAAGACCGCCGCCGCGGCGCACACGGCAGACATGGCCAGAACGAGCTTTTTCATGTTTCCTCCTGATGGTCAGGCGGCCATTGTATCACAAAACCACCGACGAGTGAAGCCTTCCGGCCAGACTGCATGCAAAAACCCCGCGAAACCTGATTCGCGGGGTCCAGTCAAATGGCTCGGGCGGCTGGATTCGAACCAGCGACCAATTGATTAACAGTCAACTGCGCTACCACTGCGCCACGCCCGAACGTGGGTGAAACGGTGGATAGTCTATCAAACCTCCTCTGCGCTTGCAAGCACGAAGTCAAAGATTTTTGGATGCGGGCGCAGTTCACTTGCGGGACAGGCGCAACGTCACCGGGCCGAGAAGCCCGCTGGGCAGCAGGCTGTCACCCGGCCTGTACCTGTTGATGTTCGTGCGCGTGAAGCGCTTGTCCGGCGGCAGGGAGGCGTCGCCTATCAGGCGGTTCGGCCACAGGTTCGCGACAGACACCTCGATCTTCGCGTTCCCCGACCTTCCGCGTACGGCATCCGTGACGTCAACTCGGTACGGCGAAGTCCACACCGTGCCACAAGGAACCCCGTTCACCCGCACTTCGGCCGTTTCGCGCACATCGCCAAGATCCAGCTCCACGCGCGTACCGGGGTCCACCGCCCCCACCGCGAGCGTCTTCTCGTAGACCGCAACCCCGGAATAGTGCCGTATGCCATTCTCCGGACGCTTCGACCAATCCTCAAGCGTCGCGAACGACACCGGTACGGCAGGGCCGCCCCATGCCGGATCGAAACGCACCTTCCATCCACCGCCTACGGTACGCACCACGGCGGCATCGCCGCGTTCAGCGGCATGCGATCCGCCGCCCGGCATGCGACGAAATACCACAAACGTCGATCCGTACGGCGGCAGATCCAATGCCACTTCCTCTCCAGTTGCCGAAAGCGAGAACGTGCCCGTTCTGCGGATGCCCGAAACGGCATCCCACAGTTCCGGGACGCGGCCGCGCGCCGCCCGGAACGAAACGCCGACCACGCGCGGCTCCGAAGCCCTGTTCGCCACGAAATACACGTCCGTTCCGTCCTGAAGGATGCGGTGTATCCAGTCGATGTCCTCGCCGCCCGACGAAACGAAATCCGGCCTGTGCGCCCTGCCCCACGCAAGACGTTCTTCGCGCGACCGCAGGACTGTGGCCCCCGCGGCCGCTAGATCCCTGATCTTCCCGCCGGCGACTTCGCCTATTTCAGCGGGTTTGGCCGGGAATTCCTCTATCTTGATCATGCGCGGCCTCATGTTCCGCACCGTATCCGGATTGCGGTCGCACACCGCCAAGACGCGATATCGCCCGCCGCAGGGCAGGACGATCTCGCCGTTCTCCACACGCGCCGCCTCCAGAAGTTCGGTGGGGCACAGATCGTAGTCGTATCCGGCGCCAAGACCGTCGTCCGGCGTTTTCATGCCTGCGAACAGCCCGATCGCATCGCCTGCATACAGCAGGCAGTCCGCCGCAAAACGCCCCTGCGAGAGCATCCACGAGCAGCGGGCGAGATACAGGTTGAACGCGCCGGACTGGTCGAACCACGTCGTCTGCGGGTTGTAGTGCGTGCCGACGTTGCGGATGAAGCCGGGCTTGTCCGTGAGCGAAGGCGAAAGCTTCATGCCGTGGTAGCAGACGCGCGTGAGGCCGTCGCAGAACGCGCGGTCGGCGCACGGCTTCATCGTACGAGGCGACTCCGTCCAGTACGTGTTGATCGTGGTGAACGCTTCCGCCAGGACTTCCCTGATGCCGTAGACGTGGGCGGCAGTGGCCGCGTCGCGCACCATGAAGCGCTGCGTATCGGCGGGACGGTGCCCTGACGGCATCCAGAACTCGCCCATGGCCACGTCGCACCGCCCCTGCATACGCCGCACGTCGCCCTGGCGCTGGTGCGGCCCCGCCGCCTCGGCGATCGAGACGAGCCCGTGGCGGTTCGCCACCTCCTTCTGGTAGGCGTAGTGGTTCTCGGCGATCAGCTCGCTCACGGTCTCCCTGAAATCGCGCAGGAAACGGCTTCGCCGGGGCTTCGTCCCCAGCCGCGCGCCCGCCTTGACCGGCAGCCATGGCAGGATGTCGTAGCCCCGCCGGCGGCGGAACTCCTCGGCGAAGGTGTCCGTCCAGCTTACCGTGCCCGCCTCCCAGCTGTCGCACATCACGCCCTTCAGCGCGGCCCGCTCGTCCGGCGCGAGCGCCGCGAGAAGCGGCGCCATCACGCGCGCCCAGTGCGCGTCGAACGCTTCCTTGCTCATGTGGTCGATGTAGCACCCCATCCAGCCGAACACCTTCGGCACGTAGCCCACGCGGAAGATGCGCCACTTCCCGGCAGGCGCGTCCGGCCACGCGAACACGTCCGTCGCGCGGTCCAGACAGCGCGAAACGTCGCGCACCTCCGCGAGCGGCACGTCGTTCGTCGTGTCGGGCACGGCGAACACGGCTATGTCCCAGTAGTACTTCGGCGATCCATCCGCGTTCTTCGGCGTCTCCTTCACGCCCTTCCTGGGGAGCTTGACGGCATGGGGGGCCGCCGCCCCGGCGGCTTCGCGCACATCCAATTTCGCCTCCGTGAACACCAGATCCTTCTGCGCGTGGCGCGGATCGGTCTCGCGGTGCCCGCACCCTGCCGCGCCGATCGTCACGATGCCGTCAAGTCCCAGCCGGTTCGCCTCGTGCAGCGCCCACTTCACGCGCGGCAGCCAGCCCTTCCCCGTCACGCTGCCGCCGTAGATGTGGAACCCGCTCACGCCCACGCGCTTCAGGCCCTCCAGGTCGCGCGTGATCGCCGCGTCCGGCGCCGTCGCGTCAAACCACCACCACACCTGCGGACGGTTCTCCTTCGGCGGATTTGCAAAACCGTCTTCCAGGGACGGCTGTGCGGCGAATGCGGCAACCGCCGCAAACGCCGGCAGGAAGAACAGACGCTTCATTTGATTATGACGACCGTCCCGCCCGGAACGACTTCCACGGAACCCTCGCCTGTGATGAACGGCGCATTGGACGCATCAAGGATTCCGACGTACGACTTGCCGTCGACGCGAAGGCCGTTCACGCGTACCGACCCTTCGAAATCCAGATTCATGGTGGCGCCGTCCGACAGGGCGAACGACACGCCCGACCAGTCTGGCATATTCCCGGTAGCCAATGGCGTGATCACCGGGCCGGAGATGCGCGACTGGGCTTCGGCAACCGTCTGGGCCGAGCCGCCGAATTTCAGGACGTGGGACCCGGCCTTCATCCACGGAAGCCGCATTTCGACCACATGGCGCCCGGCGGATTCGTTGTACACGTTGCCCACGAGAGTACCGTCCAGCCGGACTTCGACGTTGTGGGCGTACGCCTGGAAGTTGTGGTGGACGCCGTATGTAGCCTGGGATGCGTCGTAGGTCTCTTCAAGCGGCTTGCCGCGCGTCCGGAACGTGAGCATGTACGCGCCGTCTTCGGGAACGTTCAACGTCTGCGACGCGCTGGCCGTGCCGGAGAAGACCAGTTCGCGCGTTCCGAACGCGTCGCTCCCGCCGGTCGCGCCGTCGTATGTCCACAGCGTGGAATTGTCGGCGAACGACGTGTCTTTCACCAGGCGCCGGTCTCCGGAAACGTATTCGATGCGAATGTCGTCCACGACCGTAGACCTGTCCTTGTTGCCATCTGACGTGCATGATATCTTGAATTCCTGCTCGCCAGCCGCGACATCGCATTCGGCCACAGCGGTTGTCATGTCGTCGCTCGTCACCGTGGCCGAGTAGATTTCGGCGCCGCCCAGCGACACGGCGATCGTCTGGCCGCTGGCGCGGATCGCGCCGGTGTCGAGGCGGGCGGACCGGTTCGCGTAGCGGAGGGAGACGCGGACGCGCCCGGACTTCGAAAACGTCACGTCCTGCGAGACCGTACTGCTGTTACTGCTACCGGAGGGGTTCTGCAAATAGATGCACTGGTCTTCTCCCGCATCGGCATACGCCGGATTGTTGAACCACGTGCTGGGATAGCGCGAGTAGCCGGCTTTGCCGCCGGTGCCGGCAAGCGACCAGAACGGGTTGTCCGACGAGCTGGGCATCGCGCCGTTGCTGGAATTGACTTCCCCCTCGCTCCATGATGTGCATGTGTCGAAACCCGCGTCGCGCACCATCACGAAATCGCCTTCGGCTACGGGCTCCAGCCGAATGTCGTCGATAAGCAGCGCACGGTCGAGTTTGTTGGCGGCCGTATCGGTGGTGTTGTCGGTGTTGGCGGCAAGAATTTGTATCTTGTGTGGTTCGGTATCGAGCGGAATGTCGGCGCATATCTTCTGGAACCTGGTTTCGGTTACGGTTGTCGTGAACGTGCCGGTTCCTGCATTCCATACGCCTCGCCGTCCCGTGCGGCGGATCAGGATCGGCGTGTTGTCCACCGCCAGGCAGAATTTCACCGTAGAGTCCGTGTAGCTGCGTTTGCGGCAACGTATCCACGCGGAGAATCTGTACAGCCCGGCCTTTGGCGCGGTGACTGTCCGATAGAAACCGTTCGTGCAATTGATAGAATTCCTCACTTGGATATAGGCGAATCTCGTTCCGTCCGGCACTTCATCAGGATTTTCGTTGCCTGTCCAATCTGTTGCACTCTTGCTGCCTTTGGTAGCAACGCCCATGGCCGCGCCGCTGTTGTTGGCACGGAGATCGGAACCGGTCCAATTGTTCAGATTGTCGAATTCTTCAAACGAGCCGTCGACAATAAGATTGCCGATGGCGATAAATTCCGGGGCTTCGACCGTCGCAGTGTCCGCAGACGGAACTGCGGGCGGTTGAAGGATCAACTCGGACTGCGAAACGACCACTTTCTTGACTGCGGATTCCGCCCCGCCCAGGGCGATACGCCTTCCGGCGGCATTGCCGTTCAACGTAAACGTGCCGGCATTACCGCCGTCGGATGCCACCAGCGACGAGGCGGCGACCTCTACGGTCTTTCCGCCCTGCGCGACCAGCGGCATATGGTGGTTGCGTTTTTCGTAGGTCAAGACCGCACCCTCTTTCAACGCGAGCGTTCCGGCGGAAAGCCGCCCGTTGCGCTCCACCGTGAGCACGCCGGCGCCTGACTTCACCACGTCGCCGGTTCCGGAGATGTCAGAAACCACCGTAGCGCGGTCGCCCGTCACCGAAAGCGCCGCGCCGCCGGCAATGGCCACCGTACCCAGCGTGTTGCCGTTGGCCCACTTCTGCCGGAGGTATGCCTCCACCTCAGCCGCCTCGTCCTGCGTCAGCATCGCGTTGAACAGCATGATCTCGGCGATTTTGCCGCCGCCCTGCCGATCGGTGTACGACGCATTGACCTCCGCCTTGAAGTTGCCGTTGTTGAAAAAAGTGGAAACGAACATGTTGGGCATGTTCGGCCCGTTCTGGAGAAAAATCTCCCATCCGTTCCGGACGTGCCTGTTGGCGGAATTGTTTGACGTTGGATTGACGATATGGCCGTTGATACGCGTTTCGCCGTAACGTCCGCAGCCGTTGTTCAAGGAAAACACGGCGTCGTCTCCGCTGCTGCCTGAACCCTTGTGGAAATACTGCGTTCCGTTGTCGCGCACGCCTGCAGCCGAATAGGCCGCAATATCGGGGTCGTTCACGTCGCCAACGACGAATCCAGCCGTCGCGCCGAATCCGAGATAGCCGGCGTAGCCCGTGAGCGAGACGCGGTTGCGGGCGCCGGACGCGTCCGCCAGCATGAGCCATCTGTTGTCGTGGTATTCGCCGAAGTCGATATAGCTCTTTCCGCCGAAGGACGCGACGTCGTCCTTCACCAGCGGGAAGTCCGCCGGACAGTCGCCGGAACGGTAGGTTATCGCCCGCGGATAGTTCCATTCGCTCCGCGCCGCGTAGCCATCCGTACCGGAAACAGGCTCCTCGCGCACGTCAAGCCATGCGATCATGTTGCCGGACGAATCCCTCACGACGTTCTTCGAGCCGTCTGCCCAGAAGGCGATCTTCGCCATGATGGATTCCGGCAGGATGGCATCGTCGCCAGTCTTGTCGCCGACGACGAGCACGTTGCCGGACGCGACGTCGAAATCGGCGGCAGGATCTGCAAGACCGCCTGTCGTGACCGCATACGCGCTCAACGCGACGGATGCGGCGGTCGTGGCGGACAGTATCGTGTTTTTCATCTGCTTGTTCTCCTTTGTTGAAAATGAGTGCTCCACTGGCACGGAGGCGTCCTCGCAGCCGTCCGTACCAGAACCGGAGCTCGAAACGCTCCACGCGGCGTAAGCGCCGCCTACAAGGACTCCTGCTGCCGCCAGGACTGCGATGCGCCGGACGACACCCCCCCCCTTCGATCTCGCCGTGTGCAGAATTGCCGACGCGTCCGCAGCCACCATCTCGGCGAATCCGGACGGCAGCATGCGCCGCGCGCGCTCGTCGCGGAGCGCGTTGGAGATCATCTTCCCAAACGCATCGTCTGAAAAGGCGTCACGCACTTGTTCCTCCTGCCATCTTCGATGCACGTTCCGCGGCTTCGGTTCTCGCAATCGTCCAGGCAAGCCGCCGCCGCGCCCGGAAAAGACGCGATTTCACCGATCCGGCCGCGATTCCCAGAACACGGGACACGCAGTTCACGTCCATATCCTCGAAATACGTAAGCACCACCACCGCCCGCAGCGGTTCCGGCAGCTCCGCCACGGCCGCCCTGACCGTATCTGCGGACGCCGCCATCAAAAAACTTTCCGATGGATTCGGGCGCGGGTCCTCGGCTTCCAGCGGCTCGTCGGTGAAATCAAGCGCGTTGGCCCCTCTCCGGCGCAAATCCATCTTCCGGAAGTTGAGCATGATCGAATATATCCACGTGTAGAACGAACTGCGCCTGGAATATTGCGAAATACGCTCCACGACGCGCGAGAACGTGCGAAACACCAGATCTTCGGCATCTGCCGCGTTGCCGGTCAGAAATGATGCGGAAGTCAGCAACCGGTCGCCGTACTCGGCGATCAGTCTTTCCGCGCCCGTATTGGCGTCAGCTGCTATCTCTTCCCATATTTCCATGACGTTATCTGTTTAGATGCGGCATAAACGCCAACGGTTCCATGGAACCGTGCAAAAAATATATCAAACTACCTGTAAGAAGGGCGCACCCGCGAATCGTGCAGTTTTGCATGTCGTACGCCGCAAAAAACACATGCAATTCGGGCTTGTGGGAAACAGCGTTTTCGGGTAGAATTACATCTCGCTTCCCAAAATCCAAATGAAAGGAAACAAAATGCAACTCAACAGAAGATCATTCCTCAAGAGTACGGCAGGCGTGTCGGCGCTTGGCGCGTTCGGCGGCTGCACATGTCTGTGCAAGGGCTGCGGCAAGATACGCCTCGCGGCTGTCGGCGTGATGGGCAAGGGCTATTCCGACTGGCTGCCGATGCTGAAGAGCGGCCTCGTGGAGATAGTGGCGTTCTGCGATG
The DNA here is from genome assembly GCA_002373695.1 of Verrucomicrobia bacterium UBA3624. Classification (GTDB taxonomy): domain Bacteria; phylum Verrucomicrobiota; class Kiritimatiellia; order RFP12; family UBA1067; genus RUG572. The sequence continues at coordinate 69,375 of DFLH01000031.1, forward strand.
CGGACGCCAACCAGCTGAAGCGGGCGCAGGAGACGTTCAACAACCAGCGCGCCAAAGGCAAGATCGCGTTCGACTTCGACCTGTCGAAGATTCCGTTCTACACGGACTACCGCAAGATGCTCGACGACCAGTCGAAGCTCCACATCCAGGCGATGACCGTATCCACGCCCGACCACATGCACGCCGCCATCGCGATCCGCGCCATGAAGATGGGCATCCACGTGTACGTGCAGAAGCCGCTCGTCCGCACCCTCTGGGAGTCGAAGTACTTCGGCGACACGGCGAAGGAATATGGCGTGATCACGCAGCTCGGCAACCAGGGCTCGGGCGGCGACGGGTTCCGCCGCAACGTCGAAATCCTCCAGAGCGGCATCCTCGGCGACGTGAAGGAAGTCCACGTGTGGACGAACCGTCCGATCTGGCCGCAGGGCCTCAAAGCCATGAGGGCCGCAACCACGCGCGACATCGTGCCGGTTCCGGCGGGGCTCGACTGGAACGCCTGGCTCGGCGTCGCCGCAGGCCGCCCCTACCGCAAGCCTTACGACAAGGGGACGCCCGAAGCCAAGTTCAACACCGGCATCTTCCACGCGTTCAACTGGCGCGGCTACTTCGACTTCGGCGCTGGCGCGTTCGGCGACATGGCGTGCCACACCATGAACCTGCCGTTCCGCGGCCTCGAGCTGGGCGTCGTGAAGGACGCCGAGTGCACGCAGATCGAAGAGGCCAACGCGGTGGCGTTCCCCACCAAGTCCACCGTGAAGCTCACCTACGCCGCCCGCGAAAGCAAGGTCCGCCCCGGCGTCAAGCTCCCCGAAGTGACGCTCTACTGGTACGACGGAGACCAGCAGAAGGACGGCGACAAGAAGCTTGCCGACCTGATGCCGGCCGTGGTCGCCATGGACCAGTACAAGGGCAAGGTTCCGCGCACGGGCTGCCTCGTCGTCGGTTCCAAGGGCATCCTCTGTTCCTGCGCCGACTACGGACAGGACGCCTTCATCGCCCTCAACGGCGAGAAGGTCGCAAAGAACACGAAGGAGCACGAGGCGTGCAAGGTGATCCCCGTCACGCTTCCCCGCTGCCAGGGTGCCGCCGCAGGCGGCATGGACAAGTCCGCCGGCGCCGCCTCCCTCTCCGCCGACGGCCACTACATCGAGTTCCTCACCGCCATCAACGGCACGAGTCCCTGCTTTGCCGAGACGCACTCGCGCTGCTACGCGGACGTGGAGTACTCCATTCCGCTCATGGAAGGCATCCTCGTGGGTACGGTCGCCCAGCAGGTGCCCGGCAAGCTGAAGTGGTGCTCGAAGCGGCAGAAGTTCGACAGCGACGCCGCCAACGCGCTCATCCAGCCTGTCATCCGTCACGGATTCGAGTTCTAAGGAAGACGATCGCATGAACCGACGCGATTTCTTCAAGTCGGCCGCGGCGTTCGCCGCCGCGGCCGGACTTTCGGGGAAACGGGTTCGCGGAGCGGAGTTCCCGGGTTTCGGCCCGGGCGCGCCCGCCCCCATGAACAACCCGATCTGGCTCATGACCTCGGCATTCCCGGGCGAGTCGTTCGAACAGGTTGTGCAGCGGGCGCTCTCCGTCGGTGCGCAAGGCCTTGAGCTCTGCGTCTTCCGGCGCGATTCCGACCGCAAGGACCATACCGCCACGCACCTCGACTACGAGACGTTCGACCTCGAGGCCGCAAAGCGCGTGATCGCCCGCTGCAACGAGACGGGCCTGCGCGTCTCCGTGGGCGCGTACGACAACCTCATCGGCGGCGATCCCGCCCAGCAGGTCGCCAACCAGAACCACATCCTCAAGCTCATCCGCATCGCGGCCCTCCTGGGCGGCGACGCCAACGACGTGGTGTGCGGCTCGTTCGTGGGCTACGACCACGTGCTGGGCCGCCAGGACCGCGGGTTCGAGAAGAACCTGGAGAAGTTCAGGAAGGTCTTCACGCCTATCGCCAAGTACGCCGAGGACCTCGGCGTGACGCTGTGCTTCGAGAACTGCCCGATGGAAGGCTGGCAGCCAGCCACCGCGCCCGACGCCTACAACAACCTGCCTGGCTGCCTCGCAGCCCGCAAGCTCATGTACGCGCTCGTGCCGTCAAAGGCCCTCGCCGAAACGTACGATCCCTCGCACGACATCTGGCAGCACATCGATCCCACCGACGTCATCAACGCGATGGACTTCAAGCGCCTGCGCCGCATCCACATCAAGGGTACGCGCAACTTCCCGAAGTCGTCCGATGCAGTCCACTGGGGCCGGCTCTACCCAGAGCAGGTGGTCGACCCAGAGCTAGCCAAGAAGGCCGGCGTGCCGATCGCGGCCAACGAGTGGGCGCGCATGAACTACGAACCTCGACTGCCCGGCTTCGGCGGCAGCGATTCGCTGGACTGGACTCGCTTCCTCCAGAACCTCATGGCGAAGGGCTACAAACATCCGTTCGTCATCGAGAACGAAGGCTGCAACTCCTCGCACACCGGCAACATGGGCGCGACGATGCAGGGATTCCGGGCGACGATCCTCAACACGGCGCCTGTCGTGTGGAAGCTCGGCGCCGACGGCTTTGCGTTCGACAAGTCGGCCCTCAAGCCGATGCAGGCGACGCGTTCGGCCGACCTGCCCGTCATGACGATGGACAGGCTTGGCTGATCCGCAGGAAGGATACCAGGCCGCCACGACACCCGGGACGCGAACCGTCCCGGGTGTTTCCACCTACCCGTTCCCGTAGCTGTTGGCACGCACGTTCCACAGGCAGAGGAACAGCATGCATCCGACGGCCGCCACTCCGGCAATCGCCATCACCGGAAGATGCCATCCGCCGGAGCTCTGCGCCAGCGAACCGCAAACTTTTCCAGCCACCGACACGCCGACATAGGAGAAAAGCGATATGAAACCTATGGACGTGCCGGCGAAGAGCTTGGTGGACGTGTTCGTGGCCGTGACGCCGGTGAGCGCCTGCGGGCCGTACAGGCAGAACCCCGCCGTGCAGAGGGCCGCCATCGCAAGCGGCCCCGTCCATCCGCCAGCGGGCAGGAACCAGAACGCCGCCAGCAGACCCGCCGTTAGCGCCATCAGAAAGACGCACAGGCGTGGGGCCCGTCCGCCGAAGAGCCGATCCGTGGCCCATCCGGCGAACAGCATCCCTGCAATGCCGGCGAACTCGAAGAACATGATCACGGTGCCCGCCTCGCTTGAGGTCAGGCCCTTCGCCTCCTGCAGGAGCGTAGGTCCCCAGTCCGCAACGAGCGCCCGCGTAGCGTTGATCATGAAGTTGCAGAGGCCAAGCATCCAGATGACGGGATTGAGGAATACCATTCGCCAGGCGGAGGGCCGGCTTCGCATGACACTCTCCTGCACATCCGCACGGAGAGCCGCCGCTTCGGCGGTCGCGCCGGAGCGCCCCCCTCCCGCTTCCGTTCCCGGGAGGTCCGGGAGGCCTTCTTCCCTGGGCGTGCCCGGCAGCGTGAACCACATCGTCACGAGTCCTAGCGCCCCCAGGATCGCCATGCTCCAGAAACACCACTTCCACATGCCGACGCCCTGGTTCGCCGATCCTATCACGCCAAGGCCCATGATCACGCCGCACACCTTCGCCACCAGACCGCCGCCGATGGAATGCGACGTGTTCCACACGCTCATCTTGGTCGCCAGCTCGTTCGGCGGCACCCAGAATGCGATCAGCCGGGCACACGGCGGGAAGCCCGTTCCCTGGAAGAACTGGTTCAGGACCAGCAGGATGCCGAACGTCCATGCGAGCGCCGTCAGGTACGCAGGCGCCTCCGCGCCACCGGAGAAGAAGGCGGCCATCTGCGGCGCGAAACCGAACGCGACGTTCACAAGCGTGCAGGCCATAAGCCCGAAGCACAGCATCCTGCGCGAGTTGCAGCGGTCGCCCACGATGCCGTTGACGAACTTCGAGATGCCGTACACGATTCCGCCTGCGAAGAGGAAGTTGCCTAGCATCGCCTTGGAGATGCCGCAATCCTGCTCCAGTCCCGGCATGGCGAAGCTGAAGTTCTTTCGCATGAAGTAGAACAGCGTGTAGCCGATCATCGTGGCAAAGAGCATTCGCCACTGCATGCGGTGGAACTTCCTGTCGGTGTTTTTGTCTTCGAACAGGCTCATCGCGCGGCGAAGCCCCTCTTCGCGAAGTCGTCCAGCTGGCCGGTGAGCGCCAGGAAGTCGAGAGCCATGTACCTGTCCCGCATGAAGATCGTCTTGCGCGCGTCGGCCAGCGACGCGGCGACGGTGGAGCCGATTTCCTCCGGGGTCGCCGGCGCACCCACCACGCGCAGACGGCGCTCGATCTCGGCGGACGGCACCAGCTGGGCTTCAAGCCTCGCCTTGATCTGCGGCCAGCGGGCCTTGAAATCCTCCAGCCGCGCACGGGTGGCATCGCGGTCGACGAACTTGGCCTGCACGGCCTTCACGCCGATTTCCGGGAACTTCGTCCCCGCGAACGCCGCAGCCCCCTCGCGCTCCTGCTCTTCAAGAGGCTTCCAGTTGGCGAGGCACGCCTCCACGTCGAGCTTCGTGTAGTCGAACGCCAGCATCTCCTCGTACACGCGGCACATGAACAGCGTGAAAACGCCAACCTGTATGCCATGCGGCACGATCTCGCCGCGGAAGGTGTGATCGCGCATTTCGAGGAGATGGCTGAAGAGATGCTCCGCTCCGGACGCCGGGCGCGAGCTCTGCATGTCCTGCATTGCGAAGCCGCCGAGCATGAGGCCCTCCACGAACCTGGAAAGAGGCCCTGTCTCCATGGCGGCGACGCCTTCAGGATCGCCGATTGCCGCCTTCAGCCCGTCCTGGACGGTATGCCACGACGAATCGTGCCACGGCGACGCGCCGAGTTCGTACGCCAGGATCCAGTCCGCGCCGGCCGGCACCTTCGCCATTAGATCTGCGAATCCGCTCGCAGCCATCCAGGCGGGCGCGGTGCGCATGACGTCCAGGTCGGCGAGAATCGCCCTCGGCGCAGGGCAGGCGTACGTCTTCTTGGCCCCCTCCGGGCTTCTTATTGCCGCGCCAAAGCTGGAATACCCGTCGACGCTAGCCGCAGTGGCGACGACCATGTACGGAATCCCGATTTCGCCGGAAGCTAGCTTGACCAGGTCGTTCACCACTCCGCTGCCCACGGCGACGGGCACTATCTTCGTACCGCCCTTCTCCACACCGGCGGCCTTGATCGCCTCGCGGACTTCCGCCGCATAGCGGTAGTCTGCATGGAACGTATTGCCGCCAGGCTCCAGCACGTGCTCCGCGACCTCTATCCCGGCGCCGGAAAGAAGAGCTTCCACCTTGTCGCCGGCGGCCGCCTTCGTCCGGGGATCGCACACGACGAACGCGCGCTTTGCGCCAGGGAACTGCGCCTTGAACATCCCGGCCGTCTGCGAAACCACTCCGTCGCCTATCACGCAGGCACGTGTGTCCGTCGCCCGCGCAAGCGCGCTTTCGATCAGATCGACTTCCATCTCACCTCTCCTCTTTCTGCTTCAGCGCGCGCCGGACCACTTCGGCATGGGCCTTTCTGAGAACCTCGGGATCGTACTTGAGCACCTTCCTGTCGTAGGTGAGGATTCCGTTGATTTCGATTTCCACGTCGGTGGTCTGCGTATAGACGGAGCCGCCAAGCCCCTGTTCGGCGAACTCGCCAAGCTTGTCCATCAGCCCGAGGTACGTCTTCTCAAGACCCTCGCGCGTCTTCGTATCCTCGATGCCGCCGTAGCCCCAGTTGCCCTTTCCGTCCTTCGGCTCCTTCCAGAGGTGGCCCGAAACCGAATGGGCGAGCCCCCCGAACTCGCCGAGGAAGCTGATGCGCCGGTCGTTCGCCGCGAACATGGTCGGGCCGCGGTAGAGGTGCATGTCGACCGTGTCCGCAGCTTCGCACTCCCCGTCCGGCTTGTGCTGCGTGAGGACGCGGTTCTCCCACTCCCAGCCCTTCGGCAGGAGGTGGCCGCCCTCCCAGTCCCAGCACCCGCTAGGGCCGTTCACGAGGCGTGTCGGATCGTACCGCTTCGTGAAGTCGAGCATCGCGTGCGTGAGAAACTCGCCCGGTTGCGTCCAGCCCTCGTTGTACGGGTTCCACATCACGATCGAAACGAACGGCTGCAGGTCGTCCATCATCTCCTTCATCTCCTGGCGCTGCAGGCCGTAGCGCTTGACGGTATCCGGTCTCACCGGATCGTACGGACTTCCGCTTCCGCTCGGCAAGTCCTGTATCACGAGAATCCCAAGCCTGTCGCACATGGCGTAGTACCGCTGCGGCTCGACCTTGATGTGCTTGCGCAGCATGTTGAAGCCGCAGTCCTTCAGCACCTTGACGTCGTACTCCATGGCTTCCTCGCTCGGCGGCGTGAGAAGTCCGTCGGGCCACCATCCCTGGTCGAGCGTGCCGATCGGGAAGTAGGGCTTGTTGTTCAGAAAGAAGCGCAGATGGCCGCGCGCGTCCTTTCGCTTCTCTATCTTGCGCATGCCGAAATAGCCCTTGATTTCATCCAGGCCGTATTTCGCGGTGAAATGGTACAGCTTCGGATTCTCAGGCGACCAGCATTCGAATCCATCCGGCATCTTGACTGTCACCTGCTCGCCAAGCGCGAATGACTTTTTGACAGGATTTACAGGATTGGCAGGATTTTCGATTTCAACCGTCCCTTCCGTCCTTTCCGTCCCTTCCGTCCCTTCGATCTCGAATTTCAGCGTCACCGTGCCCTTGTCGATGTCGGTGAAGACCTTGTACGACTTGATGTACTTTTCAGGCACGGTTTCCATCCACACCGTCTGCCAGATGCCGGATACGCGCGTGTAGAAGCACCCTTTCGGCATGAAGCTCTGCTTGCCGCGCGAGTTGATGAAGTCCTCGGTAGGATCCCAAACGCACACCGTAAGCTGGTTCTCGCCCTTCTTGACGTAGTCCGTGACGTCGAGCGTGAACGGATTCTGCCCGCCTTCGTGCGGAACGTCTGTCACCTCGTCGTGCCCGATGAACACCATCGTGCGGAAGTCCACGCCGCCGAAGTGCAGAAGAATCCTCTCTCCCGGCTTGGGATCGCAGACGATCTTGCGCGTGTACCACAGGAATTCGTCCGGCTCGAGGAGCCTGCCCACGCCCGAAAGCGCGCTTTCCAGCGGGAACGGAACGAGTATCTTGCCATCCCACTTCGCAGGACGCCCGGGCGTGTTCGTTACGCTCGTCACGGCATAGTCCCACTCGCCGTTCAGGTTGGTCCAGTTCGCGCGCGCCATCTGCGGACGCGGATAGCCGCGCCATGCGTTCGCGGGCGTCACCTTTTCGCCCCATGTCGTCATCATCGGCTCCGCCTGCGTACAGACCGCGAAAAGCACCGCGCACGATGCCGCAACCACCATCTTCATTTTCATTTCTCCTGACTTCTTGCTTTTTGCTGGCATTCCCAAATTTGATCTTTGGGTATTATACCTAAACAGGCTCCTGCAATCAACCATCGGCGACCTGGAGTTTACCCATTTTTTGGTGTGGCGCGTCTGAGCGGTGAAAAAGCGCGGCAACCGCCCGCCGTTTTCG
>DFLH01000013.1 GCA_002373695.1 Verrucomicrobia bacterium UBA3624
CCACCTACACGGCTGGCGACGTCGTGCGCACAACGACCTACCTCTACAACGAATTCGGCGAACAGATTGGCACGGTGCTGGACGGCATCACTAACTGCTCCGACACCACATACGAGCAGCTTTCCAACGAATGGTGGAAGGTCGAAACCGCAGCCGTCGTCGGGCCTCACACGAATTCTCTCACCATCACCCGCACACAGCTTACGGGGCTTTCGGATTCGTGTCGACGCCACTCCGTCGAACTGGTAGGGCGGTCGCCCCGCGACCGCCGCACCGAAACCATCGCCACCTTTGATCCTGCCTCTGGCATCGAAACCGAAACGGTCACATCCTCCATCGCCCCGACCGTCATGCGTCGTAGTCTCCACGGACTGCTTTTCTCCGCTGAAACGGACGGAACAACCACCTATAACTCCTACGATGCGTTTGGCCGCGTCGCCGCGACCAGTAGAACGGGCTGCCAACCCGTTCCCGATGGCGGCACAGGGACAACGAGCATCCTGCCCGTTACATCCTTCGACTACGCTCCATGCGGCGACCTCCTCGCCACCCACACCTACACGAACGGCACGGACATCCTCTCCGAAACCTATGCCTACGACATGCTCGGCAATCGTATCGCCACGACCGACGCACTCGGCAACACAACATACCGAACCTACGATCCGCTCGGGCGCATCCTCGCCGAATACGGCGCGACCTATCCTGTGCGCTACACCTACGATACGGCGGGACGCCGCACCTCGCTCTCCACAACCCGCGACGGCGTGACATGGGACACGACCACTTGGACTTATGACCATGCCACTGGCAACTGCCTCTCGAAGACCTACGCCGACGGATCGACCGTACTCTATACTTACACACCCGATAACCTTCTTCTCCGCACCACGTACGCCTCTGGCAAGTGGAAGGAAAACGTGTACGATTCCCAACGCCGTCTTTGCGGTGTGGTATACTCTTCCCCGGATATGGACTACGAACTCCAGCTTGACGAGTACGGCAACGCCACTAACGTTGCGGATGCCGCCGGAAACTCCTGGCGGTACGAATACGGGTTCCATTCTAAGCTGCTCGCCGAGAAATACGCCACATCGGGAGGGCCGCGCTCAGTCGCGGCCACGAACAACATTGTCCGCGCCTACGATTCCTTCGACCGCCCGACAGGCTACGCGCTGTCCGTCAACGGTACTTCCAGGTGCGGCATCGGTTACGCCTACGATGACGACGGCGACCTTACGCACATCACCGCCACGAACTCCGCTGGCCGTGTGTTCTCCGTCGCCTACACGAACAACGTCGGCTACAACTATGGGCACACGCTTACAACGCCTTCCGGCAATACCATCCGCCGCCTTGTGGATCGCGATGCATACCGCCGCAGTCTCGTCACGAACTGCGTGACCTACTTCAATTCTTTCCTTGTCGATTCCAACCTCTATGCCTTTGACGCGCTCTCACGCCCGACGGCGCGCACTACTGGGACAACGGGTATCTCGCCCGTTGATTCCACATTCGCCTACAACAACCGCAGCGAAGTCGTCTCCGCTGCCATCGGCACGAACCTCTTCACGCACGCTTACGACGACATCGGCAACCATCTGCTCTTCGGCGACAACGCCACGACAAACACATATACGCACAACAACCTGAACCAAATTACCTCTCTGCTCCGCGCCTCCGCGCCTCCGCGTGAGCTAATTCATAACCCTGACGGCGGTCTCTGCTCCGACGGCACTTGGTCATACGCCTACGACGCCGAGGACCAGCTGCTCTCCGTCACGTCGTCCTCCCTCACGAATGGCGCGATTCGTGTCCTCAACACCTACGACTTTCGCCATCGCAGAACGTCAAAGACCGTGCAGCGGCTCAATTCCATCATTCCGCCTCCTCCGTCACCGCCCGTTGGAGTGGAGGAGTGGCACACCATCGAAGCACGCACATTCGTCTATGACGACTGGAACTTGATTCACGAGACGATCTACACAATCGACGGTGGCACAACCAACACGACCGAAGTCCAGTATTTCTGGGGACTAGACCTCTCTGATTCGCTCCAAGGTGCGGGCGGCGTCGGCGGTCTACTTGCCGTCTCGCGCAACGGTCAGTTTTACTTCCCGACATACGACAACAACGGCAACGTCACGAAGTACATAGACGAATCCGGCAACATCGTCGCCGCCTACGAGTACGACGACTTCGGCCGCATCATCTCCCAGTCCGGCTCCCTCGCCGACTTCTTCCGCCACCGGTTCTCAACAAAGTATTACGATCCTGAAACAGGGCTATACTACTATGACTATCGCTTCTATTCGCCCGATTGGCGCATTTGGCTTAACCGTGATCCTGACGGCGAACAGTTTTCCACTAACTTATACTGCGTATTTGGTAATGATCCAATCAGAACTATTGACCCTTTAGGATTGACTGTTTTAGTCACAACTGATCCAGTTCCGACGCGTACAGAAAACATACACACAGTCAGAAACGGCAAAAATGTTGCCATTCGCGCACATACACGTCGATACGAGAGATTTAGAGTGACATGTACAAAAGATTGTAAGATCAAGGTTTCTGGCGTATTCAATTTGTGGATAGAGATGCGGCCTTCATCAGATGCCATGTGGACAATTCAGTATCCGCAATACAAAGACAATTCTGATACAGACCAGGAGACAAATGCACTTAAACATGAATTAGATCATTTTAACACATGGAAGAGTTTCTACGACTTTGTAAAAACAGCAGATCAATATGATGGGAAGAAATTTGCTGATTGTCAGCGTCGTATAGCAATTATGATGCAAAGATATAATGAGTATCACGAATTGGCAAGCAAACATAGCCTTTCATTCCACAATAATGGGATGGCTTCTGGAGGACGATATTCGCAACATCCCTTTGACACATCAGCATTTAAATGGGAATAGGAGAAAACCGACCATGAAAATGAGCTTCAAAAATTTATTGGTGTTTGTAGTTCTGGTGCTAATAGCGCTCTACGGAGGTTGGGTGGTTAGAGGAATAAGTACGTCTAAGAATAGTAGAAAGCAGTCACGATGTCCAGATGTTAATGATGTAAGTGTTAGTGTTCTAGATGAAAGTACAACTTTCAATACGATAGACTCCATTCTGCTTCAAGCGATGTCATATGCTAAAGCTGTCGGACATTTTCCAGAGTTTCGTTTAATTGAGATACCAATTGGGGCGTCAATCAGGCAGGGGGAGATTTCAGATCAGTATGGACGGGAAATACATTATGTTATAACTAATAATGTACTTGAAGTCCGTTCTGCGGGGAAAGATAATTGTTTTGAAACGGACGACGATGTTATTGGAGTCATTTCGTTAGATAAAACAGGAAGGCATATTTTTGGCAAAAATGATTCATTCGTGTACGAGGTTGAACCGTGACGATGCAAAACAAGGGCTTTTACGATGTGAGGAATTATTTTCTAACACCAACGACAAATATACCTCATGGGTGCATTTGGACTTGTAAGTGATAGAATTGGTAGTTGGTTCCCATGTGTTTCTCAAATGCACGACAGCTCTTTCAGGTCAGGAATCTTCGCAGTCCATTCGCGCCGCATCGTTGGTAGCTGCTTATGCCTCTGAGCGGCAATAGACAGATACGCTTCGTCAATGTCAATCCCGACGAATCGTCTTCCCGTGAGCCGTGCCGCGATTCCGGTCGTGCCGTTTCCGGCAAATGGTTGCAATGTTCTTGCCTGAAGTTTTTGCCGTTATGCATTCCCCTTGACGCGGTTGTGGTGTCGGCACAACATCTGACAGTTCGCCTCGCTCGTGTCGCCGCCATTCGACCATGCCGTGACGTGGTCGGCCTCCATCTCGTTGAGGGCGTAGATGCGCTCTTGGGTGAGAAGAAGCGGGTCGTGGAAATGTTGTTTCCCGGAAGCCACAGTGACGTAGGCGGCCTTTACGAAGACAACCATCTCGTCGCCGACATCGCGCTTGCATGGATTTCCGCCGGTGCGAAGCAGGCGGGTGCAAGGCTCAAGAAGGGCGTCCGCCTGTCGCAGAAGATGGACTTGTCCGCTGCCGTCCTGCACGATCCCCATGGTCTCCCATCCAATCTCTGGGGCGCGTTCGACCGCGTCAAGCGCAATCTCCACCGCCTCCGTCTTCATCCCGCCTGCAGGGAGCTTTAAGTTTCCACGGCATTATCACGCATTCTGAGATAGGCGTTGCCATCTGATACGGCGTGGTGTATAATGCTCTCGTTTCCGCGGGTGTCAGATTCTGCAGGCGGAAAAGCCTAGCCTGACATTGACAGGCGTTACAGAAAGGATGATGATGAAAAAGGTGATTGTAGCATTGGGATTAATTGCGGCCGTCATCACGACGGGGTGCGTTTCCACGGCGCTTCCGCCAGCGGACAGGCGCGTTACCATAGCCGAAGATCTGGGTACGTCCGTATCCGTCACGGACGCCCGTTGCGCCAAAGGGAAGGGTTCGTACGCCACGTTCCAGGCGAACGTGGTCAACAACACTTCCCGCGACCTTGGAGTGGAATGGAAGGTGGTATGGCTTGATGCGGACGGCATAGCCATAGATTCGGTCGTGTCCACGTGGAACAAGCTGGTGCTACCTGCAAGGGACATCCAGGCCCTGAAGGGCACGTCGCCTCGCATGGACGCGGCGGACATGCTTTTCTACGTGCGCCGGCTGCGCTGATTTCAAAAGCAAAAACAGTCAGAAAGGAATACTGAACATGAAGAATGCAGTACGTTGCATTGCGGCAGCCGCCGCGATTGCGGTATTTTCGGTCGAGTTCGCAGGCTGCGCCACGGCCACCCGCCGGTATGCTGCGGGCGAGACGCGCCAGACGGTGACGGGGTTCTCGGAGGAGGACGTCAACGACACCATATCAAGAGCCGTCCAGAGCATCTGCTCGCAGGACAGGATCAGATTGCAGCCAGGAGCCAACAGGGCGGTGGTCATCGTCGAGGACGTCAAGAACGACACCTTGTCGCGTGGCCGCGATGCCGGCGCGCTTGCGGAGGCTCTCGGGCAATCGCTGCGCGAAGAACTCACAAACGGAGGAAAAGTGGTGGTGTACAACAAGGAAGCTGCCCAATACGCGACCGTAAAGGTGTCTCCACAGTACATTCTGCGCGGCCGCCTGACGCAACGCAATCTTCGCCAGGACGACGGGGACCTTCAGATCGAATACAACCTCAATCTCACGCTGATCGACCTGCAGACTGGTCTTGAGTTCTGGCAGAAGCGAGTGCACGTGGGCAAGCTTGCCGATGCCGCGAACGTGATGTGACCTGACTGCAAGATGGAATACGATACGAACGAAAGGAAAGAAAAATGAAGATTCAAACGATCTTTGCCGTGATGCTCGTCTTCTCCGCCGTGCGCGCCCAGGAAGCGGCGCCTGCCGCAGGCGGGAATGCAGGGGCCCCCGCCCCCATATCCGCCGAGGCGGCAGCGGAGATGAACAAGGCCGTGACAACCCGCGTGAAGCCTTCTGCCAAGGGGATCGTCGCCCAAGACATCAAGGCGTACTGCGATGAAATGGGCATTACCATCGGCGCGGTGACGAAGACCGATGCCATCTACCTCAAGGGCGTGGAACGCGTGAACCAGAGGGCGGCCAGTCCCAACTTCGTACGTTCGCGCACGATGGCCTACGAGAAGGCATACCAGAAAGCCGTCGCGTCATACGTCATGGACAAGTTCGGTTCCGAAGCGGTGCGGCAGTTCAACACGTATTTCAGGGACGAATCGTCCAACAGGCTCGCTCCCGCCGCCGACAGCAAGACGACGATGGAACGCATAGCCGAGAAGACTGCGCAGCTGGCGGAGGCGAAGCTGGACGAGGGTTTGCGCGCGATGGGCGTCACGCCAGCCGGATCTGTCGCCGAAAAGCGCAAGCTGGCGGAGGACTCCATCGTCAAAAGCTCGATCCGCAACGCGGTGGGATCTTCGGCCGGGCTTCTCCCGGTGCAGACGTTCGAAGGTTGGAACGAGGGCGGGCAGTATGCCGTGGGCGTCGTGATCCGCGGCGGCGCGGAGACTGAGACGATCGCCGAGTGCCTGCGGCTCAAGATGCGTCCGGCGCTGGTGCGTCCTGAGGCGGGTTGTTCCGTCGCTGAGGCCATGCCGTCTGACGACGAGCTTGTTTCCCAGTTCGGCGTCAGGCTCTTCTTCGACAAGGACGGCGTGCCCGCGCTGCTGAGCTTCGCCCAGTGGGGATCCGCCTACACCGGCACGGACGAGGATGCCGCCGAGGATGCGCTTGACCATGCGATGGTGCAGGCCGAGGCTCTGGCGAACGAGCAGTTGACCATATTCATCAACAGTACGATAAGCGTCAAGGAAACCTCGGACAAGAGCGAGGAGAAATCCTCTGCCGCGGTATTTGACGCCAACGGCGTGCCGACCGAGGAGAAGGTGGTCGAATATATCGACAAGGCAATGAAGAGTTCCGCGATCCAGGGTAATGACACGCTTATCGGCCGCAGCACTGTCGCCAAGAAGGTGCTTGTGCATCCCAGCAGCGGACAGAAGCTGGCGGTCTGCGTGAGGATGTGGAGTTTCGGCCAGTACGACGCGATGAAACGGATCATCGAGAAGCCAAAGCCTGCGGTCGAGACGCCTGCGGCGCCGAGCGCCCAGCCTGAAGGCACGTCTGGCAAGCGCCGCGGCCGCAGCTACGATTTCTGAGGCTTGCATTCACCCGTTATCGAGGAAAACGTGCCATGAAGAAAATACCGACATTGCTTGGAGGCCTTTGCATGGCCTTTCTGGCGATCGCAGAAGTCCAGGTCCCTTCCGTCCGTGCCGTGGGAATGGCGGCTGGATATCGTGCGGCCGTGAACGAGGCGCTCGTCAGCGCCATGGAGCAGCACGAGGGAATCACCTTGAGCTCATCCGAGCGGCAGACGATGACGCATGCCGATTCCGCGACCAGCTTGCGCGAGAACGGCGTGCTTGACGACCGTGCGAAGCTGGAGATGAACGATGCGATAAACAAGGACATGCAGAAGTGGGCGAAGGGCCGCATAAGCGGCTATACAGTGCTGTCTGATGCATACGACCCCGTGGCAAAGAAGTATCGCGTGGAGGTGGAGGTCCGTTTCCCAGGCAAGTACGCAAGTCCGGGCCGCCCCGAATCCAATCTGCGCCGCATGGCCGTCACCACGTTCAATGTGAGAGGCGTTTCTTTCAGCTGGCATGGACAGGCCGTCGACACCGTGGAATGGGCGTCCGCCTTGGCCAGTCAGCTGAACGTTCGCCTCACCCAGACGCGCAAGTTCACGATGCTGGACAGGGCGTTCGACCGCGAAACCGGCGCGGAGTTGTCGCGTCTTGGCGCGGCGAACGCGGCGCCGGAGGATGCCGCGCGCCTTGGGCGCAAACTGGGTACCGACTATCTGGTAGTGGGCGAGGTCTCGTTCAACGACGTCCAGGCGCCGGGTGTCAATCCTCTTACCGGCCAGACGCTCCCGAGCCAGTCCTCGCTCTTTGCGGAGGTCACGTATCGCGTGCTTGTAGCACCTACGGGACAGCTGAAGTGGACGGATTCGGTGCGTCTCGATGCCGCGGCGTTTGCGGCCGGCGACGTTCGTTCGTTCGTTTCCATGACAGCCGAGGCCGCGGCCGAAGGCATATGCGACGGACTGATGGACAACATCCTGCCGTTCGAGGTGGTGCAGGTCGCGGCGGGCCAGCTTGTCATCGGCGAAGGCGGCAAGCAGATTGCCGTTGGGGAAAGGTTCACCGTGTGCGCTCTTGGCGGCGAAGTCAAGGATACGCGCACGGGGGAGGTCATCGACGAGACGGAGATTCCTGTAGCTACCGCCGAAGTGACAGCAGTCACGCCAAAGCTGAGCTATGCGCGAATCATCGAAGGCGACGCTTCAAAGGTGGCGGTGGGCGCGCGGCTTCGCAGGATTCCCATGCCTGCGCCGACGCCCGAGGCGGCACCCGCGACGACAACGATCAAGAGCAACGGCGCCGGCGGCATAGTGGCGCCATTTTGAGGAGGAACGGCAATGAAGTTGGGAATTCTGCTTTCATTCGCGTGTGCGACGCTTGTGGCGTCGGCGCAGTACAAGCCCGGCCAGGGCGTGGCGAACGACCATGCGCGCGGCGGCAACGCCCGCGACGTGGTTTTCGTGGAACGCGGCGGCGGCAATCCGTACGGCTACCGTTCGTACGATACGGCGATCGGGCTGACGCTGCTGCCATGGAGCTTCCCGAACGACGAATCGTCCGTAAAGGGGCTTAGGTTGAATTTGGGCTGGGGCTACTACGCAGGGACGTACGGGTTGGACATAGGAGCCTTTTCCAGCACGGGCGAGTTCAGGGGGCTTGGCGCCAACTGGATCGGCCACTATGCCGATCGTGACGCCAAGGGCGTCCAGGTGGGCCTCGTAAATGTCGCCGGCGGTCGCGCCGTAGGCTTGCAGATAGGTCTGGTCAACCATGTGGAACGACTTGAAGGCGTGCAGATCGGCCTCTTGAACTTCGCCACTTCGCAGTGGATGTTCCCGCTCGTCAACATCGGCTGGTAAGGTGAAGCAATGAGGGGCGGGAAGATCGTCTGGCCGGCGCTTGCGCTTGCGTGCGCCGCCGGTTGCCGCACTACGAAGGACGTGCTGAACGACTACGAAGTGGCGCTCTCCACGGGAGACTACGCCAGGCCCGTGCAGGAGACGTCGGAGCTTGCAGCCGAGAAGGACGGGTCTCGGCTGCTGTGGCAGCTGCTGGCCGGCGGCGCGCTGTACATGTCGGACGAACGGGACCGGGCCGTTGCCATGTTTGACGCCGCCGAGGACGCGATGCAGGCGAACGACGCCACATCCGTATTCGCCAGGGGTGGCGAGGGCGCGTTGGCGATGATGACTAACGACCGGGCCTTCGACTACGACGGAGGCGGCCAGGATCGCATCTTCACCTGCCTGTACAAGGCCATAGACTACATGGCTTCGGGCCGTCGCGATGCGGCGCGCACCGAACTGAACCGCGCCGGGCAGCATCAGGAGAACTGGCTGTGGGAAAGGCGCAAGGACATTGATGCCGCCGCAAGGAAGATGGAGGCCGATGCCAACGCCTACGCGAAGAAACAGCAGTCGTCTGTGCAAGGCGACCGTTCGCAACAGGTGTCCACCGTGCTGGGCGACGCCTCGTTCCAGGCGCAGATACGGGAGAAGTGCGCCTTCGATCCGGCGACGTCCGGGAACCTTGACGTCTTGGCTCCCAAGGACTACACGAATGTCTATGTGGAGCATGTGACGGGCATATTCCGCTGGCTGTCCGGCGATGGAGCGCGCAACCACCTGAAGGACGTGGCGGCGCTCTGCCCCGCCAACGCGGTGGTGGCGCGCGATTTCGCCGATGTGGAACGTGGCGGCCGGCCTGCGAACCAGGTGTGGATATATGTGGAGGACGGGCTGTGCCCGTGCCGCGAGGAATGGAGGCTGGATCTTCCGCTGGGGCTGCTGCCGTTCGTCGGGCGCTACGTGATATACGCCGGCATGGCGCTGCCGTATCTGCGCGAGCGGGCGCATGGAGCGATCAACTGGTCCGTGGCCGCAGGTGGCCAGAACGTGCCGATGGCGCCGCTGGCAGATGTCGACGCGCTCGTCAAGACGGAATACGACGTTTACATGCGCGGCGCGTTGACGCGCGAAATAACGCGTACGATCGTCAAGATCGGTGCGCAGGTGGCGCTTGGCGTGACGGCTGAAAACGTGTCCGACCGAAACACGTACTTGGCGCTCAAGGCGTCGCAGTTCGGAGTTGCCGCATGGGCTTCCACAACTACGGCGGCGGATCTCCGCAGCTGGACGGCGCTGCCCAAGACGGTGAAGGTGGCGCGCGTGGACCGTCCGTCCGGCGGCAGGCTGGAGGTGGTGGCGGACGGCCAGCGCATCCAGATTGACGTGCCGCCTGGCAATACGATGGTATTCCTGCGCAAGCCAGGTCCGTCGGCATATCCCGTCGTGAAGATGGCCACGTTCTGACCGTTGGCAAATATGGTATAATCGTGCCGTCATGAACGGCTATCCAGACGTAAGATTGCGGAGATTGAGAAGGACGGCGGCGATTCGCGACATGTTCGCAATGCCGCCACCGGGCCCGGAGAAGTTCATCTGGCCCGTGTTTGTAGTGCCAGGTGCGCGGCGGCGCGAACGGATCGATTCGATGCCCGGCCAGTTCAGGCTTTCGGCCGACGAGCTTGTGAAGGAGCTTGCGCCGGTGGTGGCGCAGGGCGTGAAGTCCGTGCTGCTGTTCGGCCAGCACGAAGGCGACGGCAAGGACGAGATAGGCGCTCCGGCGGCAGATCCCCATGGTGCGGTGCAACGTGCAATCCCCGTGCTTCGCGCCGCATATCCGGATCTTGTCATTTTTACGGACGTATGCCTTTGCGCGTACACGGCGCATGGCCACTGCGGGCCTCGCGATGGCGACGGGGACGTAGACAACGACGCCGCCTGCGAGATGCTCGCGCGCGTGGCGGTCAGCCATGCCAGGGCCGGGGCTGACGGAGTGGCGCCCAGCGCGATGATGGACGGCCAGATATCCGCGATCCGGCAGGCTCTTGACGACGAAGGGTTCAAGAAGACGCTCCTTGTCGCCTACTCCACCAAGTTCGCGTCGCAGATGTACGGGCCGTTTCGCGATGCCGAGAATTCAGCGCCATCGCAGGGTGACAGGCAAGGATATCAGGCCAGCTTCCGCGATCCGAAGACCGCCATACGCGAATCGCTGCTTGACGAGGCCGAGGGTGCGGACGCGCTCATGGTCAAGCCCGCGCTTTTCTACCTAGACATGATCCGGGAGGTTTCATCGCGTTCACTCCTGCCCGTGATGGCGTACAACGTCTCCGGGGAGTATTCGATGATACATGCCGCGGCGGAGAAGGGGTATTGCGACTTGCACGCCACGGCGCGCGAATCGCTGTACGCCATCTTCCGCGCAGGCGCGTCGCAGGTCATATCCTACTGGGCGCCGTTCTACAGGGAGATATTCGGGAAATGACGGCGGTTCTGTCCTTCTGCACGTTGTGCCTGCTGCTCGTCTCCGGCAAGGCGATCCGGACGGCCTTGCCTTTCCTGCGCAAGCTCTATCTGCCATCCTCGATCGTCGGAGGCGCGTTGGGTCTGCTGCTGCTTTCGACATGCGGCTCGCATATCCCGCCGACGTGCCATGAGGGGTGGAAGTCAATACCTGGATTTCTCATCAACATCGTCTTCGCGACCATGTTCATCGGGCAGAAGTTCCCGGGAATGGGCAAGGTGGGACGGTCCGTAATGGAGCAGCTTTGCTTCGGGCAGATCGTCGCCTGGGGGATGTATGTCGTAGGCCTGAGCATCACGGCGCTGGTGCTGACCCCGTGCTTCGGCGTACCGCCGGTCTTCGGCAACCTGATAGAGATAGGCTTTGAAGGCGGCCACGGAACGGTTGGCGGAATGGTGGAGACGTTCGACGCGTTCGGCTGGTCGGAAGGGGCGGATCTGGGCTATACGACGGCGACCATCGGCATGATTCTCGGCATAACGGTAGGCATGACGCTCGTCAACTGGGCCGTCAGGCGGGGATATGTGGAGAACATCCGCACGTTCGAAGAGCTGAGCGAAGCGGAACAGCGAGGCTTCTATCCGAAGAACGCCCAGCCTCCGGCGGGAAGGCAGACGGTGCTGTGCGATTCCATCGATTCGCTTGCATGGCATCTGGCGGTGGTGGGGCTGGCCGTGTTTGCGGGCTATGGCATCAAGTTGCTGCTCGTCGCCGCCGGCGGACTTCTTCCCGGCTCCATACGCGAAATGAAAATCATCGAATCGATTCCGCTCTTTCCCCTGTGCATGGTCGGCGGGCTCGCAATCCAGTTCCTGCTCGTCATCTGCCGCCTCGATGCGCTTGTAGACCGCGGCCAGATAAGCCGCATAGGCGGAGCTTCGCTGGACTTCCTCGTCGTTGCCGCCGTTGCGACCATAAGGCTAGATTTCATAGTTCAGTACTGGCAGCCGCTGCTGATCCTTGTCGTCGCAGGCCTCGCATGGTCGCTGTTCGGCGCCTGCTGGCTGGCGCGCAGAATCTTCCGCGAAGACTGGTTCGAACGCACGATATGCGAATTCGGACAGTATACCGGCGTCACGGCAACGGGGTTGCTCCTGCTGCGGACCGTCGATCCGGAGTCGAAGACGTCGGCATCGACAGTGTTCGGATGCAAGCAGCTGCTCCATGAGCCGGTGATGGGTGGAGGCGTATGGACGGCCATGGCAGTTCCGCTGACATGCCGTCTTGGAGCATGGCCGGTTGTCGGAATCAGCTTGACGGCTGTTGCCATCTGGTGCGGCGTATGGGCCGTTCTCAGACGCCGCAGCTGCAAATAGGCAAGGAATGGGAATGAAAAAAAGTGCAATGTTGACAGGCGAGCTTCATATGGCTCGAAACGGCGCCGGGTATCTCATCCGGCCCGGTACTGATAATGCGATATGGATCGAGGCAAAGGATCTTTCCACCGCGCTGCCCGGGGATGTGGTGACGGTCCAGCCGGGACGCTCAGGCACGGACGGGCGGATCGTGCGTGTCGAAAAACGCGCACCGCGTTCGATTGTGGGCACGGTGGCGTCTGGCGCGCCTTTCGCTCGCGTCCAGCCGCTCAGCCCCACGTTCCGGCAGGAATTCATCGTGCCGGATACGCATGGGGCCGCAGTCGGAGACCGCGTGGTCATGCGTTTTGCGAGATGGGAGAATCCACGCCTCGCACCGGAGGGGGTCGTTACGGATGTCATCGGTCCGGCAGACAATCCGTCGCTGGATACGAAGTCGGTCATGGAGCAGTACGACCTGCCGTCGACCTTTCCCCGCCAGGTGCGCACGGCGGCGGAACGGGCCAGCGCGCGTCTGGCAGCACCTGGAAAGCGCATCGATCTGCGCCGGAAGTTCATATTCACCTGCGATCCGGAGACGGCGCGCGATTTCGACGACGCGCTCTCTATAGAGACGGACATGAACGGCAACCGGGTGCTTGGCGTCCATATCGCGGACGTTTCGCATTTCGTGACTCCGGGAAGCCCTCTCGACAAGGAGGCGTACCGCAGATCTACGAGCGTCTATCTCGTGGACAAAGTGGTTCCAATGCTCCCCGAACAGCTGTCGAACGGCGTATGTTCGCTCGTTCCGGGCGAAGACAGGTTTGCGTTTTCCGTTTTTCTCACATTCGATGCGCGGGGCAATTGCCTGGCCAGGAAGTTCGCGAAGTCCGTCATACGTTCCAAGGCGAGGTTCACCTACGAGCAGGTAATGGCAATGCTGAACGGAGGCAAGGGCGGAAAGGCCCAGGAACGCAGGGCGGTCTTTGCCATAAACCAGCTGGCCCAGCAGCTGCGCCAACGGCGCTTCGCCGCCGGAGCGCTCGACATGGACGTGCCGGAAGCCGAGATAAAGCTTGATGCGAAGGGCATGATGATCGGCGTGGAGGTCCGGCCCTACGATGCTTCCCACCAGATGATCGAAGAATGCATGGTGGCGGCGAACGAGGCGGTGGCGACGGAGCTTTGGACGCGTGGCGTGAAGATTCTCGCCCGTCTGCACGCACCGCCGGATCCTGCGAGGCTGGAGGAACTTCGTGCCAGCCTGGCAGGTGTCGGCATCTCCTGTGGCGATCTGTCGCGTCCGCGCAACCTTGCCCGTTTTCTCGAAAAGATAAAGGGATCGCCGCTTGAAGGAGTCTTGTCGGTGATGGTGCTGAGATCGATGAAACGCGCCCTCTATTCGGCGCGGGAGATCGGGCACTTCGGCCTTGCCAAGAGCTATTACGCGCATTTCACCAGCCCGATACGCAGATATCCGGATCTGGTGCTGCATCGCCAGCTCGCCGCGTACATCGACGGGAAGGGCGGCCGCATGGACCAGAGATGGCTTGATCGCGCAGCGGAGCATGCGAGCGAACGCGAGCAGGTGGCCGACGAGGCGGAACGCATGCTGACCGAAATCAAGAAATACCGTTACCTGGAAGATGTGTTGCGGAACCGGAACGACGTCGTGTTCGAAGCAGTTGTGGGCAAGTGCGCGTCGTACGGGCTGTTCGTAGATCTGCCCGGTCTCGCCATCGGCGGCATGGTCCATATCTCGAAGCTGTCGCAGAAGTTCGTGAGATGGGATGCCGCGATGGAGACGCTTTCCGACGGACATGTTTCATGGCGTGTCGGCACGAAGATGAAGGTGCGCGTGGCATCGGTGGATTTCGCACAGCGCAAAATAGATTTCGTGCCGGTGGAAACGCGCGATTCCGCCCATGGCAGATGCCGCAAGCGCGGGAAACGGGTTTCATGATATAATGGAAGTCCCGGCTGGAGTGGCGTAATGGCAGCCGCAGCGGACTTAAAATCCGCTGGCCGTAAGGCCGTACGGGTTCGAGTCCCGTCTCCAGCACCATTTCAGGCGCCGTGGCGGCGAAGGAATGCCGCCGCCACGGCAAAAGCCGATACGACGTTGAGCGAATTCTTCATTCCGTGCGATGGAATCTCCAGGACTTCATCTGCGGCGGCCACGACGTCCGGATCCAGCCCGAAGCGCTCGTTTCCAAGGAGCAGCGCACACGGGAAAGACGGTTTTGCGGTGGCGATATCGGTGGCGCCGTCGGCCGTTTCCAGGGCATAGACGGCGTAGCCTTCGGCGTGCAGGCGGTCGATGACGTCGCGGACGTCGCCTGCGTGTTCCCACGGCACGGTCTCGTCAGCGCCCAGCGACGTCTTCTTCACTTGCGGATTGTCTGGTCCCGGAGTATATCCGCACAGCACGAGACGCTCCATCCCGAAGAAGTCGGCAGTGCGGAACAGGCCGCCGGCGTTGAAGGCGGAGCGTATGTTGTCGGCCACGGCTGTTATCCGGCCGTCCGGCGGCGGATGGTTCGGGGATGCGGCGTCGGAGGTGCGGATGCCCATTTCGGCGTCGGTGATCTTTACGCGCTTGTCCACGCGCTCCAGAGGAACCAGCGCCGCCTGCATGGCCCTCTGCGTCGTGCCCGGCTGGAGGAGGTGGGCGAGGCCGACAAGCCTGGGCGCGCGGGCCGTACGCAGGAAGTCGAACGCCGCCGCGCGTGCGCCATCGGCATTGCTTTCAAGCGCGGCACGAACCAGCCGCAGCGCGGTTTTCCACTCGTCTGTCGAAAAATCAATCATGTCGAAAGTATAGCATTTCCCTTTGTTGCGGGGCGCATATTTTGGTATAATACGTCAAAAGTTTGAGAGGAACCGAGATGTCAGAAGAACAGCCGAACGCAACAGGAGCCGCCGCAGACTACAACGCCGCCAACATACAGGTGCTGGAAGGCATGGAAGCCGTGCGCAAGCGGCCGGCCATGTATATCGGCGATACGGGCGAGAGAGGCTACCACCATCTGGTGTACGAGGTCGTGGACAACTCCATAGACGAGGCTCTTGCCGGATACTGCACTCTGGTGGACGTGCAGATAAATCCGGACGGCTCCCTCTCGGTCACGGACAACGGCCGCGGCATCCCGGTGGACATGCATCCGACGCAGCATCGTCCGGCAATCGAGGTGGTGCTTACCATCCTGCACGCGGGCGGCAAGTTCGACGGCTCGAACTACAAGGTGTCCGGCGGCCTGCACGGCGTGGGCGTTTCGTGCGTCAACGCGCTCTCGGACTGGATGAAGGTCGAGGTGAAGCGCGACGGCAAGATACACCACATCGAGTTCTCCCGCGGCCGTGTGACGAAGCCGCTGGAAGTCGTAGGAGAGTGCGGCGACGAGACCGGCACGAAGGTGACGTTCTTCCCGGACCACTCAATCTTCAGCTGCCATGCGTTCAAATGGGAGATCCTCTGCAACCGCCTGCGCGAGCTGGCGTTCCTCAACAAGGGCGTGAAGATCCACTTCAAGGACAACGAGGGCGAGGGCCACCACGAGGAGACGTTCCACTACGAGGGCGGTATCGACGAGTTCACCACATACCTCAACGCCAACAAGAAGGCGCTCACGCCTGTGATCCATTTCGAGGGCGAGGCGCAGGGCGTGACGGGAGTCGTGCAGGCCGAGGTGTCCATGCAGTATACCGACACCTACTCCACCATCGAGCAGACGTACTGCAACAACATCCACACCATCGAGGGCGGAACCCACCTCAGCGGTTTCCGCGCCGCGCTCACGCGTACCGTCAACAAGTACGGCCGCGCAATGAAGAACGGCATCAAGGAAAAGGACAACGTCACAGGCGACGATATGCGGGAAGGCCTGACGGTGATCGTCTCTGTAAAGGTGCCGCAGCCGCAGTTCGAGGGCCAGACGAAGACCAAGCTGGGCAACGGCGAGGTGCAGGGCATCGTCGACTCCATCGTGAGCGAGAAGCTCATGACGTTCTTCGAGGAAAACCCGGCCGTGGCCGAGACCGTGGTCAACAAGATCATGATGGCGTTCCGCGCCCGCGAAGCCGCGCGCAAGGCGCGCGACACCGTGCGCAAGGGCGTGATGGACGGCCTCTCGCTCCCAGGCAAGCTGCGCGACTGTTCAGAGCGCGACCCCTCCAAGACGGAACTCTTCCTGGTGGAGGGCGACTCCGCCGGCGGTTCCGCCCAGGTGGGCCGCGACCGCAAGACCCAGGCAATCCTCCCCCTGCGCGGAAAGGTGCTGAACGTGGAGAAGGCGCGCGTGGACCGCATGCTCGCCAACAACGAGATCCGTACGCTCATCACCGCCATCGGCTGCGGATTCGCGGAGGAATGGGACATCTCCAAGCTCCGCTACCACAAGATCGTCATCATGACGGATGCCGATGTGGACGGCGCCCACATCCGCACACTCCTGCTTACGTTCTTCTACCGCAAGATGCCGGAGCTGATCGAGAAGGGATACGTCTACCTCGCCCAGCCGCCGCTCTACAAGGTGGAGCGCAAGAAGAAGACGGAATACGTCCTTACGGACGGCGAAATGACCCAGAAGCTGCTTTTCCTGGGCCTCGACGACATGACGGTGAGGCGGGCGGACGGCGAGGCGCTGGACAACGATGCGGCCCGCGCGCTGCTGGAGCTCCTCGCCGAAATCGAGATGGCTGCAAAGACGATAGAGAGACGCGGCCTCACGGTGAAGATGCTGCTGGACCACCGCAATGCCGAGGGCGTGATTCCGCGATATGCCATGATCCGCGGCGCAGGCGACGATGCGCAGATCGAGTTCGCCATCGACGAGGACGCCTTCAAGACGCGCGTGGCCGCGCTCCAGCAGGAGATGCAGACGACGATCGACATCCCCTCGACGCAGGTGGAGACGTACCATCCTACGGACCAGATGGCGTTCCGCTGGATGGAAATGTACCGCGCATCGCTCCTGCGCAAGCAGATGGAGTCCCTGAAGGGCATGGGGTTCAGCGTGGAGGACTACCTCGGGGAATCAGGCAAGGTGGCGACGCTTGAAGAGGACGGCGTGGCGCAGGACGTGAAAAGCCTGCCCGACCTTCTCGAGGCCATCCGTACGCGCGGCCGCAAGGGCATGACGATAATGCGCTTCAAGGGCCTTGGCGAAATGGACGCGGACGAGCTGTTCGATACGACGATGAACCCCGCAAAGCGCCACATGCTGCGCGTGCAGCTGTCGGACGCGGTCAAGGCCGACCAGATATTCTCGCTTCTCATGGGCGACGAAGTAGAGCCGCGCCGCAAGTTCATCGAGGACAACGCCCTGAACGTCCGTACCCTGGACATTTAAGGAATCGACGCAGCCGTGTACCTGAAGCAGCTTGATATCATCGGTTTCAAATCCTTTGCCGACCGGACGCGTCTGACGTTCGAGCCCGGCATGATAGCCATCGTCGGACCGAACGGGTGCGGCAAGTCGAACGTCTCCGATGCCATAAGGTGGGTCCTGGGCGAACAGCGTCCGACGGCGATACGCTGCTCGAAACTCGTGGATGTGGTCTTCAACGGCACCGACACGCGAAAGCCGCTTGGCATGGCGGAAGTGTCGATCCAGTTCGCCGATTGCGAAAAGGAGCTGGGTACGGAATACCATGAGGTCACCGTTACGCGACGCGTATACCGTTCCGGCGAAGGCGAGTATTTCATCAACAAGGTGAAATGCGGGCTGAAGGACATCAAACGCCTTTTCATGGGTACGGGCATCGGCACGTCGTCGTATTCCGTCATGGCCCAGGGCCAGATCGACGCGATCCTCTCTTCCAAGCCTGAAGACCGGCGCGGCGTGTTCGAGGAGGCCGCAGGCATCACCAAGTTCAAGGCCGACCGCAAGGAGGCGATGCGGAAGATCGAGCAGACCAACCAGAACCTTCAGCGCGAAGCGGACATCCTGCGTGAAATGAAGAGGCAGATAGGATCGCTTCAGCGCCAGGTGGGAAAGGCGAAACGCTACAAGGAGCTGCGCGACGAGCTGCGCGGGCTGGACATCTACGTGTCCAAGGGCAAGATACAGGCGTTCAACATGGCGCTGGAGATGAACGCGAAGAACCAGCGCGACACTGAGCAGGCCATCGCCGATGCGGCAGCGGCCGTGAACGCCGCCGAGAGCGCCGCGCAGCAGATACATGCGGACATGCACGCGCTGGAGGAACGGCTCGCCGCGCTCCAGGCGCAGGCGGCGGGCGCAGAGGGCGCATACACCCGCGCACGCGAGGTCATTGCCGTCAACGAACAGCGAATCGCCGAATACAAGGCGTGGAGCGACCGCGACGGGCGCGAGATACGCCAGACGCGCCAGCAGCTGGACGAGATCGGCATGCAGACCGAGTCGCTGGCGCAGAAGACCGCTCTTCTGGAAGATGGGTATGAAGCCGCGAAAGTGGCGCTGGAGGACGCGGAGACGGCGTTCCGCGACTCGTCTGCGCGGATCGACGAGCTTCGCAGGGCCTTGCAGGAGGGCAGGAGCGACTCCGTCGCCTGCGACCGGCATGCGACGGAGGTTCGCGACGAGATCGCGCGTCTTGAGACGCAGGCCCGCGAAACGCTGATGAAGCGCGAACGGCTGGCCAGCGAGGTGGAACAGCTGGAGGCATCGTCGGCAGCTGCGGCGCAGACGCTCGCCGAGGTGCAGGCGCGCCTGGATGCGGCCCGCGCGGCAGAGGACGAGTCCGAAGCGCGGGCACGTACCGCGGAAGAGTCGCTGGAGTCGCTTCGTGCGGAAATAGCCGAGGCCCGCGACCATCTGGGCGAGATGCAGACTGCCGCGGCGGCAAAGGAAGCCCAGCTGGAGATGTTGAAGGACGAGTCTGCGGCGAAGACGGTTCTGGAAAACGTGCTGCAGGACGTTTCAGGCGACGTGCGCATCGCCGCGATAGAGACGGGACGCGAGGGCGTGACGATCGCAGAAGGCGATCGGCTGGTGGATCATCTTGTCCTGACGGACAGCGACCGCGAGGCGGCGGACCGTCTGCTGGGCGACGTCGTGCTTGCGGACGGGAAGGATGGCGTCTGGTCGCCATCGACGTCAATCGCGCCGTCTTCGGGGCACAAGTCTCCTATCACCGAGGCCGAAGAGACGCTGGCGGAGCTGCGGGAACGGATCGCGCACGCGCACGAGACGCTGTCCACGGGCGCTGAGCGGACGGCAATACTTGCCGACGAATCAAAGGCGGCGGCGGCGGCGCTCTCCAACGCCCGCCGCGCTGCAGCGCAGGCCGAAGGCGAGCATGCAGGCGTGGCGCGCGATTCGGAAGCGCTGAAAACGCGTCTGGAACGCGCGCGAGCCGAATTGGACGCCTTGAAGGCGGCGAATGCCGGCGGCGATGCCCGCCGCGCCGAGCTGGCTGCCGACCTTGAGGAGACTCTGGCGAAGCGCGACGCGCTGATGGACGGGATCGCGCGCCAGCAGGACGATCTGCAGGCCTGCGAAACGGCCCATGGCGAGGAAAGCCGCCGCCTGACGGAGAAGCGCATCGCCGCCGCGCAGATGGAGAACGAGCTGCAGCTCACCGCGCAGCAGAGCGCAGACGCCGTGAAGCGCCGCGACGAGCTTCTGAAGATGATCGAGGGGCGTGAGGCCGGCATCCGTGGATACGAGGATTCCATCCAGCGACTGCGCGACGAGACTGCGGAGCTGATGGGGTCGCTCGACGACCTCAAGGAACGCGCCGTCGAAATCCACGGGCAGGTGGAGGAGGCGAAGATAGAGCGTGGCCAGCTGCAGGAGAAGCTTTCCGTCTCGGAGGGCGGCGTCGGCGCAAAACGCGCCGAACTCGACAAGGCCCGCGAGTTCAAGGGCCGGCTTGAAGTCGCCGCCACCGAGGCGACGATGCGCCGCCAGAACATCTACGACCATCTGAACGCGGAATACGGCCTCGATGCCACAGCCGTGCTGCGAGAGCCGGATCCCGACTGGAAGGGAGGGGAACCCCCGCCGAACGATGTTCTCGAAGAGAAGGTGAACAGCCTCAACGCCCAGATCGTCGCGCTCGGCCCGGTGAACATGGTGGCGATCGAGGAATACCAGGAGCTTGAGGAGCGCTATACGCGCGAAAAGGCGCAGGAGGCCGACCTGCTGGCCGCCAAGGAACAGATATTGGAGCTGATCACCAACCTGAACGACAAGTCCGGCGAGATGTTCAGGAGCACGTTCGAACAGGCGAACGCCAATTTCCAGACGATGTTCACGAAGCTTTTCAACGGCGGCGAGGCTCGCCTCGTGCTGCTGGAGAACGCGGAGGATCCTCTGGAATGCGGCATCGACATCATCGCCCGTCCGCCAGGAAAGCGTCCGCAGAGCGTCACACTTCTCTCCGGCGGCGAACGTACGATGACGGCAGTCGCGCTTCTGTTCGCGATCTTCATGATCAAGCCCGCGCCGTTCTGCATGCTGGACGAGCTGGATGCCGCGCTCGACGATGCGAACATCGGCCGTTTCGTGGATGCCCTGAAGGAATTCCTGGACAGGTCGCAATTCCTTATCATCACGCACAACCAGCACACGATCGCGGGATCCGACCTCGTGTACGGAGTAAGCCAGCAGGAGAAGGGCATCAGCCGTATCATTTCCATGCGTCTGACGGATATCGGCATCAAGCCGGTTCCCGACGACAAGTAGGCGTGCGCAGGTTTCCCTTGGAAGTCCTTGGGTCCCCTTGACATCGCGATGAACTTTTCATAGAATGGACA
This sequence comes from Verrucomicrobia bacterium UBA3624, assembly GCA_002373695.1. Taxonomy (GTDB): domain Bacteria; phylum Verrucomicrobiota; class Kiritimatiellia; order RFP12; family UBA1067; genus RUG572. The sequence goes on from DFLH01000013.1 coordinate 21,106, forward strand.
CGTTCCTGCTGGGAACCACAACAAGCACCCGAAAGGCATACGAAACAATGTTTGCAGCCAACCTCGCATCCGCCGGCCTGGACTATTGCGTTCTGGGGGCGTTCGTCTTGTATCTCATCCTGATGCTCGGAATCGGATTCGTGTTCTCCAAGAGGCAGGAAAATCTGGGCGACTACTATCTCGGCGGCAGGAGGATGAACAAGTGGGTGGTCGCGTTGTCGGCCCAGGCGTCCGACATGAGCGGATGGCTGCTTATGGGCCTGCCCGGCGCGATCTTCGTGGCCGGCTTCTCGGAAGCGTGGATCGGCATAGGCCTGGGAATCGGCACATATCTGAACTGGAAGATCGTCGCGCACCGTCTCAGGCGATATTCGCAGACGTGCGGCGATGCCATCACGATTCCGGACTTCATCTCCAACAGGTTCCGCGACAGGACGGGCATTTCGCGCATAGTCGCCGCCGTCATCATTCTCACGTTCTTTACTTTCTACACCGCGTCCGGATTCGTTTCGGCCGCCAAGCTGTTTTCCACGATGTTCGGGCTTTCCTACAGCCTGGCGCTCTGGATCGGTGCGCTGGTCGTCATATCATATACTCTTCTCGGCGGGTACATGGCCGTTTGCTGGACAGACTTCATACAGGGGACGTTGATGTTCGTCGCCATCGTCCTGGTGCCTGCGATCGTAGTTTGCAACGCGGGAGGTTTCGCGGATGCTGTCGACCAGCTCAATGCCGTCAATCCCAACCTGCTAAACCTGTTCACGAGCGCATCCACAGGCAAGGCTTGCGGTTTCATAGGGCTGGCGAGCTGCATGGCATGGGGTCTCGGCTACTTCGGCATGCCGCATATCCTCGTGCGTTTCATGTCTATCGACAATCCTGCGGAAGTGAAAGGGTCCCGCCGCATAGCGATGACGTGGGTGTTCATATCGCTCGGCGCTGCGGTGGTGATCGGCCTCGTGGCGCATCTGTTCCTCAAGCAGCACGGGTTGACGCTGGCGGATGTAGGCAACGACCCTGAGAAGGTGTTCATGGTGATGATCAACGGCATATTCTCCAGCGGCTTCGTGGCACGCGTGTTTGCCGGCATCCTGCTTTCTGCCATCATGGCTGCGATCATGTCTACTGCCGACAGCCAGCTGCTCGTTTCCGCATCGGCGTTTTCCAACGATTTCTACAAGCGCATAGTCCACAAGGGCGCGTCCAACAGGGAATTGATTCTCGTAAGCCGCATCGCCGTGGCCGCAGTGGCCCTCGTGGCCGTGCTGATGTCCATGAACACGGAAAGCGAATTCTTCAAGGTTGTCATGAAGATGGTCAGCTTCGCGTGGGGCGGATTCGGAGCATCCTTCGGCCCGTTGATCCTGCTGGCGCTTTTCTGGAAGCGCGTAAACCTCGCCGGCGCCGTGTCGGGGATGGTGACTGGTGCGACTACATGCATCGTGTGGAAGTTCGTTCTGGCGGAGAAATTCGCCGGTGCACATCCGATTTTCGGGTTGTACGAACTGGCGCCGGGTTTTCTCCTGTCTCTGATAGTCACCATCGTCGTGTCGCTTGCCACCAAGAAGCCGTCCGACGAGATCCAGGCGGAATTCGATGCGGTCGCCGCGCAGCTGAAACGCGATTGAGGCCGCGCTGGAGCAGGCGCTGTCAGTTTTGCTACACTGTCCATGGTCCCGCTTGTGGGATGGTTTGAAAGGAAGGTTGGTCGTGGTCAAATGTTTCTTTTCAATGCTGGCGCTGGTTGCATCAGTCGCAGGTGCGGCGGAAGCCGCTCCGTACGATATCGGCGTCGAATTGGGCGATGCCGGATTCTGGAAGAGCGACCCGGTGCTGTATGTCAAGAGACATGAAGCGCAGGGGTTCCAGTTCACTTCCAGCACGCGGGAAGGCGCCGACACCAGACTGGATGGCGCCGTGGCGTGCCATGGCCTGCCGGTCTACGAGACAAAGATATCGTTTGGCGAGCATGGCGGCATAGATCGCGTCGAACTTCTGCTTTTCACCGTCGCCGGGACCGAGGCTTTCGAGACCGTATCGACGGGTGCCGGCAAGTTCCGCAGACGCGTCCGCAGGGAAAAGACGATAACGCGCGAGGAATTCGCAGGCATAGTGAAACGCATGCGGGAGATTCTCACCCCGGACGGCGGCAAGGCTCCGCCCGTGGAGTCGGAGAAGGTCAGGAGCGCCGGTGTCGTCCAGAAGTCGCAGACATGGCCCAAAACCAGCATGCCTACCATTGCAACGTTGACATGGAACTATCGCCAGGACGGCAGGAAGACGGATACATTCGAGGCGGGATTCGTGCGTTTGACCGTGTCGGGTCCAAATCGTCTGTCCGGCGCCGCGAAGAAAAACTCCGCCATCGGAAGCGCAAACGCCGCCAAAGGCGCCAAGAAGATAGCCGACAATGTCATCCGCGATCCAAGGGGCGACGTGTTCATAGACAACGTCCCGATGGTGGACCAGGGGGAGAAGGGGTACTGTTCCGCTGCTACTTCGGAACGCGTCTTGCGCTACTATGGCGTGGAGGTGGACGAGCATGAGATCGCGCAGGCCGCAGGCACTACGGCGGAGGGAGGGACATCGACGCTGGAGATGAAGAATTCCGTGCAGGCCATAGGGCGCAAGTACAAGCTTGGCACGGTGGTTACGTACGGCGATTTCGAGAAGCCGGTGGGAGAGCGCATCGAGAGTATCGTCAAGGAAGTCGCCAACTACAACAAGGCCGCCAAGAAGCTGAAGAAGGCGGAAATCGCCGAGGACGTCTACATCACGCGCAAGGGGAACACCATCTTCTACAATCCGGCCGCGGCAGACGCGGCGATGGATCCCGAAGTGCTTCGCGAGATGAAGGTGAACGGGCCGCAGAAATCAAAGTTCACGAAGTTCATGAAAGACGTCCGCCAGCAGGTGGACAAAGGCATTCCGCTGTTCTGGGGCGTGACGCTTGGCACGTATCCGGAACCTGAAATCCCGCAGGCCAACGGAGGCCACATGCGCCTGATCATAGGATACAACGACAAAAAGCATGAAATCCTGTATTCGGATTCATGGGGCGCGGGGCACGAGCTGAAGCGCATGCCGGCGGACTGGGCCTGGACGATCTCCCACTGTCTCATGTACATGAAACCGCTGAGGTAAAACAATGAATCTGTCGCTTCTCGTCAGCAAGTTCAACATAAAGGGACGGCTCGTCACGCTCGTTCCGTTCGGCAACGGCAACATCAACGACACCTTTCTCGCCGTATACCGCAACACGTTCACTGAAACCCAGGTGGTGCTTCAGAAGGTCAACAAGTCCGTGTTCCCCCAGCCTGCCTCCATCATGGCAAACATGCACGCGATCACGTTGCATTGCCACGAGAAGCTGGAGGCGGACGCCGCCGCCGGGCGCGACGATCGCGTGTGGCAGATGCCGCGCATAATCAAGACGAAAGACGGCGGCGACTTCATTACGGACGAGAACGGAGACGTGTGGCGCGTGATAACGCGGATCCTTTCCGCGCACGCGTTCGATTCGGCGCAAAGCCCCGAGCACGCGCTCGAGTGCGGCGCGGCGCTCGGACACTTCCACTATCTCGTTTCCGACATGGATCCCGCATCCATATCCGATCCGCTTCCCGGCTTCCACATCACCAGCGGATATCTGGCGCAATACGACGCCACTCTGGAGGATCCGCGCGCGCGCGACATACTCAACGCGTCGATGGAGGCGAAACGCCTGGCCCGATACGTCGAGGAGCGTCGCGATTTCGCCGTTTCGCTTGAGAAGGCCGAAGCGTCTGGAGAACTGAAGAAGCGCATGTTCCACGGCGACCCCAAGGTGAACAACATAATGATCGACGACTTCACTGGCAAGGGCACGGCAATGATCGATCTTGACACCGTTTCGCCGGGTCTGGTGCAGATCGATGTCGGCGACGCCGTGCGCTCCATCTGCAATCCCGCCGGCGAAGAGGAGCTCAACCTCGGCAAGGTCTCCTTCGACGAAACGCTGTTCCAGGCGTTCATGAAAGGGTACATGCGCGAGGCAGGCGCGTTCATGGACGATGCCGACCGCGCCTGGCTTTTCGATTCCATCCGCCTTCTTCCTTTCGAGCTCGGGTTGCGCTTCTTCCAGGATTATCTCGCAGGCGACAGGTATTTCAAGGTGCGCCAGCCCGGCCAGAACCTGAACAGGGCCAGGGTGCAGTTCCGCCTGTGCGAAGCCATAGAAGCGCGCGAACGTTCGATCCGCGCCTTGCTGGAGAACCTGTAGGCCATGCGCGAGACGCCGGAAGACACGGCGGCCGTCGCCTTTCTCGACGATCTGCGCGAATGCAAAGGCGAGAAGTACCCTGCCGGCCTGCCGTTGGCGTGCGTGGTGAAGGTGCTTGAATACGCAGACGTGCCCAAGGCTAACGAGGCGTACGCGCTGGTGCGCGTGGAAGGGGCCGATGGCAGGACGTGGCGGATGTGCATCTACAGAAACACCGTGGCCGTCGGCAAGAACGCGCTCTTCATATCCGAACGGGCGGCGCTTCCGGTGGAACCTCGTTTCCAGAACCCGGCGATCTGCTCGGTCAAGGTAAAGCAGTTCAAGTTTCCGTTCGGCGTCAGGGTGAAGCGCCTTCTGCCGCATGTGAAGCGTCACGTCTACAGAAACAACTGCGGCGTCCTTTTCCCCGCGGCCGACTTTCCCGAACTGAAGGGGAGGCGTGCCGGCATGGTGGTGGCGGCGCTGCTGCATGTCGACGATGCGGAGGAATTCCGTTCCCTGCAAAACCCGCCGAAAGGCACCGTCGTTTTCCTGCCGGGCGATGGAACCGCATGCGGGCGAAACGCGATACGTTTCCATTCTGCCAAAGGAGCGATGAGATGAAAAAGACGAATATGGCAATCCTGGCCGCTGCGGGCGGGTGTTTCGCACTGGCGGTGACGCCGGCTTCGGGCGGCGAAGTGCCGGAGCCCCGGCCCGTCGGCGGACCGGTCGAGGTGCACGCATTCTACTACCCAGGCACGGAACAGATGGCGGAATGGGACCAGGTGGAGCAGACGCTTCCCGGCATAAAGCCGCTTCTCGGCTGGTATGACGAGAGCAACCCCGAGGTCGTGGACTGGCAGATCAAGTGGGCCGTGGAGCACGGCATATCCGCGTTCTGCGTGGACTGGTACTGGAACCGGGGCGACCAGCGGCTCAACCATTGGGTGGAAGCCTACTACAAGGCCAGGCATCGCCGCCACCTGAAGTGGTACATGATGTACGCCAACCACAACGAGCCTGGTGCGCATTCCACGGAAGACCAGATCCGCGTGACCAGGTACTGGATCGAAAATTTCTTCAAGACGCCTGAATACTACACCATCGACGGCCGTCCGGTCGTCGTGTACTGGTCCTTCGATTCGCTGGATGCCGACTTCCTCGCCGAAATGGAACGAAATGGCCGGAAGGCGAAAACAGGCGACGGCGCGAAATACGCCATCGAACTTACGGACAGGATCGTTAAGGAAGCCGGACTTCCGGGCGTATACGTCATAGACATGTATCACGGCTGGGCCTACATCCAAGATCGCATAGACCGTGCCCGCAACGCCGGATACAAGGCGCAGATGATCTACAATTTCGACACCATATCCAGCCGTATCGCGCCGGAGGCCATGCATCCCGGCGACACCGCCAAAGTGTTCTCGTACGACACCGTTGTCGCCGCCATCCCCAAGTGGTGGGAAATGACGTCTCGCGATCCGGCGTTCCCTTTCTGGCCTATGATACCGACCGGATGGAACGACATTCCCAGATCGTTCGAACAGTCCCGCGTCATCTACGGACGTTCGGTGGAGAAGTTCAGGAAGATATGCGCGGACTGTCGCGCCTTCTGCGAGAAAAAAGGCTTTAAGCGCGTCATAATAGCCCCGCTGAACGAATGGCAGGAGGGCAGCTACATCGAACCTAACGAAGAGTTCGGCTTCGGCATGTACGATGCGATCCGCGACGCCTTCTGCGACAAGCCGGCGGACGGCTGGCCGAAGAACGTGACGCCCAAGGAGGTTGGATGCGGCCCTTACGACTATCCTGCGATGCCGCACCTTGCGCGGACCGCATGGGACTTCGACGACGGTTCGGTGCAGGGCTGGTATCGCAACCCGTACGGGACCGCCTATCTGCGCAACCGCGACGGCAATCTCTGGTTCTTCCGCTCGTTCAAGAAAAACAGTCCGGCGATCCGTACGCGCCTCGCCCCGTTTCCCGCCGGCGCATACGGCGGATTCCGCGTGAAGATGCGTCTCTCGCCCGGTATTGGAAAGAACGTCCAACCGACAGGCAAGGAGAAACTTACTCTCTGGTGGGGTACGGACAAGACGCCGGTGTTCTCCACCGCCGGCGTCAAACCTTCCCCGGGCGGCGTGGTGATGCCCGCGATCACGAGCGAGAACAAGGCATCTCTCCCAGTGAAGGTGGATGGGGAGTGGCATGAATACACGCTCGACCTTTCAGGCCATCCAGGATGGACTGGCATGGTCGATGAGGTGTGGTTCGACCCGACAGAGCTTAAGTACACCGATGTGCTGATCGACAGCATGGCTTTCGTCCCCGCCACCGTAAAGTAGTTTCTCGGCGCAATCCGCCACAATGAAATGCAGTCCGGCCCCGCATACGCGACGCGACCGGAGACATCTCTTCGGGTCTTGTTCGCGCGCATCTGCATTTCACAGGTCGATTACAGTTTTTTACGGCTCAATGCTAGTAGCGAACAGCCTAGAAGAAGCAGCATCGCCGACGACGGTTCGGGAATGGCGGAACCGCCGCCTACGATCATCGGCCCGCCATCAAGGTCGATGGCGGCGGATTCTGCGACAACATTGCCACTTGAGTCCAAACCTATTTTTGTCCATCCGTAGCCTTGCCGTACTTCAAATGATCCATCCAGCAACGAGACATCGGTTGAAAATCCGAGATATATCGAGGTCTCGGTAGTTATTGATATCGTTTGTCCGTACACCTTATTTCCATTCGCCAAACCATATGGATCTGAAAAAAGATTTCCGGTCGCCATCGACACCGCATTAACAACATCGCCCTCGCTCATAATCGCAAATGCGCTTCCATAAGCTGCGAGTGCATAATCTGCAGAAACCAGGTTGGCACCATGATTGTACTCCATCTTAGCAAAATAGAAATTGGCAAGAGATACATGCAACTCGTCATTTGCACTGAAAGACCAATGAAGGTATACATTGCCAGGATAAGGACCTGTCTCAGCTTCAATCGTACCCGTCCCCCATTTCACGTTTGACGCATGCGCAATACAGGAAAAACATATTGACCCCAAAAGTATCCATTTGAGAACGATCATGCCGACATCCTTTCATTTGAGAGGGAATTCTGCAAGTTGGTACAGATTGGTGTCCAGACTGTTAGCTAGTGAAAGTTCGTCCATCAACTGTTGTACATGCGTTTTGTAGTAGGCAATGGAAGGCCCATGGCCTGCACCACCTGACAGAAACGCGTTCAGCAAGATCACTTCATTAGATGCGACCAGAAATCTAGGATTGCCGGAATCGCCAACAATAATTTCTTCAGAGAAGTCGTATCGATTTGAGGCGACGGGAATCATGCCATTGACTGATGGTCCAAGTTGTGCCAGATCATGTACGATGACATGCTCTTCTTGATCTAGGCTCAATATCGGCAATCCGCGTCCATTGCCAATGGCGTCCTGATATGAATACGGCAGAATCCGGGCCGGATGAATAGCATCTGGGAGATCATATTGCAACAATCCTATTGTAATATCCACTTGGTGACTGGCATTTGTGGCAACAAGTCTGTTTGTGTGAATATTGTCGTTTTCATCGTGGAAATAGATTTCTCCGCTACTGCTCCAAAGGTAGTGGCGTGCGAACAAGAGATGTCGTTTCGTAATCGCTGTACCTGCCTGTCTGGCGCCTTGCCAGGAATTCCATGGGCTGACACAGCTTAAATCGATGCCATGCGCCCAACAATTCGTGTTTGAGCGAAATCCATGCTGGACACAGGTGGCATTGTAGTTCAGAAAACGCGCCTTGGTCATCGTTGAAGCGGATTTTCCCTTGAGCCGGTCGTCTACCGACCTTGCCATAACGGAGAGGAGCGTGTTTGAGCCGTCGGGCGTCAGCGGGTCGCATCCGGCCCAGCATTCGTGCAGGTTTATCAGGCCATCCCCGTCCGTGTCGTCAAGCTCGCCGTTCGGGCCGTCGTGGGCGGCAAGTCCGGTCGACGCCTCCCACCAGTCGAGCAGGCCGTTGCCGTCGGCGTCGAACCGCCCGTACGGTAGGCGGAACGAGACGCTGTTGAATCGGTTCGTCACCGGCAGTTCGCGGCAGAAGGACGTTTCCGCGGCCTCGCAGACCCCGTTCGAGTTGGCGTCGTCCCAGAACGTCAGCGTCACTCGCTCTCCGTTCGTTGCCGTGAGCGTCCCGAAATCCATCGCCAAGCGGTTCGTCTCCACCGCGAACGGGCCTAGGATCGTGTCCGCGCCGAACGTCGCGGCGAGCGAGAGCATGTTCGTCGTGTGGAATACTCCCGCGACCTCCGCCGACATGCCATAGCAATAGTTTCCAGGGTCGTACGGGTCGGTGCCGTCCGCGCACTCCTGCGCGTCGGCGACGCCGTCGCCGTCCACGTCGCCGAAGACGAAGCTGACGTGCGCCGTGTGTCCATGTGGAATGGGACGCGCGAGCAGGATGTCGTTCGCGGGGTTACACTCTCCATCGCCGTCCATGTCGCAGCAGGCCTTCACGTACGCGGCGCCTTGCGACGAGGCGTTCGTATAGGCCGCGTCTCCTGATCCCGCCGGAAAGGAGGCCAGACCGTTCGTCTCCCAGCCGGATGCTGACCAGCCCCACGCCACGTAGACCGTACGGCTTGGCGGAACCGTGTTCGTTACCGACACAATCAGGCGCTGAAGGAAGGAATGCGGATCTGCCGGGTCTGTCCCATCGACGACTTCGGCGGCATCGTCCACGCCGTCGAAGTCCGAATCGGCCCTGTACGGATCGATGCCGGTGTCAATCTCGTACGCATCCGTCAATCCGTCGCCGTCGGTGTCGCGCACCGTGTCAAGCACGTATTCGTCCGCGCCGATGTCAGGATGGCCGTCGCGTGGCAGTCCGTCGATGTCGAAGGACGAGTATATGGCGGTAATGCCTGCGCCTATTGCGGGGGAACCTGGCAGGAGGTGTCCGCTCCATGACATCATCGCATCGGCCACCATTGTCCCGTGCTCGTGGTCGGGCAGATATGCCAGAGGCGACGGCACGAGGCAGTTGGCCATCGTGACGTCGTAGGCTACGCCCTGCTCCAGCGGCGCGAGCGCGTAAGCGTTCGTGAAAGACGCGTCGAACAGGCAGTTGACGATCTCAAGCGGAATCGCGTCCGGCGCGTCGCCCCAGTTCGCCGGGGTGGTCTCGTACTGTATGCCGTACCCAAGAGTCCCGCCCTCGCCGGGCGGGAAGTTCGCGAACGTGCAGTTCTCCACGCTCATGGGCGGAGAGTCCACCGCGTAGATGCCGCGCACGTCGGTCGCGCCCGAGGCGTTGATCGCGCTTGCGGCAATCACGACTTCGTTCGACTCCCAGTGCCGGAAGAACCACCCGAAGTACCTTACGCCCGGATTCGGCATCCTGAGCGAGATGTTGCGGAACGTGCCAGCCGCCGGCGGCCCGCTCCACGGCAGGTTGCCGCCACACCAGAACCCCATCTGCTGGCCGTCCGCCGCCAGCAGGTCGATGTTGAGCCCCTGCACTACCGTGTCCGTTCGCTGGGTCGCAGACAGGTAGAACGCCGCCATCTGCGCCGTGTGGCGCAGCGTGGCCGCGCGGGAACGCCCGCCGTCGGGCGATGTGATCAGCACCGGATGCGCGGGAAGATGGAGACCTGTCCATCCGCTTCCGGAGTGTATTCCGGAGGAAACCTCTATTATTGAATACGCCTCGCTTGCCGACAAGGCCGCCGCGAGGTCTGGAACGCCGTCCGCGCCAGTTCCGCCAGCTATGATTCTCGGCGCCGATCCGTAGTCCGGCGTCCACGGGTTCGTGCCGTTCTCGATTTCGTACACGTTCGGCAGACCGTCGCCGTCGGGGTCTTCCATGCAGGGCATATGGTCTCGCACTGCGATTTTGTAGAAGCAGGCATCGCCAGCGACAGGGACGACGAATGTCCAGTTCGTCTCGCCGCCGGCGATCACGCGGGAGTCCAGCCATGTCCAGGCGGAGTGCGCAAGCGAAGTGGCCGAGAGAAGGTCTAGAGTAATCCCCTCGTTCAGAAGGTCCGGCGGCCAGACGGCAGAGAGGACGACCGTGCCGTTCGTATGCGCTTCCATGGCGGAAAAACGCATGGCGTCCGCAGCCTCGCCTTGGGCCGGCCCGGCATGCGGGACGTTCGAGGGGGACGACACGCCTGCCGTTCCAGTTTCGGGAGTGAAGCCGTTCGTCCCAGTGCGCTTCTGCGCTTCGATGGTCGCCGCCGCCGCGACGGCAGCAAGTACGGCAAGCGCGGAGCGGCGCAGGCGCCAGACGGAGGCGCGGCGGAATCGAAGTGCCATACGCCACGCCAGGACGCCGCAGAATCCAGCCGCGAGCGGAACCGCTACGACGTACGCTGCCAATAAAAGGAACCGTATCGACAAATGCTCCATGAATATGCCTCAGTTCTTCAGGACTTAGTAGTCGTACACCTTCGGCGTGATCTGTGCGGCGAGGCTACAACTTTCGTGGCACCTGCGGTTCTGACTATCGAAGCGAAGCGAACAGCGGGAAGTGTAGCAAAAAACATCTGTCAATGTCAACGCAACGGGAAATACGCGGGAAAGGGAAAGTGAATGTTCCCCCCATATTTCCTTCCCCATATTTCCGGTTGCACTCCGTACCGGAATGTTGTATCATCTACTCATCGTCGGAATCGTGCAATGTCGCATGGCCGCATTGATGAGGAGGATCGAAAATGAAAAAACATCCGGTGATTGGGCACGACGCGATGTTCTCCTTCGAGGAAATGCACGAGTACTTCAACGACATCTACGCCTTCGCAGACTACCGCAACTGCCGCTGGCCCGGTCCCGAGTGGGCGAGCGTGTGGAACTATCTCTACCACGAGTACGTGCCGCCGTTCCAGAGCGGTGCCGAGCAGTACTCGCGGTGGCACTGGATGACGTTCTGCGCAGCCGACGGCCAGATGCCGCGTCTGCCGGTAAACACGTTCTTCTACGACGGACGGGCCACCGGCGACCAGAAGGCGATGGTCTCTTTCGTCGAACGCTGGATACGCCTGTACCGCGGCGAAGGGCGCAAGTGGCTCGCGCACGGACGGCAGCTCCATCCGCCGAGGATCGAATGCGATAGCGTGGCCTACCACGAGAACTTCCGCGGCAGGGATATCGACAACGTGAAACCGACCGTCTACGGAACCGCGTGGGAGGCTGCGGACGGCACGCGGGCGCTGATGTTCGCCAACGCCACCGGCGAGGAGCAGAAGATCGCATACCGCTGGAGGGGCGCATGGACGCGCACGGCCATGAAGCCGCGCGAACTTCGGCTGGTGACGGCGGTGAAATGACCGGACAGGAGACGAAACAGGCTATGGCGGAATTTTTTCAGGAGACGCCGGAAGGGACAGTCCTCAACGTCAGAGCCGCACCCAGGTCGTCAAAGGCGGGGATTGACGGCGTCGTCGGGGATGCCCTCAAGGTGCGCGTCAGAAGCGCACCCGTGGACGGCAAGGCCAACAAGGAGTTGATAGAGGTGCTTTCGGACGCGTTCGGACTTCCGAAGTCCGCCATCGTGTTCAAGAGCGGCGAAACAGCCAAGACGAAACGTCTGCTCTTGCGCGGTGTAGCGAAAGACGCTATATTATCACGCGTATGAACAACAAGACTCTGCAGGAATCATATCTCAAGCGAATCCTCAATTCGAAGGTCTACGACGTCGCGATAGAAAGTCCTCTAGAGGAGGCTGTGGCGCTCTCCCGCAAGCTGGGCTGCCATTTTCTGCTGAAGCGTGAAGATTTGCAGTGCGTCCATTCGTTCAAGGTCCGTGGCGCGTACAACAAGATGTCGCAGATGCCGCGGGCGGCTCTTGAGAAGGGGGTGCTTGCCGCCTCGGCCGGAAACCATGCGCAGGGTGTGGCGTTGAGCGCGCAACGGCTGGGCTGCAAGGCTACGATCGTAATGCCCGTCACGACACCTGAGATAAAAATCGCTTCGGTGAAGGGCTATGGCGCTACCATCGTCCTTTCCGGCGACTCCTATTCCGACGCCGCAGCCACCGCCGCCCGCCTCGTAAAGGAAAAGGACTACACGTTCATTCCGCCGTACGACGATCCTGATGTCATCGCAGGGCAGGGGACCGTGGCCATGGAGATATTGCGTCAGCACCCAGGTCCGCTCGATGCCGTTTTCGTTCCGGTTGGCGGTGGCGGTTTCGCCGCCGGCGTAGCCGTGTACATCAAGGCCGTACGGCCATCCGTAAAGGTGTACGGAGTGGAGCCGGTCGATTCCGACTGCATGGATCGCTCGATAAAGGCAGGCCGACGCGTGGAACTGCCGGAGGTGGGACTCTTCGCAGATGGCGTGGCCGTGAAGAAACCCGGCAAGATCACCTTCGATCTTTGCCGCCGTTTTCTTGACGGAATCATCCGCATTTCCACTGATGCGACCTGCGCGGCCATAAAGGACATCTTCGACGAAACCCGCGCCATCTGCGAACCGGCCGGCGCCATCGCGCTGGCGGCAGCCAAGCAGTATGCCGTGAAGAAGGGGAGGAAGGATGAAACTTACGTATGCATAGTCTCCGGCGCAAACATGAATTTCGACCGTATCAGATTCGTGTCTGAACAGACCGAAATCGGCGAGCGGCGCGAAGCCATACTGGAATGCCGCATCCCGGAGGAACGCGGCGCGTTCAAATCTTTCATATGCCGTCTGGGCAAGCGCAACGTCACCGAATTCAACTACCGCTACTTCGATCCGAAGAAGGCGTACGTATTTGTCGGGCTGTCGGTTGCCGACCGTGCGGAGACGCGCCGCATCGTCGACCAGCTTGCCGCCGCGAAGATCGGAACGATCGATCTCTCCGACGACGAGCTTGCCAAGGAGCACATCAGGCACATGGTTGGCGGCCATACGCAAGGAATCCACGACGAGGTCGCCTATACGTTCGAATTTCCGGAACGGCCCGGAGCTCTGATGGATTTCCTCGAAGCCATCTCAAACCGCTGGAACATCACGTTGTTCCATTACCGCAACCATGGCGCCGACCATGGCAAGGTGCTCGTCGGGATGCAGGTTCCGCCAAAGGAGCGGAAGACGTTCGTGAAGACGCTCAAGACGCTGGGATATGCGTTCCGCGACGTCTCGTCGAATCCCGCATACCGTCTGTTCCTCGGAAACCGCGGTTGAGGCGGCAAGAGCCTTGCATCAGCCGCTGCGGTGGCGCCTGTTGCGGCATTCGCTGCAGAAGAAGTCCATGCCCGCCCAGGTGGTTTCCTCTTCGCGGCCGCACTGCTTGCAGGTACGGCGGCGGACTTCACGGACAAGCTTCATCTCCTGCGCATGGTCGTCGAGGTAGATTGGCGAGAAATCCGAAACGCGGTTTTTCCATATTAGCGACATTCCGGGAAGGGGATTCCCCCCGTCCGGCTCGTGGATTGTCACCAGCTGCACACGGCGTCCAAGCTGGCGCGCCCTATGCAAAGCAGGCGCGTACACCGGATCGTCGCTGACGAGGACCGCGACATCGTATGCATTGGGCATCGCGGCGTAGAACAGGAGAGTGGATGCGAGAGCCATGCTTATCCACGAATCGTCGGCACGGTTGTCGCCGCCGACGTCAACTTCGTGGATGTCGATTTCATACCTGCACGCCCGTTCGAGGAACTCGTAGAAGGAACGCTGCTTGAGAGTGTTGAATCCCGATCTGGCAGAGGGAATGGTGCCGAAATATTGCGTTCTGACTATTGAAATGTCCTCGTCTATGGCATTCGCCAGATCGTCGCAGATTATATGCGGAAGACGCGAATAGTCGATCTCGAAATTTTCTTCGCCTAACTTCGAGAAAAGGGCGGTGCGGCTTCTGTACAGCCAGCTGCCGTCGATAAACACCATTGCCTTGAGTGACATTTTCTAACTCCTCTCCCCTAGGGGGTTGTTTGTTGTTCGATCAGCCATGGAATCGAGTCGCCGGCGGAATCGCCGATATTCAGCGTTTCCGTTTTTGTTTTGTCGACAGCCGTGTTTTTCCGCGCAGCCGGCTTTGCAGAAGGGGCGTCCGTTCTCTTCGCCGGTTTCTTTGCAGGCGCGGGAACGTTTGCGGCAGCGGCAGGCTTTGCGGGCGTCTTTGTCTCCTGCGCAGGTACGGGTTTCGCTGATGTCTGACCGTTTTTCCGGCTTTTCCTGACGAGGTCTTCAAGATCGTCGTCTTCCTGTGCGAAATAGTTGATGGGCTTTAGCTGGCTCAAAGGTTTTGAAGCGGCAGCGGCAGGTGCCGGCTTCGCCTCCGGAGCGGGAACACGGGACTGCGCCTCTTTCTGCGCATAATATTCCGGATACAGGCGGCGGCGATGCTTCTCGATCTCAGCCTGCTTCAGTTTTTCCTGCGTCTCCTTGAGACGCGCATGTTCCGCCTCGAGATCGGCCTTGTGCTTCTTGAGCTCCTCGCGCATCCGTGCGATTTCCGCCGAATCGGTCTGCTGGACGGCTGCGGGGATTGCCGCAGGAGCGGCGGTCGTGACGACGACAGGCGCGGGCGCTACCGGCTGCTGCCGGGCCGCAAGCGTGGCAACGAACGATTCAAGCTTTTCCAGAACCGGCTTGAGAGCGTTTTCCTGTGGAACGGCCTGTACTGGCTGGACTATCTGCGGCGCCGGCGGTTGTACGTTTACAACCGGCTGCGGATTGTTTCGTTCGCGCAACGCCATGTCCAGCAGACGATCCGACAACGCCTGGTTGCGGTTGATGATCGACATGACCACGAGCGTGAACATCACGACTATGACGATCAGAAGCAAAATGAAAAAGACTGAAAGCCCCAGCATCCGTTTCCTGGCTTTGGCCTGCTCCGCGTCGATATATTGCTGGAACGCCTTGAGAACAGGAAAATCATTCAAGCCGGCAGCCTGGTCGAAAATGCTGACGGCAGTAGCATCTTGATGCGGGATGCCACTTGGCTCGGCAATATGTTCACTCATAACATACCTTGTACAAGCATTAAAGAAAGATATTCCATTCTAGCAGTTCGCCAAGTCCAACGCAATCGCTTTTTCTGCTTATTTCATTTTGCGCATAATGGATGTTATGTCAACTACGGAATCTCTGGCCGTAGCGGGTCGATGCTGACCACTTTTGCCTATGAGATTTCATACGAACCGTAATCTCATTTTATCGCTCATACGGGTTTATGCTATAATGATACCGTGAAATACGGAAATACAGAGCCGCTTGCGGCGAGGATGCGTCCGCGTACGCTTGGCGAAGTTGCAGGACAGGAGCACATCCTCGGTCCTGGCAAGCTGCTGCGTCGCGTGATCGAGGCCGACCGTCTCACCAATATCATCCTTTTCGGTCCGCCCGGCTGCGGCAAGACTACGCTCGCAGAAGTCATCGCCAAAACCACCGAAAGGAATTTCGTACGCTGTTCAGGCGTGATATCCAACGTTGCCGAGATACGCAAGGTATGCGAACGCGCCAGGACCGAACTTGGAGGAATGGGCACTATCCTCTTTGTTGACGAAATACACAGGTTCAACAAGGCGCAGCAGGACGTTCTGCTGCCTTACGTCGAGGATGGCACTGTAGTGCTGATAGGTGCGACGACGCACAACCCGTCCATGTTCGTCAACACGCCGCTCACCTCCCGCTCTCTCGTTTTCCAGCTCCATCCCCTTTCGCCTGCAGACGTGAGCGCCCTTCTAGACCGTGCCCTTTCAGACAAGGAACGCGGCTACGGAGACATGTCGATCGTATTCGACGACGATGCCAGGCGTTTTCTGTCCGAGATATGCGACGGCGACGGACGGCACGCGCTCACGGCGCTGGAGGTGGCGGTCCGATCGACTCCGCCAGACGACGACGGGACCATCAGGCTGACGCTCGATGTCATCCAAGAGTGCGTCCAGCGCCGCATCGTCCAGTACGACAAGAAGGAAGACGGGCACTACGACACGATCTCCGCATTCATCAAGTCCGTTCGCGGTTCGGATCCAGATGCCGCCATATACTGGCTTGCCAAGATGCTGGTCGCCGGAGAAGATCCCCGTTTCATAGCGCGCCGCCTGGTGATTCTCGCATCCGAGGATATCGGGAACGCCGATCCGCGTGGCATAACGGTGGCCGTGGCCGCCCTTCACGCAGTCGAGTTCGTCGGCATGCCGGAAGCCAGGATATCACTCGCCCAGGCCACGACATACCTTGCCACGGCGCCCAAGTCGAACCGTTCGTACGAAGCGCTTGAAAAGGCTTGGCACGATGTAGAGACTGGCGCGGTGCAACCTGTCCCGGAACATCTCAAGAACGTCCATGTGAAGGCCATCGGTGCTGAAAAGAACGACGGCTACAAGTATCCGCACTCGTACAAGGAGGCGTGGGTGGAGCAAGCCTATCTGCGCATACCTGAAACATACTACCGCCCTTCCGACCAGGGCTACGAAGCGACTATCGCAAAAAGGATGGGTGCGCGCGCATCCCGCTAGCGCCTGAACTCCACCACGGTGTAGGAATACGGCTTCAGCATTGGCGCCGACAAGAACGTCGGTGTCGCATCGACGGGCGATATGCGATCTGGATCGTCCGGGGTGTTGCGATCTTCGAGGCTGTGCGCGGAAAGAGATGTTGCCTTGGCCAGCTTCAGTCCTGGTTCCTGGAAGACGAACCGCACGGGTTTGTCGACAGCGGTCGGGTTGCACAGGTGCAATACCACGGACTCCCCTTCCCGGTCGCGTGTCGCGGACACCGAAACATCCCTGTCGTCGGAACGTCCTGCCACGAGAAGATCGCGGTGGTTGGCGCTTGCCATCTGCTGCGCCCATCCGCACGGCTGAAGCCATGCTTTGTCAGGCGTGTAGAACACCTGTCCCTGATCCCATCCGTTGTCGTTTTGCGCATATGCCTGGAGCGCGTTGGCGGGACAGCTCGTAAGCAGGAATTTGCCGAACTCGCGCGCGGCCGCCAGGTTGCTGGCATGAGCCAGCGCACGGCGCATGTTGTGGATGAAGGAGTTTTCTTCGAAGATGGCGGCCTTCATCGTCGTCTTGGGATTGATGCGCGTGATCATTTTGCGAAAGGCGGAAAGCGAGTTTCGCAGACCGTTGCCGCAATTGACGTCGGAGGCTCCAACATGTATGTCCCAGTATTCCACGTATCCGTCCGTGAGGCGAAACGTTTTCTCCATCAGATCCATGTGCTTCTGCTGCCACATGACCGCGCCGGCGAAGACGAGCTTCGGGTTTGCCTTTCGCATGGCGGTTACGAGCCTGCGCAGGTTTTCGCAGTACCGGCGGACGTCCGCCAACACGGGCTTGCCTCCTGCAGGAGTGAGCCCTGCGCATTCCTCGTTGCCGATCTGAACGCATATGAATCCGTTGAAGGACTTCAGCCAGTCGGCAAGCTCTGCGGCATCCTCTGTAGTGTCGTAGGCATGGATCGAAAATGCGCACGGCAGTTTCATGAGGTCGGCCATCCGCACGAACTCGCGCACCATGAAACCTGCCGAGCTCGTCTTGAACCAGAAACCTTCGTATGGGCGGCGTTCCCCTTTCATGTTCTTCAGCAGATAGTCGGGCGCATTGACCATCGAACCGCCCCAGCGAAGGAACGAAAGCCCCTGCTTCCGGAACGCCGCCACTATGTCTTCGCGGCATCCAATCTTCCCGAATTCGTTCGTGGGCATGTCGGCCAGATACGCGTCGTCGATCCATATCTTTCCGCCGCCGGATGCGAGTATGAGAAAACGCGCCGCCGGATCGGTGACGTCTGGAACGAGCGAAAAGGCGACCTTGGTCCACGAGTCGCCGCAGGCCTGGACGGGAAGCGTCTCAGACGCGTACGTGATTCTTCCGTCCTGCCGCTGCAGTTTCACCTCGAGGCGACCAACCGCACCTCTCACGAACAAACACCCCGTCATGGCCTTCCCCTCGCGGCACGGAATTCCCCAGCCGTTGAGTCCTCTGTTCGCCACTCCAGCCGTTCCGGTTCCAGGCATCAGCATCTGCGAAGACCTGCCCCAGTGCGCGACCGTCGAATCGAGCGCGAAAATCCCGCCGTCGGTGGAAATGTCCGTCCATTGGCGGCCGCACGTCTTGTTCCCGGCGCCTTTGGGAGCATGCGGTATCACCTGTGCGGGAATCGTCTCCTCGAAACTTTCGTCGTATAGCCGTTGCGCGTCGAGTCCGCCGTATATCTCATGGTTGACGTCTTCCATCCCGGTACCGTAGAGCGTTGGCGGCACTTCCGCCAGCACGGATGCCGTATCCACCGTTACCGTCGCGCCATGGCACGCGAAAACCGATGCTATCAGAGCGATCATCGTGAGTTTCATGACTTGTGATTTCTCCGTCCAAGGTTTGCCAGACGGACCACATTATATCACAACTCGCACACGCTATCGGCGATCTGCTTGACGATTTCGTACGTCAAGCATCCTCCGAAGGGCTGGCGGACTGACGCCGTGAAGGAGACGCGTCCGTCCTCGATCTTCGCCGGAACTTCGCATTCGCGTCTGCCGTCGGTGCCGAGCGCATAGACCTTGCACGACCGGGCGTTCTCAAGCGCAAGCGACACTTCGGCCTCTCCTGCACGCGCCAGCAGCCTGCCGTTCCCCCACGAGAGAATGCCCGTGCGAAGCTTGTTGTCCTTCATCACCTTGCCGCCCCACTCGAAGCCATTGCCGTGGAGATCGGTCAGATGCCACACGAGAATCCGCGGCGCGTGGCCGAGGTCTTCGCCGGCAAGCGCCGCCGCGGCGACGAGCGCGCGGTGTCCGCGCACCTCCGCGCGAAGCGCTCCCGCCGCGAACGATTCGCCCGCATCGACGAAACCGCCCGCAGTGCGTCTGCCGGAGACGACGATGCTCCCCTTCTCTTCGTCCACGGCCACCCCGCAAGGCGGCGGGACGTCCGCCGGCTTCTCAGGCGGATACGCCATCACGCGCTTGACACCATCCGGCACCGGCCAGTTCTCGAACGACACCCCGAGGCGGCTCTTCCATTCGAATCCGCAGCCGGTCCATCCGGGACGCGAATCGAGCGAAAGCGTCGCGCCGGGTGCCAGAGCCGCATCGGGAATCACGTTCGCGTACGCCGCCGCCGGCGTCGGCTGGTCGCCGCGCAGAAAGAGCAGCGTCGGCAGCCTGTCCGTAGCCTGCAGCAAAGGGTCGAGCGTAAGGTCGAAACGCCCTGGTCTGACGTTGCATCCGTCAAAGAGTTTTTTCCTGGAGTGCGAAAGAGTGAACGTCCATATTCCCGTCCAATCCTGTATCGCCGCGTACGCGCCAGTGACGAGACCGGACATCGCGCGGTTGAAGTTCGGCCCGCCCATCTGGTATTCGCTGATGACAAGCGGCCGCCCCCAGATGCGGTTGAAGGCAATGCCCTGGTACATTTTGTCGCTGAGCGGATTGTGGTTGCGGAACAGCGACTTGAGCGGCAATCCGGTTTTCTTGCGGTGTTCATCCTTCGCCTCGCCTGGGTGTTCCGGGTAGAAGTGGAAGTCGGCATAGTCGCCGCCGTCCGCCCGGGCCTTGAGGATTGCCGGAATCACCGGCCCGCTGTTCTCCGTGGCGAGCAGCGCCCTCACGCCGAGTTCGTCGCGCAGGAATGCCGCCGCCTTTCGCGAAAAGCGCACGAGGCACCACGCCCAGAATGCGGCCTTCATGTCGTTTTCCGGCGACGGACTCCACCATCCGGGCCGCTTGGGAAGCTCGCCGTATTTCGCCAGCGGCCAGGCGGACGGATCCGCCGCCCTCTGCTCCGCAAGCCAGACGTCCCACAGCGCCCGGAACGAAGGGAGTTCACGCAATTCTGGCCATTCGCTCCAGGACGGGCTGACCTCGTTTATCAGCACCAGAAGAGGCATGGCCGGCTCCTCGGCCAGGCACCTTCCGGTATAGGGATTGCGGCGGCGGAGAAAATCGCGGGCGAAGCGTTTCCAGTTCTCGAAGCCGGCGTCCGAAGTCATCATGAGAACCTTTGCCGGTCTGCGGTGGTCTTCGCCGTCCCGGTCCACGCCAAGGTCGCGCCATGCGATGCGCCGCGACACATAGAGATCCGTCGTGATGTAGATGCCCTTGCGGACGCATGCGGCGACAAGGCGGTCCATCGCATCGCGGTTCTCTTCGCTCTCCGCCCAGAGCGCGTCGTGGTGATGGAAACGGACGGCATTGTACCCGAGGCGAACAATCCTGTCCGTCACCTGCTCGACTTCGTTCGACGGGAGGCAGTTCGCAGTGGAGCAGAGATTCACGCCGTAGAACCGCGCCGCATGGCCGGGCCGTCCTTCGAATTCCGCGTGACCGTTGCGCGAGACGAGCCAGCCGTATTTCCCGGCGGGGGCGTCCTGCAGCCCCAGCCCGGAAAAATCGAGCGCGCTTCCCGGCAGGATGTCGCGCCGGTATTCCACACGTACCCAATCGGCGCCCTCTTCGACCTTCCCCTCGGGAGGGACCGGGGCGGCCATCGCCGCCGTGAAAGCCACCCATGCAGCCCCTGCGATTCCAGCAACGCGCATGAAAGAAGAGCCTGTTGAAAAACCCGGTAGGGCGGTCGCCCCGCGACCGCTGCGGACGGCACGGGGTGCCGTCCCTACCGTATGTACGGCAGGTTTTGCAACTGGCCCAGAAGCAAGTGATGTCATTTTCTTCATTCCTATCCTTTTACCTGAAACTGATCATGAAGCCGACAGGCAGCAGTCTAACCTCGCCGTTCGCATAGAAAAGGCGGCGATTCTCAAGCAGTCCTCCATTGAAGTAAACCTGCCAGGCAGCAAGATTGCCCACGTTCTCGCACGAGCCGGCATACAGCAGCGCACCCTTGAGCGTCTGGCGCGTGCCGGTGACGTAGAGCGCGCCCGAGGATTCGGGATTGAGAACGGACACTGTTGCAATCCCCTTTTCCGGCGACACGGAAATCTTCGAGACGGATTGCGCCGCCGTCAGCGGAACCGTCGCGCCGTTCGCCAGATCGAGTTCGAGTCCGTTCGCCGCGTCTAACGTGTCGCAGGAAATCTGCGCACCGGCCGCCACGACCTTGGCGTCGTTCGCCAGTTTGAGCGTTCCTATGTGCAATGCCGAAGAGCCGTTGTTGTAGGAGCAGACGAAATTCGTCGAGACCCAGCCGTCAGACGTCACATCCGTCACGGTGAAGCCCGTCACCTGATCCAGAAGCGTCAGGTTGTCCTTGGAATATCCGCCGAACACGCGCCATGAGGCCGGGTCGGTGTTGGATGAATACGCATAGCGCGGCGCCCAGCGATAGGAGTCCACGGGCCGACAGTCGGCATACTCCACGGTCACGCCCACCTTGGCCCGCTTGTCGTCACTGGAGCTGGAGGCGCGCAGATCGTAATATTGCGTCTCCATATCCCCGTCGAGCATATTTTCCGGCGAAACGACGGTCGAAATGCCGGAAAGATCGTAGTGCAACGCCTTGTAAGGACGCGTAACGTCTTCGCCGCCGGCCATGAATGCAAGCTCCTTCACCCTCGCTCTTGCTGTCGAGTCTAATTCGGCATACTTGATCCTGTCGATCTGAAAGCGGTAGAACGGATATCCCATGCGCTGGACGTCCTTCATCGCAAGCGTCCCGCCCTGCATATCGAGACTTTCCATCGTCGAATCCATGCCGCCAAGCGTCAGCGCGGCGTTCCCTTTCTTGACGATAGCAATTCCCGGCTTGACGTGCGTGATGACGGAGTCTCGCCCGTCGTCCAGCACGCCGATGGTCAGCGTGGCGCTTGTGTCCGCCGAGTTGGTGACAACGCCGCCCAGAGCCTTGACGGAATTCATGACGCAATCCACGCCTGCGAGGTCGAACACGGCTTCGCTCTCCACCACCATGTCCACAGGGCGCGAATAGGAACTGTGCGCAGTGCGGAAGATATTGTTGTTTGCGTTGATTTTCGTTGCATCGGTCGCCACTAAAAAGCCGCCCTCGCGAATGACGAAATCTCCTGTGAACAGGCAGCGAATGTTCGGGCGGGAGGCGGACCAACGATCATCAGCATTGGCCAGCGGAAATATGGCGGCGCCGGTCTTCAGGAATCCACCGTCGCCTTTCAGATTGATAATATTGTCGGTAGAACCAAAGTTAGCGAATGCCGAAAAGCTGCACATGCCGACAAGTTCTATCGAAATCGGGCATCCGTTGGTGCCTTCAAGGTTCAGCGGCGATTTCTTCGCGGCATACGGCATGCGAATGAAACCGCCTGTGAGGCCGCTGCTCGTTCTTTGCACGATTCTGCCGCCGTTGAACAGCACTTGTTTGGCAACCGGCAACTGGTCCTCGATGCGCTGTACGGATATTTCGGCCCCTTCGTCCAGACGGACTACCGCGTTGGTCGGGGGGTAGGATTCATCTATAGAGGATGGCTTGTTGGTGTATTTGTTGTTATCGTGACCGAAGCAGAATCGTTTGCAAGTAAGTGTGGCGTTGGTACCCACGACGAGAAGAGACTCGGTCATTGCAGTGTCGCTGGCGTCTGGCGCGGAATCGTAGCCATAGCAGAAATTGAAGTATCCTGACTTTGTGGCGGTGAACTTCGCGCCCGTGCCGAGATAGACCTCCGCGCGTCCTGAACCGACGCCGATCTTCGTAGCGTTATCGTCTGTGCCAGTGACCGTCACTGTCGCGCCGTCGCCGACCACAAGTTGCGCAGTGCCGGCGATGTCGTCCGCAACCGTGAGGCTCGTGCATGTGAGCGTTACGCCTGGGGCCACGGTCAATTCTCCGTTCACGACGACGGCGTCGTAGGTGGAGTTCGCGTCGATCGTAACGGGATCGTCGCCCTGTGCGACAGTCAAATCCGCCGCATTCACGCACGCGGCGAATGCGAGGACCGCCAGGACTGCGACGGCTTTCCACGTTCCGTGCAGAGGAGCGCCGCTTTCCGTCTTGACGGAGGATGCATTTCTCTTGATCATATCCTCGTTCCTTTCTTGGCTTTGGATAAATGGTTCCGTTTCAGTATTCGATGCGATACAGCCTGGTGTCGGGCGCGTCGAAGCGATCCGTGAACGTCCGGCAGTTTCGCGCGACTTCCTTCCCCGAGAAGAGCTCCACCACGCGCACCGCCGTCCGCTTCAGCTTCAGGGATTTCACGCCGCCGGACTTCGTGTGGGCCGAGATGAACTTCCCCGAGCTCCACACCTTGAGATCGTCATCCCCGGTGAAGAAGTGGATGCCGGCCCTCGTCCCGGCCCGGTGCAGATCCTCGGCCGTCCATTTCTCGTTTCCGCCGGGGATCCCGTAGGCCACGCGCCCGTCCACGCAGACCTTTTCCCGCAGGATGCGCCTCTTCTCCTCGTCCATCACGAACAGGTTGTTGAACACCACCAGCTTGTAGGGCGAGAGATCCAGGTGCGGAAGATCGCCGAACGCCGCAGTCACGAACGGAATCCCGGCTTCTGGAAGGAGTCTGGTGCGGACCGGATAGAGTGGATGCGGCGACTTGGCGCCGCGTCTCCCGAAGCCTTTGAGCGCATAGGTGCTTTCGGTGTCGAACACGAGCAGCGTCTCCGCGTCGGAACGGCTGGGTTCGTCCACGTAGCGCCGCCAAAGCTCCCCGAACCGCATGAAAAGCCGCCGGACCTCTTTCCCCTCGTAGGCGAACCCGCAGAGGTTGAAGAACCACAGCGAAAAGCCGTGCAGCAGCGCAAGGGAGAACTCCCGCTTCAGGCAGGCCACGTCCTCCGCCGCGTTGCGCATTTCCGCCCAATCGGGCGGCATCTTCACGCCCGGCGCCGGACACCGGATGGTGCTGGTCTTCCGGTCGCACGAGTGGAGGTAGTGGATGCCGTGCCGCTCGAGCATCGTCAGCGCCGACTGGAAGCCGCTGGCGCCCCCCATGGCGCCGTTGGAGTTGCAGGACGGCCCGATGTAGAAATCGAGACCGGCATTCGGCAGGAAGCGCTCGGCCTCGATGTGGCCGGACGTGAAGAAGCCGTGGATGTTGCCATAGACGGCGCCTATCGGAATTCCGGGGCGGATCAGTTTCCTCGTCCTGCCCAGATATTCGGAAAAGCACCTCCCGATCAGCGAGTTGCCGTAGCGACGCCACTGGATCGCCCGCTCCGAAACCGGCATCGTGGCGAAATCCTCCTCGCCGGGGGCCGGCAGCCGCGGCAGCCCCATCTCGCGGCACCATTCGCCGTAATGTTCGAGCCGCGCCTCCGTCACCCGGTCCAGGGTGCGGTCGAACCACTCCTGCGTGGCTCCGCAGGCGAGGTAGTATCCGCAGATCCTGTCGGCGTACCGGCTCTCCAGATACTCCAGCAGGGCCTTCTGGTAGCCGGTCATCAGTTCGTTCCAGCGCGGCGAAAGGTAGCATTCGGCCAGATTCACGAACGAATCCAGGTGATACCGCGTCGTGATGAACGGAGGCGAATTCAGGTCGATCATCGCGATGAAGCGCACGTCCGGATTCTGCGCGACAAGATCGGCGATCTGGCGGTCGACGACGTCGAAATGGTATGTGAAGTCGTCGCTCCAGATCGGGGGATAGGGCGAATACGGATATCCGAGACGCGCTATTGAATTGCTGAGGATCAGCTTCACGACGTCGATTCCGCAGCGGTGCATGAAATTGACGGTCTCGATGTCCATCAGGTAGTGCTGCCCGTACGGAGGGCTGTAGGCGAGGATGCGCCCCATCCGTCCGGCCTTCCGCGGGACGGTTCCGGAAGAATCGTCCGGCACCGCGTACGCGCCTGTGGCGGCCATCAGCGCGCCTGCCGCGATTCCGCCGCAGAAACCGCGGCGCGTCTGTCCGTTTCGTGTCGTTTCCGTTGCCATGACCTGCTTTTCCTATGTCAATAGCCGCAATGATACCACAGAGTCTCCGTCGGCAAAAGTAGCCAAATGGCTACTCGGATTGACGGTTCCGTTTTAGTATAATCGCAGCATGCTTTTTGCGCTAGCTCTATTCGCGGCCATGATGACGCAACTCGGCGAACTGGCCGAAGCGGTCGAGGCGAACAGATCCGGCGACAGTTCCGGGTTCTGCGTAACGGGGACCGTATCGTACGTTCTCATGTACCACGGCCGGTTCTGCCACATTCTTCTCGAAGATGGCGGCGTAGGCGTGGACATTGTCGGCTCGTTCGGGTCCGATGCGTCTCCGCCGAAGCCCGGAGACGTCGCCAGGATCGACGGCCGGACCGTGCGGAAGGATCCCGGCGGCGTAAGGCTGGAGTTCGGCAGCCTGGAAATCCTGGGACACGGAGACGCCCCCCCGCCGAGAGACGGAAGCGCGTCCGAAATCATGAGCGGGCGATGCGACTTCCACCGTTCGTACCTGACGGGCGAATTGCGCGACGTCGAACCAAGCGGCTCCGACCCGTGCTGGAACTATCTCTCCATAATCAGCGACGGCCGGCAGTACTACGCCCCGATCCCGGTGCGCGGCGCCTCGCTTGCGCAGCTCGAGGCTCTTGTCGGATCGACGGTCCGCCTCGACGGTTTCCCGGACCCGCACAACTCTTCCTACCGTTTCTCGGACGAGCGCAGATTTGTAGTCGGCGGCATCGACGACATCGCCGTCCTTTCGCCGCCGCAGGACGATCCGTTCGCGCGGGCCCCTCCCGTGGAGGCGCTCCGCCGCCTCCCGCCGGAAACGCTGCCGCGGCTCGGCCGCCACAAGACCGCCGGACGGCTGATGACGGTCTGGCAGTCGCGAAACGCCCTTCTCAAGATGGCCGACGGACGCTACGCGCTCGTCGCATTCGACGGGCGGAACCCTTTCCGCCGCGGACAGACGGTCGAGGTGATCGGCTATCCGTCCACCGACGGCTTCACGCTCTCGCTTTCGCGCGCGATGGCCCGTCCTCTCGACGGCGCGCCCTTCAAGGAACCGGACGTCAATACGCTCTCCGAAGCCGACATGGCGAACCGGATATCCGAGACGTTTCTCCTGAAAAGTTCGCTCCAGGGGCGGCGCATCCGGCTCTGCGGCCTGATCGCCGACTTCGGCGGATGGCACAGCGAGCGCAAGACGTTTCCGCTCGCCATCGCAGGGCACATCCTCGACGTGGATTTTTCATCGACGCCGGAAGCGGCGGAGAAGATACGCCCGGGATGCCGCGTGCAGGTGACGGGAACTTGCGTGCTGAACACCGAAAACTGGTCGGTTCTTTCAACCGACACCCAGCTGAACGGAATCCGGCTCGTGGCGGACCGCCCGGACGACGTGGAAATCATATCGCGTCCGCCCTGGTGGACTCCCGCCAGGTTCATCGCCGCGATAGTCATCCTCCTGTTCGTCATCGCCGCCATTCTGGTCTGGAACCGGTTGCTCCGGCGTCTTTCCGAAAAGCGAGGACGGGAACTCTTCCACGAACGCACCGCAAGTGCGCTGGCGGAGCTCAAGACCGCCGAGCGCACGCGGCTCGCCGCGGAAATCCACGACGCCGTCTCGCAGATGCTGACCGGCGCGGCGATGCAGCTCGACGCCGGCGAAGTCCAGACCGCGAAGCGCATCCTCGCCTCGTGCCGGCGCGAACTGCGCGAATGCCTGTGGGGACTCAGGAACCACGCGCTGGACGCCGAAAACTTCGCCGATGCCGTGCGCGAGACGCTCGCCCCGCATCTCGGCGAGATCAACGTCTCCATCGACATGGACATCCCGTCGTCCAAGATGTCCGAAAGCATGCGCCATGCGGCTTTGAGCATCATTCGCGAGGCCGCAGTCAACGCGATACGGCACGGCAGGGCGAGGCACGTCGCCGTTTCCGGAGAGCTGGACGGGGACAGGATAGAATTCTCCGTCGTCGATGACGGCAGGGGTTTCGATCCCGCGCGCGCCAAAGGCACGAAAGGCGGGCACTTCGGAATTGTCGGAATGAACGAGCGCGCAAAGGCCTTTGGCGGCTCGGTGGAGATTTCGAGTTCTCCGGGAAACGGAACGGAAGTGTCGGCCATTCTCCACGACGTCAGCAACGAGAAGGAGCAATCCGGATGAAATCTGGACACAAGACCACGAAGATACTTTTCGCGGACGACCATCAGATCGTCCGCGAAGGGCTGATACGCCTGATCGACAGGGAAGACGATCTTGAAATCGTCTCGGAGGCGGAAAACGGAAGCGAAGCCGTCCGGCTCGCCGCCGAACTCGTGCCCGACCTCGTCATTCTCGACCTGCGGATGCCGGTGATGGACGGCGCGACGGCGGCCAAGAAGATTCTTGCGGCGAACCCGGACGCGAAGATACTGCTGCTCACGTCGTTCGCGACGGCATCGGACATAAATCTTGCGCTGGAGTCCGGCGTTCTGGGCGCCGTCGTGAAAGACTCGCCGAGCGAAACGATCATCAAGGCGATCCGCGCAACGTTGCGCGGCGAGAAGTACGTGTCCCCTGAAATCGCCGCGACCATCACGGAACACAAATCCGCTCCGCCGCTCTCCGAAAGGCAGAAGGACATCCTCAGGCTTGTCGCGAAGGGATTCAACAACGATGAAATCGCCAGAATGATCGGCATTACGCGACATGGCGTAAAGGCGCACCTCTCCATCGCCTTCGAACGTCTCGGCGCCTCGTCCCGTGCCGAAGCCGCATCGATGGCGCTTACCATGGGAATCATAACCCCCGGCGAGCGGGCCAGGATTCCTGGCGCCCTTAAAACAGTTTGATCGCAACCATGGCCGGAACATCAACTCTAAAAAACGAAAGGACAGTCATGACGACAAAAAGAATGAGGCCGTTGCCAAACCTCTGCGATTCTGGACGGGACAGAGTCCGGCCTTCCCGAAATACGCATCTTGCGCCATGTTTGCGCATTTACGGGAGGGCCGGCCTCCGTGCCGGCCGGGTTTTGCATGCCGTCGCGGCCGTCTGTTTCGCGGCATTGGCGGCCGGCGCCGCGACCGTCCGTCCCCAGACGATGGACGAGGCGCTGATCAACCCCGGCATGGGTCTTGTGCACTACGCCTATTCGAGCCGCATCTGGGCCTACGACACGGGGCTGGAGCCGGGTGACACGCTCGACGATCTCATCCCCGGAACGAGCGTCGTGTACATGCGGCTTCCATGGTCGTATATCGAACCGGAGGAAGGCGTCTATCGCTGGGACATCCTCGATGTGAAAGCGCGCCCGTGGATTGCCGCCGGCAAGAAGCTGGCGTTCCGGTTCGCTGTGATGGACCACACGATGAATTCGATTCCGGACTGGGCGATGAAGGCCGGCATCAAGGGAAAATGGCACCATTACCGCTCCCGCCCCGAGGCAGCGCGGTGGTTCGAGCCGGAATGGGACGATCCCGTACTGCTTGCGAAGCACTAGGCGTTCCTCCAGGCGTTCGCAAAGCGCTGGGACGGCAACCCGGACGTTGCCTTCGTGGATGTCGGGAGTTTCGGCGCATACGGCGAGGGGCACGGTCCGTCCCTGCACGATCTGCGCTTCAAGGCCCGCAACACGAACGAGATCGACCGTCTGGCGAGGATCCATCTCGACATGGCTCGGCGCTGTCTGCCCAACACGTATCTGGTGGTATCCGATGACATTGGCGGATCGGGCAATCAGGATCCGGACTGCGCGATCATGTCCTACGCCCGTTCGCTCGGAATCGGCTTCCGCGACGACTCCATCTTCTGCTGGAACCCGCCCCGGTGCTGGGCACACGCGGGATGGGCCAGGCAGTTCGCGAAGACGCTGCCGGTCGTCGTGGAGACGGGCCACCACGTGCGTCTCGACAAGGCGGGCGGCGGAGACGCGGATATCCAGAAGTGGGTTCCAGAAAAGATTCTCCAGAACCTTGTGGAATACCAGGCGAGCTACTACACGGTACACAGTTTCCCCAAGCATCTGGTCAGGACCCATGCGGACGTGCTCAAGAAACTTGCGTTGCGGATCGGCTACCGGCTGGAACTGCGCGAGGTGACGTTCCCGGATCGCGTGAAGGCTGGCGCGCCCGTTGCCATCGAATCCACGTGGGTGAACACGGGCGTGGCGCCGCTGTACGCCGGCGCGTCGCTCGCCTGGAATCTTCTTGACGCCAAGGGCACGGTCGTGTGGAGCATCGTGGATTCCGGTTTCGACTTCCGTTCGTTGGAGCCGACGCTCGAGGCGGGCGAAAAGCCGCGGCGTGTGACGACGAATGGATGGTTCGGCTTCACGACGCCGGTTCCCGACAACGGCAACGACGACGTCCTCAAATGGGCGCGTGCGCATCCCGAATTCGACCCCGGCGCGACGGTGGAGCTGCTCAAACCTGGCGTTTACACCCTTGCGGTCTCCGTTGGCCGCGCGGACGGCAAGCCGGAAATCGCGCTGCCGCTGGCTAACGGACGGAACCGGATGTATCCGCTGGGAAGTGTGGAAGTGGTGCGGTGAGGGCGTGAACGTATGGTATACTATGCGCACCACATATGGCAGAACGGCTATTCAGGATTGTTTCGGAATTCAAACCGACCGGCGACCAGCCGGAGGCGATAGATGCGCTCGTCGACGGGCTTTCGCGCGGAGACAGGAGGCTCATTCTCAAAGGTGTCACCGGAAGCGGCAAGACCTTCACGATGGCCAACCTCATAGCCCGCTGGAACCGGCCCACCCTCATCCTCTCGCACAACAAGACGCTCGCCGCCCAGCTCTTTGCCGAACTTAAAGGCTTTTTCCCTGAAAACGCCGTAGAATATTTCATATCCTACTACGACTACTACCAGCCGGAAGCCTACATCCCGCAGACGGACACCTACATCGAAAAGGATGCCGCAGTAAACGAGGAGATAGAACGTTACCGCCTCGCGGCCACCAACGCCCTCATCGCCAGGCGGGACGTGATAGTGGTCGCCTCGGTCAGTTGCATCTACGGCCTCGGCGAATCCACAGAGTACCGCAACCTTGCCGTCGGTTTCAAGGTCGGCGAAGGCAAGGGGCGGGGAGACCTCATCGACCGCCTGATCGCCGCCCAGTACGCGCGCAACGACTTCGACTGTTCTCCAGGCACCTTTCGCGTACGCGGGGACACGGTGGACATCTTCCCCGCCTACGCCACGGAAGGCATCCGCGTGGAATTCTTCGGAGACGAGATCGACTCCATCCACGCCCTTTCCGTCCCTGACTTCCGCCTCGGCGTTGCCATGCCGGCCGCAGTCGTCACCCCGGCCAAGCAGTTCGTGATGCCTAAGGACAAGATGGAGGCCGCCTACGCGCGCATCGAGGAGGAGCTGAAGGAGCGCCTAGCCTACTTCGAAGGCGCGAAGAAGTACCTGGAGGCGCAACGCATCCGCGAACGCACGGAGTACGATATCGAAATGATGCGCCAGCTCGGCTACTGCAACGGCATAGAGAACTATTCCCGTCCCCTCACCGGCCGCGCACCGGGCGAACCGCCAGAATGCCTGCTCGACTACTTTCCGGACGACTTTCTAACCATCATCGACGAGTCCCACGTGGCCGTCCCGCAGCTTCGTGCCATGTACAACGGAGACCAGGCCCGCAAGCAGAAGCTTGTGGACTACGGTTTCCGACTGCCGAGCGCCAAGGACAACCGCCCCCTTCGCTTCCCGGAGTTCGAGAAGAAGGTGCATCAGATCGTCTTCACGAGCGCAACGCCAGGCGACTACGAGTACGAGGTCTCGAAGACCGTCGCCGAACAGGTGATCCGCCCCACAGGACTTCTGGATCCGGAGATCGAGATACGTCCGCTCAAAGGCCAGATCGACGACCTCATGGCCGAGATCCGCAAGGTGGCGGAGAAAGACGACCGCGTGCTGGTCACCACCCTCACGAAACGCAGCGCCGAGGATCTCACCGCCTACCTGCACGAGACGGGCATCCGCGTCGAGTACCTGCACAGCGACATAGACGCGCTCGAGCGCGTGGCCATACTCGGCCGCCTGCGAAAAGGCGAATTCGACTGTCTGGTGGGCATCAATCTGCTGCGCGAGGGCCTGGACTTCCCGGAAGTGGCGCTCGTGGCCATCCTCGATGCCGACAAGGAGGGATTTCTGCGCTCCACCACGTCGCTGGTCCAGACGGCAGGCAGATGCGCCCGCCACGTCAAGGGCCGCGTGATCCTGTACGCCGACCACCAGACTGACGCCATCAGCGATCTCCTGCGCATCACAAAGCGGCACCGCGAAAAGCAGATCGCCTACAACAAGAAACACCAC
The DNA here is from genome assembly GCA_002373695.1 of Verrucomicrobia bacterium UBA3624. Taxonomy (GTDB): domain Bacteria; phylum Verrucomicrobiota; class Kiritimatiellia; order RFP12; family UBA1067; genus RUG572. Next base: position 52,431 of record DFLH01000013.1, read on the forward strand.
ATCACGCCGAAGAGCGTGAAACGCGCGATCAACGAAGCCGTCTACGTATACTCCGAGGCGAAGAAGACCGAACGCGCCGTCGTTGCCGAAACTCCTGAAAACGCCGACGTGAGAGAGACGATCGCCGCCCTGCAGGAAGAGATGATGCAGGCTGCGGACGCGCTGGAGTTCGAACGCGCCGCATACCTGCGCGACCAGATCAACGCGCTGAAGCGCGACAAGGGAGACTCCGAAAAATGACAGGCATCCTGATAGGTCCGTACGCCGTATGGAGGGCGACTGCGGAAAACCCGAAACCGGACGTTTCGTTCGTGCCGCCTTTGGAGCGGCGGCGTCTCACAGGCGTTGAACGTGCCGCCATAGCCGTTGCCTGGCAGGTAAAGACCGATGCAGACCTGCCGGTCGTGTTCGCTTCGCGCTGGGGGGAGATTGGCATAACCCTGAAACTCATGAAGCAGTTCCATGCAGACGGAGAAATGTCGCCAGCAGGTTTCTCGTCTTCAGTCCACAATGCCGCCCCAGGGGCATTTTCGCTGTTGACGAAAAGCCATTCGCCATACACGGCCATCGCGGCACGTGAAAGATCGCTGGAGTCTGGTCTGCTGGAAGCGCTGGCAATGCGTCGCGAGGTCATATTCGCATACGCGGAGGAGTCGACCCCTGAATTGTACCTCCCGTCTTTTGGCGAACCGCAGTCCGCATGCGCCGTCGCCGTGCGGATCGGCGGAAGTGAAGGCCGCTCAGCCGCCGTCACATTCCGTCATGCCGACCTGCCTGCGGCCAGCTTCGACGCGTTTGCGGCATTTCTGGAAGGACATGCAACGTCTTTCTCGACATCAGACCTCCGGCTTTCGCGGGGAGACGTGTGAACAAGCGGACGATTCGTTTCTCGCGCAGCGTCCTAGCCGCCGCCTTCTACCTGTTTTTCGGCATTGGCGGGCTGGTCATAGGCTGCTGCTGCTTCCCGTTTCTGGCTTTTATTGGCGTACGTCCGATGCGGACGCTTGTCCGCGCAAGCTACAAGCTTTTCGTCTGGGCGGCTGGAGCCGCAGGCCTCTTCCGCGTTGCCATATCCCAATCAGACCGTACGCGCCTCGCCAGCATGCACGGGCGTGTGGTGGTGGCAAATCACATCACCCTTATCGACATCGTCATACTCATGGCAGTGCTGCCTGACTCCACTTCCATCGCCAAAGCGGCGGCGAAACGGAATTTCTTCTATTCGCAGATCGTCCGCCGCATCTTTCTCGTCAACGACGATCCGGCGCACGTGCTTGACGAAGCGCAGCGGCTTCTGGCTCAGGGCGTCAACATCATCGTCTTCCCCGAAGGAACGCGCACGCCGGCAAACGCCCCCTTCCGCCGGCTGCACCGCGGCGCGGCGCAACTCGCGCTCCATGCAGACGTTCCGGTCCAGCCTGTAGCGATCGACTGCACCCCGCCAGTCCTGGCCAAGGGACAGCCGTGGCATGACGTCGCAGACAGGACGATCGTCTGGACCCTTCGCGCCCTTGATGAAATCCCGGTGGCGTCCCTCTGTTCCAGCCATGGCACGCATGCGGCGGCGATCGCCCTGACAGAACGGATTTTTGGTACACTATGGCCATGAGGCTTACAGTTGTTTTACCAGCATGTTTCACATTGCTGCTTCTTTGCGGATGCGGCACTGTGGTAGTCAGGGACGATCCGCGTCCGGTGCGAGCGGCTGATGGAGTCATGGTAGAGACGATTCCCATCGTCGAAGCGATGCTGTCGCGCACGGGTACCGTCGTGCAGGCCGTAAGCGGAAGCTGGAAAGAGAACGCGTTCGCGGCGGAAGTGGTCATGAAAGGCGATGGACGTGAATTCACGGCCGTCTTCCTCGCTCCGCAGATGCGGCTTGCCACCATCACGCTATCCAGACCCCATTCCATCCGGTACGAACGCGCCGCTCAGATCCCGCGCATGTTCGAGCCTGAATACGCGCTCTTCGATCTCGCGCTTGCGAATCTGGACACGGACACGTTGAAGCGGACCCTGCCCGGTCTGGACATTGCGGACGACGGAACCGTCCTCCGCGTGGGGACTGCCAATGCGCCAGTCGCAGAACTTGTCCGCAATCCGGCTGGAGACCGGATGTTGCGAAATCTCGTCCACGGCTATGAATACACCGTCAAAAACATCCCGCTCCGGTAGCTGCCGCCCGGCATGGATCGCCGCGCTGCTCGTCCTCGGCTTCGCCGTGCTTTACGCATTCACGGCGCAGCGGGGCGTTTCGTGGGGCGATTCGGGAATGTTTCAGCGCCGTATAGTCGAAGGCGACCTTGTCGGTCGCGCGGGGCTCGCACTGGCCCATCCGCTCTACATTTCGTTGTCGGGGATCGTGTCCCGCCTCGTGCCGTCTTCCCGTCTCCTTTGGTTCTTGAACGCCATGAGCGGATTCTGGGGCGCATTGGCCGTCGGCGGGATTTTCGCATGTGCATTGCGTTTCACTGATTCACTCCGCGCCGCCACGCTCGCAGCCGTATCTCTCGGCTTCGCCCACATGTTCTGGTGGCTTTCGACCATGAGCGAAGTCTACACTCTTTCAACTTTCCTGCTGGCGTGCGAGACATATGGTCTGCTGACTGCAATCCGGAGGCGTGCTTCAACGCCGATGGTCTTCGCGTTTCTCGCCAATGGAATCCATTTCAGCGTTCACAATTTTGCGTTGCTGTCTTTTCCGGTCCATGTTGCTGCCAGCATATGGCTCGTCCGCCAATTGCCGGCAGGCCGACGCGCCGCCACGCTTGCCGCCATCGCAGCCTGTGGCGGTTTGGCATGGCTGGCCGGAAGTTTCCCGATTACAAGCCTCGCGCTTGCCCGCTATCGTAGCACGGGCGCCTTGGGAGCTACGGTCGTTGACGTGCTTGCCGGACGATACGGTTCCGCGGTGGCAGGCAGCACGGGAGTGCCCGTTCGCATCACACTGTTCAACTACGCCCTCGCCGGCATGAGCTTCGCCCTTCCCTGCTTTATCGCGTCCTGCGTACGACGCAAGCATGGCGCAAGGCTCCGCCTCAAGCCTGAATCAATCTTCCTCGCATGTCTTTTCGCCATCCATTTCATCTTCTGGATTCGCTACCGCGTCGCAGATCAGGCGACCTTCCTGCTGCCGACTCTCTTTTTGTCGCTGGTGCTGCTTTCGCCACGCCTTGCTGGCATTCGCCGTCCGCTTGCATGGTGCATGGCCACTGCCGCGACGGCTGTCGCCATCCCCAATCTGGTCGTCTTGTGCATCGACAAGCCGACATGCGCCAGAAACCTGCCGTTCCGTGACGACATCCGTTATTTCGGAATGCCGTGGAAGCACGATGAAGATTCAGCAATGCGGTTCATCGAGGCGGCGCGCGATCTTCCCGATAATGCGTTCGTATATGTCGATCCCACTGTCGACGGGGCTTTGGCATGTGCGCGGAAAGTAGGACTCTTGCCCCCGACGCTTCAATTGTCGACGGACCCCCCTTCTTCGATTCCGCCTTCATCGCGCTGGGAGGTCAGCCCGGACAATCCACGCTACCGCCTTTCGCCGTCTGCGGCCAGGATTGAAAAGCATGGAGTCTTCTACAAGGTGTTCTTGCCATGATTGAAATACCGCTTTCCATAGAAGCCGTCTGCGGTTGCGTACCTGCCGCCGCGATCGACAACCTTGACATCTGCACCGATCTCGTCGGCGCCGCAAAAGCCGAAGCGCTTGTCAAGTCTACAGGCTTCCCTTGCCGCAGGATCGCATCGGCAGGCACGACGGTGTTCGACCTTGCACTTCCTGCCGCCCGCCGCGCACTTGATGGCGTGGATCCTTCGACTCTCGGAGGCGTGGTGGCGGTCTCGTTCTCGTCGCCAGACCGTTTCCCCGCCCTGTCGATCCGCCTGCACCATGCTCTGGGACTCCCTGCGTCGTCGGCGGCGTTTGACATTTCCATGGCCTGCAGCGGCTATCCATATGGCCTCCTTGCCGCCGCCCAGCTCGCCGTTTCCATCGGCCGGCGCGTCCTTCTGGTCGATGGCGACGTGCAGTCTGCGCATCTGGACCCTTCCGATGTCAATACTCTTGCCGTCATGTCAGACGCCGCCACAGCCACGCTGGTCGCTCCCGGCGGAGATGTCGCCGTCTTCGATTTCCTCACGGACGGTGCGGGCGCCGACGTGCTGCGGTGTGGCGCAAACGGTCCGATCCGCATGGACGGTTTTGGAGTCTTCCGTTTCGTCGCCGGCCACGTGTCGGCTTTCCTGAAGGAGTTCTGCGCCACATTGCCGAAGCCGCCAGATCTTTTCATTCCCCACCAGGCCAACATGTACATGGTACGCCAGCTGGCCAGATCGCTCGGCCTGGAAGCCCAGCTCCGCACAAGCGGCGAACGTTTCGCCAATCCAGGCTCATGCTCCGTACCGCTCACCATCGCGGCTGCCGAAGGGGCAGGACGCGCGCTCCTCGCCGGATTTGGCGCAGGACTTTCCGCAGCGGCGGCCATCGTCACCATTCCGCCAACCCTGAGACGGAGCCTCGTTGAAGCATGAAGATCGCCCTTCTAGGCAATATTACCCTCGATTTCCTTGCACATGATTTCCGGCGCATGGGGCACGAGGTATATGTTCCGCCAGGCTTCGATACGTGGAGACAGGAGATCCTAGATCCTTCAAGCGGCCTGCGTCGGTTCTCTCCTGACGCTTCGCTGCTGCTGCTGCCAGACAGGAATGTCATGAAGGTCGCCGCACGTCTGGACGATCTCAACGACGGCGACGCGCCTCCAAGACTTGAAACGCTTGCAGGCGAAACGCCAGGTTTCTGGGACGACCGCATGCGCCAGCTCGCCGCCATGCCGTTTTCTCTCGCAGGACTCAAGGCGATCGAGGATGAATTCCTCTTCCAGGTGGCGGTGTCTCCCTCGCCCAGGAAAATACTTGCCGTCGATGCCGACAATACGCTGTGGCACGGCATCATATCCGAAGACGGACCCGCATCGGTCGTTCCGCACGTCGATTTCCAGCAAGGGCTTCTCGCGCTCAAGGCCAAAGGCATCCTGCTGGTGCTTCTGTCGAAGAACGATCCGCCAAGCACGCCGTCAGCCCCTGTCGCCATGGCGTTTGCACGTGACGACATGCCTCTTTCCCTAAGCGATTTCGCCGCCGTTGGCGTAGACTGGTCGCCAAAGGCGGGAAACCTTCTAAAGGCATGCGAAACGTTCAACCTTGCTCCGGACTCCGTGGTTTTCATCGATGACAACCCGCATGAACGCGTCCAGATGGCGGCACACCTTCCCGAAGTCGCGGTTCCACCCTTTCCGTCTGACATGTCGCATCCGGCCGCATTTCTGCGCAGGATCGAAGCCGCGTTCTTTTCAACGGACTGGCATACCGCCGAAGACGGCGTACGCACGGAAATGTACCAGGCCGAGGCAGCACGGCGCAAATCCGCCGCCAGGCTCCCTACGCTTTCAGACTATCTCGAAAGTCTTCACATGACATGCCGCGCCGCCATTGCGACGCTGCAGGACGTGCCGCGGCTCGCACAGATGGCCGGGAAGACGAACCAGTTCAACGCCACGACAATCCGCCGCACCGCGGATGAGATGAAGCGCATCGTGCAGGATCGGGCATGGCGCGTGTGGACGTTCCGGCTTGCAGACGATTTTGGCGACATGGGGCTGGTATGCTACATAGTCTACTCGTGCGCGGGTGCGCGAATCACCGATTTCGTGATGAGCTGCCGCGCAATGGGACGTACTCTCGAGCATTACGCGCTCAACCATGTCCGGCGGGCGCTTGCCTCCGAAAAACTGCCGCTAAACGGCATAGATTTCGTCGCCTCCGCCAAGAACGCCCCCGTCAAGGCCTTTCTCGCCTCTCTCAATGGTGCCTCTGACATGCCGACATGCATTTGCGAACAATCTGCCAATCTGCACGATTCGCAGATGCGCCCCCGCTGAAAACGGTAGCGGAAGTGTCATGGATTTGGTAGACTAGGGCCACCTAAAGCAAAGGAAGCAGACATGTCATTGAACATCGTTAAGGATATCGATTCGCGCGTGGCGGTAAGACACGTGCTGATGAGCGTCTCCGACAAGACGGGCCTCGACGCTTTCGTGCCGGCCCTCGTCAAGGCCTGCCCGGGCGTAAAGATATATTCGACGGGTGGCACGTACGTCAAGGTGAAGGAAATCCTTGGCGACGGAGCCGCTTCTACATTGGTTGCCGTGAGCGACTACACCGGCCAGCCGGAAATGCAGGGCGGTCTCGTCAAGACGCTGGACTTCAAGATCTATCTCGGACTTCTCAGCGAGACGTACAACGATGCTCACCAGGCGGATCTAAAGCGGCTCGCGGCCCAGCCCATCGACATGGTTGTCGTGAACCTCTATCCCTTCCAGCAGACGGTCGCCAAGCCAGGCGTGACGCCCGAGATGGCACGCACGAACATCGACATCGGCGGCCCTTGCATGGTTCGGGCTTCTGCAAAGAACTACCTGCGCGTGGCGTCGGTCACCGATCCCCTGGACTACGGGAGCATAGCCGCCGAACTGGCGGACCACAACGGCACTATCGGCCTCGACACCCGGTTCAAGCTGATGAAGAAGGCGTTTGCCCACACTGCCCGGTACGATACGGCCATCGCCGACTTCTTCACGACGCGGCCATGGGCCGAGATCGACGCGACCTATACCCAGCACTGATTCCAACCACCTAACCACCCCGACATTTGATGAAGAGCCAGATCAACATCCTCAACCAGCTTCAAGAGCTTGTCCTCACCCGTGACGAACACCACCGCATCGGCGATGGTTCGCACATGGACGCGCTCGACCAGTCGATCGACGCCCTGGTCGACAAGCTCGATCCGCAACCTAAGGCCCTCTACCAGCGACTCTACAAGAAAGACCATATCGTAATGGCGCCGATGGTCAACGGATGCTGTGCCGTTTGCGGCATGCGCCTGCCAATATCCCAGGTCCAGCAGGTGCGGCTGGTCAAGACGATCCAGACGTGCGCGTCGTGCGGACGCATGCTGTTCAACGAAGAAGACGATGCGCCGCGATCCACGCCCGAGCCGCATGTCCGCGGAGAGCCGCGCAAGACCGGAATAAGCAGGTTCTCGGCGGAAGAGTTGATGATCTGCGATCTGAAATCCGCCACAACGGAAGGCGCGATTCGCGAGCTCGCCGACGCCATGGTTGCGAACAGGTTCGTGTCCAACGCCGATGCGCTTGTCGCCGCGGCAATGGAGCGCGAGGGCATTCTTTCCACGGCCATGAGCGACGGCCTGGCCTTCCCGCACGTTCGCGGCGTAGAAGGCGGCGGACTGACGATCGCCCTGGGCATATCGCGCGCCGGCATCGTCTACGACGATTCCGGCGCCAAGGTCAACTTCATCTTCTTCAGCGTGATCCCGGTTGCCGTCAGCGCGTTCTATCTGCGGCTGATGTCCGGCCTGACTGAATCGTTCGGGAAGAAGGAGAACCGGGATCTTCTGCTTGAAGCCAAATCCCCGGCAGACCTTTGGAAGGCGTTCATGCGCGCCACCCGTCACACGATCCGCTGATCACGTCCTGGCCGCAAGGAAGGCATGCAGGAGGGAGTGTTGGCTGGTTTCGTCAGGACGTGGTTCTATCTTTGCCGTCCGTGGTCGGTGACAGCTACGTTCGTTCCGGCGCTGTTCGCCGCCGGCGTTGTCGGCGGCGATCCGCTTTTCGTCCGATGGCGCTGGTGGCTCGCGCTGGTTGCCGCGCTTCCGCTCCAGATAGCCTGCAACCTGCTGAACACGTGGGGGGACGACCGTTCTGGCGTCGATGCCATCGAGGGAGCGGTCGTCACGACGCCGCAATTGCGGGACGGGCTGGTTTCATCCCGCCAGGTGTTTTTCGCCGCTGTCGGATGCCTGGCAGTCGCGTGCGCTTGCGGAATGCCTCTGCTGTTCTTCAGGCGCGGAGGGGACCTTGCCGTCAACTGGGGAGTGGCGCTTGCCGCCGCCATTGGTTTCATGGGGACGACGAACTACGCCACGGGCGTAAAGTTCAAGTACCATGGCCTGGGAGTTCCGTTCGTTTTTTTCCTGATGGGGACGATCGAATGCTTCGGCTTCGTTGCCGCAGCTGCGCCAGGCCTGATTCCTTCGCCAGGCATAATGCTGGCCACCCTTCCGGTCAACTGCCTTGTGGCCGTCATAATGCATGGAAACGACATGAGGGACATGGCGACCGATTCCGCAGCAGGAATCAAGACGACCGCTTCGGCTCTCGGTCCCAGGCGTGCCCTTGTCCTCTACTGCGCCCTGCACTGTCTGCCGTACCTTTCGTGTCTGGTGGCATTTGCAGTTCGGATCCATGGCGGAAGCCGGACTGGCACGGCATTGCTGCTGCCGCTGCTCGCATTGCCGCTTTCCGCAAGGACGATGGCGACGGCCTGGCGCACATACCGCATCAATCCATCCAATCCGCCATGGCGCGGCCTTGAACGTGCATCCGGCGGGATACACTGCCTTTTCGGAATCCTCTACGCAATTGCCTTGGCTGCCGTACTCTGAACCCGCACCACGAAGGAAAATGTGGTATAATCTGCGTCTTCCGAGGAAACACCATGAAATTCACCAGCACACGCTCCACTTTCTCCGTAGATTCCCTGTCCGCGATACTGCGCGGCCTGGCTCCCGATGGAGGGCTCTTTGTTCCCGCCAATGCACTTCCGCGTTCCACGGGTCCCGCCGGTACGCTTGCGGACGCCGAACGCGCCGCACTCGGCGCGTTTTTCGACGACGCGCCCGAATCCGTGCGCGAAGCCGCCGTACGCAACCTGCTGGACAAGTTCCCCAAGGACGATCCCACGCCGCTCGTCGATGCCGACGGATTCAAGATTCTGGAGCTTTTCCACGGTCCTACAGGTGCGTTCAAGGATGTCGCCCTCTCCGTGCTGCCCGTCCTCATGACCGCTGCCGCAAACGGCCGACGCATACTGATTCTCACCGCCACATCGGGCGACACCGGCTCTGCGGCGATGGCAGGATTTGCCGATGTCCCGGGCATAGAGATAGCCGTGTTCTTCCCCAACACCGGCACGTCGCGCATACAGCGCCTGCAGATGACCACCCCTTCCGCCAAGAACGTGCATGGCATAGCCATCCGCGGAAACTTCGACGATGCGCAGGCCGCGGTCAAGCGAATCTTTGCCGATGCGTCGATCCGCGCCGCCGCAGACTCGGCCGGAGTAATGCTGTCATCCGCCAATTCCATCAACATCGGCCGTCTAGTCCCGCAGGTGGGATACTATCTCCATGCCGCAAGCATGGTCGGGAACGGTCTTGGCACGGTTCCGTTCGACGTCGTGGTCCCCAGCGGCAACTTCGGAAACATCCTCGCGGCCTACTATGCCAAACTGCTCGGCGCGCCGATACGGAAGTTCGTATGCGCCTCCAACGTCAACGACGTTCTGACCCGCTTCATCGCCACCGGCACGTACGATCCGGGCGACAGGTTCACAGTGACGAACTCACCGTCAATGGACATCCGCAAGAGTTCCAACGTCGAACGACTGCTCTGGATCGTCAATGGCGGAGACGGCTCCGCCGTAAAGAAGCTGATGGACGACTTTGCCGCCACCGGCCGCTATTCGCTTTCGCCTGCGGCGACCGCCAAGATGCAGGCCGACTTCACGGGCGCCTTCGCCACCCCCGGAGAGACGGAGGCGGAGATGCGCCGCATGCGCGAAAGCTGCGGCTACATCCTCGATCCGCACACGGCGGTGGCCACTGCGGTCGCACGAAAGCTGGGATACCCGAAGGATGGGGTTCCGTGCATTGTAGCCGCCACGGCCACGCCGTACAAGTTCCCCGAAACCTGCCTTCGGGCATTTGGCGAGAACGTCCTGTCCGATCCGCCGCCCGCGTTCGCGGCGCTCGAATCGGCGCCTGTGACGCAGACGCAGGTGGTGGACGTCGACGGGATCGATGCGGCAGTCCGCGCGTTGCTTTGAAAATGCGGCAGCCGGCCGTCACAGGTTGGCGAATGGATTGATGGTGAAACCGCCAGACGGACGGCGCGAACCGCCGCCCGGTCTGCTGCCGGAATATGATCCCGAACGTCCGCCGCCTGGCTGCCCGCCAGGCTTGCGCGCCGACGGCGACGTGCGAGCGCTCAAGCTTACGCGATTTCGCGCCTTGTCAACGCCGATCACCCGCACCTTGAGGCGGTCGCCCGCCTTCACCACTTCCGCCGGATCGCGGATGAAACGGTCGGCCAGTTCCGAGACGTGTACAAGACCATCCTGATGTATGCCGATGTCCACGAACGCTCCGAATGCGGTCACGTTCGTCACCACGCCTTCCAGCGTCATTCCCTCGGTCACGTCGTCTATCGTCGTCACGTCGTCGCGGAACGCCGGCCGCTCGAAGACGGCTCGCGGGTCGCGCCCGGGCTTCTTGAGTTCCGACACGATATCTTTCAACGTAGGTTCGCCGACGTCGTTCGTGATGTACTTGCGCACGTCTATCCTGTCGGCGAGAGCGGAATTGCCGACAAGCGCCGCAACATCCACGCCAAGATCGGCGGCCATGGTCTGCACGAGCGTGTAGCGTTCCGGGTGCACCGCCGAGGCGTCCAACGGATTCGCTGCTCCGCGGATGCGCAGGAATCCGGCGGACTGCTCGAACGCCTTGGGTCCGAGTCCGGTCACCTTCTTCAGGTCGTTGCGGCTCTTGAAGGCGCCGTTTGCGTTGCGCCACGCCACGATCCTCTTTGCTAGCGACTCTCCTATGCCGGAGACGCGGGTCAGAAGCGGCGCCGACGCCGTGTTCAGCTCCACACCGACCTTGTTCACGCAGCTCACAACCACTTCATCGAGCTTTGCGCCGAGAAGCGGCTGGTGCACGTCATGCTGGTATTGGCCCACGCCTATGGCCTTCGGGTCGATCTTGACCAGTTCGGCGAGCGGATCCTGCAGACGTCGGCCGATGGAGATCGCGCCGCGCACCGTCAGATCGAGGTCGGGGAACTCCTCGCGCGCCACTTCGCCTGCCGAATAGACGCTTGCACCGGCCTCGCTTACGGAGACGACCATCACATCCTTGGCCCCCATGAGCTTCAGCACGTCGCGAACGAACGCCTCCGTCTCACGCCCCGCCGTGCCATTGCCCACGGCGATGGCCTCCGGCTTGTATTTCTGCACGAGCATGGCAACTGTCGTCTGCGCCTCGGCTGTGCGCTGCATCGGGTATACGACCGTGTTCGCCAGGAACTTGCCTGTTTCGTCCAGCATCGCAACCTTGCAGCCGGTGCGGATGCCTGGGTCGATGGCCAGCACGCGTTTTTCGCCAAGCGGAGCCGCCAGCAGGAGATGGCGCAGGTTCTCCGCGAACACCTCCACCGCCGCGCGGTCCGCAGACAACTTCTTTTCCACCATGACATCGATCTCGCAGCTCGGCGCAAGCAGTCGCTTGTATGCGTCTTCGGCGGCGAGACGCATGTGATCCCCGCCGGAAACGCCACGGGCCTTGTCCACCATTTCAAGTATGTCTTCGATCAAAGGCGCCTTGTCGAGAACGAGCCGAACCCACAGAACGCCTTCGTTCTGGCCGCGGCGTATGGCCAGGAAACGGTGGCTGGGAATGTCGGATATGGGCTCCTGGAAGTCGTAGTACTGCTCGAACTTCGTGGGTTCGGCCGGCTTGGGTGTCACGACCTCGCTCTTGACTACGGCCTTTGTGGCAAACGCCTGACGGACGTGTCCGCGTACCTCGGCCATGTCGGCGATACGCTCTGCTATGATGTCCCTCGCCCCCTGCAGATCGTCGTCGGACGCCGCCTGGAATGCCGCGTCGCCGGTACGGTTCTCCCAGATGGCATCCGCCAGCGGCTCCAAGCCCTTCTCCTTCGCGATCATCGCCCGCGTACGGCGTTTCGGCTTGTAAGGCTGGTAGAGATCTTCAAGCGCCGCCTTCTGCTGGCAATCCTCGATCTTGGCGCGCAGTTCGTCCGTCAGCTTGCCCTGTTCGTCGATGGATTTCAGGATCGCGGCACGGCGTTCTTCCAGCTCGCCGTAGTACGTAAGCCGTTCCTGTATCTTCGATATCTGCACCTCGTCCAGGTTGCCGTGCGCCTCCTTGCGGTAGCGGGCGATGAAGGGAATCGTGTTGCCCTCGGCAAACAATTTCGCCACGGCGGCGATCTGTCCTGCGGAAATCTTCAGCTCAGACGACAGGCGCGGGAGCACCTTCGTCACGTTCATGTCAGTCGTCATATCTTTGCATATGCCTTTCGATGTCTGCTCTGCCAGCCACAGGCCGGACGGATAGTATAGCAAAACTACTCGTGGAAATCGCCATCCTGCGGAGGGCCTGGCGGACATGCCGCCAAATCGGCAATCGCCGCCGCGATGCGATCGACCGTCGCCGTGTCGGAGACGAGCGGCGGCATCGCGTAGATGAAGTTGCAGAACGGCCTGAGCCACACCCCATGCTCGTCTATCACACGTTCGACGTCCGTCCGCGCTGGCAGGCTTTTCGCCTCCACCACGGCCGTCGCGCCCAGAACGCGCACGTCCGCCACGTTCGGCAAACCTGCCAGCGGCGCAAGAGCCGCCTTGAACCGGGATTCGATGCGCTGGACGTTCGCCGCGTAGTCGGACGCCGCGAAAAGATCCAGCGATGCGATTGCCGCCGCGCAAGCGAGCGGATTCGCCATGTACGTCGGGCCGTGCATGAACGCGGACGGCGTGCCGCCGGAGATCGTTTCCGCCACCTCGCCGGATGCGATGGTCGCCGCAAGGGTCATGTGTCCGCCGGTAAGCGCCTTGCCGACGGTCATGATGTCAGGCGCCACGCCCGCGTGCTCCTGCGCCCAGCGCGGCCCTGTACGGTGGAATCCGGCGGCGATCTCGTCGAAGACGAGAAGCATGCCCTTTTCGTCGCACAGGCGGCGAAGTTCGCGCAGATACTGCGGATGGTAGAAGTTCATCGCGTTCGCCGCCTGAAATACAGGTTCGCATATGACGGCAGCTATCTCGTCCTCGTGCTCGTCCACCGTGCGAAGCATCGACGAGAAATCCGCGGCGTTCCATTCGCCGCCGAATGGCACCGACGGCTTTTCGGCGAAGAAGTGGCGGGTCATGATGTCCCGGAAGAGGACGTGCATGCCGTCTGGATCGGAAAGCGCCATCGCCAGCGACGTGTCGCCATGGTATCCGCCCTTCAACGCGGCTAGTTTCGCGCGCCCGGGCCGACCTCTGGCCCGTTGGTACTGCACGGCCATCTTCGCCGCCACCTCCACCGATATCGAACCGGAATCCGCGAAGAACACGCGGTCAAGGCCTGGCGGAGCAAGCGAAACGAGCCGTTCCGCAAGCTCTACGGCTGGCGCGTGCGTGAAACCGCCGAACATCACGTGGCAAAGGCGCCCGGATTGGCGACGGATCGCCTCGACTATGGCAGGATGGTTGTGGCCGTGCGCGACGCACCACCAGCTCGATACGGCGTCTATCAGCCGCCGGCCGTCTGCCAGCTCTATCTCTACGCCCTCCGCCGCTCGCGCCATGCGCACCGGCGGCGGATCCTTCAGCGATGCGTACGGATGCCAGACATGCGTCCTGTCGTATGCGATCCCCCTTGCAAGGTCAAACTCGCCCATGTTGCGAAAAACCGTCGCGAGCTAGTGCCTGAAGGAACGCTGACCGGTGAAAACCATAGCCACGCCGGCGTCGTTGCAGCAGTCGATCACGTCCCAGTCGCGTATCGCTCCGCCTGGCTGGACTATCGATGTGATGCCTTCGCGAATGCCAACTTCCGCGCCATCGCGGAACGGGAAGAACGCATCGCTAACCATCGCGCAACCGGGAAGCCCGCCCTTCTCCGCCCGGGTCCGCTCCATTATCTCGGCCTGCTTCTTCGCGCCGTCATCCTCGCCGAACTTGAGGCGCAGATCGTTGTACGGCAGCTGGTACTTCTCCCAGCTGATCCAGTCCGCGTGCTTCGTGTACGCCTTGTCGCGCGCGATTTCCGCCACGCCCACGCGATCCTGTTCGCCAGTGCCGATGCCGACAGTCGCTCCATCCTTCACGTAGAGGACGGAATTCGACGTCACGCCGGCTTCTACGAGCCAGCCGAACACGAGATCCTCGTACTCCTTCGCCGTAGGCAGGCGCTTGATCTTGTGCTCCTCGAACGAGACTGCGCCGGTGGCCTTGTCGGTCATCTTGCGGTTGCAGTACGCCGGCATGAAATCTTCGGGCTTGCGGGCGTTTGCGCAGAACGACGTCTGTGCCACAAGGCCGCCGTCGATGAGGCTCTTGAAGTCGACGACGTGTTTTGCCACGAAATCCGCAAGGCGCGCCATGTTTCGGATGCGGAAGACGCGCAGGTTCTTCTTGGCCGCGAAGACGTCCATCACGCCCGGCGCGAAATCAGGCGCCACAACCACTTCGGCGTAGTTTTCTACTATGAGCTTCGCAGTCTCCATGTCGCAATCGCGGTTGAGAGCGATGCAGCCGCCGAACGCCGCCAGGCGGTCGGCCTTGTTCGCGCGGAAATAGGCCTCCGCAAGCGTGGATCCGGTTGCGACTCCACACGGGTTGTTGTGCTTTACGATCACCGCGCACGGCTTGTCCATGAGATAGCGCAATATGTTCAGCGCGTTGTCCGCATCCGTGACGTTCGTCTTGCCGGGATGCTTTCCGCTCTGCAGCAGTTCCGGTATCGACGCAAGCGGCTGGTTGGCGCCGAGCATCACCACGTCGCCAATGGCGAGATTGCCGTTGACGAGTTTGTACAGCGCGGCCTCCTGTCCCGGATTCTCGCCGTAGCGCAGCCCCTTTTCCTCTCCGCCGATGTTCCATGTCACTTTTTCATAGCGCAACGTCTGGCGGGAGGCTCCGTCTATGAATGAAATCTCGAGCGCCGGCGCGAAATGGTCGGCTTCTATCGTCTTGTAGGCTTCTTTCAGGTCTTTCATTTGAAACACTCCAGGTTGAACCGAAATGCATTATACCATTTTCTGCCGGACGCATCTCGGCAAGCTCGATTCCGCCGACAGAAACGCCGAGAATGCATGGCGCGTTGTCATTCCGCCATCTCGAAAAGCAGCGTTCCGCCGGCCATCACGTCCGCCTGGCGGATGAACGGCTCCTTTAGCTCGTGCCCGTCGAGGAGGATCCGGACGATCCGCCGCCTCTTCGCATCCAGGGCCGGAGCTTCCACCGTGAACGACTTGCCGTTGGCCAGATGGAACGACACCTTGCGGGCTCCCGGCGCGTGTAGCGCGTACAGATCCTGCCCGGCCACCGGGAAGAAGCCTGCCGTTAGAAACACGTACAGCGATCCCATGGCGCCCGAATCGTCATCTCCTGGAACTCCCCACGGGCCGAAGCGGCTGCGGAGTTTCTCGGCCCAGTACGACGCCCGGTCCACGCGGCCGGCGAAGTCGAACAGCCATATGGTGAGGAAGCTCGGCTCGTTCCCGAACTCGATGAGATTGTTGTCCAACGCATACTCCAGGCGTTCGAGAAACCGTTCCCGTCCGCCCATCTTCCTGATCATCCCCGGGATGTCATGGTATATGGTGAAGGAGTAGTCCCAGCACGTTCCCTCGTAGAAGTCCTCGTTGAATCCGCCGCGGGCTTGCGTGGGTCCGACCGGGGCGCCCTTGGTCCTCACGTGCCTGACCTTGAACGTTCCGTCTCTCTGCCGTCCGTTTATGAATCCGGCGAAACCGCCCTGCTCGTCCACGCACGCATCGTTCCACACGTTCGTCCAGTTGCCGCTGCGCGCGCGCAGGCGCGCCGCCTCGGCGGTCTTGCCCAGGCCGTCCGCCACCTGCGCGGCGCACCAGTCGTTGTAGGCGAAGCCGATGGTTCCGGAACCGGATCTCATGCGCCAGCAGTAGTCGTGCTTCACGTCGTCCGCCACCCATCCGTTCTCGAGATATTCCGGCGTACGTCTGCTGGCATTCGCCTCCAGCACGCGCCAGGCCCCCTGCCAGTCTATGCCGGGCACCTTCCTCGCCCAGGCGTCGGAAATGACGTTGTCCACATCGTCCCCGCCCTGGCCGGTGCGGTACTCTTCGCCTTGGATGAACGACGCGCAGCATTGCCCGTTTCTCGTCTGCCGGGCGGCGAAGGAATTCACCACTCCGGCATAGACATCGGGCTCGGTCAGGGAGAAGAGCGGATACAAGGTGCGCCACGTGTCCCAAAGCGTGTAGTGGTCGTCCCATACCGGCGCCCCGTCAGGCCAGCCCGCGAAGTCGTCGGTGCGGTCCCGTGGCTGAAGCATGGTGTGGTAGAAGTTGGAGTAGAACACGCGACGGGCCGTCGCGTCCGCGAATCCGTCGGCATCGATCCTGCCAAGCCGTTCTTCCCACATGGCTTCGGCCTTGCGCTGGAGACCGTCGAAATCCCATGCCGGAATCTCCGCCTTGAGGTGGGCCTCGGCCGTGGCGACATCGCGGAACGACACGGCGATCTTCAGAAATACGCGGCGGGTCTTGCCGGCGTCAAATTCCAGCCATGCCACGGCACCATCCTCGCTGGTTCCTGAAGAGACGGCCTGCACATCCGTCTCGCATGCGAAGAACGCGTTGTACTTTGCGGGATTCCAGTTGCCGCCGTACCGTCCGCCACCGGAGACGCCACGCCCGTCCTCTCGGACTTTCAGTCCGCCGGACTCAAGGCCTTTGGGATTCCCGTTCTTCCGGCGCGCGTTCACCACGATCCTCGCCCGCTTTCCGGCGGGAAAGTCGAACCGGTACATGGCCGAATGGTGGGCAGGCGCTATGGCAACGCCGATTCCGTCCTTGTCGAGCGTGGCCCGGAACAGGCTCGGACGCGTTTCGACGAAGGTCATTGGCGACGCGATGTCCTTCTCCTCCAGCGACGTTCCGGCCGTGGGGGTTACCAGGAACAGGCCATAGCTTGGATGGCCGCCAGTGCCGTGCGCGTGCAGCTGCGAAAAACCGCTCACCGGATCGCCAGGATGCAGGGACGATGGCGATGGATAGGTCCGCCGTCCGTACGGATAAAGCGAGTCCGGGCACGGCGATACCGATCCGTGCGGCACGCACGGCCCCACAAGACATCGCCCGCTGACGTCTCCGCCATCGGGCTTCACCACTCCATGGCGCGTATCTACCAGCCTTTCAAGCTCCCCTGCGGCGGAAACGAACGCCGCCAACACCGTTCCGGCAAGAGCGGCAGCCGGACAGAACCATCGTGAAACAGCAGTTTTTCTCATAGCGCGGACATTATCGCATATGCCCCGCGCTCGCGCAAGCGTATCTTTAGCGCTTCGATTTTTCCTTGTTGGCGAGGCGACCCGCGCCTGTCCGTTTTGTGGGGAGATCGGCGTCTCGTTGCCGGCTGTAAAGATCTTAGGCTAGAATATCAATTTATCGATGCAAATACGCTTCTGTTCCATCTGCGGATGGACGTACAGGTTGAGCGTAAGATTGACGGTGGAATGACCGAGCAGTTCGCTTACCGTCTTGCAATCACCACCAGCCTCGATGCATCGCGTGGCAAACGTGTGGCGCAGGGCATGAAATCGAATATGCTTTATGCCGTTGCGCTTCAGGAACCGTTCAAAGAACTCGCGGTACGTCCGTACCTCGCAACATTTCCGTTTTCCCCCGACAAAAAACGTTTCGGCGTCAGCGGAACGGAGTTTGTCCAGAACTGGCACCAGAATTGCCGCAAGCGGAATTTCCCTTGCCGAAGTCCGACTTTTGGGCGATGAGACCACGACTCGCGATTTTCCTGCTCCATCCAGTGATTTACGATACACTCTCTGGACTGTCTGCCTCACGCGCAACAATCGATTCTCCAGATCGATATCTTTCCACTGTAGCGCGCATAACTCCCCGATCCGAAGCCCAGTATAAAGGCAAAGTAGAATTCCGGCGCTGCGTGAAGAGAACTCAAGATAGACGGCCTGTATCAGTCTTTCCTGAACAGATTTATCAATGACAGGAATTTTCTGCACTTCTCTTTGAATCGGTACTTTCACATCATATATCATGCGTGGGATCATCTTTGCGCGCATCGCATCGCGCAACGTCGTCTTAAGCACAATCAAAACATCTTTAGCCGAATGTGGATTAAGACCGCCCGTTCCGTCCAACCGCCCGTGCTTGACAAGGGAGAACACATACTCTTGCATTTGCTCTTCCGATATCGTTTCCAAATCCACCTCGCCAAATCTTGGCAACAGGTGGTTCACGATGATATTGGAATATGCCGCAAATGTCGATTCCTTGACAAGTGGGCTTTTGCGTTCAATCCAGCTTGCGATCCAGTCTTTGTACTTCATGGTTTTCATTCCTTTGAGTTAACACTATGGCACCATGCCAAGGTGTCTAACAATTATAAGGACACATGTCCTTAGGGTGTTCAATTTGAGGGGCAATTGC
>DFLH01000017.1:0-89756 GCA_002373695.1 Verrucomicrobia bacterium UBA3624
GCAGTCGTCGCATGGCGAACAGTATGTCAAAGATTCCGCTACTCCACCATTCCTACTCCACCAATGGGGTCAGACCCTCTGCTCTCCCTTCTCGTCGCAGTTCCGCCTGTTCTGCGGCATGTCGCCGCGCAAATACCGTATGACCGCCTCTCAATCAACGGCGGCCAGATAGCGATGAAAGTCAGTCGTCGCATGGCGAACAGTATATCAAAGATTCCGCTACTCCACCATTCCTACTCCACCAATGGGGTCAGACCCTCTGCTCTCTCTGCACCCGTTCCTGCTCGGCGAGAGGTTCCAGAGGATCGCAGATAAGGCGGTGCTAAGGAAGAACGGCATCAAAAAGACGGGAACTGACGAACTGAAGAAGTAAAGGCAGCCCCCCTTCGGAGGCTGGCCGAACTATCCCGCTCGCAGTCAGGACCGCAAATCAGGTCTGCGGGACGGGCAGCGGGAGCATTGTACCAAAAAGCCCGCCCTTCGTGTGAAACTATCTGCCATGCGTCCAAAAAACGCATCGCCAGACATCCTTGCGGCCTGCCACGCCACACACGGCAAACCTTCAACAGCCTCCCAACCACAAACTACCAGACAAAACTTGCGTTTACCTCTGGACTTTTGCGTTTAGTTTCGGGAGCGACGCGGAAAAGATCAGAACCGCAGACGCAGGCCGACTCCGCCGTGCGTCCAGTCGTTGTGGGCGCACGTATAGCTGCTCTCCTTGTTCGCGCGCCTTGCTTCGCCGCCGACGACTTCGTACTGCTCGACATATGCGAAAGCCGTAAGCCACTCCGAAATGCGCCAGCCGAATTCGAGCCGTAGCGAGACCGAAGAGACCCCCGAGCCCCACCTGCCGCCGTCCGGCTTCCCGCCGAGAACCCGTTTGTTGTTGCGTGAACTGCCGCCCTCGGCGAACACCGACGGAGTCACGTACAGCCCGCATGGCAGCGGGAAGCGCCTCCTGACCCCAGCCTTGAAGTAGAGATAGTCGTTCCCCCGGAAGCACCGCCGCAGGCGGTAGAACGGCACGAGATACGGATTCTCCAGCGACTGGTCGAGCTGCCACCAGTGGTAGGTCTTGTTCGACGCCTTGTCATCAAAACCCCTGTACAGCGTCCACGACCGCGTCAGGTCGCTCGCAAGCAGCCAGCCGTCGCAGAACCTCAGGTCGTACTGCCATGTCGGGCCGAACTCGGTGTGGTACAGCGCATGGCGGTGCGCGTCGTGGCGGCGGTCGCTGAGCGAGCTTACGTCCCAGTTGCGGACGCCGAACCGCCCGAACGCGCCCGCATCGTATCCGAAGCGGATGTTCGTTATCTGCATCGGGCGGTCTTCGACGATCTTGCCGAGCGACTGGTACGTCGAACGCACCTCCGGCGTCGCCTCGAAGAAGAACGGCGAAAGAACGCCCGCTGCCAGGAGTCCGATCATTTCATGGCGTCAGATTCAGGATGTCACGTAAAGGAGATCACCAAACCGCCGCTGACGTTGATGAGCGCAGTGCGCGTCGCGCCGTCCGCCATCGTCAGCGTCACCGTCCAAGATCCCGACTTGTCGAACCTGAACTGAGTCGTCGCCCCCGTACCCGTAAGGTTGAGCACCGTCTCATCGCCGTCCGGCGAGACGAACGTCAGCGTCACCGCCGCCGCCACGTCTCTGACCCAGTTGTCGCCTGAATAGGACACCGGCAGCATGTTCTCAAGCCTTGCCTTGCGGTCGGGGCCGGGCTGCTTGGAGTCCACGCCATAGTCTCCGGAAGAAGCGGAGGACGCAAGCGTACCGCCGTCGTCATAGACCGCCCACGCAACGCCGATGCGGGCCGAACCCTGCACAGAATTGAAGAGCGTCCAGACGCCGCCCTCGTCAAGAACGGACACCAGCGACGGCGACGAGAGCGTCTTCACGTTGTTGCCGCTGGGCGGAGTGGCCGTCACCGTCTCGCCTGCGCGGCTGAAGACGGGCGGCAGGGCGGCGATCTCGGACGATGCCGACTTCGCCGCCGAATATGTCGCGCCAGGCGCGCTGTACACCGAGAACTCCGGCGAATCGCCGGATTCCGCAAGCAGCGTGCCGTCCACGGCGAATAGCGGCAACGCCGCTACCGCCGTAAGAGTTATGCATAGAAATCTCATGTCTCTTCCCTCCCGCCAATCAGTCAACAATCATCGACACGCGGAAACCAGCGTAGCCTTTCTGCGTATCTGGCGGATCTCCGTCGCGGCGCGATGCACGGTAGTTAGCGTTCGATGAATCATTGGCTACACTCCCGCCACCACGAAGCCGCCTCTTGGTCCCCGAAGAGCAGAATGGGGTGAACGGATCGGCAGCATTCGCAAGATTGGTCGATTCCATGTCATCCAAACACCACTCCCACACGTTTCCGGCCGTATCGTAAAGCCCCCACGCGTTCGGTAGTCTCGATCCGACGGCAACGGTACTCTTGCCGTTGTTTGTAAGAGGGTCTTCCTTGCAGGTCACATAGTTCGTAACCATCGTGTCGCCCCAGAAATACGTAGTGGTTGCGCCTGCACGCTCCGCTATCTCCGCCATGACTTCCGTCGGGAGGTCGAAGTAGAAGCCCGTCTTGTAGTTCAGCCGCTGGAAGAATGTGCCGGTATTATCAGACACAACAGCAGGGATTGACGAAGTCGGCGCCGTGGTGGAGAGGCGCAGGTCATTCCACGAGACACACTCCACGGGTCTATGGTTTTTCGTATTTCCGGAAATCGACGTCGAGGTATATGTCGATGGGGTCTCGCCGGTGATTTTCTCGTACTGCCGCTGCGTAACCGGGAACACACCGACATAGTAGTCGCGCGTTGTGACCCAGTTTGTTGACGAGTTAAGTAGCAAATCGGACGTGGCGACACCTGGCGCGTAGTGTGCGTCATCGCCCGTGGGGTAGGAGCCGCCAGCGGGTATCTTGCGCAGGGCGAGTTTGACCGTTTTGTAGGTTGCCGCATTGTAGCGATCGTTCGACTCGGCCTGTGTATTATACAGACCTTCCCAAGTGACGGCACCGGTATCGAGATCGACAATCATGTAGTCGTCGCCGCTCGGGACGTCGGCGGAAAGAAGCTGCGCCGTCATCGTGCAGCCGTTCGCGCGAAGACCGTCGGGAAGCGTCCACGTGACCGTGTGCGTGCCGTCCGAGGCGTTTGCGCCGACATCGTTCACGCCGTCGATCACGATGTTTGTCGTGCCGATGCTCGCGGTGAAGACAATGCGCGCATACACGCCCGCCGCCACGTCCTGCCCGCCGCTCACCGTGTAGGTGATGTCGAGCTTGTTGTTCCATGGCCACCGCTGGACTACGTTGTCCACAGTTATGGAACTTTCCGCCGAAGCGGCGATGGATGCAGCCGCCAGCCCGGCGGCGAGCATGATTCTCATTGGTTTTTTCATTGTTCTTCTCCTTTACTGTTTCTGTTTTGTTTCTGTGTTTTCCTTCTGTTCCGCAAAGTCCTTGTCCGCCAGCTTGTTGAAGCGCCTGATGAGCCTGATCTCCTTCGGATCGTAGGGACGCATCGACGGACGTATCAGGTCGTGCTGCCAGCGGGTGAAGTCGAGATTGTCCGCCTTGCCCTGCTCCTCCCGCCTCCAGAGTCCTTCCCACGGCTCGTACGTCTGGTACTTGCCCGCGACGAAGCCCCAGCAGAAGCAGCCGATGTTCTCGAGATAGTAGAGCGGATAGGCCGTATCGACCGTGTTGTGCAGGATGCGGTGAAGCCATTCCGTGTTGAACAGGGGCCGCCCGTACTTGCGCTTCAGGAGCGCAATGACCTTCACCTGCTTCTCGTAGTCGCCGTAGCAGTGGTAGCTTATGACGTCCGAAAGCTCGCCTGCCGCCGACTCTGCACGCTTCTCGCGCTCGTCGGAACCCCAGACGCCGTATGTGGACCACAGGTCGGCGGCGAGCGGCTGCACGGGGTCTATCTGCCACGCCAGCTCGAAGAGCTTCTTCATCTGGGGAACGGTGATGTCGCCGCGGTTGGAGTTGCCCGGCTCGTTCCACAGGTTCCACATCAATATGCGCCGGTCCGTCCTGTACTTAGTGATCAGTTCAACGCACATCGCATAGACCTTCGGGCCCAGTTCGGGGTCGTCAACCGGCGAGAAGCCGATGGCGTCCGGAAAGCTCCCGTGCTGGCTCATCTTGCGCCCGCCGTGGTAGCCCCAGTCGTACGACTGCGGCCCCGGCGTAGGCATCTTCCAGTACTCCTTCGGCCTCATGCAGTCGCCGCACAAGGTGATGCACGCGCGCATCTTGTGCCGGTCCAAGATGGCGAGATAGCGTTCGAAGCGCGCTATGAAGCCGTCGTGGTCGGCGAACCATACGCCGAATCCCTGAACCCCGACGATGATGCGCATTGCGTTAAAGCCAATCTCCTCGGCAAGCGCCAGCTCGCGCTCGACCTCCTCGAACCGCTCCTCGCAGCCGAGTTCCTGCCACTGGTCCACGCGGTTCGCCGCCGACGCCGGCATGTAGTTGCATCCGCGAATCCACGGCTGCCCGGCATACCACTCCCACGCTTTCTCCTTCGTCCACGGGCCGGTGCGTCCGGCAAGTGCGGGAAGCGTCAAGCATACGGCAATTACTGTCAACAGGTTCTTCATGCTGCTTTCACTCCGTTTGGTGGTTTTGGTTCTGAAGACGGATACGGTAGGCAAACGACCTTGCGTCGCAGGAGACCTTGAGGACGTTCCCAGACTGGCTCCACGATGGCGCGGCGGCATCGCCTTCCGGCTCTACGGCTTCCACGCCGGCAACCGCACGACCCGCCGCGCCGAACGCGGCGAGGTCGAACTCGGCCAAAAAGGGACTTGAATCCGGGAGAGGGGTTATCGTCCAGTCCGCGAAGCGGAAGGTTCCGTCCGTCTTCACGCCATCAAAATGCACGACGCGTCCCGCGCGATTCACGCCAAGCAGCCTGTCGCGCGCCGCGACTTCGTCCGACGAAGCCTCTGGCGCCCAGACGACACCGGAGATCTTGTCATCCGCGCGCGAGACCACGATCCGTCCGCCCTTAACGCGGCCTCTGCCATCCGAAGGTGCGCCGCCAATCGCAAGGCGGTCTCCTTCTTTCTGACTCCACGCGCCGTAGCATACCTCGTATGTGCCGGCAGCCGTTCTGGACGGCACAACCACGTCGATATACGTCTCGTACGCGCCGACCTTCGCAAGAATCTCATTCTCACGCGCCATGCGGCACTGAAACACGATTTTCCCAAGTGGATTGCAGACGTGCACGAACGGGCGATAGTCGGGAAGAGGACGTTTCGTCTCCCACGACACGAAGAGGCGCAACCGGTCGGGAGCAACCACCTCGGCGCGCAGCGGACGCGTGTTGGCGTTGCGGGAGTTGTTGACGGACGGCTTGCGCGCATCTACGAAGATTCCGTTTGCCGACTTCGCGAATGCACAGCGAACACCATCCTTTTCCACCACGCCGCTCTCCGTGCCGCGAGTGCGGGCGTAGTAGCCGTAGGACGGAAGAACGACGCCGTTCGGCAGCCGCCACGTCTTGTTCGTCTGACGGTTCACCCACACCTCGCCGCCGTCCGAGAAGAACGCATGCTGGCAATGGATGTTGCCCTCATACTTCAGGTCGAGGAATTTGGCACGCCCGAGTTCGGCGCAAGCGTCGTGCTGCAGCCAGTACGTCTTCACGGCATTGCGCGAGAATGGCCCGCTGCACATCGGGTTGCGTCCGCCGATGATGCAGTTGGAGAGGTAGTCGTCAGAGGCGTAGCCGTGCAGCTCCGCGTCGCCGCCCTTGTTCCAGCCCTTCTCCTCCTGATAGCGTCCGCCGAGTCCGCCCGCGAAGAGAACGTAGTAGCCGTGCGTGGCGATGTCGTGCCACGGAGTGCGCTCGCTGTCCTTAAAGTTCGCCTGTCCAATCAGCCTTGGCGCGCCGAAATGGTCGCTCTGCCCGGCGTCCGCCACGCCAACGAGATGGTCCTGACCGGCCTCGCTCACGCACACCGCGTCAGGTCGCCCGAAGCCCTCACGATACATCTGGAAGCCGCGCCCCCACTGCGCCGAGGTCTCGTTCTTGGAGTGGAATCGTCCCTTGCGGTCGATGTAGTCGAACGGAGAGTGCGCAGTGAACACGTCGATGAAGATGGCGTCTGGGTCGTAGCCTGTCTTGAGCATCTTTGCGTTGCGGAGGCACCACGGGTGGAATGCATGCGGCGTCCAGCGATAGGATTGCGCCTGCCGACTGCGATTGAACCACGCCAGCTGCGGCGTGCCATCGAGGTTGAACGCAACGAGATCGTACGAGAAGCCGTCGCAGTCGGGGTAGATGTCGGTGTAGTTGTCGTGCGGACAGAAGAGGATGCCCGCGTCGCGGCACGCCTTGCGCATCGCGCCGAACGCGGCAGCGTCTCCGGCGGGCGGGTATATCTCCGGCAGCCGGTAGTCGTATCCCCAGCGCTGCCAGACGTGCTTGACGAAGATCGAGTCGTTAAGCCCGTACTTCGCCGCCATCGCGATATCCTCGGCCACTTGTGCGTAGTCGCCGCCCCACTGGTCGAGGCACATCCGCGAACCGAGCGCGGCATGTCCCGGACTGGCCCTGTAGCCCGACACGGCGCGGAAGCGTCGGGCGGCCTCGAACGGACCCTTCGACGACGGCACGAACGTGAACGTCGCGCCGTGGTGCGCATGGAGCGAGAAGAGGTTCCGTTCGCCGTCACACGTCACGGAATCCGGCACGACGTCCACGGCCTGCACAACGGAAAGCCCGTTTGCGTATTCCGCGCCAACGTGACGCGTCGAGAGATTGAATCCTCCCGCGTCCATCTTGAACTTCTTCGGCCCCTCCACGACGTTGCCGAAGCCCATGAATACGCGATGCGGCGTCTCTGTGGCGGGACCGACGGCAATATCGACGATACGCGGAAACCCTGCCGCATTGCGCGACACGCCCGGAATCGACCAGGAAATGCGCAGCGTGCCATTCTCCTCGCGGATCGACGCCTTCGCCTCGGGCGCAGGCGAGCCGTCGTCCGTCTCAGTCTGCGCGGAGAAGCCATTGAACACGACGGACTTCTCTCCGTCCGTGAAGGCGAGCGCGCCGTCAACGAGGCCGTGTGCGCCGTAGGCGACGCCCGCGCCGTACACCACGTCACCGGTGTCGAGCCGCCAGCGTCCCGCCGCCGGATCGGATCCGGACACGCACGCCGCCCGAGCAGCCGCAAGGGCCTCCGCAACACACGAAGCATTTGTCGCAGCTGGGCTTTCAGGGACGATGCTCGGCTGCACCGCTTTTCGCACGGGACGTGGCGCGTCTGGGTTCTTGAGCAAGAAGATCGCGATCGGGTGCGGAGCGTCCTCCTTCTTTGCGCCGGCGGGCGTGAAACGCGCGTTGACCGGATAGAGGGCGTTGAGCGCACTTGGACGCGGCATGCCCGTATAGGAAAGCTCCTTCTTCTCGCCTGGCGCGAGGGCGACGGCACCTTGCGGCCCCGATACGTCCCAGTCGTCGTTCATCCACACCTCAAGCTCACCCGTGACCGGCTTTTCCGTTTTGTTCTCCAGCGTCACGGGAAAGGAGCGCGGCGCACCTGCCTGCACCTCGGTGACGCCGTACGGCCATGTCTGCGGCTTTTTGCCGGGGCGATCCATCTTCTGCGGAAACGAGCCGATCTCGACCTTCACGCCGCACCTCTCGTCGACAGGCGGCAGGTACGCATGTGCCGCAAGCGCAAACGCCGCAGCACAGGAGAATACGACTCTCTTGGTTCCGCTCATTTCTTGAGATCGCGCTTGAAGTCAAATGATGCGCCGTGCCAGAACGCCTTGTTGAATTGACCGACACTGCACTCCGAAACAGTGAGTGTTCCATTCGACGGCATCGCCAACTCCGGGCCGTGGTCAATGTACATGCCGTTGCGGATGGCGAGACGCCCGCTCTCGGCACAGGACTTGCCGATGCCGTCCGAAACGAACATGTCCGCCATTGCGCACCCAGTCCCCCTCTGTACGACAAAGGAAGACGACCCCTCCTCTGCGAAAGACCGCGATGTCCATGTCTGCGTGGCCGTGAATCCGCTGTCTCCGGCATCACCCTTTTCCAGCATGACGGACGCGGAATCGTCAATGCCGTTCTTCCTCGGCACAAGCTGAGCCAATGCCACGCTCAGCTTCGACCCCTCATCCTGCCTGACGCTGAAGCACTTAACGGCGGTGTCGCATCCCGGAAGCAGCATCGTGACGCGGCTTTTCCCGTCTATGCTGATTCCCGTCCTCGCCGCATATACGAAGATGCCGCGCACATGCTCGTCGGCGCAGTCCGTAAAAGCGTACGCCTCAAGATGTTCGCGCAGCCATGCATGGAGCCGCTTCTCGCCTGCGGGCATCTTGCGGAACCGCTCGTCCTTCGATTCGCCCCATCTGTGGGGAACGCCCAGCTGCCTGCGGACGGTGTAGTGGGGATTCATCATCACGTCCTCGACCCAGCCGCGCGACGAGCACTTCCCGACGGCAAGCCCGCGTCGCCAGAAGCCGCCGGACAGGTACGATATGCGATGTCCGTCTGACGGATGCGACGCGAAATCGACGCCGTTCCAGCAGTTGGCGATGTTGACGTCGGTAATCCAGCATCCTTCTCCCAGGGAGCGTACAGCCCAAGGATACGGAACCGGATCGTAGAACATCTGCTCTGGATACCATACGCCGAGTCCGCGCAGCCCCGAACGGGGCTCCAGCGAAATCAACGGATCGCCGTCCTCGTTTCCCCGTCCGGAATAGGCAAGAAGCACGGAACCTCCGCTCGTGGTATGATGCGGCACGTCAGAACAACCGCGCAGTTCCACGCCGGAGGGGACGCGCAGCGCTCCGCGTATTTTCCAGACGCCGGCGGGAACATAGACCGTGCCGCCACTTTGTCCGGCCTTCGCAAGCGCGCGCATGAACGAAGACGTGTTGTCCTCGAGGTTCGTCGCCGCGCCGAAGTCCCGCACGTCCACAACAAGCCTGCCTGCTGGCCGCGAACGCGAAGGCGGCTCCGGCCGCACGGTGAATCCTGGATCCTGCTCACGCGGCAGCATGAGGTGCCCGCTCCACTCGTGTCCGTCCTTCACAGGCTGCACCGGCGCCGAGCCGATGAACTTGCATGAACTGAACTGTACGCTGTTCCAGAGAGAGGTGAAGGCGACATTCGTGTCTGACGCGAATGCCGAGTCGTGGACTGCCAGTCCGACTGTATTCATCCTTACAAGGCGAAGCCCCGTCACGCAGTTCGTGAAAACCGACTCCGCCATCGCCGCGTTCGCCAGCATCGGCGTCACTCCC
This sequence comes from Verrucomicrobia bacterium UBA3624, assembly GCA_002373695.1. Lineage (GTDB taxonomy): Bacteria > Verrucomicrobiota > Kiritimatiellia > RFP12 > UBA1067 > RUG572. The sequence goes on from DFLH01000017.1 coordinate 9,302, forward strand.
TTCCGGAAACGCGCGCCGACATTGTATCCGTCCACCTTGAGCCGCCAGATGTACTCCCAGTCGCTGCGGGCGTAGTCCGCGCCTATCGTCTCGTGCGTCCGCAGCCATTCGCGAAGCGCCTTTTCGGACGGCGCACCCGGAAACCCGCTTGCGGACCACACGTTCGGCGAGACAACGACTTCGCTTGTGCGACCGATGTCGGAGGTGCGGTCAATTGCAAATCCTGTTGAAAGAGCGCATATCGAAAGGCGGCGAAGCGTGTGGAGCTCGTTCCATTCCGGACCTATTGCGACAGCCTTCCAGGAATTGACGAAAGTGCAGTCCGTCACCGTCTGGTTCTCGTTTGGCAGGGGGCTGCCTATCTTCGACCTCACCGTCCACGGATACGGCGCGGGGTCTTCGAGCCTCTGTTCAGGATACCAGAATACGAGGCTCATGAGCCCGCCGCCGCAGTTGACCGTAAATGCGGCGGTTCCGTTCGGGTCGCCGCGTCCGCAGACGACGCGGAGTATGGTGCTCTGATCAGGCCTGGCCGCCGAATAGTCGCCTCGGAGGGTTACGCCGACGGGAATCTCGACGGGACGGGCAATCGTGTAGAAGCCGCGATGCAGAAACACCGTTCCCCCTCCGCGCGAGCCGACATCGTCGAGCATGGCCTGGAGTTCCGCCGAGAAATCGGCGTCTCCGGCAGGTGCGCCGGCGACACGCTCCGCCAGCACGACGTCCGGCGTCTCATGGAACGTATCCACGCGCACGCAGGCATTTGAGACATGACCTGTCGGCTCAGCCGGCGGCAATGCCGTCGCGCATGAATCCAGCGCGTACCCAAGCCTGGCGTCCACCTCGGCGCGGTCTGCGTCCGAAAGCTCCACGCCCTTCACTTCCCAGCTGCCGTCGTCGCGCTTCTTGGTGCGCGAAAGCGTGTTGCGGAACACGCCGCGCTTCTTGAGGACGTAGAGGTTCCAGCCACGCATTTCGGGGGCCGGAATGGTGTCCTCCAGATTGCGCAGATACATGAACTTCGCGAAGAGGGCGTCGGCCATTTCGGTCGCGACGGGTATCCCCCAGCCGCAGGCTGCCCGCGAAGCGGGAGCAGGGGTGCGCGACCCTCCCTCAAGCGCCCGCCATGTCCTCACTATCAGGTCGGCGTACATGGGTCGCTGCGTTATGACGCCCCTCGTTCCGACGCGCCGGTAATGATAGAGCCAGTCGCGCCCGCCCCAGCCGGTGAACACGGTCTTTACGACCGGCTTCGCGGCGACAAGTGCACGAGCGCACGGAACGATTCCCGATCCGGTGCCTTCTACCTTGTACCATCCGTAAGTCTGCGGATGGCGCTTCGCGAGGTCGATGAGCAACTTTGCGGACGGCATCGGCGACTTTCCGTTGTAGGTCTGGATGATGACAGGAAGCCTGGTCGCGGCGGCGAGCGTGTCATACTGGCGCTCGTAGTCTGCATCCCCCTTCGCATCGTCAAGCATCCTGACAAGCATGGTCATCTTGAGACCTGGATGTTTCGCGGAGATCTCATTGGCCACGCTGACGCGGTGGAGCATGTCTGTCGTGTTCGTACCGGGGCAGCAAGGCGAAAACCAGATGTCGCGGCCGTCGAGTGCGGCGGCTATTGCTGCAAGACCGGCGCGCTCCTCCTCCGGCGAGAGCCACTTCATCGCATCGCTCGCCGCCGGCCAGATAATGCCGTCCGCCCCGCAGTCGGCGACAAACCGCGCCTCCTTGGCAAGCGTCTCGCAGTCGAGCGATCCGTCCTCCGCATACGGCGTGCAGAGCAGCGGAAACACCCCGCCTATCTGCGCGGCGGCGAAAAGTGCGCAGAGCGTCATGCGATCTCCCAACCTTTACGATAGGAGTGGCGGGCGCGAGCATTCGCGATGGCACTGTCGGTCTTCTCACCGTCGAAACGGTAAGTCCCCTTCCCGGCGAAGGCCAACATGTTCGCGAGCATCAAGGTCTTCGCAAGCGGAATCGAGAAATCAAGCCCCGTGTTGACAGGTCCGGGATTGCCGCGCACTGCGCCAAGAAACTCGGCGATGATCTTCAGCTCCTCTCTGTTCAGGGTCTCCTTGTCTGGAACCGGAATGTCGGCGATCTTGCCGCCCTCCGGGAAGAACCTGAGCGTGCGGTGGAACTCCTCGTATATCATGCCCTTCGTGCCGACGAACACCGTGCCGAACGCAGGAATCGGCTTCTTTACGCCCCACTTCCTCTCAAGCTCGACAAGCTTCTCGGGAAAGTTCGTGTGTTCGCGCTTGTAGACGCGGTTGTACCATCCGCTCATGAACTTCGGCCCCATATCTACGCCGTCGGCTATGCCGTCGTTCCAGTGCAGGACGATCTCGCCCCATCCGTCGCGGGCGGGAATCGTGAAGTCCATCGTGCCGCGCTTGTTCCACGCGCCTTCGCATCCCCATGCGATGTCCTTGACCTCGATCTTGGACGGCGTCACCTTCCACATGTCCATCGTCTGGTACGGCGCGTCGAGGACGTGCGTCCCCATGTTGCCGATGGAGCCGTTGCCGTAGTCGATCCAGGAGTGCCAGTCGTGCGGATGGAGCCCGACGCGGCCCTCCTCGCCGCCGTAGGGCTTGCAGACGGGCGATCCGCCGCACCAGAGATCCCAGTTCATGCCTGGCGGCACGGGTACGTCGTGCGGACGGTGCAGCATGGTGTTCGGGCGGTCGGAGAAGCTGAACACCTCCGTGACGTCGCCGATGACGCCATCCTTCAGGTACTTTGCGAGAAGCGGACGGTGCGAGATGTTGTGGCCCTTGTTCCCGACTCGCACGACGACGCCAGTCTTCTTCGCCTCGCGCTCGATGAGCAGAACCTCCTCCATCGTGTGCGCCATCGGCTTTTCGACAAACGCGGCGACTCCGCGCCGTATCGCCATCAGCGCCGGAAGCGCATGGTGGTGGTTGGGCGTCGCGATGAACACGGCGTCAAGGCCGTCGCCCAGCTTCGCGAACATCTCGCGGTAGTCGGCGAACACCTCGGCCTTTACGAGCGCATCGCGACCCCAGACCTTCGCGCACTCAGCGTACAAGACGCCTATCGCGGACGGGTCTGGCTCGCACAGCGCGACAAGCTCGCAGCCGCCGACAAGCCCCGCGCGGTTGAGGAGCGTACGCCCCCAGTCTCCGCAGCCGACGATCGCGATGCGCGTCTTCGCGCCTTTCGCAAGCTGGCGTTGGCGGCTCGCCCCGAATCCGGCGCAGCCGATATTGAAGATCGGCAGCGAACCCGCCGCAATCATACCCTTGAAAACATTTCTCCTAGTTGTGCCCATCCGAGTTCTCCACTTTGAGTTTGATTGTATTATCGCAAAAAACGCATTGTATTATCGCAAAAAACGCACCAAGATTCTTGCACAATCAGAGCAAAAATGTGTATATACGCTCATGCGACGGCTTGGTGAATTGCAAGTGAAGTGAGTCAATTTTCTGAAGATCTTCCCGAGGGGCCTTGGCAGCAGCTCAAAGAGTTTCATTAGGGGTTCCTTTCTTGAGATGGACGTTGATGATGGCGCGGCGACCCAGGCTAATACGCCCGGGCTTGTTTAAGATGCCCGGGCGCCGCCTGGGCACCCCGCCGCGCATTTCGCGATTCTCGTTCCGTTTCATCGAGGCTTCTCCTTATGCGGCCTTTGCGAAAGCGGTGTCGAACTCGTAGGCGGTCTTGCCGCCGAGCAGCCTGCGGTGGATCGAGTTGATGACGCGCTCGAGCCTGTGCATGTCCGCGCGCGTGCACTTGCCGAAGTCGGTTCCCTTGGGGTACCACCTCCTGACGAGGCGGTTGCAGTTCTCGACGGAGCCTTTCTCCCAGGAGGCGTAGGCGCGGGTGTAGTAGACGTTGCATCCGACGACGGCCTTTATCTTCTTGGGGTCGAGGAACTCGCAGCCGTTGTCGGTCGTTATGGAGCGCACTTTGCCGAGTGCCTTGCGGGCGACCATTCTCCTGAGCGCCGCGACGACGTCGTCCTGCGTGACGTGCTCCAGCTTCTCGATGACGTAGCGCCTGCTCCTGCGGTCGACGAGGACGAGCAGACCGCCGGTCCCGTTCGTCGACGAGACGACGGTGTCCATCTCGTAGTGCCCGAACCGGTTGCGCCTGGTCGCGCCCGCGGGCCTGTCGTCGAGCGCGAGGCGCCCCGGGACCGTCATGGCGGGATGGGGTTTCGGGCCTTTCGGCTTTCTGTTCGGATGGTACGGGGTCTGTCCGTACATGACTCCGACGTCTCCGGCGTTGATGTGCCTGTACCATGTCGAAAGGCACGGGATGCGCTGCCCGGGCATCTCGTCCTTCATGTGGCAGAGGGCGTCGTACGGCGACAGCTTCTCGTCGAGCACGTGCCTTTTGAAGAGGAAGGCCATCTGGTTGGTCACCAGCATCTTCGTTCCCTTGTTCTCGTTGTTCTCGTTGATCTCGTCCTGCGCCCTGAAGGGGTCGTACTCTGCGTACTTGCGTCGTCGCCTGTCCTTCGGGTCCGGGACGGCTGCTCCGGTGGCCCCGCGCCGGTATTCGCGCCTCCAGGTCTCGTATTTCAGCCCGTGCTTCGCGGCGAACTGGCGGAGCGTGATCCGGCATCCGGCCCTGACGGTCGCGTTCCAGTCCGAGGCCAGCGTCTGGCGTTGGCTGAAGTTCAGGTGTGCGCCGGGCACGTGTTGTGTGGTATAATGCCTCACGGCGTCCTTTCTCTGGCTTTGATGTCTTGGTTTGTTCACCTCCATCATACCACAGATTGCGACGCCCTTGCTGCCTTTCCCGCGCGCGACGCCCCATAGGGGGCGTGCCTTCCTCCTTTTTTCCTTCCTCTTCCGCTCCCTGTCTTTCTTCCTTTTTGCCTCTGTTCTCCACCTCGAAATCTGGCCTTTCCGATTTGACTCACTTGATTGTACAACTTCCCTCATGCGACGGCTTCGTAATCGCGCTTGCGCTTCTGTTTTCCATATAGTATAATGCGCTCATGAAGAACCGCGCTAGGTACACAAAGAAGACGATTTCGCCGACACGTGTCGCCGCGATGCAGCAAAAGTTCATGAAGGCGGCAGGTCCTGCGATTCAGCTTCTCGTTGACTTGATGGAGAATGCGCCTAACATGTCGCTCTGCATCAAGAACGCCGATGGACGCATCATGTTCACCAACCGCTACAACGCCAGCGTGTCAGGATGGAGTTCCGTCGACGACATGCTCGGCTACACTTCCGAGGAGCTCTATCCCCCGGACCAGGCCGCTGTCTATGCGAACCGCGACCGAGAGGTGATGGAGACGGGCGTCCCGATAGTAGAGCGCGTCTATGGATTCGTGGCAGACCGCTCGACGAACCTGAACTGCGTGACGGTGCGCCCCGTAATCTCGATCGACGGGAAGCGAATCGGCACGGCGACCGTGTACTGGCGCGCGCAGCAGAAGATGCGCACCGCCAACTGGTACGACCCGATTCGGAAATCGGTCGTCTACCTAAACGAACACTACGCCGAAAACGTCACCGTCGACGAGCTTGCAAAAATCGCGCATTACTCGCCCGCGCAATTCAGGCGTCTCTTCCATTCGCTGACGCAGATGTCTCCTGCAAGATACATAGTGAATGTCCGCATCAACGCCGCGAAGACCCTTCTCGGCACAACCGACCGCCGCATAAGCGACATCGCGTCCGACGTCGGCTTCTTCGACCATTCGCACTTCATCCGCATGTTCAAGCGAATCGTCGGCACGACACCGGCCAAATACCGCAGGGGCATGTCGTCTGCAATTTCGTCGCGCGGGAACGTCGTCTTGATGAAGAGCACACCGGAGGGTCTGACCCTATTGGCACACCGGAGGGTCTGACCCTATTGGTGGAGTAGGAGTGGTGGAGTAACTTCACTGGTGGACACTTCGCACTCCTCTTTGCCGCTCTGTAACCGTAGTGCCATCACACAGCACCCGCTCATAGCCTCACCAAACACATGTTCAGAGAGGTTTTGAAATCACCTCACATTTCTGGCTGTGCGTGGTTTGTGCGCCTGGGCGCCATCGGTAAAACGCGCCGTGGCAGAATTTGATATAATACGTGCTCTTTACCGCAATTTAAAGGCAACCCCATGAAAAAGACAAGCAAACCCGCCGTATATTTCGCTGATTTCCGTTGCTCCGACACGGAGAATCTGCAGCAAAAATTCACCAGGCTTCTGAAGAAATCCGGCCTCGACACGATAGATCTCACCGACAAGTTCGTCGCCATCAAACTCCATTTCGGAGAGGCCGGCAACATGAGCTACCTTCGCCCCAACTGGGCAAAAACGCTGGTGGATTTCATAAGGGCCAGGGGCGGACGCCCGTTTCTCACCGATGCCAACACCCTTTACGTCGGCCAGCGCAAGCATGCGCTAGACCACCTTGACATCGCCTACGAGAACGGATTCTCGCCATTCTCCACCGGCTGCCACATAATCATCGCCGATGGCCTAAAGGGTACCGACGACGTGGCCATCCCGCTGCCGGACGGCAAATACGTGAGGGAGGCGTATATCGGACGCGCCCTCGTCGATGCCGATGTCATAATCTCCCTCACCCACTTCAAGTGCCATGAGATGACAGGCATCGGCGGCGCGATGAAAAACCTCGGGATGGGCGGCGGTTCGCGCGCCGGCAAGAAGGCGATGCATTCCAGCGTCCATCCGCAGGTAGATGCTTCGCGTTGCATCGGATGCGGCAAATGCACGAAGGAATGCGCGCATGGAGCCTGCACCGTAGGCAAGAACGCCGATGGCCGGCGCACCGCAGCCATCGACTCCGGAAAGTGCGTCGGATGCGGACGGTGCATCGGCGCGTGCAACCGCGATGCGATCATGAGCGACTTCGGCGAGCCCTGCACCATCCTCCACGGCAAGATCGCCGAATACACCGCCGCCGTCATACACGGAAAGCCGTCGTTCCATGTTTCGCTGATATGCGACGTATCGCCGCACTGCGATTGCCATCCGATGAACGACGTTCCCATCATTCCGGACATCGGCATGCTTGCCTCGTTCGATCCGGTGGCACTGGACAAGGCGTGCGCAGACATGTGCAACGCCGCTCCCGTCATGCCCAACAGCTGCCTTGCCGGGGTCGACACGCATGGAGATCTCTTCACCACAATGCATCCTGACACGCGTTGGCAGGACGCCATTGCAGAGGGCGAACGCGCTGGGATCGGTTCTTCAGAATACGAGCTTGTCAGGATATGACGCCAATCTCCGCGTCTGTCAAGTAGCATGTGGGGTCTTCACCCCAGACGTCTCCGGTTGCGGCCTCGCCGCGGGCGCGGAAGTTTCCGCCGCATATGTCGAGCCAACGGCATGTGCGGCAGCGTCCTTTCACGAACTCCTTCTTGCGCCGGAGCTTGGCGAGCAGGGACCCAGGCGGCGGATCGCCCCATATCCCGGAAAACGGCCTGTCAAGCACGTTGCCCACCGGATGGTTGCGCCAGAACTGGTCTGGATAGACGGTGCCGTCCCACGATATGCACGCGATGCCATGCCCTGAAGAGTTCCCGCCGTTAAGCGTAAGCAACTTCAGGGCATTGTCGGCGTTGGGATGGTTCTCCGCCTTCATCCTCATGTAGAGGGCTATGCCATCGCAGGCGTTGTCCACGGTGAGCACCTCCACCGGGAAGCCAGCGTCGAAGCAGGCCTTGGTCTCGTCGACGATCATGTCAAGCGCGGCGCGCGCCTCCGCATGATCGAGATCCGTGGCGGCGATCTCCCGTCCCCGTCCCGTGTAGACAAGATGGTAAAGGCAGATGCGGGGAACGCGTTCCGCACGCATCAAGCTGAAGATGGAGGGGATCGACCGCACGTTGTCGCGTGTCATTGTCACGCGCAAGCCCACCTTCACGCCACGGTCGCGAAGGCGGCGGATCGCATCCAGCGACCGTCTGTAGGCGCCGGGCTGGCGGCGGAACGCGTCATGTATCGCCTCCGTGCCGTCTATGGAGATGCCGACATAGGCGACGCCAAGGTCGCGGATCCAGTCCGCGCAGCCATCGTCGACAAGAGTGCCATTGGTGGAGAACGTCACTCGCAATCCGCGTTCTTTCGCATGAGCGGCAAGCGTGCGGACATCTGGCCTGGCGAAAGGTTCGCCTCCGGAGAACAGCAGAACGGGAACGCCAAACTCCGCAAGATCGTCAATGACGGACAGCGCCTGCCCCGTATCCATCACCTTCTGCTCGCCGGCGGTGGCCGCGTAGCAGTGCGAACATGCGAGATTGCAGGCTGGCGTACAGTTCCACACCACTATCGGACGCTTGTGCGCACCTGTCTTGTAGCGAAGGCTGTCCGACGCCTCCACCGTTCCGCAATATAGCTTGGAAATGCCTATCATCTTTCATCCCTGCAGAATGGAGACGATTATATCACATTTTCATCCAGACGCCCGTTGCGACAATGATCGCCATACCGATCCAGCTGTATGCGTCCGGCACCTGTCCAAGCACTGTAAAGCCAAGGAGAGTTGCGAAGACCACGTTGGTGTAGTCGTATACGGCCAGTTCGCGAGGCCGCGCAAAGCGGTATGCGGCCGTGATCCCGAACTGTCCGACCGATGCCGCAATGCCTGCGCCGAACAGCACCGCCACCTGCGCACCTGTCATCGGATGGAAATCGAAGACGAGAAACGGCACGGTTGCAAGGGTGGAAAAACACGAGAAGAAGAGTACTATGAAACTTGGATCCGCCTTGAGCAGTCCGAGCTGGCGCACGCATGTATAAGCCATGCCGGCCGCGATGCCGCCAACAAGGCCTGCGAGCGCCGCCACCGTCTCGTGCGCAATGGCGAATCCAGGCTTCACCACGAACATTGCGCCTGTGAAGGCGATGGCCACGGCAACGCCCTGCCGCAAGGTCACGCGTTCGCCCAGCAGCCACCAGCTCGCAAGAACGGCAACGAACGGCGACAGCTTGTTCAGCATGCAGGCATCGCCGATTGGAATGTGGCCGAGGGCGTAAAAGTTGCCGAAGATGCCTATCGTCCCGAAGATCGAGCGCAGTACAAGGGGGCGAATGCCCGCTCGCGGGAACGGCTTTCGTGCCGTTTTTTTCCGCATCGTCCGCCAGAACAGCGCTCCTGCCACGGCGGCGGCGACAAGATTCCGGAAGAAGCTCTTCTGCGTAAAAGGCATCGCCCCGCCGACATCGTCGGCGAGGCGCACGAACAGCCCCATCAGCGCGAACCCGAAGGCCGAGCAGATCAGGCAGAGGATGCCTTTGACGCGATTGGACGTAACGTCACTTCGCGGCAGCGGCGGCGATGATCGCCGCGAAGCTGTCGGCCTTGAGAGCGGCGCCACCGATGAGGCCACCGTCGATATCCTTCTGGGCGAGCAGCTCGGCCGCATTGCCGGGCTTCATGGAACCGCCATACTGGATGCGGACCGTCTCCGCGGCATCGATGCCGATCAGATCGCCAAGCACCTTGCGGATGAGCGCGTGAACCTCCTGCGCCTGCTCCGGCGTTGCCGTGCGGCCTGTGCCGATCGCCCAGACCGGCTCGTAAGCGATCACCAGCTTGGATGCGTCGGCCGCGGAAAGCCCCTTCAAACCTTCCTTCATCTGGCGGACGATCACTTCATCCACCTTGCCAGCGTCGCGTTCGGCCAGCGTCTCGCCGACGCAGACGATCGCTGTCAGGCCCGCTTTGATGACCGCAGTCGTGCGCTTGCATACCGTCTCGTCCGTTTCACCAAAATACTGGCGACGCTCGGAGTGGCCGATGATAACGTATTTCACGCCGGCATCGGCGAGCATGCCCGTTGAAATCTCTCCGGTGTAGGCGCCAGAAGGCTCCCAGTGGGCGTTCTCGGCGCCTGGCTGCACGGCAGTACCAGCGCAAGCCGCCACTGCGGCCGGGATGTCGATCGCGGGCGTGCAGCACACCACGTCCACGTTGGAATACCCCTTCGTCGCCTCGGCGATACCCTTGACGAGGGCGGCCGTCTCCGACGGCAGAATGTTCATCTTCCAGTTTCCAGCTATGATCTTTTTACGCATTGCTTTACCTTTCCTGAAATCAGGTGTCGAAAAAACGGCTGGGATTTTACCATTTCTCCGCGCCAAGGGCAAGTTCGGTCAAGCTACCGTACGAGGAATGCAGTCCCTGTGGGCGGCACGTACGGTGCAAATACGCCCTCCGTCGTCCAGCGGATATAGTCGATATCGAACGCGCCGCCGTGAGTCTTGGTGCTTACCACCCCGAAGCGCATGATTGCCAATGCGTTGTTTTTGTAGTAACTCGTGCAGTCAACCAGATTTTCGCCGATTTTCACACCATCGCGCCAAACTGCAAATGCGTGGCGGCCTCCACCGGAATATTAAATTCTAAAGATGTGCATTTGATCGGAATTGTCATTTTCGTCAAGGACAATATTGTGTCCCATGCTGTCCGACACAGACCATTCTACGCTATTCGTGCCGATGAAAAAGTTGGCGACCGGGCCACCGCTTGTGCCAATCAGGAAATTCAGAGTCCGGTCAATGCCATCGATATTGCAGGAGTTGATTCGAGCGCGGAATTCCACAGTATATGGCATAGCCGAATCGACGACGGATTTCCAGATAGCATCTTTCGAGACCCAGTAGGCCGTATTCTTGCCGTTGGGCTCCATGGAGAGAATACTGTTCAGGGAAACCGTTGGATTGGCGCCGACATATGCCGTCCAGTCTGTGCCGCTGGTCTCGGGATTTCCCGATCCCGCAAAACGCGTATCGTCCGAATTCATCTCGTACCGGACAGGGAAATCGACCGAGGCCTTGCGCGGCGGCTCGTAATCCGCAGGCAGAGGCGCGTAGGCGCCCTTGGTGAAACGCAGCCAGGCGACTTGCGCCTTGCCTTTGTAGTCGGCATTTGCCGCACCAAGCAGCAAGCGGTTGATGTTTGCGTCTATGCCGCTGCTGAAATTGTCTCCGAGAAGATTGCCGTCCATCCACACGGAATGGACTGTCGTGCCGGGTTCGCGGACAAGGCGGTAGGTATGCCATTCGTCATCAATGTCGGCAATGTCTGCAACATTTTTGTTATGGCCCCACGAGAGTTTGCCGTATTTGAAAACGAGCCATGAGTTTACGCTCGAGTCGCCGGTGGACGCATTGAGGACCAAAGCACCTTTCGAGCCTGTGGATTCCGTCACTTTGAGCCGTACTTCGATCGTGTAGCCTGTGCCGGACGCTCCAGCCGTAGCGTTCATGACGCGCCACACGTCGCCGGCATTGCCGACGGTCGCGTCTGCCTTTAGCGCCTCCGAACCGGTGGAAATGACCATGGAAGCCGATCCGAGACTTGAACCGGTTCCCGCCGTCAACCACGCTCCGCCTCCGGCGAAATCCTTTGTCCCGCTGTCGTCAAGGTCTTCTGCCGTCGGCAGGCTGACCATCTCGTACTTGTAGTCGAAAGCCGAGGAGTCGCGCTGCTCGAGATCGGCGAATGCCGAGATCGCCGGGCAGGTTGCGGCGGCGAGAGCCAGGATTGGGATGAGTCTTGTTTTCATCTTTGTTGTCCTTTCTTTATATCGTGACATACCGAGGCAGTTGCGAAACCTCGTGCAATTGTGGAATTTGGTAGGGCGGTTTCGATGAAACCGCCGTTTCCCAATCCTTGCGGCGGCATCGTCGATGCCGCCCTACCGGGTTTTGCAACAATCTGATCGTAAAACCATTCGAGCGGAATTTTGACGAGGCGCGAATGCGCGAGAGTGTCGTAGGCGCAGTAGCCGAGAAGCACCGTCGCGTCGTCGAGCGGCTGGATCGCCGTGTAGCAGAACCAGCCGTCAGGATCGTCTTCGATCATCTTCACGCCGTGCCACGTGCGCCCGTCGTCAGAAGAAAGCGCGGTGGCGAGAGGCGAGCGCCACCCGTTCGCCCATTTATGCTCTGACGGACGGTACGTTTTCATTTCCGGACGCGAACCGTGGTCGTTCCAGACGGCGAGGAGGTCGCCGGTCGGCAGCCGCTTTATGCTCGCCGGGGAAAGAGGCGATACGAGCGGCGACGGCTCGGGTTCGCTCCACGTTTCGCCGCGATCTGTCGAGCGGCTGAAATACTGGCGATCCGCGTTCGTGCGGATCCAGAGGAGCACGCTCCCGTCAGTGCATTCCACGACGCCCGGCTCCTGCGCGGCGTACTGCTTTCCGTCCGTGCCGCGAACCGTGAGAACGCTCTTGCCGCGACGCCACGTCGCGCCGTTGTCGTCGGACGAATACGTCAGGACGACGCCGGTGTTGTCAAACTTGCCGTCGGGGAAAGAGTGCTTCGACACGGCGAAGAGAAGCCGTCCGTCCCGCAGCTGAATGACGCGGTCGTTGTTGAGGACGTAGTAGGCCGTTTCGTCCGTGATGCATATCGTCGGCTCGCTCCAAGTCTTGCCTTCGTCGAACGAGCGGCGCATGACGGGACGGCAGTCGGAGAGGGAATTCTTCTTCAGATAGAACAGTGCGATTTCTCCGCTCTTGAGACGCAGAAGGCTTACGCTCATCACGTTCATGCCGCCTTCGTTTTTGTCGATAATTTCGTCCTTGACGGACCATGTGGTCCCGTTGTCACGGGAATAACGCGCGGCGATTTCGGCGGTGGCGTGATCCGATTTCGATTCGCCCGTGTAGCGCGAATAGGCGAACATGATACTTCCGTCGCGGAGCGGCATGAATGCGCCTTCGCTGTTGCGCGGGTTGTCCGGACCCGGCGGAAGGTCAAGGGCAAGCTTCACGCCAGCGGCCGGAGCGGCGCAGACGGTCGCCGAAAAGAGCGCGGCAAGTGCGCAGAACGCTGTTTGTGCGCGCCTAGGCATTGTCTCTCCTTTCGATGAATCCAAGCGCGTCGATCTTCGCGGCGTACGCCTGGTATTCCGCTTCGCCGAGCGGCTGTCCGGCCGGAGAGCGGGCGGGGCCGCAATCGAGGCCGATGTAGCGCATGATGCTCTTCCAGTAGGAGGCGTGCGGCGCGGAGACGACGAGATCGACGAACCGCACAACCTCGTCCATCAGCGGCTGGGCTTCGGCGAAGCGTCCTTCCGCGGCGAGGCGGCATATCTGCGAGTGATGGGCGGGGATCATGTTGTCGGTAGTGCCGATGCAGCCGCTGAACGTGTCGCCGTATGCGAAGGCGCAGAGCTCCTGCTCGTCGGCGCCGGCGAAGAATATGGCCGGCTTGGGCAGACGGTAGCGGAGCGCCTTGACGGTCCAGTAGGCGTAGCCTGTGTACTTCATGCCCTTCACGTTCTTGAGGTCGAAGAACTTCAGGTCGCGGTCTGGAACGATCTGCTGGCCGATGGAGTAGATCATGAACGGCAGATCCGTCGCCTCGGAGATGGTCTTGTAGTGGGCGTAGGCGGCGTCGAAATTCTGCCCGAAGTATACGGGCGCGACGGACGACACCCAGTCAATGCCTATCTTGGCGGCGTGGCGGGCGAGTTCGACGGCATCCTGCGTGGCAAGGCATCCCACATGGGCGATCAGCTTGGCGCGTCCATGCGCGGTCTTCACGGCGCGGTCGTACACCAGCTTGCGTTCGTCGTTCGAAAGCAGGAAACCTTCACCGGTGGAGCCAGTGAGATAGAAGCCCGCGAGGCCGTTTGCGAGACCGTATTCAATAACCTTCTCGATCATTTCCTCGTTCACGGAGCCGTCGGGCTTGTAGGGGGTGACGAGCGCGGCATAGGCGCCAGCCATGCCAGCGAACTCTGAGCCGCCAGGGACGGGAAGCTGGGCAAAGCCCTTGCCAGGCATTACTGCGGTCGCGCCCGCGAAAGCGGACATGCACAAGAAGTCTCGTCTGTTCGTTTTCATCGCCGTTCCATATCATTTTGTCGCGCTGGATGTATTCTACCACAAGCCAGGCAATAAAAGTTCGTAAAATTAAAAATACACGAAAACGAACAAGATCCGCCGGCGAATCACTGCGCCTGATGCCGGCATCGCCAGTCGAGGGGCGTCATGCCCGTGTCGCGGCGGAACTGCGTTGCGAAATGCTGCGACGAAGGGAAGCCGAGCTTGTACGCGATCGCTCCCACGCGCTGGCTTGTTGTCGAGAGGGCCTCCTTCGCCGCCGCGAGACGGCACGACATCAGAAACGCGTGAGGCGGCAGCCCTGTGCGCCGCTTGAACATCGCGGTGAGCTTAGGAGCGGAAGCCGACAGGCGTCTCATCAGCAGATCCACGGACCAGGTCTTCTCCGGATGGGTGCGCATCTCCCCTATGATTTCCTCCAGCGCCACGTCCAGCCGTATTCGTATGCCGTTGGCTGAAGAATCAATCACCCTCAGAAGCAGATGGAGTGCGGCCTCGCGCAGAAGGAGCCGGCGTTCCACGCGATTCTGCCTGTTGGAGTATGTCTGCCACAGGCGGCGGAAGGCGTTACGCACCTCGCCATCGGCGGTGAAGCGCATGGGCAGCGCCTTGAGGCGTGAGGTCAACCAGCGGGTTTCTACGGCTGTGAGGCCCATGGCGCGCCGTCCCGGGCGGGGCAGACGGAACCAGAACATGTCCATCAGCAGGTTGTTGGGATAGTTGCAGATACAGTGCGGAATGTCCGGCTGGGCGACGATCATCTCGCCGGGAAGGAACGGATGCCTGTCTCCGGAATACCGGAACGACACATCGGCCCCGCGGCGGCAGTACAGAATCTCGATCATGCCCGGATGGACGTGCGGCGTGGTGCCGCTGCCCTTGCGCGTATAGTGCAATTCGCCGAACACGGGCACGTCAGGAAGACCGTCCGGCGCAAGATTCACCACGGTCGCCTCCGTGCTGCAGGTGTATTCACTGGCCGGGTGCGACTGGAAGACTCCTGTTTCGTTCGACTGCACTGCGAGCATCCTGCCACGTTCCGTTTTACGCCGCTATGCCGGATCTCCCGCAAGAAGAGCGAGAACGGCCCCGGCCGCGCCTGAAACCGGGACCTTGCGTACCGGTCTGCCGTGGACGTACAGCAGGAACTCGCCATCGCCGCCGCAAAGCGCGATGTCCGCGCCTTTGGCCTCGCCAGGCCCGTTCACCGCACACCCCATCACGGCCACATGCGGAAGCACCGGACGAGCTCCGCCACGTGCGGCGGCCCGCGCATGCCGCTCAAGCGCCGCTTCCACCTCCATGGCGACCATGCGTACGTCCACTCGCGTACGCCCGCATGTCGGGCAGCTTGTCACCGACGGCCCGGGCGGCGCCAGTTCAAGCGACCGCAGCACCTCCAGCCCTACGCGAACCTCCTGTTCCGGTTCGTCCGTGAGCGACACGCGGATCGTGTCGCCAATGCCTTCCGAAAGGAGAATGCCCAATGCCACGCTCGACCTTACGGTTCCAGGCAGGAACGTTCCGGCCTCCGTCACTCCAAGGTGCAGCGGGCAGTCGGTCCGTTCCGCCAGCTCCCGGCATGCCGCCACGGTATGCGGCACGTCGCTCGCCTTGACGGATACGACTATATCGCGGAAACCTTCGTCTTCAAGAAGTTTTACGTGCTTGAGCGCGGAAGACACTAGCGTTTCGCCCCTCTCCAGGCTGCCGGAGTTCACGCCGACGCGTATCGGCACGCCCTTCCTTTTCGCCGCGCGGGCGACGGCGCGAACCCGCTCCCTTCCGCCGATGTTGCCCGGGTTGAGGCGAAGCGCGTCAGCCCCCGCCTCCAAGGCCGCAAGCGCGCACCTGTAGTCGAAATGGATGTCGGCGACAAGCGGAACAGGCGACGACTTCCCGACCTCGCCCAGAACGCGGGCCGCCTCCACATCCGGCACCGTCAGCCGCACGATGTCGGCGCCGGCCTCGGCGCAACGTCGCACCTGCGCGGACAATGCGGCGGCGTCATGCGGATCGGCCGTCGCCATCGTCTGGACGGAAACCGGCGCTCCTCCGCCAAGCGGCAGGTTTCCTATGCGCAATTCGCGCGTCTGGGCGCGTACGTGCATCACTTGCCGAAATCAAACGCTGGCTTGAAGTTTCGCGACATCTCCTCGGCCCGCTCCCTGGCTTCCGCCTGCCGCTCGAAGTCTGCCGCAGCCCGATGCATGCGGCGGCTGCGGGACACGTCGCGCCACACAAGCGCGAGCATGAGCGCCAGGAACAGCCACATGAACGCCATCGAAAGCCCGTCGGTCAGCTTCTTCGGCGGCTTTCTCCTGAACAAAAGCTCGAACAAGGCGAACAGGATCAGTCCGCCATCCAGCACCGGGATGGGAAGAAGGTTGAGTATGGCGAGGTTCACATCGAGGAAACGGAGGAATCCCAGCGCATCCCACCCGTTGCGGCGCACCTGCGTGTAAAGCCCCTCGGCGATCATGACAGGGCCTCCGAGCGCCTTGGCCGCGGACTTCGCCTCCTTGGGCGTGACAAGCGCCTTGAGAACCCGCCCGATCTGCGCGGCATCCCATGCAAGCTGCTTCAAGGGATTGCGTTCGGGCATCCATGCCGCGGCCCTGACGCCGTTGGTGCTGATTGCAAGGATGTAGCATCCGCCGGTCACCTTGTCACGCTTCGCCGCAATGGAAAGCGTTACGTTCGTCCCGCCGCGAACCACGGAGAACACAGCCTCCTTCTCGCCGGCGATCTGCACTTCCGTCTGCATGTCGGTAAATGTCCTTACGGCATGTCCGTTCACGGCCGTAACGCGGTCGCCGGCCTGCAAGCCGCCGATATCGGCCGGGCCGCCCGGCTCCACGAGATCTATCTCCGCAAGCCGTTCTCCGAAATGCGCCCCGGGCACGACCGCAAGCAGCACCGCAAGCGCGGCGGCAAGGACTACGTTGCCCATCGGGCCTGCGACTGCCACGGCTATCCGCACAAGCGGCGTAGCCTCCCTTGCGGGCGCTGCGCCACCCTTGTCGCCACCTTCCAGAGCTTTCGTCCCCTCCGGATCCAGCTGCGGCAATGCCACGTAGCCGCCAAAAGGGATCGCCGATATGCGGTACTCCACGCCGCCGATCGTCTTCTTCCACAAGGCAGGCCCGAAACCGATCGAAAACCGGTCAACTCGAAGTCCGAGTTTCTTCGCGACGATGAAATGCCCGAACTCGTGGATGAATATCGCAAACGAGAACAGAAGTATGCAGGCTATGATCGATACTACGGTAAGCAAGAGTTCCATGGCCGAAGATTATACCATAAACCGCCGCATGCGGCCTACAGCCAGCCTGACTCCGAAATACGCGCCGGCGCCAAGCACCACCAGCATCGCCAGCTGCAGGATGCCGGACCAGGGAGCGTTCCATCCGCGTATCGCGGCAAATTCCGCCAACGGGCCGCGCGCGACGGCAAGCATCGCGCCCATGGCCGCCGCGGCAATGCACGTCAATCCTACGGGCCGGACGAGCGTGGCGAGCCCGAGCGAGCCGTTACGTCGATGCGCGGCGAGAACCAGCAGAAGGCACGACCAGCCCGCGCATACGACTGTGGAAGCCGCAAGCCCCGCGTGCTTCCACTCCACAGGCAGCAGCGCGACAGCGAGGACGTTCAACACGGCGTTCAGGCATACGGCCTTGACGCTGACGGCAAGAGGCGTCTTCATGTCGCCCTGTGCCTGGAACCAAGGTACCAGGGACTTCTGCAGCCCGAAGAATCCCAGCCCGATCGCGTAGCAGGCGACCGCCCTCGCCACTCTCGCCGTCGCTACAGCGTCGAACGCCCTGCCCTCGTATATGACACGTGTCACCTCCGGAGCCAGGATGCCGAGCCCGACCGCCGCCGGCACCATGACAAACAGCATCTTTTCGGCCGACGCCAGCAACGCCCGCCGCGCAGACGCCAGATCGCCCCTGGCGAAATGGCCGGAGAACGTGGGCAGGAGGACGGTTCCAAACGCCACGCCTATGACGCCGAGCGGCAGATCCATCAACCGGTCGGCATAGCCGATCACGCCGGCCGCCCACGGCGAAGCCAATTGTCCCAGAAACTGGTCGAGCATGCAATTGACCTGTACCGCGCCGGCGCCCATGGCCGCAACTGCCGTATTTTTCCATACCAGCCTGGTCTTGGCGTCGCCCCATCCGTGAAACGTAAACCGCGGCGCGACCCCCCGCCGCTTCATGCATGCGAACATGAAGGCCATCTGCGCCGCCCCTGCGACGAGAATGGCGGTCGCGACGCGCCGTACGCGAGCGGCCACGTCGATGTCTCCGCAAAATGCCAGCGATGCGAGCGCTCCTATCCAGAACACGTTCAGCAGGCAAGGCATGACGGAAGCGGCGGCAAAACGCCCCATCGCATTGAGCACGCCCATGCCGAACGCGGCGCCGCAGATGAATATCATGTAAGGAAGCAGCAGCCTCGTCAGCTGCAATATCAGGACCGCACGGGGAGACAACGGCTCCAAGACGTCAAGCGCCGCCGTGATCCCGCATATTCCCAGCGCCACGACGGCGCCAAGCATCAAAAGCATCATGGACATCACGGCACGCGCCAGGCGGCGGGCGTCCTCGATGCCGTCCGTCGCGACAGCGCCCTTGAACACCGGCACGAACGCCGCCGTGAGAGCGCCTTCGCCGAAGAGCTTTCGCGCCATGTTCGGAATCGCGAACGCAAGCGTAAACGCGCTCTGCTCCCAGCCCGCGCCGATGAAGCGGCTCTGCATCATCTCGCGCACGAGGCCCAGCACCCGCGAGAGCGCCGTCATCGCGCCCACCACGGCCGTGTTCCTCAACATGCCGCCGTTCCTATGCCTTGATTCGCACATGCGGCCATTATACCATATTGCGGAATGCCGCCACGCCATGCTATAATCCCAGCCGGTTCCCATGACATTCATTTCCATCGATTTCGAGACGACCGGCGTCGCGCCCGGCTGGCCAAACGAGCCGTGGCAGCTGGGGATCGTCGCCATAGACGACGGGCGGCCATTGCCCGGTTCGCAGTGGGAGACGTTTTTCCGGATTCCGGCGGAACGCCCGTTCTCGCGGCACGCGCCCGGACGTTGGGCGACATTGCGAGACGTCCTTGCGCGGGCGCCTTCATTCATGGAAACCTGGCCGGAAATCTCCGCACGCATAGCTGGACGCCCGGTCGTCGCCCACAACGCCGCCACAGAGCGTTCCATACTTGGGAAACGCGCACCGCTCACACCTATAGGCCCTTGGTTCGACACCCTTGCGATGGCGCGCGCCAGATGGCCGCACCTCGCATCACATACGCTTGGCGGTCTTGTGGAGTTCCTAGGCCTGCAAGATGAAGTGGACGCCCTCTGCCCTGGACGCACATGGCATGACGCGCTCTACGACGCCTGCGCAGGCGCCGTCCTCTTCTGCCACATCAATTCCCAACGCTGACGCGCCGGCGGGTTTTGTGGTATACTGTGCCGCATGGCAGAAAATACAGCAGTCTATCCTGGAACGTTCGACCCGATGACGCTTGGACACTTCGACCTGATCACGCGCGCGTCCAAACTGTACGACCGTCTTATCGTGGCCGTCGCGGCCGCCAGCACGAAAAACGGCGCGCTCTTCGATGCCCAGCACCGGATTGCCATGATCCGTGAAGACGTGGCCCTCGCAGGACTCGCGAACGTCTCCGTGGAAATCCTGGACACGCTGCTGGTCGACTTCTGCCGCTCGCACGGAGTAAGGACCGTCATCCGCGGCGTACGCGTCTATTCCGACTTCGAGTACGAATTCCAGATGGCGCTGACCAACAGGCGAATGGCTCCGGAGATAGAGACGCTGTTCATGATGCCGTCCGAAAACCTGGCGTACGTGACGGCATCGACCGTCCGCGAAATCGCAAGATACGGCGGCGACACGTCTCCCTTCGTCACTCCTGCCGTGCAGAAGCATCTCGTCCAGCTGAAGGCTACTTGCTGAGCGCCTCTACCGGATTCTTCGAGGCGGCCAGGAAGGCGGGAACGAGCGAAGCCAGCAGACCGAACACGAACACTATCGCCACCACCCACACCACGTCGGCGGCGACCAGCCGGCATGGGATGGCGTCGAGCCCGTAGACGGACTTGGGGAAGACATCTATGCCGAGATGCGAAAGCCACTCGACAAGGTTCTGGAGATTCTTCAGCACGGCGAATGCTGCGGCCAGCCCCAAGATCACGCCGGCCGTGCACTGGACGAGACCATGCACGACAAACGCTCCCATGATCTTGCCCTTGGGGAAGCCCAACGCCTTCAAAAGCCCGATCTCCGGGGTTTTCTGCACCGTAAGCACCAGAAGCGTGTTCATCACGCAGAAAAGCGCCACCACGGTGATCAGCATCAGCAGCAGGGCGGTCATGTTCTTTTCCACGGCAAGAGCGTTGAATATCTCGCGGTCCGCCTCCTGCCATGTGACGAGACGGCAGTCCGGCGCAACGGCGGCAACCTGCCTGCATATCTCAGGGAAGGCCACGGGGTCGGCAGGCGCCGACATCTTCAGGTGAACGGCAAAGACGCCCTTCTCCATCCCCATCAGCTCGCGCGCGTTGACAAGCGACGTGACGGCAAAGCCGGCGTCGTAATCGCGCTGACCTGACGAAAATATGCCCACGACCCTCCACTTCAACGGCAGGAATATTTCATCGCGGGCCGCAAGCGTCTTGGGCGAATATACCGTCACATCGTCTCCCACCCATACCCCGAGCGACCTGGCGAGATCGACGCCAAGAACTATCGAATCGCCTTCCAGGTCGAACGTTCCGGCCCGCGGAGCGCCCACCTTGTAGGCCTTCGAGAACCTGTCCTGATCGACACCCAGCACCACAGGCGCCGCAACGCGGCTGCGGTATTCCAGCATGACCCGCGTATCTATCTCCGGCGTCACGGCCGTAACGCCGGGAATTTCCGCCAGCTTGCCGGCCAACGCCTCTTCTCCGTGTATCACGCGCCCGGCGCCGAAGGACGTAAGCGTCACATGCGGCTTGAAGTCCAGTATCTTTTCCTGCCACAGGTCGCCAAATCCCGTCATTACGGCTCTGACTATGATCACCACGGCCACCCCCAGAAGAACTCCCAGGACCGACACGCAGGTTATGACGCTCGTCACGGAACGTTTCGGCTTCAGGTATTTTAGGGCCAGAAAGACGGGAAATGGCATGGCAACGGTTCCAGGCTACTTGTTCCTGGCCTTGTACTCATCAAGCTGCTTCTTTGCGCAATTGGTCGTCACCGTCTGCGCCCCGCGTTCGAACGCCAGCAGCGACATGTCCAGATCGTCCACCGTCCACACGTGAAATTCATACCCCGCATCCTTCACCGTCTTGATGAATCCGGCCGTGATCACCGCCGGATTGAAATGGCAGTCCACGCCGTCCGCGCCAGTCTCCTCCAATTGCCTGAGCACGAATTCCGGCGTGACAGGGCGAGCTTCCTTTCCTCTGCCGAGGCGCGACCCCGTCAGCCAGTACACCTTGTATTCCGGCATCAACCGCTTGAGGGCCTTGCACGTCTCGCTGTTGAAACTGATGAACAGCACGTTTTTAGGTGTGGCCTTCTTCTGCCTGGCGTACACGTCCTTAATGTACGGGACTATCTCGGGGCCAGGCTTCACCTCCACGTAGATGTAGCGTCCGTCGACGGCGAGTTCCAGCACCTCCTCAAGGAGAGCCGGACGGGTTGGCGAGAATTTCGACCCCTTCCACTTGCCCCAGCCGCCGACGTCGACCTTGGAGATGACATCTTCCCAGCTTGCCTCCGCGCACTTGTTCGTGCAGGCGCCACCTGTCGTGCGAGTGAGCGTGCCGTCGTGGAACGTGAAGACCTTATTGTCCTTGGAAAGGTAGATATCGCATTCAAACCCAAAACCACGCTCCACCGCCATCTTGTACGCGGGCAGGGTGTTCTCCGGCGCATCGTGCGATTCTCCGCGGTGGGCAATGAATGTGGTGTAGTCCGGGCCGGCCCCGTTGACCGACAATACAAGCGCGAGCGACGACAATCCTACCGCTATTTTCATTTTACCTCCATTTGGTTGTGCTGTTTCAGACTGGTTGCGCCATTTCACCGACGGCCTCAGAAGAGACCGAGAAACTTCTTGCGCCCCCGTACAGGTTTCACGACAAGCGTCCACGTCTCCTTCTGGATCGGGAAGACGTACTTTGCCATCGGCTTAGGCCCGCACGAGGCGCCGCCCAGGCCCAGCTGGCGGACATCGAGGTTCAGCACCACCTCGTCGCGCTTGACGAGCGGCGTGCGGTGGCGCTTGTCGCCCGCGCGGAAACGCGCGAACTCCAGGTCCTCCATCCCGTAGTGGAGCGCCTGGACGAAGAGCGGCACGTCTCCGGAGAACTCCACGCCGAAGCCGTCGCCGTCAGTGAAGCGCACGAAGCGGACGTCGCACTTGTAGCCGTTGTCCTGCGGCCGCACGTAGTCCTCGTACTGCTCGGTCACGGTGCTCTCCCACCAGCCGAGGAAAGAGCCGGTGCAGCGGTCGATGTAGTTCTCGCGCGGGCCGCGCCCGTAGTACGCCATGTTCTCCAGCGCCTTGTCGAGCTTCCACGTGGTACCGAGGCGCGGCAGCGCGGGCGGCATCACGCCGTGCGGCGTTGCCGCGTTCTTCACCGTGATCGTGCCGTCGGCGGCGAACGTCCATTCGGCCTCGTGGGTGAAGCCGGCCGACTTCGATCCCGTCACCTCCACGGTCGCGACCACCTTCACGCAGCTTGCGCCGTCGGGGAAGAGCACCTTCAGCGGGCGCGCGTGGTAGCGCAGCTGCGTGAGGCCGGACGAGTAGAAGCCCTTGCCGCGCTCCTCCTTCCACGGGTTGCCGTCGCGGAGCCAGCGGTCGTTGTCCGTGAAAGCGCGCTCGCATGTGAGCTGCGGACCGGCCACCACGCCAGGAGCGAGATCCTTGAGCACGACGCGTCCGTCGAAGGACAGCTCGGCGAGCGTGCCGGAACGCCGGCAGAACACGGCCTTCGTGTCCTTCGCCGTCACGGTGACGGCCTTGTCGTCCTCGAAGACGACGGGGCGTTCGCCCGCTACCGGGGCGGCCGCCGGGGCGGCGATCTTCTTGACGGCCAGCTGGTCGCGGGCCACCGCGTAGCCCTTCTTCGCCCAGAGCGTGTCTGCCTTCAGGCAGAAAGAGAAGTTGAGAAGGTACTCGCCAGCGCCCTTCATGGCTTCCTCGGGGAGGCTCACCTTGAACTTGCCGCGAGAAAGCGGCTCGACCGTCGGCACGGCGAACGATCCGGAAGCGACGGCCTTGCCGTCCCTCAGCAGCTCCCACGCGCCGTCGAAGTCGCTCGCCTTCGTGAAGCCGAAGCGGTTCCACAGCGTCGCCTCGCCGGTGGCGGCGTCGAACTTCTCCACCACCAGGTTGCGGTGCACGTGGCCGACCTCAACCAGCTTTGCGGACACGTTGCGGAACGGATCGACCACGCCGTTGCAGCAGAACGGGCCGTCGTTGGGGAACTCGTCGAAGTCGCCGCCGTAGGCGAGGAAGCGCTCGCGCTTGCCGGTCTTGGGGCAGACGCGGTCAGTGTACTTCCAGATCGCCTGGTCCACCCAGTCCCAGATGCAGCCGCCGGCGAGCGAGTCGTACTTGTAGAACACGTCCCAGTACTCCTGGAAGTTGCCGATGGAGTTGCCCATGGCGTGTGCGTACTCGCACATGAAGAACGCCTTGTTGGCGGAGTGGTCCACGGGCGAGTTGGGCTTGAGCTTCTTGTCGCTGCCGGAGAACTGCGCCTCCGTGATCATGCCGTCGCCCAGCTGCCCGCGCATGTCCAGCCATTCCACCGGCGGGTACATGCGGCTGTCCATGTCCGCGTCAACGTTGCCGCGCTCCCAGTGGATAGGGCGCGTGGGGTCGAGCTGCTTGACGGCGGCTATCGCCTTGACGAAGCCCGGGCCGTGGCCTGTCTCGTTGCCCATCGACCAGATGGCCACGGACGCGTGGTTGCGGTAGTTCATCACGTTGTTGACGTTCCGCTCCATGATGGTGCCGAACCATTCTTCGTGAAGGCCGAGGCCCTCCTTGCCGTAGCCCGGCTCGTGCGCCTCGACGTTCGCCTCGGCCACCACGTAGATGCCGTACCTGTCGCAGAGGTCGTACCAGCTGTGGTGGTCCGGATAGTGGCACGTGCGGACGGTGTTGATGTTGAACCGTTTGAACAACGTGACATCCTTCAGCATTTCCTCCATCGAGACGGTACGCCCGTTCTCGGGACTGCACTCGTGGCGGTTCACGCCCTTGAACTTGATCTTCCTGCCATTGAAGACGATAGCGTTGCCGACGATCTTGACCTCTTTGAAGCCGACACGGCAGGAACGCACGTCCCTGCGCCCCTCCGCATCCGTCAACGTCAGCACTAGCGTGTAGAGATATGGATCCTCCGCGCTCCAGAGACGGACGTTCGGCACGTTGACGGCAAGCGTCTCCCCGTGCAGGGCGCCCGTCGTAGGAACGAAGAACTTGACGGCTGGCATGTCGATGACCTTGTTGAAAGCGGCGTCGAACAGCGTGGCGGACGCCACGGCGTTTCCGCCTTTGCCGTCAAGGGCTCGGGCCTTCACGGCCACGCGCAGCTCTGCGTTTCTGTAGTTCTTGTCAAGGGTCGTCGTAACGCAGAAATCGTTCAACTCGGTACGCGGCGCGGCAAATAGCGTTACATCGCGATAGATGCCGGAGTAGCGGAACATGTCCTGGTCCTCCACGTACGAACCGTCGCACCAGCGGTACACCTCCACCGCGAGCAGGTTCTCGCCATCCTTCAGGAAGCGGGTGATGTTGAACTCGCTGGGAAGCTTGGAGTCCTCGGCGTAGCCGACCTTCTTCCCGTTCACCCACACGTAATAGGCGGAATAGACGCCGTCGAAGCGCAGGAACACGTCGCGCCCCTTCCATCCGGCCGGCACCGTGAACGTGCGGCGGTAGGAGGAGACGGGGTTGTAGTCCGCCTTGTTCGTGTCGCGATCAAGGATGTAGGGCCACTTGTTGGCGTGAGGATACTTCACGTTCGTGTATCCTGGCGAGCCGAAGCCGCGCATCTCAACGCAGCTGGGCACGTCGATCGTGAACCAGTCCGCATCATTGTAGTCGGCCTTCCAGAAGTCCAGCGGGCGCAGCTTCGGGTCGCCGCACCAGCTGATCTTCCAGGTCCCGTTCAGCGAGAGGCGATATGGCGTCTGCGGTTCAAGCTCGTCCGTCAACGCGGCCTTCTCGTCTGCCAAGGGCATGGAATAGGCGCGCGCCGGCTCGCGGTTGATCGAGTTGACATGCGTATTTTCCCAGTCGTTGGGTACCGCATGCGCAAACAACGCGGCTGCAAACGCCGCTACGATGATCTCTTTTTTCATATTTGCTTTCCCTTGGGCTCTTTCGAAAATCGCGGTTATTCTACACGACAAACCCGGCTCCGTCAATGGGAATACTTGCGCTCTGGTTTTACAACCGGCAAGCGACGCGTGCGCGCTCAGAAGAATATGGAAAAAGCGTTGGCGCCGTCCGGCAGCAGGCAATCGCCGGCGGACGGGAAATCGCACACGTTCGTCGTGTAGACTTCCGTTCCTCGCCTGAACGTCGCCGTCCATGCGCCCATGACGCGATCGTTCAAGAACGGTTTCAACGTCACCGTCCATCCGCCTTTGTTCAAATCGGCACGAAGGATGTCCACATCGTCATCGCCCACGACCTTGGCTTTCGCGAGCAGGAGCGGACCCCTGAAAAGCCGTGCGGCAGGTGTCGTCCTGAACAGCTTGGCGGAATCGCGTCCTGCGTTCCAGCGCAAGAAACGGTAGTCAGAACGGTCGTTGGACGGCAAGCGGCCTGAATCTTCCAGACGAGGGGTCATGTCGAATTTCACGGTAATGGCCGTCACGCCGGCCGGAACCCTGGCCGTGTACCAGTCGCCATCCGCCACGGTCTCGTCCTCGCCATCGGGAAGACGACGGAATACCGTCCGTTTCGACCATGCGGGAAGACGGAACTTCACCGTCTGCGGCGTCTTGGCTTCGACCATTGCCGTAACCTTGTCGGACACGGGGAAATCGCCGGTCAACACGACCGTCGCATCGCCGAAGCTGGCAGTCGCCGGCGAATAGAGGTTGATGCGCAACGCCCCGCCATCCGCTTCGCGTGCCACGCCAAGTTGCGCGATATCCATGAATGTGCGCGGCATGTTGTTCACGCAGCAGTGCTGGTGGCGCATGCCGCTCTGCCCGAAGCGCACGATATGCCGGCCATGCGAACGAACTTCGCGCGCACCCCATTTCCCGTCGCGGAACACGCCGGCGAGGAACGCGTTGCAGAACGTCATCTCGATGGCGTCCACGTACTTCTTGTCGCCGGTGATGAGGTAGAGGTCGAAGTTGAGGCGGATCCAGTGGATCGCGTCGCACGGCTCTGAAGTGCCGTTCAGGTGACGCGTCGCGCCTACGAACTGGTCGTTGTATCCAACGCTCTCCACCAGGTTGCGTTCGGAAGACCAGAGTATCGCCTGCATCCGCTTCACCATCTCCAGGCACCGCGCCTCGCCCGTGAGGCGATAGTACTCAAGCACGCCGTCGAGGCAGCTCATCATCTCGTACGCCTTGCCCCACTTGCCGATGTTGTCCGGGTACCATTCGTTGAGCGGACGCCCCGTGGCGGCGTTCTGGAAGAAGTTGGGCTTTGGGTTTCCAGGCCTGTCCCAATACGAAACGATTTCCTTCGCGTAGTCGAGAAACAGCGGTTTCCCTGTTTCGCGATACAGCATCACGAGCGGCTTGAGTACGGAACAGCTGGGCATGCCGACCATTGCCGTAGTGCCTGTGTCGCACAGCTTCACGTCCATTCTGCGCAGCATTTCGATCTGCTGCGTCATCGCACGGTCCGCCGCCGCGAGGATCTCCCGGTCGCCGGTCGTCTTGTAGATCATCAGGAGTCCCCACATCGTGTATTTGCGGCACCAAAGGTTCCAGCACCAGTCGCACGCCCAGCCCATCGTCTTCTTCGCCGCCTCGATGTCGCCGGGACAGACGAACTCCGGGTTCACGTACGTGCCCAGGTAGCCGTCCGGCTTCTGGTACTTCATGAGTCGGTGCGCCTCGTCGCGGAGAAACGCGGTGAACGCGGGGTCGTCCTGGTACTGCGCCACGCGCGCGGACGAGATCATCAGCTTGCCCCAGAACTCTCCCTTCCACATTCCAACCGGCGCCCGATAGACGTCGTCGTCCGGGTGTGCAAACGCTTCGCGCGCCTCACGGACGATCACCTTGCGGGCGAAATCGGAAAGGCATCTCTCGTACATGAAATTGTCGAATTTCTCGCCTATCGGCCCCTGGATGCGCGTATCCTTGAGATCCGGCACCGCCAGCACGTCACGAACGGCGTCTGTCTTCACTGGCGTTGCCGCCAGGCCTGCCATCGCCGTAAACATCGCGGCCGCAAGAACGAGAGTCTTTTTTTCCATGTTTTTCTTCCCTTGCCGCTTCATTCCATCATGCCGTCCGTATCGTACAGATCGGCGATACCATCTGCAAACTCCGGACTGCACGGCTCGTGTCAGATGCGATTGTCCCAGTTTTTGTACACGACTTCCTGGCCGTTCGCCCGGATGGCGGCATAGACGTCGCCTGGAGCGCGCCCGTCGGTCAGCGTGAACTGCGCCACATCCTTGTCCGCCAACACTGCATAACCGCCGGGCGTGACGCGAGAACCCGCGCTCATGTTGTCGGCCGCCACTTGCACTATGTAGTCGCGAAAGGCCGGAGCTTCACGTGTGGATACCGTCATGCAGCATTCTGGGAATGCAATGCGAAATGCAAGCATCATCAGATCCAGATCGCGATCGTCCACGGGAAATTCAGGCTGAAACCCGCCTTCCGTCGGACAGAAGCGCGGAAAGGCGAACTGTATCTTGGACTGGTAGCATTCCTTCATCAGATACCATGCGTGCGCCGCGAGCGAAGCGGCTTCCGTCCGCCACGGCACCAGCCCCAGGAGAAACGCCACGCCAAGGGTGCGAAATCCGGCGCGGCCTGCGCGCAGTTGCGTCCATAGCCTGTTTTCGTAGTTGCTCTTCGGCCCCGCCGGATGAAAATAGGCATATCGATCCTGGTCGTATGTCTCCTGAAAACAGGTAAGGCCCTCGTAGCCGGCGGAAAATAGCGTGCGATAGGCCTCTTCCGTCTGCGGAGCCACCTCCAACGCCAAGTAGGAGAACATCGTCTTCAAAAGCCGCCCCGTTTCCGCCAGATGCTCCACCGTGTTTACGCGAGGATCCTCGCCGGCCACCACGAGCAGGGAATCTATGCCCGTAGCTCGAATGGCCTCGGCCTCCCGGCGAATCTCGTCGAACGAGAGATTGCGGCGCACCGTGCCGGTGTGCTGAACGCGGAAGTCGCAGTAGCGGCAGGAGTTGATGCACGTGTTGCCTATGTAGAGCGGCGCATACACGCTTACCGTCTTGCCGTAGTAGCGGCGCCGCGCTTTCTGCGCGCGCATGCGCATCGCATCCATGAACGGATATGCCGCCGGAGACAGGAGATTCAGCAGATCGAAGAACCAGAGCTTGCCACGCCCGAGCGTCGCCTGCACCATGTCTGGCGTAACATGCGCACAATAGGCGTCAACCTGCTCTTTCGTATATTTCAGTAGTGGAAACATCTTCTTTCCCTTGATAAGTCGCTGTTACCGGCGCCAGGTTGTAGTGCAGGCCATACCGCCGCCACGGCCGTACCGCCCGCCGCCGTAGCGGCTGCCGTAACGGTCTCCGTAGCCACCGTAGATGTCGCCACGCCGCCTGGAGGCGCCGCCCTCGTCGTCAGGATTGCTCGAATATAGCGTCTGTTCCTCAAGAAGGTCGCGTGGCACCTCTCGGACGAACGTTGACGGATCTACTGGGTAGACTCCGCCATCAGCCGTCTTCTTCACACGCGGCACGCACATGTAGAGCCGATCCTTCGCGCGCGTCACCGCCACGTAGAACAGGCGCCTCTCCTCATCCAGGGAGCCGTCCTCGATCGCGCGGGCGTTCGGGAAGACGGTATCCACCAGCCACGGCAGGATCACGACAGGCCATTCCATGCCCTTCGCCTGGTGGATCGTCGTCAGCGTCATGTGGTCCGCCGGAAGATTGGCCTTCGCCTGGGCGTCGAGATTCGTCATGAGCGCCACCTCGTCGAGGAACTGTCGCAGGCCGCCGGATGCCGAGGCAATCTGCGCGGCAAGCTCGTTGAGATCGTCGAGGCGCGAATCGGCATCGTCCGGATCGTATGCCCTTCGGAGATGATCGGCGTAGAAAAGACGCGTGAAATCTTCAATGAGCATCCGGTCGTGTCCGGCATCCAGATGTTCCCTGGCGTGGGAATAGGCCTCGTCGACGAGCTTCCAAGCCGGCATTCCCTTGGCGTTCATCATCGAACCTAGATTCATGCGATCCATCGGATTGAGAGGATCGAAGGCGTTGCCGAGCCTCTGCCAGAACTTTC
This sequence comes from Verrucomicrobia bacterium UBA3624, assembly GCA_002373695.1. Classification (GTDB taxonomy): domain Bacteria; phylum Verrucomicrobiota; class Kiritimatiellia; order RFP12; family UBA1067; genus RUG572. Next base: position 38,637 of record DFLH01000017.1, read on the forward strand.
TCGCCGAGTTCTCGCCAACGCCCGGCAGCAGCTGCATGAGGCGCAGGAAGCTCAATTCCGCACGAGGATCGAGGCATAGGCGCAGGAAGGACAGCACGTCCTTCACATGCAACTGCTCGAACACGCCCATTCCGCTTGTTATGCGGAACGGAATGCGGTTGCGCGTTAGCGTCATCTGTATGTCTATCGACGTGTAGTGCGAACGGTACAGGACGGCAATGTCCCTGTATGCCACGCCGTTCTGCCTGAGCAGGCCTACGAGCCGCAGAATCGCCTCGGCCTGCGCACGCGCGTCATAGACATGGTAGAGCCGCGGCTTGGCGGATGCGCCGGTGCGGAACGGACGGAGCGTCTTTTCGAACTGGTGCGGCACATCCTTCATCACGGCATTCGCCACATCCAGGATCGGAGCCAGGGAACGGTAGTTCTTCTCCAGCTTCAAGATGCGGCAGCCGTTCCAGCGGTCCGGGAAGTCCATGATGTTCTCGAACTTCGCTCCGCGCCACGTGTAGATGCACTGGAAATCGTCGCCGACGACCATGATGTTGCGGTGTTTCGCCGCAAGGATGTCCGTGAACTGGGCCTGGAGCGTGTTCGTGTCCTGGTATTCGTCCACCAGCACGTGCAGGAAATGCTCCTGCAGGAAACCGCGCACCCGCTCGTTCTCGCGAAGGAGTCGGAGTCCGTTTACGAGCAGGTCGTCGAAATCCATCGCGCCGAGTTCGCGCTTCTTCGCATCGTATGCGCGGCAGACGGCCAGCACCTGCTCCGGGTCGATGGCCGTCTTCGTCTGGTAGCTGCGGACCACCTGCTCCAAGTCGCGCGCGCCGTTGGCGGCGTCGGAGACCAGCTTGAGAATGAACTCCTTCTTCTGGAAATCCTTTACGTTCTTCACGTTTTCCTTGATGGCCTGGGCCATGAGCTTCTTCTGGTCGTCCTCGTCGAGGATCGTGAAGCCAGGCTTGTAGCCGAGACATCCGCCGTACTGGCGCAGGAAGCGCGCGCAAACGTGATGGAACGTGCCGCTCCATATGGCGTCAAGGCCTGGCACGAGCTGTCCGGCGCGTTCAAGCATCTCGCGCGCCGCACGGTTGGTGAAGGTCAGCAGAAGTATGCGTTCGGGAGGAACGCCACGTTCGACCAGGTAGGCCACGCGATGCACGAGCGTACGCGTCTTGCCGGTGCCGGCGGCGGCCAAGACCAGCATAGGACCGTCCGGCGCCGTTGCCGCCGCGCACTGCTCGGCGTTTAGGACCCTTGTAAAATCTATTCCATCCATGACAAACCGCAACCGCCCGATTGGGACGGCCAGCAGCCATATTATACCACATCCTAATCCGTCACCATCATCTCTTGCAATCCACGACATCACTTTGCATATTCGATGCAACGGAGTTCGCGGATTACGGTGACACGGATCATGCCGGGGAACGTCACGCGGGCCGATATGTCCCGGCATATCTCGCCGGCCAGCTCGGACGCCTCCTGGTCGCCGACCGCGACGGGATCCACCAGCACTCTCACATCGCGGCCGGCCTGCACGGCGAAAACACCCGTTACGCCTTCATGGGCTCGCGCAATCTTCTCGATATCCTCAAGACGCTGCACATAGTCGCTTACGGACTCCTGCCGCGCACCAGGACGGGCGGACGAAATGGCGTCGGCCGCCGCGCACAACACGCCATAAACCCCGCCGTCCGTACCGGGCTCCGCATGGTGCGCCGCCACGGCCGCACAAACGTCCGGCGGTTCTCCGGCGGCTTTCAGCCTTTCCGCGCCCAACGCGGCATGGGCGCCCTTCGTCGAAGCGGTCATGGCCTTGCCTATGTCATGCAGGAAACCGATCCGTCTCGCCTTGACGACATCCAGCTTCATCTCCGCCGCCATCGTCCCCATCAGGATCGCCACCTCCACGGAATGGCGCAGCACGTTCTGCGAGAAGGACGTGCGGAACGCCAGCGCCCCCATCATCTTGAGCACGTCCGGCGGAAGCCTCGCGACGCCGGCTTCCGCCGCCGCCGCCTCGCCAGCCTCCGCGTTGGACTTTTCCACGGACGCCCTCGCTGCAGCGACAGCCGCCTCTATCGACGCCGGATGGATGCGCCCGTCGGCAATCAACGCCGTCAGAGCACGACGCGCAACTTCACGCCTCAACGGATCGAACGCCGACAGAACGACAGTGTCTGGCGCGTCGTCAAGCAGCAGCGACACGCCCGTCGCCGCCTCGAACGCCCTGACGTTCCGGCCTTCACGACCGACAATACGGCCTTTCATCTCAGGACCCGGCAACGGCACCGTCGCCGTCGTAAGCTCGTTCACATGCGCCACCGCGCATCTCTGCACGGCGTCCGCCACTATCCGTGCCGCGATCGTCTCGCCCTGCTCCCTCGCCGCCTCCTGAATGCGCCGTGACAGGATCGCCGCATCTGCGCGCAGTTCGGCATTCGCCTGCCGCAGTATCTCGCGCCGGGCCTCCTCGTGAGTCATGCGGGCCAGGGCCTTGAGCCTGTCGTCTGCCGTGCGATTCTTGTCCGCAGCCGCTTTTGCAGCCGTCTCCGCAGCTGCGGCCTTGGCTCCCACCTCCGCCTCCCTCGCGTCAAGCGAAGCGGCCTTTCGATCCAGGTTCGCCTCTCGCTGAGTCTGGCGCTCCTCCACCCCCTGCAGTTCTTCGCGACGTTTCTTGGTGGACAGTTCGAACGCCTCCTTGGCCTTCACCACGGCCGCCCGGGCGGCGATATCGGCTTCTTTCAGACGCGCCTTTATTTCGCTTTCCGCCTCTTCCTCGCGAAGGCGCATCCTTTTTTCGATCGCCGCCGCCTGCCAGCGGCCGACCAGTCCGCGCAACGCGTATCCAAGGAACAGCCCCACCACAAGCAGCGCGGCGATTATCAGTATCGCGACACCGTCGGAAAGACCATCCCACGTGGAACTCGTCAGCGCGAAGAATATCATGTTCTCCCTCCTATGGACTTCAGGAGCAGGCCGAACAGATACGTACGTTCGCTTGCCGGCATGGCATCGAAGCCGTCCAGCCTCGACCGCATCTCGACCACGCCCTCATCGAAAGCCGTCCGTTCCGGCGACGTGTCGTCCGCCGCGAACGGATAGCTTTTCTCGGCGATCCATTTAGCAAGACGAGCCTCGGCATCTTCGGCCACACGAGCCCGGAAATGGTCGCGAAGCATGCGGCGCGCGGCATCGAGATATGCCCTCACTTCGGGATGGAGCTCGTCCATCACGAGCGCATTCTCGGCCGCCAGTTCGCTGAAACGAGGCGAAACGAGATAGGCCGTGAAGCTGTACGTCCATCCCGGCCGCACGCCGGCAGGCCTGTCATGGAGTGCGAAACCGTCACGTCCGCAGAACACGAGCCGTCCGGATCCTGGAAAACGTCGTCGCCATTCGATCACTTCCAGTTTCGCGGTCTGCCCGTTGCCGAGATCGACGGCATAATCCGCGCTGCGCCGCTGCACGATCACGGGCGACACTGGCAGCCCGCAGTAGTACACGGACACGTCTGGATACGCCTTGAGATACAGAGCGAACTTGGCCGCAAGCGCCTGCACGGCAGCTGCGGCGTCGGCAAGCGCCGCCGCGTTTGAATGCACGCCCGTAACGAACACTTCGGTACCCGTTGCCGGGCCCGTTCCGGCGGCCTGCGCAACGTGGAAGACGCCGGGCTCCGAAGCATCGCCTGCGAGCGTATACGACAGCAGGTCGCCGCCTGCCCGCATGGTGGTGCGCCATTCCACATGGCTTCCCAGTGCGAACGTCTTGAACCGTCCTCGCCCGTGGCGCCCGTGCAGGCGGCGGTGGCGCAAGGCTGTTGTCGCGCCGTCCGTGCGCTTCCAGCTGCCGCCGAGCGAGCCGAACGTATCGTCGGCGCGCAGGATGTCGATGCCGGTTCCGTCATCCGCCACCCGGATGGCATCGATTCCGCCGAGAGCATTGGTCACGAGATCTATCCGAACTTCGCGCGCATCGGCATCAAGCGCATTCCAGACAAGCTCTTCGATCGCGGAAAGCGGAGTCGCGCTTGCAAGCGAGGCGACATGATCGGCCCTGGCCTGGACGTATATGTCTTTTGTCATAGGATATCCATGGGTTCAACAGATGGAGGAACTGCGGATGTCACCTTATCGATACGCTGGCGAATCGTCTCCAGCTCGGCAGTGCAGAAAGCCACGAGCCCGCGGCCTTCCTCGAAATGCTTCATCATATCGTCCAGCGGCAAAGTGCCAGACTCCATCTCGGCGACAAGCCGTTCGAGCTTTTTCAAGGCATCTTCGAAATTCTGCTTTTCTTCAGCCATCGGTCCGTCTCCTTGCATTGCCCGGCCAACCGCGCCATTGTACCACATATCCGCGAATAGCGCATCTCCACCTGCAGCCTAAAGCAGCACGCCCTTGGTGGCGGCCTCGCCATCGTCCCACCACGGCCCCTTGGCCGGCGAGATCCGGGCTATGGGCTTTGTCGTAAGCTGTATGCCGCGCGCGGCAGCGCCGCGCAGTTCCACCACAGGACGTTTCTCGCCGCCCTTGTCCACCATCTCCAGCGGTTCGAACAGCATCTGGTGTATCTTCTGGTTCTTGGCGGGCTTGAACTTCACGTAGAACTGCGCGGGGCAGCCGGCCGCGAAGTACAGCACCTTGCTCTTCTCCGGCGCCAGGCGGTAGTCCTTGTTGTTGATCATGCCGCCGAACGTGAAGCGCTTGATGTAGGCGAACCCCCAGAGAGGATCCTCGTATACGCAGACGAACTCCTTGTCACGATCCTTCTCCGGGCTGAAGAGGAACACCTCAAGCAGGTTCTTGTCAACGAATATCTTGTCCTGCGGCGGTGTCATCCTGTACCGTCCGTCCTTCCACACGAACACGAGCTTGTCCAGCGAAGAGCACTTGAACAGCTCGTCGCCGCCTTTCAGCCCGGAACCGACAAAATGGTTCTCCTTGTCGTAGCGTATCGTCAGCTCGCTTGCCGTGATGGCTCTCACGTCCACCTCCTTGAACGCGTCGACGATCTTCGTGCAGCGAGGGTACTTCCTGCCGTACGTCTTCAGAAGTCCCTTCAGATATTTCACCACGAAAGCGCGAAGGTGGGCGAGGTTGTCCTTCACCTCCGCCTCCTCCTTGACTACGTTCTCGATCTCCTCGCGGTTCTTGTTGATGTCGAACTGCGAGATGCGGCGTATCTTGATCTGCAGCAGCCTCTCCACGTCGTCGAGCGTGACGTCTCGCCGCAATTCCTTGCGGAAGGGCTTGAAACCGTCTATGACCGTCTTCTGCACGCCCTCGTACGTGGTTTCCTTCTCTATGCGCTTGTAGATGCGCTCCTCGATGAAGATGCGGTCCAGCGTACGGGCGTGGAAGAGGTCGTCCAGCTCTCCCAGCCTGATCTCCAGCTCGCGTTTCGTGAGATGCATCAGGCGGTCGACGTTCTTCTGGAGTATCTGGGTGACGGTCATTGCGCGCGGGCGTCCGGCGTCAAGCACGATGGGGCGCGAAACGATCGACTTCTCGCATGTCGTGAACGCGTAGAGGGAGTTCTTCACCTTCTCCTGCGATTCGCCGGCCTGAAGCTCCAGTTCTATCTGGACGCCCGAGCTGGTCAGGTCGTGGATCTTGCGGACCTTTACCTTCTTCTTGCGTATGGCCTCCTCTATGGAAGCCGAGATGGAGTCGGTCGTCTCGCCCCACGGCAGCTGCGTTATCACGAGCTTCGTCTTGTCGCGCGCCTCGATCACGGCGCGAACCTTGACCTTGCCGAGGCCGTCCTGGTAGTCGCTCACATCCATCACGCCGCCCAGCTGGAAATCCGGGTACAGCGTGAACGGCTTCTTCTGTATGAGCGCGATCTCCGCCTCCAGCAGTTCCGGGAAGTTGTGCGGCAGGATGGCTGTGGAAAGGCCCACGGCGATCCCGTCCGCTCCCAGCATCAGCAGCAGGGGTATCTTCGCCGGCAGCAGGACCGGCTCCTTGTTGCGGCCGTCGTAGCTGGGCGTGTACTCGGTCGTCTTGGGATTGAAGACCTCGTTCTTGGCCAGTTCCGCCAGCCGGCACTCGATGTATCGCGATGCGGCGGCGGGCATGCCCGTGAACAGGTCGCCGAAGTTCCCCTGCCCGTCGATCAGGTATCCCTTCCCTTTACCCCACAGCTTGTTCGCCAGAACCACGAGCGCATCGCCGATAGAGGCGTCGCCATGCGGATGATACTGCATCGTATGGCCCACGATGTTCGCGACCTTGGTGAAGCGGCCGTCGTCCTTTTCCCACAGGGAATGGAGTATGCGCCGCTGCACGGGCTTGAGGCCGTCCTCCACGGCCGGAATCGCGCGCGAGCATATCACATAGGCGGAATACTGCCGGAAGTTGTAGTCGAAGAGGTCGCGCAGGGGGCCATGGCCGGTCAGGTTCTCCGCCGCATGCGCAGGTGGCGGGGGCGGGGTGGCCGGCGGCGGGGCATCGTCTTTTGCGACTGGTTCTTCTTTTGCCGTTGCAAATAAATCTAGATTGTCGAAAAGGCTGGGCGGTTCGGCTGTATTGTCTTTCTTCTTGCTCATTGGATCCAATTATACCACATCGGCGGACGGCTGGTGCAAAAGTCCGCTCTTTCTGGCCACGATATAGGTGCAAACGTTGTCGCCAGTGACGTTGCAGCATGTCTCGAACATGTCGAGTATCGGATTGATGCCCAAGGCGAGCGCGACTATGAGCGTGACCTGGTCTGCAGGAAGCCCCATGTTCTCCAGCACCATGAAGAGCAGGAACACTGACCCGCCAGGAATGCCGCCCGCGCCTACGGATGCGAACATGATCGACAGGCAGAGCGTCGCGATCTGGAAGACGGAAAGGTCGTGATGGAACATGTTGGCCGCCAGGATCACGAACACCGGCAGATGCACGCATACGCCATCCATGTTCACTGTCGCCCCCATGGGAAGCGAGAAGCTCGAAAGGGTACGGCTCACGCCCATCTCGTCCATGACGCGAAACGAAACCGGCAGCGTAGCCGCAGACGAACGCGTCACGAACGCCGTCAGGATGGCTTCCCGCAGGCGGAACAGCACCTTGTACGGGTTCTCCCTGCAGAACGCCGCGACAGACAGCGGATATATCACGAGTATCATGGCCGACACGCCGGCGACCACGCAAAGCGTGATGCGGACGTACGGTCCGAACAGAAGCGTGCCATGCTCCGCGAAGTTCGTGACCGAAAGCGCGAACACGCCGACCGGGAAATAGTGCACGACCCAGTCTATGAGCTTGAACGACACCCTTTGCGCGCCGTCAATGCATCGCAGGAGCGTCTCTACGGACCGCGCCGTATCGCTGTCCTTGTCCGCCAGCGCGTCCAGCAGGCACCGCGCCGCGAGGCCGAATGCGATCGAGAATATTATTACCGGCAGAAACTGTCCGTTGGCCAGCGCCGAAAACGGATTCTGGAAGAGTCCGACGAGAAATTCGGTTATCGTGCCTGACGTCGCGCCGCCCGCCATCGCCTTGGCACCCGCCAGATAGCCGGCGGCAACCGAGTCGGCGCTCGTCATGGACGGATTCATCAGATATGCAAGCGCCACGCCAAATACGGTTGCAAACAGAGATGTGGCAGTGTACCACAGCAGCACCGCACCTCCAATCCGCCCGGACTTGCGAAGAGGAAGGGCGGCCGCACCGGCAATCAGCGAGAAGAATATGATTGGATAGACTACCGCCTTAAGCATGGCGACAAGCACGGACCCGAATGGAGCGATCCATGGCAGTATCTTCTTCGTCGTTTCCGGCGCACAGTACTCTGAAAATATCAGACCTATCGCCGTACCGGCGGCAAAGCCAACGAGAATCTTGGCGACGAGCGGAATTCTTGCGTTTTTCATGTTTTATCTCATGTAAAGAGTATTTCCTGTCCAACGAAACCGAAATTGCCCCCGATGACGTACTGCATGGCAGTGGGCGAGAACCTGTCCTGCACCGTAATATGGAGATGCCCTGCCAGTACGGCCTTCAGAAGCCTCTCGTCCTTCAGATAGGCGATGAAATCGCGGGTGACGGGATCCTCCTTCTGGCACTTGTAATCTCCGGACGGATCCGGGATGGCTGCATTGCGGTACTTTCTGTTGACACCGCGCCAGAACTGCATGCTGGTACGCCAGATGAGGTCCGTGTGGAACGGCACGTGCATGCACAGCACGATCGGAAGCCCCTTCTTCGTCTCCGCCTTGAACTTCTCCACCTGATCCGGCTGAACGGTACCGAACACGTTGTCAAGGCATATGAAGTCCACTCCGTTGACGACCTGCGCATGGAAGCGCGGATCCACCGGATATGCGGCCTTCAGAAGCGGCCAGCTTCGTTCCTTGAACGATTCCAGCCCCGTAATCTTTTCGTCAGGCAGATAGGTGTAGAATTCATGGTTGCCCATCGATCCAAACATCGCCTCGCCGTAATATTTCCTCACGAGGTCGAAGTTCGCCTGGCTCTGCCAGTCGATAAGGTCGCCGGTGTGCAGCACGTAGTCGACGTTCTGTTTCGCCCATGCGAGCGAGTCGCGCAACGCCTCCTCCTGCCGCCCGCCGAACGTACGGATACGGCGTTCCCTGGACTTGAGCTTCGCCTCGGCGTCGGCCTCGTCCGGATACGCTTCCGTCAGATGCGTATCCGAAATGTGGAGTATTGAGAAAGGCGCCGCAGCCCCCGCCGAAACGTGCTGGTATGCCAGCATCAGCCGTTCGAACCGGCCGCGTTCGGGGAACACGGACGGGTCGTCTGCCAACGACGGCAGATGCGACACCGCCACAAGTCCGCCAACGCCGGCCAAGAAATTCCTGCGCGATATCTCCATGGCTTCAACTTCCGATCCTGACCCAACCGGAAGCAATGGCCTTCCCTCTCTGGTTCCAGCAGCTGATTGGCGTGACGGCAAAGCGCACCTCTTCCGCAGGCAGTTCGTCAAATGCGAACAGGCAGTACGAAGGAGACGCCGCCTTGCTATGCGCCAGCGCGTGATTGAAGCCCTCCGGAACCACAAGTTTCGTCTTTTTCGTTCCGTCTTTCGCCTCGGCGGCGAACTCAAGCTTGAAAGCTCGCGCGTTCTTGTCGGCGGTTACGGCCGGCACGACGATCTTGAACGCGTCCTTCTCCACGGCTGCGACCGACTCCTTGCCGTTACGGGACTTGCCGCCGCGCGTCTTCGCCTTGACACGCGCCACCTCCGCCTTCGCATCTTCCGGGAAGGCGGGAGCGTTCGATTTCTTCGCATGTTCGGCGAACGCGAACGGCCTGGATTCAGACGCCGGAAGCGGCATCACCCAGTCGTCTCCCACATCGAGATCGGACAGGAATTCGCGACGCTTGACAACGATACAGTCGTCGTAGACGCTCCACAGCATGCCCTGGCGGCAGTCGCCGGGCGAGAACCGGCCCATCAACTTCGCCGCATCGGTCTTCCATCCGCCCCGCACCGACACCGTGTTCTCGTAGCCGACCGGCGGATGCTCGTCGTACTCCATGCCGGTGTAGCGGAGCGAGCTCGTGCCCACGCTCGTGAACGCGCCCTGCCAGATGGAGCGCTCGTCCGTGAGCGAGTAGTGCGAGTGGCCGGAGAACGCGACGGCGTTCGGATACGCCGACAGCGCCTTCGTCACCTTGCCGTTGTCGTGTCCCCACGCCCACGGGCCGTAGCAGGTGTCCTTCGGGTGCGGATGCTGCACGTAGAAGAACGGCCGGGAAGGATCGAGCGTCTTGCCCTTGGCATTGAGGAACGTCTGCAGCTCCGCCCCGAAATCGCACGAGCCGTGCCCCGTCTCCATTCCAGTTCCGTCGTCCCAGTGCTGCCCCAGGAAATCGTAGCCGCGTATCGTCTTGCGGTAGAAACGGGAGTAGTCCTCGTGGAAGATGCGCTTCCAGCGAGTCGCGAAGTCGGAGCGCAGCACGTGCTTCACGCGCTCGTCCATGTCGGGGTAGCGCTTCGCCGCATGGTCGCCGTAGAGGTAGCCGTGGTAGTCGTGGTTGCCCATCACGAACACCTTCTCGATCGGCCGTCCGTCCGGATACTTGTCGTCCGGGAAGACGGCGTACCACGCCTGCGCGACGGCCTCCATCTGCTCGACCATGCCTTGGTCGGCCATGTCGCCGGCGATGAGCACGGCGTCCACGTTCTGGCTGCGGAACCATTCGAGCGTGTGGCGGAACGTGAGGTTGTTGCCCCACCCCTCCATCTTCTCCGCCGCGCCGACTTTGGTGATATGGATGTCCGAGACGACGCCGAAGCGCACGTTAGGCCTGCCGACGGCCTTGAATCCCGCCGTTGCGAAGAAGCGATTGCCACCGAACGCGCCCAGCGCACCAGCGCATCCGCCGACAAAAAAGTTTCTGCGTGTGATGTTCATGCGCGGATTATAGCATATTTATCAGGATCTGTCCTCTCCAGAACCCGTGCGCCCGGAACCGAAGCTATCGCCCGCCGGATTCCATCCCACGAGCGCGGGGCATATCCATGCCGTGACCGCAGCGCATTCCATGCCGAACGGCAGGTAGCCTGCAAAGCCGATCAGCGGCATCTCCCATATCTGGAACCTGTGGACGTACGGTACCGCGTACACCCATTTCGCCACCGCATAATAGTTCCACGTCTCCCATGTCAATCCGCAAATCAGCGCAGCCACGGCGAAACGGAATACGATAGACCAGTTGCCTGCGTGCAGGCAATCCAGCACGCACGGCTCCCGCAGCGCCAGCTGAACCAGCAGAAAGACCATCAACGGCGAGAGCCACAGAAGAGGAAACGAATACTGGGGGAAGAACACTATGCCGGAAAGACCAAGTATGGAGACGAACGACAGGACTGACACCGCCTTCCATCCGTGCAGGTCGACCTTCCACATTCCGGCGTAATTTTCGTCTGAAAAAGGTGGAAACGTGTGCAGCCACGCCGCCGTGGCGCACACGGCCGGCAGCACGGACGAAAAGCAGATCGTCGCGTAGAACGTATATTCGCCCGCGCTCATCTGGGAAATGCCCAGATAGTACCAGTTCCACACGTAGCGGTTCAGATATTCGAAGAACCACCAGAAAAGGGAACTCGCCGGGAACGTCAGGAGATACGGGACCGTGTGCGCCGTCAGCGGAGAAGAGCCGCACCGCTTGACGCAAAGGCCGTTCATTATCAGAATGTAGCCGATCCACTGAGGCATGTAGGAAATATGCGGCTGTATGGAACGGCAGAAATCGAACTTGGCCCATGCGAACGTCCAAGCCACCGCAAGCTCCGCCACGCCGAACCATCCCCACCACGGGAAACGCCCCGCGGCGCGAGACGTCCGGGCTCGCGTACCCTTGAATGCGGCCTTCAAGAATCGTGCCGCAAGCGGCCGCATGCACAAGACCGTGAAAGCCGACAATCCCAGAAACCACGGCCATGAAAACGGGCAACGCCTGTTCCATAGCTTCTGCGGAAGGAATCCCCAGTCCTCGGTGCGCGGCGGAAAACTCTTCACGCCCTCCCATATCTCGTCATAGCCGCCAAGCCACGCGAACAACGCCGGCAGCGCCAGGAGGATGGCCGCCAATACCGTATAGTGGAGCATTCTTTTCATTTCCAGAAATCCCAAAAACCGCAGACGGCAACGGCCACCGCTATGCCAAACACCACGCCTGCCACGACCTCGAAAACGTTATGGCCGAGACGTTCGCGAAGACGCTCCGCCTTGAACTTCTCCTCGCCGGAGAGGTTCATGCGCTCGACGATCCTGTTGAGCAGCTTTGCGTGTTCGCCGGCCGCGCGCCGCACCGAAAGCGCATCGACTATCGTTATGGTGCCGAATCCAAACGCGATCATTGCCTCTGGCGAATCGAACCCGTCCGTCAACCCCACGGCGACCGACAACGCCGACACGAGGGCCGAATGCGCGCTCGGCATGCCCCCTGCCGCCGAAAGGAAGCGCCTGTCGAGCGTCCGCGTCTTGAGCCAGCCGCAAAAAAGCTTGATGGCCTGCGCAAGACCTCCGGCAAAGAAAGCGGATATGAACCATGGATGGCGAATGATCTCGAAGACGTTCAGATCCCGCCATTCCCTTATGATGCCGATCGTGCCTGTCACCATGCCGCATCTCCATCAGATGCGCTGTTCGCCATCGACGAAAACGGCGCACACGTCAAACGTCTTCGTGTCAAGCACGGCGAGATCCGCGACATAACCCTTCTCGACCTTGCCAAGCTGGCGTCCCATACCCAGCTCGATGGCCTGGTTCCAGGATGTCGTCCTCACGAGATCCTTGAGCGGCAGCCCCGTGACATCGCGCAGGTTCTTCAACCCCTGGTTGATCCACAGCGTGGATCCTGCGAGGTTGCCGCCTTCCACAAGACGAGCCTGCCCGTCTTGCAGACGCACCTTCATCCCGCCCATCTCGAATGAATATCCGTCTGCCTCGTGCGAACAGCGCAGCGAGTCGGTTATGAGCTGGACGTGCGCCGGATCGCGCAGCTTGAACACAAGACGCAGCATGTCGTCGCAGAGGTGTATGCGGTCGCCGATGATCTCGGTATTGAGATCGTCCACGAGGAAGCCCGCGCCCACGAGCCCGATTTCGCGATGATGAAGCTTCGTCATCTGGTTGCAGAAATGCGTCATGTGCCGCAAACCTTTCGCATATGCCGGCTGCAACTGTGCGAAACTGGCGCCGGAATGCCCGCAACTCGGCACGATGCCGTTGGCGAGGCACGCCTCCGCGAACTCCGTCCCGCCCTTCATCTCAGGCGCGAAGCTGACGATCTTCACCGGCGCGATGGCCGCTATGCCCATTACCTCGCGGATGGAAGGCTTGCGCACGAACGCCGGATTCTGCGCCCCGCAGCAGGCGGGGTTGATGAACGGCCCCTCCAGGTGGAGGCCTGGCACCTTCGAGAAGCGCTGGCCCTTCATGTACGCCGCAACCGCGCGCGCCGCCGCCTTGAGCGTCCTGCCGTCGATGGTGAGCGTCGTCGGAAGGAACGTGGTGCACCCTTCGGCAAGCTTTGCCTCGGCTATGGCTGAAATCGCCTCTGGCGTGGCATCGCACACGTCGAACCCGCTCGCGCCATGCAGATGCACATCTATGAACCCGGGCATCACATACTTGCCGCGCACGTCAACGATCTCGTCGAAACCGGAGTTGCAGGCGCAAACGGCGGATTGCGGCGCGTCCTGTCGTTCCACGGAAACTATCTTGCGGCCCTTCAAGACGATCCGGGCCCGCCGGATGTCAACGCCGGGAGATATGACATGTGCATTTGCAATCAACGTCTTTTTCATGGTTTTTCTTCCTTTGGCTCAGCTGCCGAGCAGCATGTCGGAGAGAGGCTGAAGAGGTCTGCCCCGCAGGAACGCGCCGCCGTCCATCTCCCTGGCACCCTCTGGCTTGAGAGAAGCGAGAAGCAGCGCGCCATCGCCCGTCCGGATGATGGGCCCGCGTGGGACCGTGGCCAGCACCGTCCCGGGCAATTCGCTCCGCCATGCCGGATTGATCTGGTCGGCCTTGAGAAATTCAACGTCTGTCACCACCACACGCCCCGAAGAACCCTTCCGGCGAAGCCTGGCAGGCAGGAACGTGTAGCATCCAGGCCATGGCGAATATGCGCGCAAGAGCCGTTCGATCTCCTGCGACCGCCGTGACCAGTCGATGAGGCCGTCGGTCTTCTTGATCTTGTGGGCGAACGTGGCCTTGGCGTCCTCCTGCTCCGTTGGCGGAGGAAGGTTCTTCGCTGCCATCAGCTTGAGCGTCTTGGCAAGCGTCACGCCGCCGCAGATGGCCAGCTTGTCCATCAGCGATTCGCCGGTATCGTCGGAATAGATAGGTTCGATCTGCCGCATCAGGACGGGGCCGTCGTCCATGCCCATGCCCATCTTTATCACCGAAACGCCGGTAAGTTCGTCGCCGGCAAGTATGGCAGCCGTCACAGGCGCAGCGCCACGGTACTTGGGGAGCAGCGAAAAGTGGCAGTTTACGCATCCCAGCGGCGGCAATGTCAGCAACTCCTCCTTGAGGAACTGGCCGAACGCGACCACGACTATCACATCGGGCTTCCATGCGCGAATCTGGGCCAGGGCCTCGGGCGAGTTGACGTTCTCGGGCGTGATGCACGCCGTTATGCCACGCTCGCGGGCGTACGCCCGGCATGGACACGGCGTCAGGTCGCGTCCACGCCCGGCCGGACGGTCCGGTTGCGTGACAACCCCCACCACCTGCAAGCCAGGCAGGCGCAGTATCGCCCGCAGGCAGGTGGCAGACGCAGAAGAGGATCCCATGTATACGATTCGCATGGCGGAGATTCTACCACACGCCACGCCGTTAGTACACCACAATCCGTCAGCGGACGCCATCATGCTGTCGTGCGCAAGCGCAACATCCGCCGCCGGAGGCGCCAGTCGGGCATGCGGTCGTCCATCAGAGATTGGAATCCCGTGCCGTGGTTCGGCACGCGCAGGTGCGTCAGTTCATGGACAACCACATACTCCACAAGCTCCCGCGGCACCCTGGCGAGATCAAGATTGTAGGTCACGTGGCGCTTGCGCCAGTTGCACGACCCCCAGAGAGTCTTCATCGCGCGCAGCCCCCACGTGACACCCGCTTCGCCAAGACGGGCGGACCAGCAAGCGTGCAGTTCGCCAAGGAGACCCGCTATCTCCATTCGCCTCTCTGGCGTTATCGGGTCGCGCGCCATTGCCAACGAACGCTTCAAGACCTGCGCACGGGTTTCCACCACCCATTTCCACTTGCTCTTCAGGAACTTCTCGCCATCGGCTATGGTCGCCCCCCAAAAAGGAACGGAGAGATGGACGCGTCCATCTCTCCCTATGTGGAGGTTTATCCGGCGGATGCGCTTGCGTTCGACCACGACGGCGATACCGTCGATGAAGTTCACGCCCGTACGGAACACCTCTTGCCTCGCAATTACGGTCAGCCGACAGACGTCCAGTACGGAGCGTCCGACTTCGCGGCGAGGTACTTCGCGCATGTGTCGCAGCACTTGCAGAGGATCATCTGGAAGCCAGCCATCTCCTGGACCGTAAGCAGTTCCGTGCACTTGCCGGGAAGCACCTTCACTCCTGCCGCCTCCAGCACGGTCTTCGCCTTGCGGTAGACTATCAGCATCTCCATGAGCGTGGTCGCGCCGGAACCGTTGATGACGAGAAACGCCTGGTCGCCGGATTTGACGCCCGTGGCCTCCATGAGCGACCTGACCATCAGCTCGGCCGTTTCGTCGGCGCTCTTCACCGGCATCACGCCGCCGCCGCCTTCGCCGTGCTGGCCCATGCCCACCTCCATCTTGTCCTCGTCGATCGAGCCGATCTCCTGCCCGTTCTGAGGATGGGTGGCTGTCTTGAGCGCCACGGAGAGCGTGGCGATGCCTTCGTTGAACTTCTCGCCGAGCGCGACGACCTCGTCAAGGCTCTTGCCGGCTTCCGCAGCCGCACCAACGACCTTGATGAGCGGAATGCAGCCGCCGAGGCCGCGCTTGTCGTCCTCGGGCGCGTGCGGCCCCTGCGCGATGTCGTCGTGTACGACGATCTCCTTCACGTTCAGACCTGCCTTCGCCGCCTTGCGGAGCGCCTTGTTCGCGCTCATGCGGTCGCCGTTGTGGTTGAGCGTTATCAGCAGCACTCCAGCCGGCCTGTTGAACATTTCGAGCGCCTCGAACACCTTTTCGCCGCCTGGCGCCGCGAAGATGTCGCCGGCGACGGACGCATCAAGCATGCCCTCTCCCACAAAGCCCTGCAGTGCCGGCTCGTGGCCCGTACCGCCGAGCGTGACGATGGCCACCTTGCCGGCAGGCTTCGGGTTCGCACGCACCACGATCCTCTCGTTCGCCAGCGCCAGCTTGTCAGGATAGCACTGCACAAGGCCATCCAGCAGCTCGGCAGTGAGGTTCGCCGGGTCGTTGATAAACTTCTTCATAGCCATGATAATTGCAACCTTTCTTCTCGTGGAGGGTCGGATGAGCCTGGGCTCCCCCGTCCGTTTGTCAGTCCTGGAAGAACTCCACCTGCGGACCATTCTTGAAACCAACGTAGGCGATAGCGCACGTGCCGCCGAGCGAATACTTCGGCAGCAGCACGTCCGCGCCGGCGGCAACGGCCTCCTTCACGGCCGCATCCACGTCCTTCACGTTGTATGCGACGTGCGTCTCCGCCACCATGCGCCAGGCGCAAGGCGTGTCGCGTTCCCAGTACAGATACTCTATCTTGTACTCTTCGTTGTTGCAGATCCAGACTTTCAGACCCTCCATGTAGGTCATCCCGTCCATCTTCTCCGCCACCGGAATCCCGGTGTGCATGTAAATCTTCTCCACCGTATCTCTCCTTCCTTGCTTTAACCTTTTACCCCCCGTCAACCTTTCAACCCTAACTCAGAACCCCACGCCGGGCACGCTGAAACGCAGGCCCTGGCCGTCGTGGTAGTTCGCGAACTCGCTCACGATGGCGCCCTCGTCGCCGCCCATCATGAAGTGCCAGCTTTCGTCCTTGGCGAGCTTGTGCGCCACGCCGTCTGCCGTCCACTTCTCCACATGCACGCAGTTGAGGAACTGCTTGCCCGTCTTGGGATCCTTCTCGAAGAGGAGCGACGAAAGCTTCGCCTTCACCTCTGGATACTTGTCGAGGTTGGGTTCGCCCTCGGTGGTGAAGCCCCAAACCCAGCCGTGGCGCACAAGCCAGCTCTCCATCTTGCAGGGAAGGTCCTTTTCGAACACCTTGCCCGTCCACTCGTCCTTCGTCTTGATGTGCGTCGGCATGTGCCGGTGCTCTGCGATGGACTGCCCCGGCAGCAGGTAGATGTCGTGCCCGAAGTACTCCTCGCGGATCTCGTTGACCCAGATCACTCCGCCCATGCCGTACTTCACGAAGTCGCCCTTGGCGAAATCCACGGCCCAGAAGCCGTGGCCGTCCTTCGGCTTCACCTCGCCGGTGAAGGCAGGGAACACCGGATAGCCGAACTTGCGGAACATTTCGAAATAGGCTTGGCTAGCCTTCTCCGCATTGAACTTTCCTCCGCGGTTGATACCGTTCGCATCAAACGTGCCGCCATCGTAGAACTCTTTGTTCGTCATCTTCGCGCATCCTTTGTCGCAGCAGGTCGAGCCGCACTGGCAACCCGCAGTGAAAACCGCAACAGCCACCGCAGCCGTCGCACCCAAGACCGTCTTGTTCATCAATGCTCCTTGTTTAAGTTTTTGCTGCATGCTATTGTACCCTTTCGCGCTCCATTCGGCAAGCCGTAATGCAATGTTCGATCAATAGCCAAGATCTTCGTCTACCAGCAGGACGTGCACATCGGTCTTGGACGGACGGCGGTCCATAACCACCGTCACGCGGCAGATGCGGTCCGGCGAAGAGCAGTCGGAGCACGTGCCCGTAGCCGCGCAAGGCGTCTTCCTGTCCAGCCGGCGGCAGTTCAGCGGACACGCGACGCGCTTTATGCGCTCCACGGCGTCATCCAACCCGCCATCGACGATCTTGTTGCGCCCCACCACGAACACAACCCGCCTCGGCCCGAAGATGGATGCCGCAACGCGATTGCCGTTGCCGTCTATGTTAACCAGCCTGCCGTCCGCCGTCAGCGCGTTCGCGCTCGTGAGGAACATGTCGCACGTCAGCTCGCGGCGCATCACATCCATTTTTTCATCCGGCAGCCACTTCGGATCGCCGTGACGCCATATGACCTTGCCCGCCGCCGCCAGCGAACCCTCCACGCCAAGCTCCTTGACGGTAACGCTGCCGCCGAAGCCGACGCTACGGGCGTTCTCCGCCAGCACCATGATCCTTGCCGCGGCGGCGGATCTGCCGGCAAGGCACTCGACCGCGAAACCGCGTCGGCGAAGCGCCGCCGCCACTTCCTCAAGACGTCTGTTTTCCATGCGGGGAAATATACCAAAAAAAACGCCCCCGCGCAAAGCGGCGCATTGCGGCTATTCGTACCGCAGGCAGTCGATGGGGTTCAGGCGGCTTGCCCGCCACGCGGGATAGAACCCGAAGAACATTCCCACGAATGCGGAGAAGAGAAACGCCGCAAGCGTGGATCCGGCCTCTACGAGGATCGGCCATCCAAGCATCTCGCCTATCGCCCGCGCCCCCGAGACGCCAAGCGCGACGCCTATGCCTCCACCCACCGTGGACAGCATCACCGCCTCCAGGACGAACTGGCCCAGGATGTTCGCCGGCGTGGCTCCAATCGCCATCCTGAGGCCGATTTCCCTGATGCGCTCCGTCACGGAGACGAGCATGATGTTCATGATTCCGATGCCGCCTACGAGAAGCGAGATCGCCGCCACCGCCGCCAGAAGGACGGTCATCGTATTCGACACGCCGCTCATTGTAGAGGTTATCTCCGCCATGTCGATGATGCGGAAGTCGTCTTCCGCATCGTCGCTCAGGCGATGCCGCTGGCGCAGAAGCGCTCCTATTTCGCGTTTCGCCTCTTCGATCTGGTCCATGGACCACAGCGACAGCTTCACCTGCCGGACGTTGTCCGGGAATGCCGAAGCCTGAAGAACGCGCTTGACCGTGGTGTACGGCGCCAGCACCGCATCGTCCTGGTCCTGCCCCCAGCCTCCCACTCCTTTCACATCCAGCACGCCCTTCACCTTGAACGGCATGTTCCCGATGCGCAGCGTGCGTCCCACGGGATCGTCGTTGGGGAACAGGTTCGCGGCCACGGTCTTGCCGAGCACGCATACTCTTGCGCACTGCCGCTCCTCCTGCTCATTGAAGAAGTCGCCGGCGGAAAGGTCCCAGTTGCGTATCACCAGGAACTCGGTGGAGCAGCCGTAGATCGTCGTGTTCCAGTTCTTGTCGCCGCATACCACCTGCATCTGGGTGCGCACCTCGGGGGACTCGGCCTGGACGAGATGCGCCAGCTCGTTCCTTATCGCGCGTCCGTCGGACGCCGTCAGGCTCTGGCCCTCGCCCGCGCCGCCATGCACGCCGGCGGCGGTGTGGCGCTGCTCGCTGAAGATCATCACCACGTTGTTCCCCATCTTGCCGATCTCCGCCACCATGTTGGCGGAGGCCCCCTTCCCTATGGCCAGCACCACGATCACGGCGGCGATGCCGAATATTATCCCCAGCATCGTGAGCGACGAACGCGTCTTGTTGCGCCAGATGGCGCGCAAAGACACCTTGATGGTCATGAAAACGTTCATGGCGTCGTTTTCACCAGGTCCCATCGTTCGGCGGGCGTCAGATCGCGCCACTCGCCCGGCCGGAGGTCTTCCGGAAGACGCAGGTCCCCGATCGCCACGCGCTTCAGGGAAAGCACCACCAGATGCGCCGCGCTGCACATGTACCGTATCTGCCGCTTGCGTCCTTCGCGAAGCTTGAAGCAGAGCACGTGCACGTTGTCGCGCCCGATCCGCACGACCTCCACCGGCACCGGACGGATACGGTAGCCGTCTGGCATCTCTATTGAGGAACGGAGGGTGGCGAGCTTCTCCTCGCTCCATCGCCCGGCGGCCCTGACGATGTACGTCTTCTCGTGCTCGAAACGCGGATGCGTGAGACGGTATGTGAGATCGCCGTCGTTGGAGAGGAGCATGAGGCCTTCGCTGTCCTTGTCCAGCCTGCCCACCGGCACGAGGCGTTCGCTCACCTGGCCCCGGACGAGATCCAGCACCGTCTTTCCGCCGAACGGATCGCTCACGGTGGAAAGAACGCCTGCAGGCTTGTACATCATGATCGTACGAGTCTTCTCCGCAGCCGCGCCGACGGGCGAACCGTCCACGGATATCTCGACGGCGGCAGGATCGAAACGAGCCCCGGGTTCGCGCACGACAGCGCCATCTACGGCCACGCGTCCCTCCTCGATCATCGCCGCCGCGCCGCGCCGGCTGGCCACCCCCCTGTGCGAAAGTATGTTCTGAAGCCGCTCTTCCATGGCGTTATTCCCGGCGAGTCCGTTTCGCGGCGGCGAACACGCCAAGCGACAGGAGATATGCCAGGCACACGAGCAGGACGCAGGTGATGCCGTTCGCGCCAAATCTCTGCTGCACGGCCCCAAGCGCGATCGACACGACTCCGCCGCCGGAGATCGCCATCACCACCAGGGCGCTCACCTCGTTGGTCTTCTCGGGCAGACGGTTGATGGCCAGCCCCATGCACATGCCGAACGTGTTCGCCAGGCCCAACGCCGCGACAAACACGCATACCAGGAACGAAGTCGGATCCGGGCAGAAGAAAATCCCCGCCGTTCCAAGCGCCCCTAGCGCCGCGCTCCACGGAAAACACCGTGCAGGGGAAATCTTCGCGAATATGAACGCACCCAGGAACGCGCCGAGCGTCTTGGCGACAAAATACGCCGTAGGCCCCATGCCGGCCTTGTTCACGTCCACCTTGAACGCATCGCGCAGATAGTCCGGGATCGCCAGGCCAAAACCCACATCGGCCGCCACGGAGAAGAATATGCCGCCCGCCATTGCAAGAATGTACGGGTCGCAAAGCAGCCCCAGGGCGTCGGCGAAAGACCGCCCCACGCCCTTTCCGGCTGCAGACACCGGCTCGCGGTCGACATGCGTAAACGCCAGCCACACCGCCGCCAGCAGCGTCATCGCCCCGTACAACGGAAACAAAAGCTTCCAATTGCCGAGCGCCGTGGCCGTCAGGTACACGAACACCGGCGTCAACGCGGCACACAGCGCCTTTACGAACTGCCCGAACGATATGCGGCTCGTAAGCTGGTCCTGCGGCACTACGTTTGACATCAGCGCCGGCAACGCCGCCTGGATGATCGTGTTGCCTATCCCCAGCAGCGCGAACGAAAACGCGTACAGCCACCACCGTTCGGCGTTGGCGGCCAGCGGCACGAACATCGCCGCCGCGGTGACGGCAAGCGACGCCAGCACCATGTTCTTGCGCCCGTACCGGTTGCAGGCTATTCCGGTAGGTATGGATATGAGGAAAAACCATATGAATATCATCGCTGGAAGGAACCCCGCCAGTGCAGGCGAAAGGCCGCACTCGGCTTTGACCTGGTTCATCACCGTTCCGATGATGTCCGAGAAACCCATCACGAAAAAACCGAACAGGATCGGCAGGAGCGCAAGATTCTTTTTCATGGCGCACATGATACCACAAACATGAGCGCCGGTGCAATCACGGATGCCGCGACCATGGCGGCGCCGGCGAGCACGTTTCTACAAAAAGTAACATTTTGCGCTTGAAGCGCCGCCACCCAACTGGTAAACTTCAAGGCATGAAAAACCTGCTCCCTCTTTGCGCCTTTGCCGCCGCGCTTTCTGCCGGTGCGCAGACCAGCGCCGCTCCAGAGGTCGAAATGGCTCCGGCCTCGGGCATCTCCGCGGATGCCGGCGCGGACATCCGCGTCCGCCAGGAGATCATGCACAACGTCGTCGGCAACCCCGGCGATCCGGGTGCGATGATGCCACGCGCCTACCGCAAGAACATCAACCACATCCGCTTCCGCCCGCGCGTGTGGGGCCGCCTCGACTACGAGAACTTCACGCTCTACGGACGCCTCGTCGACGAGTTCCGCGAACATGTGGTGGAAAACGGCGTCAAGCGCAAATACAGGTCGTACAACTTCCCCGATGAAGTCATCCTCGACAACCTCTACCTCGAAGGACGCGAGCTCTTCGACGGATTCCTCGACTTCCGCATCGGCCGCCAGGACCTGTTCGAAAAGGGGCACTCCGTCTTCGGGCTCGACCGGACGATGTTCGACGGTTCCCCGTATGTCGGTTCACGTTCGTGCTACGCCGACATGTTCAAGCTGACCTTCCACACCACGGACGACTCGAAGCTCGACGCCTTCGCCCTCTATGACAACGGCCGCAACATCTACCGTTACGGCACCCGCCACTCGCGCGGCCGGCCGATGAACGCCATCCATCCCGGCGACTCGCCCGAGATGGACGAATGGGGCGGCGGACTCGTCTGGCACCACTCCCTGTTCGAGAAGCGCCTTCCCTACAAGCTCTACATGATCCACAAGCACAACGAGGACTACCACGCCGTCAACGGCCGCCATGTGCGCGACAAGCAGATCACAACCTTCGGCGTGAACCTTCTTCCGGAACTCACGGAACACATCTCCTTCGAGTTCGAAGGCGCACGGCAGTTCGGCACGGCCGACAGCGGCCGGAAGCAGGCCGGCGGCACCATGGGCTACGCCGCGATCGACTTCCACAAGGACAAGGCTTCCACAGGCATCAAGCCCTACGCGCGCCTGAGCGCCTACTATCTCTCAGGCGACAAGCACCGTACCGGCGAAGACGACAACGATACCGCCTGGGATCCTCTCTGGGGCCGCTGGCCGCAGGATTCGGAACTCTTCCAGTACGGCACTCTCTACGGACTGGGCTACTGGAGCAACCTCCTTTACACGAAGCTCGAGCTCGGCCTCAACATCGGCCCTCGCCACCGCATCCTTGCCTACTCCGGCCCCATCTTCGCCGCCGCGCAGGACCACCTCGGCCACGCCGACGGTTCCGGAGAAAGCATGTTCAAGGGCGTTCTCTCCGTGTTACGCTACGACGTGCCGATTCGCCTCGCCCCGAAGAACGCCCGTGGTGCAGACCGTTTCGAGCTCTTCGGCCACCTGCTGGCCGAAGTCTTCAACCCTGGCGACTACTACGACACGTCACGCCCCTCCTACTTCCTGCGCTGGGAGTTCACCTTCGCGTTCTGACCTTTGCGGGCGCATCGGCGAATCGTGCGACAACAACGAAACGGCTTGCATGCCAACTCGCCGTGTGGTATAGTTGCGCCCATGAAAAAACATCTGACAGCATCGATCGCCCTGTCCCTTCTCGCCGCGTGCGCCTTTGCGGGCCTGCCTGAAAAGATCGTCTGCGAAGGCGACTACGGCGGCCATCTGCAAGGCGTCGCCACAGATGGCGACAACATATACTGGAGCTTCACCGTGGCCGTCGTCAAGACCGACCTGTCCGGCAAGATACTCGCTTCACGTGCCGCCCCCTCGCACCAGGGAGACATGTGCTTCAAGGACGGCGTCGTGTACGTAGCCGTCAACCGCGGCCTCTTCAACACGGAAACCGGCGGCGTGAGCCAGGTGACGGCATACGACGCCAAGACGCTGGAACCGATAAAGACCACGCCGCTCCCGGACATGCCGCATGGCGCCGGCGGCATGACATGGAAAGACGACCGCTTCTACATCATCGGCGGCCTCCCGTTGAAACACGAACGAAACTACGTGTACGAATACACGCGAGACTTCACGTTCGTGAAACGCCACGAGCTCGACACGGGCTTCACCTGGATGGGAATCCAGACGGCCGCATACGAAGACGACACCTTCTATTTCGGCATCTACGGCACGAAAGGCGACCCCGCCGGGGTCCTGGCGTGTCCCGGCGACCTGTCGACGTCGACGCGCTACATCGGCGGCGGCAGCGTGGGAATCGTCAAGCTGGACGGCGCGTACTATCTGGGTGGCACCGCCATGGACAAGACAACCAACCGCCACAACGGCTGGCTTGTCCGCCAAGGCGCATTCCCCGCCAAAAAGAACGGCTATCTCCTGTCACGTACCGGCAAGGGACAGTTACGCCTCTTTTTCGACGGGCGCGACGCATCCGGCTGGAAGGACGCGGGTTACGTGTTCAACAACAACGGCAACAGCCCCGTCTTTTCGCAAAACGCGCCGTTCGTCCCGGTCAGGGCCGCCGCCAAATGCAAGGAATTTCAGGCCGTCGGCATCAGCGAAGACAGGGCATTCTGGATTCCAGACCTTGTGCGCGGAATCCACCGCGCAGCCCAGCACGATGAAGTGTTTTCCCTGCACGTGCCGGGCACGCCCAAATCCCTGAAGAATTCGCCCGCACTTGCAACTGCCGTCGCCACATTGCAACGCGAAGCCGAAATTCTCGGCGTCACGGTCGTCGGACGCTAGACTGACGGGCATGATGCGGCGTTACAAGATTACGCTCGCCTACGACGGTACGGCGTACTGCGGCTATCAGCGGCAGGAGAATGGCGTGACCGTCCAGCAGCGCGTGGAGGAGGCGCTCGAATACGTCAACCAGTCTCCCGTCGTGTTCCACGGATGCAGCCGCACTGATGCGGGCGTCCATGCGAGGGGATTCGTGGGATACGCAGATCTCGACAAGCCCATCCCGCCGGCGAATTTCGTCAGGGCCATGAACGCCCGTCTGCCGCCAGACATCCGCATAATGCGCACCGCCATCGCGTCCTCCACGTTCAACGCGCAATACGACGTGAAAGGCAAGGAATACCGCTATTTCGTCTACAACGCCCCCATCCTGCCGCCGCACTTGTATCCATACTGGGAACACGAGCGTATTCCTCTCGACGTCAAGGCGATGCAGGATGGCGCCGCGCGGTTCGCCGGATCGCACGACTTCAAGTCGTTCGCATCGGTTTCAGACCGCATTCCGGAATCGACCGTACGCGACATTCTTTCCTTCACGGTAAGGAAAGCGGGGCCACGCGTCGTCTTCGCCGTCAAGGGCAAGGGGTTTCTCTACAAGCAGGTGCGCGCGATGGTGGGTTTCCTCCTGCGCGTCGGAACCGGCGCCGAAAAGCCGGAGGCGGTCACCGACATCCTCAATGCCGCGAAGCCGCGCACGGCGCGCGTGCCGTCGGCGCCTGGCCGCGGCCTTTTCCTGTGGCGCGTATGGTACAGGTAGGGCGTCTTATCCTATCATAGCACCGGCCATCCGCTTCAGCTTTCCGACAGCGACCTCGACCTGCCGCTCCATCTTTCCCGAGAAAGGAGTGAAAGGCTCCGCCAGCACGTTCCGTATCAGTCCCATTTCCGACAACGCGCACTTGACGCCCTTCAGGAAGCCGATCTGTCCCTGTCCAAGCCCGTACAGCAGATATGACGACATGGTCGTGAACCGCTGAAGGCAGCGAACCTTCTCCACGTCGCCCGCCTTCGCCGCCAGATACATCGCCTTGAACTGCGCGGGCCAAAGGTTGGCGCCAGTGCATACGCCGCCGTCCGCGCCCAGCAGCACCGCCTCGCCCATCGCCTCGTCCGGGCCCATGAAGAGCGAGAACTTGTCCGCAAACGGTTCGAGCGCTACGCGGAACTTGTTGAAGAGCGCGATGATGGAACTCGAATCCTTCATGGCGATGATGTTCGGGTGGCCGGCAAGCGCGGCGACCGTCGCCGGTTCCACGATGGTATCGGTATGGGCCGGCATGTCATAGATCACAAGCGGCAGAGGCAATCGGTCCGCCATCTTCGTGAACCACGCCACGCATTCCGCCTGCGTCAACTTGAAGTAGTACGGCGGCGCGGCCACCGCGGCCGACGCGCCGAACGCCTTGCACTTCGCGGCGAACGCCACCGCGTCGTCCATGTCGGTTTCGGTAATGCCCACAAGGACGGGAATGGCGCGATGCGGCGGTCGCGGGGCGTGCGGCGGTCGCGGGGCGTGCGGCGGTCGCGGGGCGACCGCCCTACCGGACTTGCGGACCTCCGCGCACACCGTTTTCACCAGTTCCTCGCGGACGGCATACGAGAGGTGCGGCCCCTCGCCCGTCGTGCCCAGGAGGAAGATGCCGTCCACGCCACCCTTCAGCAGGTGACGTACCATGTTCTTTGTCCCTTGCTTGTCCAGCCGCCGCTTTTCGTCGAGCGGCGTCACCATCGGGGGAATCAATCCAGTTAGTTTCATCTTTTCTTTCCTCAATTAGATGTCGCGAAGGCCCTGGTACGCCGGGCCGCCGGCGGCCAGGTAGCCGCCCGACTTCCCGGAGGGATCCTTCGAAACCCAGAAGCTGTAGAACGTGCCGCAGTGCAGCTTGAAGCGGAAGCGGACGGCCTTGCCCGCCAGCGCCGCGAGGTCGCCGCCCTTCCAACGAATCTCCGCCTTCGTGGAATCCCTTCGCACGACCGGCAGGCAGTCCGCCGCCGCGAATCTCGGCAGCACGTTCCCGGCCTCGTCCAGCACCTCGGCCGCAAGAGAGCCGAACCGGCATTCCGCGTTCACGAACAGGTACTTCCCCGAGAACGTCACCGGCTTCGTCGTCACCTCGCCGCGTCCGTCGGCCACAAGCCCCACGAATCCGTCGCGGCGCAGCGTCGCCACGCCGATGGAGGCGTTGAAGTGCATGCCGTTCCGCCGCCAGCCGATCTCGGGGTCGTTGGAGTACGGCGTCGTCTCCGTAGCGTCGCCGCGCATGGCCGTGTAGTAGAACCACAGCCGCTCGTCCTTGATCACGCAGACGCCGCCCATCGGCGAGAGGTAGCCCGTGTCCCACTTGCCCGAGCCCCACCGCGAGGCCGCAATCGCCGCCGTGCGGTCGGGACGGTCGAAGTTCCAGCCGTCGCGCGAGTAGGCGAAGTGGAGGTCCGTGATCTTCGGCATCCCGGCGGTCACGCACGCCCCGTTGTCTCCTTTCAGCGGATGCAGGATCTCGAAGAGGCTCACCATGATCGATTCGTACGCCACCGCGTCCATGTTGTACAGCTGAGGCGGGAGACCGCCGACGGACGGGTCGGGCACGTCCTTCTCGTCCGTCGCGAGCCACGGCTTCGGACGCGGCAGGCCCGGATGCAGCCCCGTCTTCTTCAGGCGGTGCGGGAAATCCCACAGGCACGTCTCGCCGCCGAACGTCTCGGACGCCCAGTACGACCGGTTGCGCCCGCCCTTGCCCGGCCCGCCGCCGCGCAGCGAGAACACCCACTTGCCGCGGAACGGGTCGTAGAACATCGTCGAGCGGTCGCCGCTCTGCCCCGCATTGCCGACGTGCGTCCACGCGATGCCGTCCTCCGACGTGTAGAGCCGGTTGTCCGTCACTCCGCCGGCCACGGACACCATCATCCGCCAGTTTTCGTAGGGCTTGTCCGCCGCGTAATCCGGAAACACGCTCCAGCTGTCGAGCAGGGCGTCGGTGAGCACGCGATTCGTCCCCTTCACGATCCCCAAGTCTTTCCGCTCCCACGCGACGCCGTCCTTCGACTCGGCGTAGCAAAGGTATTTCATCCATCCCGCCTCGTACCAGAGGCGGAACACCTTCTTCACGGGATCCCACCACAATCCTCCGCTCGTAGCGCCCGCCACGGGTGCGAAGCGGTACGGCCGCTTAGGATCGACCTCGCGCTCAAGGTCCGTCTCCGGCCACATCACCGGCGCGTCGAACGCCTTCGTCGGATGGTTGTAGACGCGCACGACGCCCTGCGTGGAATCGACGAGCCAATCGTCCACGAACAGCTGCCGCCCGAGGTCGATGCCGACCGCCGCCGAGGCGGTGCCCGCCGCGCCGAGGTTCAACGTGGCCATGGCCACGATCAGAAAACGGTAGTCAATCATGCTCTCTCTATCTCTCAAAAGGATTTTCAACCTCAACACCTGAATCGATTGAGACAGGGCAGTCCATAAATGCTTCGGCGATGTTCCTTTTGGTATCCGGGCTGATCTTCTCGCGGTATGTCTCATACGAGATGACCACGACAAGCGGATGCCCGTGTCGAGTCACCACTTGCGGCTGTCCCTTTGCCGCCGTCTCGGCAACGGCCGAAAATCTGTTTTTTGCATCTTGCAATGCCCAGGTCATTTGTCCTCCGTTTCGTCTTGCCTGTCAAATCGTATAATCTAGCCTGTCTAGCCGCATTTATCCTATCAGACCCTTCAGTGCCCCGTCAGGTAGACCTCTACGCATCCATGGTACCAAACTGTTCTCCCTGGTTATATCCGTCTCGCCGCTTCGCGCCCGGCCGCCTCGCCGGTCAGGAAGCAGCACGGCATAACCCGCACGGACGCCTGCATTTCGCGCGTGGCCCCGATGCAGCGTCCCGCAACCAGGACGTTGTCGAGCGTCTTGGGCACGAGTGCCCTGAGCGGTATGCCGTAGCTCTCGCCTTTTCGGTAGCAGTACTTGCGCGTGAACTCCTCGATGAACTTGTCGTATGTGGCGGGATCGGCCTTGGGCGGATGGATGTCCACCGGATAGCAGTAGCGGCCGATCTCGTCGGGAAACGACGCGCGCTTCTGGAAATCGTCCGCCGTCAAGGTGTATGTGCATGTGACGCGGCGGGACTCGCGAATTCCCAGTTGCGCGCCAGTAGCCACCAGCCGCATCTTCTCGTAGCCGCGCATGTATTCCTTGTAGAAGCGCTCGAATTCCGGCATCCGCCGCCGTGCATCAACCATCGCCGCGGTCAGGGAGCGTTCGTCCGTCGGATCCACGCCAAAGACGTGTCCGAGGTTGCCGTTTCCGACGGAACTCGCCGTGCCGTACGGCTTGAAAAACCCCGGCAGATGCAGATCAGGCTGCGAAAACACGCCGTCTGCGATGGCCTTGCGCAGCTGTTCCTTGAGATTCCCCTGCTGGCGCAGGCCGACGCGCTGGCCGTGCTCGCCGACGCTGACAAGCTTTTCGACGACCGGCGTCCAGTCGATGTCCGCCCACACCGAACACAACGTCGGGGGCATCGTCGAGCCGGACGTATCGCCCTTCTCGTATGCGCCACCGGCGTATGCGACCAGGTCGGCATCTCCGGTGCAGTCGATGTATACCTTTGCCCTCACGGCGGAGAGTCCGCGCTTCGAGGCAAGGACGACGTAGTCCACGTGACCGTTGTGCGCCGCAACGTCGCACAATGTCGTGAAGAACGAGAATCCGACGCCCGCTTCCGTAACGATCGCGTCATACACGCGCTTCAGCTTCTCAAAATCGATCGGCGTCCAGTAGGCATCTTCCGGCACGCACGGCTCAAGGCGCGTCCGGACTTCCCATCCGATGCCGTTCACCAGGCGCCGCACGCCGTCGCCGAACGGGGCGAACGCCGGAACGTAGGCCGCCGTGGCCGCACCGCCGAACGCGCCTGACGATTCGGCGAGGAAAACCTTTCGCCCTGCCCGTGCCGCCGCTACGGCCGCCGCCACGCCGGCGGGGCCGCCGCCTGCCACGAAGACGTCAACGTCGTACGCAACTCGCAACGTTCGCGTGTGGCGAACATCGCCGCCCGGCGCACATGCCCCACCGACCTTCGGCATACCTGCGGCGGCAACCGCGCATGTGATGAAATCTCGCCTTTTCATCCGTTTGCGTCCCTATCTTCACCTGAACGCTTCCATGATCGCCGTCGGCTTCCCGTCTTCGTCGAAGGCGCCGAGCTTGTAGCCGTGGCCTTTCGGGCGGCATTGCGGCTCCCAGTACCACACCCCACGGCAGTGCGGATTGGCGCGCATCGTATCCATGCAGAACTTCATCTGCTTCGCGCTTTCGGCCACGACTTCCGGCGTCGTGTCGTATCCGGTCTCCACGATCATCGACGGCGTCCCGTACTTCGCGAATATCCTGTAGATGTTGTCAGATGTTACCTTTATGCCGTCGAAAGCCTCGGGCGTGGTGCGCATTCCCCAGTGCCACGGGTAGAGGGAGAGCCCGAGGATGTCCCATCTTCCACCGCCGCGCCTGACGATGTCCATGTTCCTTTCCAGTACGCTCCAGTCCCGTCCAGACGCAAGATGGAGGATGATGGCGGCGCCGGGGCACACCTTCCTCGCCGCCCGCTCCCCGGCGCGGAACAGCGCCGCATACGCCTTTTCCGCCTCCTCGCGGTCCGTTCCTCGAATGTCGCCCATCGGCCACATCATCCCGTTGTCCGTCTCGTTGCCGATCTGTATCCATTTCACGTCCACGCCGTTGTTGTTCAGGAGGGCAAGCACATCCCTCGTGTGCCTCTCAACGCGGGCGCACGTCTCGTCCAGGGAAAGGTTCCTCCACGCCGCCGGCATGTTCTGCTTTCCGGGATCGCACCAGTAGTCGCCGTAGTGGAAATCCACCATCGAGCACATTCCTAGGGCCATGGCCCGCTTGGCCTTCGCAAGCGTGTCTTTGGCCCCGCACCATCCGCCGTACGCCGAGGGATCCACCCACACGCGCAGGCGGATGCCGTCCATGCCAGACCGCTTCATTATGTCGAAGCAGTCGCGCGTCTCGCCCTTGGAGTCCTTCAAGCTCCAGCCCTTCTTCTCCATCTCCGTGATCCAGCTCACGTCCGCGCCCTTCACGAAACTCGCCTCATCTCCGCCTTCTGGAGCGTCCAGCGCGATCTCGCCCCAGAACACCTTCGCCTTCGCATCCGGGACAGCGGCTATCGAAACACGGTTCCTTCCGGGCCGCAGCGCGGCGGGATCGACGGCGTACCTCCATGCGGAGTGGCAGGCCGGGTTGGAATTGCGCCAGTAGTCGTCGCTGAAGCCACGCCACCTCGTGCCGCGCGCGGCCCTTCTTCCGTTGACATCGATTTCGAGACCGGCAAAGGCATCCGAGTCCGAATCGAACGTGAGGACGACCTCCGCGGACTTTGCGGCCGGCGGCGTCTCCGGCAGGGGCACGTCGAATGCCACCTTCTTTGCCAGCGGCTTCGGGAAGTGCATGTGCACTCCCTCCGCGAAATCGGCGAGGTGGCGCCTGTATCCCGAGAAGACGTTCTCCGGGGAAAGCGCACCGGACCACAGTTCGTCCTTGAGCGAATCGCCCAGATAGATGAAGTTGAAGAGGTAGAGCCCGTCCGCGCCGCGCGAAAGGACGTTTGACGCCCAGCCCTTCGCGAACGGCTTGTCCATGTTCGGGCGTCCGTTAGCGCACTGGACGCCGTGATCAGTCCCCGCGAGGAACTTGACTCGCGTGCCGGCTATCGCCGCCTTCCATTGCGCGACGGGGATGTCGTAGTCGGGCGTACACCACGAGGGCGATGCGATTATGACGTCCACAAGCCCTTCCTTCGCCCACGCCGCGAAGTCGTAGCCTCTACCCATGGCGATCTCCGGTCTCGTGGGGATGCGGGCTGCAATGCCGTATTTCCTTCCGCGCCTGGACGTGGCGTATTCGCGCACGCGCCGGACGAAGCCCGTGAGTACGGGCGCGAGCTCCCTCTCCCTGCCGGGCGTGAGAACGTGTCCACCCCGTTGGAAATCCAGCTCCAGGCCGTCCGCGTCGTAGCGGTCGATCAGCTCCTTCACCATCGCGAAATGGTAGTCGCGGACCTCCTTGTGCGCGTAGTCGTAGGCTCCGGCCACGCTTCCGAGCTTGCCCCACGCGTAGTCGGCAACGTTGGTTGAAGGCACGCGCCGCAATTCCGGATGGTTCCTCCAGAATTCCGTGTGGCGGAAGAAGTCGAAGTTGAACATGTGGTGCGAATCGTTCATCCGCATCGACATCCACGGGCTTATCCCCTTTTCGCGGCACCGGCGGCACCATACGGCGTACGGGTCTATGCCCTTGTCGTGGAGAAGCTTGCAGTTCCTCGCCCAGATGTCGGGTTTCTTCGCGCGCCGCCCCTCCCAGATGCGTTCCCACACGTCGGATGCGAACGACGCCGGCTCCCCGCAAGCGCACCAGAATATGTGCGTGACATGTCCCTTCGCGAACGAATCCACGTATGCCTCGAGATCGGGCACGTTCATCATCGAGGACGGATACTTGAAGTAGTGGTCGTTGTCCTCGTTCACCACGAGCCAAGGTCTCTCGGCGGTGGCGCATGCCGCCACCGCAACTACCGCCATTGCCGTGCGAAACACCATTGCCGCCCCTTTACTTGAATATCACGGTTAATCCGGAGTCGGACGGAGGATCGGTCCATTCGGGAGTCTGGCTTCTCCGCCAGAGGAAGGAGCCAGCTACCGGCGTTGCGTCGGACGCTCCCGCTACGGCGTTCGCCGCCACGTCGCCCGGACCGTCATCGAACATCCACGCTCCGATAAGGCCTCTCTCCGTCCCTCGCGGAACTGCGTTCTTCCATGCCGCTATCTTTTCGGTCCCGAACGCCCTGCTCCAAAGGCTGACATTGCACATCTGTCCCTTGAAGCACTTGTAATTGCCAGTCGAGGCGACATACCCTCCGAACATCCAATTCGGCGCCGCAAGGAGATTGAGCGTCATGTTCGTCTTCTCGCCGTCGAGCGCGCCGTTCACGTATAGCCGCAACGTCGTAGGCGTCTTGACGATGGCCAGGTGCGTCCATTCGTTGACTGGAATCGTCGTCTCTCCAGTCACTTCCTCTGCGGGGAGTCCGGTGCCGTTTCCGAACCACGCGCGCAGGGGGCCGCGGACGAACGCCTGCATTCTGCCGTTGCCGTTTCCGAATTTGGCCACTACGCACTGGTCGGAGTTACCGCCGCTTCCGGAGTTGTCCGCGAGACGCACCCATCCCATCCAGGTGAAACTGGCCGGAGCCGTGGAGATGCCCGTGTCCACCGCGTTCGTGCCGAAGAATGCGCGGTTGAAGCGGATGACATGCGGAGTCTCCATCTGGACGAGCGCGGGCGCCGAACATGTGACCATGCGGCACAGGCCGGTGGCCGAGGAATCCGCATACGTGCACGCGGTATCGTCCAGAACGTTTGTGCAGTACGCGCCCTCGGTCTCCGTCATGGGCCATGCGCCGATCAGATCGCGCTCGCCGCCCGAGGCCTCCTTTGTCCGCCATTCTGCCACCTCGTCCGCGCTGAACGCGCGCGACCAGATCGAAAGCGCCCTGGCAAGGCCACCGTAGGGCTTGGACGAACCCGCCGTGTACGTACCGCACAAACACCAGTTCGGACTGGAAAGAAGCGGCAGCGTCATGTTGTCCGTCGGCCCGCCGCTCAATGTGCCGTCGATGTATATGGAGGAGGTCTGCCCGACGGGATCGTAGACGTACGCCAGATGGTGCCATTGGCCGTGCGACCATGCTCCGTCGGCCGAATATGCATTCTGGGCTGCCACGGAATTATCGCCGCCGTACCACGCACATATTTTGTTGCCCCGTTCGTACAGCTGGAAACGCCCGTTCCCAGAGTCAATCTTGGAGAAGAAGCAGTTGTCGCCATTCGACTGGTCAGTCCTGAACCAACCCATGAGCGTATAGGCGGACGGCGCGTCCTTCTTCCCAGTATTGATTGCGTTTCTCGTAAGATCCTGTCTGTTGTGGTCGTAGACGGAACGGAGGATGCTTGTGGCAGAAGGGAGTTCACCTGTGATCGGCAACGCAGGATCCTCCTCCCAATCCACATTTGAGACATTAGCAGAAATCGCCCTGTAGTGGAGACCGCCTGAGAACGCAGGAGGCGTATCGGCGTAGTTGTACACGACGCTGTCCTCCGTCCCGGCAAGCGGGAAGTACCCGACAAGGCCAGGCTCCATGGACGGCTTCTTCAACCTGGAACGGTAGTTTTCCCTGATCTGCTCCGCCGTACGCGGATAAGACCAGATGCGCACGTCCGATATGCACGCCCTACAGCTGCTATTGTGCAGTTCCTGGCTGTTGTTACCAATGCAGATGGAAAGTCCGACCGATGATCCGGCCGGAACCGGCGTCATGTAGCGCGGCTCGCCGCCGAACGTCGAATCCAGCTCGCCGTTCACGTAGAGCTTCCACACCGTACCGTTGCGCACGCCCGCGATGTGATACCATGTCTCCAGGGCAAGCGAGGTCGTTCCGTAGGCCTGGATATGGCCTGCACTATGCCCCATCCACATGCACGGGACGAAATCGTCGCCGGATTTCACCAGGCGCAGGCTGAACCTGCCGTCGCTTCCGGCCATCTGGCTCACGATGGCGGAGGTGCCAACAGCCAACGGCTTCACCCAGGCTTCGAAGGTGAAGTTGGTCGTGGCATCTCCTGCAAGCACGATCCCGGTGTTCACCCATTGCTCGGGATTGTTGGTCGCGAGGTCGAATTTGGCCACGTAGGTCCCGTCTGCGAAGACGGCCAGCCAAACGGCGGCAGAGGCTGCGGCGATGAGTTTTTTCTTCATTGAGGTTCCTCTCTTTCCAGTTTCAAGTTTCTGAATCGTGCGAATCCCGCGCCCTTCCTCAGAAAGGCGTGGAAAAATATCTCTTTGACAGGCTTGGGCGGATCGAACCGCCCTGCCGTCCGGCTCCGGCTCCATCCGGAATCGCCCGCGCGGAAGTCGCTGCGGATGCCGTATTCGCGCGTTCCGTCCGCATACGTGATGTCGAGCCAGATGCAGTATTCGCCATGCGCCCCTGCGGCGCGGCTCTCGCCCGAGAACAGTATCGGCCGCGTGTCCGGCTTGGCGTATGCGAACGCCTTCCATAGCCCGACCACCATCCACAGCGTCCCGTCGGAAAGCTCCGCAATCGCGGGCTCGCTGCAATAGTTGTCCCAACGCGGAAGTTCGTCATGGCCGAACAGCTCCTTTCCAGTCGAGACGTTTGGCATGGCCACGGAACGCCGCCACGTGAGGCCGTCATCGTCTGAAATCAGGACTGCCCCGAAAAGGCCCTTTTCGCCCTTCACGCCGGTGGTGTGCGGCACGAGCCAGCGGTCGCGCCCACGCAAGCGCATGATCGCCGTGAAATTACCCAGCAGATACGGCAGATCGTTCCGCACAGGAGCCCCTTCCCCGTCCTTCATCCGAAGGCAGTAGAACGGCCCCTTGCCGCGTTTCACGCGGTCGATGCCAACTGAAATGCGGTGGCTTGGGTCGTGGAGCATGGCGCTCTGGAGGCCGTTTGACCCGGCAAGCCTGAGCTTCCAGTCCAGGCCAAGGTTGCGCGATTCGATATAGGCCTTCCGTCGATTCCCGCCGATCCACTGCCATCCGTAGAACCTCAGGCGTCCGTCAGGCAGACGGCACAGCGTGTATGACGCCTCCTGGCAAGGCAGTTCGGCAACGATACGCGGCGCAAAGACATCGTCATACCGCAATTTGTCGCCGTCGGACAATCCGGATCCATTGGCGGCGCGCACCGAGAGAAGACCGGCAATGCCGCCAGCAATGCAGGCGACTCGCTTCAGTCTGTCAGTACGGATGCCCATTATCGTACACCAAATCTGCCGACCGGTTCCTCCGGTCGCATGCTATGGTACAGGATTACGGAATGTCCGTCCACGTAAAATAGTACATTGGACTATTTTCATAGACGTTTGGCGTGAAATGCTGTATACTCGCCGCATGCAAAATGACGTATCGCTGCCGGTAAGCGAAAGGTTCGACTCGCCTGACATCGGCCTGGGCTGGCTGTCCGGCGTCACGTTCCTTACTTCTTCCACCGCGGTGTCGACAGTGCCCCATCGCCACTCCCACATGGAACTCATCTTCTGCCTGAAGGGCGAATTTGCATATGAGATCAGCGGACGCTCTGCCGTCACGCTACGAGCAGGCATGGGAATCGTAATACCGAAAAAGACGTTCCATTCCCTGCGGCTGGATACCGGTGCGCCAGGCGAACGGCTCGGCCTCCACATCGCCCAGCGGATGTCGCCCCATCCAGAGTATGCAGTCTTTTCACCTTCCGATTTCACGTCCTTCCGGAAGACGCTGGAGACGCGCGCCGCCACTCCGTTCCGCCTAGGAGCAGCTCTTCTGGAGGATGTAAAGCAGCTGCGGCATTTCATCGCCCGCGGGCCGCGCGGCATCCTGCCGCACGAACGCGGGCTGCTCCGCATACTGTGCTGCGCGATACTGTACCATGCCGTCGACACGCTTTCCAGGCCGCTCGTCGCACCGCAACCGCAGCTGATGGACGAGGCGGTGCGCTGGCTCGAGTCGCATTGCGGCGAAAACATACGCATGGCCGATCTCATCCGGCACATGGGCTATTCCCGTGCACGGTTCTTCACTCTCTTCAAGGCGCACACGGGCCTGTCCCCCAACGACTTTCTGGTCAGGACGCGAATCAGGAAAGCCGAACAGCTCCTTGCGGAGACGGACGAACCGGTGTCAAGGATCGCCGCCGCGGTAGGGATACCGGACGCATCATATTTCGGATCGGTCTTCAAGCGCTATACCGGGCGCGCGCCAGGCCAGGGGCGCGCCGCAACCCGCCGTTGCTAGCCTGCAAGCCCGATCCATACGCGCAGCAGCTCTGAAACGCTCCAGGCCTGCGCTCGGCACCCTTTCTGGGCGTGCGGCGCATCGCCATCCGCTATCTCGGAAAGATGGCACACGCAGCCTGCATTCAGATTCTCGACGGACGACGCCAGAAGCGACAGCGCCTGTTCGCGCGTCAGAGTTCCAGACAGCACCGCAGCCTCCGCATACAACGGGAACGGCCACGCCCATGCCGTACCGTTGTGGTACGCAGGCTTTCGCGCGGAATCCTCGTCGCCGGAATATACGCCGCGATAGAACGGATGCCCGGCCGCCAGCGAACGTACCCCGCCAGGCACCAGCAGCCGCTCGCACGCGCGGACGATGTCCGCCGCGAGTTCCCGCGTGCCGAGCAGGGACGGGACGAACAGCTGGTTGGGGCGTATCGCATCGTCCCTTGCGGCGCTGGCGGCAGGTTCACCGCCAGGCGCATCAAGGCAATCCGCAAGCCCGTTCCCGTTTGCGAACAAATCCACGAGGGAACGTCCTGCCTTCTCGGCAAGCGTCTTCCATCTGCCGCCGAGGAAGCGGAGGGCCGCGATCCAAAGCGCTTGTATCTCCACCGGATATCCGGTGCGCGGCGTGCAGGCGGGATAGTTCGTATCCATCCATGTGAAGTGCGCCGGCGACCATACAAGGCCGGATTCCCGGTCCACGCGTATGCCGTTCGGCGTCCCCTTCTCGTAATTCGCGGCTATCGACTCCACCACATCGGCAAGCGTCCTGCCATTCCCGCAATCCGTGGCCAGAAACTTCTTGCGCCCGAGTTTCGCGCACAGATCCCGGACCGCTATGACGAACCAGAGCGGCGCATCGGTCGTGTCGCGGTTGCCCGCCGTCTCGCCATAGATGATGTTCGGCAGCGTGCCGTTCTCTTCAAAACGCGCGAACGCCGTCACAATGGCCTTCGCCTCCTGCGTGAAACCTGCGGCTATCGCTCCGCGAAGGAATATGAACGTGTCGCGCCCCCAGTCCAGGAACCACGGATAGCCCGCGATCACCGTCTTCACATCGTCGCGCCGCACGATGAAAAGCTTCATCGCCTCGCGCAAGGCCTCCGGAAATGAAAATCGCGGATTTGAGATTGAAGATCGCGGATTGCGGATTGATCCCCCGTTCTCAAAGCTTAAATCTTCAATCTTCAACCCCGGATCTTCAACCCCGTCATTCCCGTAGGCGGCCACAAGGACAGCCTCGTCGCCGGCCGATTGGAAGTCGCACGAGATCCAGCCGGGGGAATAGAGGTCGCCGCACGGTTCCTGTCCACGCTCGGCCTCTTCCGGATGCGGCACGCAGTAGGTCCATTGCGGCTCGTGGTGGTAGTTGCCGTTCTTCACCGCAAACTCCAGCGCAGACTTGCCATACGGCCTGAATGCAAACCCGTCATGTCCGCCCATGTCCTCCAGCCTCACCGCGCCCGGAGCGCCAAACGCCTGCTCTACGGCCCCCTGGGCCTTCGTGACCTCGTGGAAACTGCGCCACTCCAGGTCTGGCCTGAATACGATCCGCACCGGAACGTCTGCCGCTTCATCCAGCCGACGTGCCACGAGCCGCGCCGCATTGCCGCCGTTCGAAGCGAGTTCCAGCGTAAAGGCGAACCGTGCCGTCGCCCCCAGGCCGCAAGGGATGCGGAACCGCCACTCGGCAAACCGCCCGGCAGGATCGGCCCGGAACGACTCTATGTAATCCGCGTTTATCTCGTGCGAATAGCCCTCGTACTGCAGCCAGGCGCGGCAGCGCGTCCACAGGACGAGCCTGTCCGCCGGTACCGTGGGGCTGGTGTTGGCGGCGAAAAGCGCATCGTACTGGCTGCGAATCTCGCCCCAGGCGAGTTTAACCCTGCTCATCGCGCCCGCCCCATCTGCGAGAATCGTCTCAAGCGTGCGGTCTGCGCGGATTTCATCGCCGGAGTATGAAAGTTTCACCCTCGCCGCGTCTCCGGGCGGCAAAAGCAAGATGCGCGACGATGCGCGGCGCACGCCGTCCGGGGTATAGACGGCGATATCAAGCGTCAACGCCCTTGCACGGGTTCCGTCGCCCTCGTACGCCGGAAGTTCGAGAACGGCATCGGGAGAGCCGCATCCGCTTCGCACGTCTCCGGCGGCAAGCGTGCGCACGCCGTCCGTAACGCGTACGCGGAATGGATGCGGCGCGTTGACTCGCAAGGCGCATCCGTCGGGCACGCACACGTCGCGCCTCAAATCCTCTGGCCATTGCCACGTCGTACAAGGCTCGTGGCGAGTGGCCGACTGTTCGTTCGCAGGCTCTTCACGGATACCGGGCCTCGCATCATGGGTCGCCGGCTCCAGGCACGCCACCTCGCCGGGTTCGAGAAGCATTCCGGTCGACGGGTCAATCGCCAGCTGCCGACCCGTCACCAGATCCGTCACGAACGGTCCGCCGAACTTCGCCGCATCCCATTTTATGGTGCACCGGGCGTTGCAATCCAGATTGGCCAGCACCAGGACTGGACACGTCCCCTCGCGCAAGACGGCCAAGGTGTTGCCCTCGCCGCGCGTGACCACCTCAAGGTGGACGCCAGGCCCGAAGGCCGGATGTTCGGCAAGAAGCGTGTTAAGCTTGCCGATCAGCTCTATCATGTTGCCGGATGCGCCCCAGTTCAAAGACGATGCGCCATGCACGTCGATCTTCTCCGTGGCGAACCACTCCACCCCGTTCGCCATGCCCCAAGCCCCCTGATGGCTCAAGAGCGCGGCCAGTTTCACGCGCATCTGCGCGTACGTGCGACCCTTCTTCGCCAAACGGTCGTTGTCGTGCGTTTCCGCAAAATGGACGAGCGGACCGTATTTCTCGGCGCGCGCGATCGCGCCAGGCAGATACCATTCGAACGCGCTGCGGTCGTACGTCTGGAATATTTCCGAATATGCCCAGTCGAGCCCGGATTCCGCAAGCAGGCGGTCTGTGGTCTCCAGCTTGCCGCCCAGCCCTTCCAGCATGAACACCGTACCGGGATATTCTGCGCGGACACGTTTCACGATCTTGGTCCATGCCTCCGCCGGAATCATGTATCCCGCGTCGCAACGGAACCCGTCTACGCCCTGGCGGCACCAGAACAGGAACACGCCGGCCATGTAGTCGCACAGTTCGGGGTGGGAATAGTCCAGCTCCACCAGGTCTTCCCATGTCACCCCCCATGCGCCAGGCGAGACAAACGCGCCATCGGCGGCATGCCGGTACCAGTCTGGATGGTGCGTCTGCAATGTCGCCGCCCAGCCGGTGTGGTTGGCTGGAAGATCTATGAACAGCGAACCGCCTTTGGCGTGGACGGCATCCGACAGCTCGCGGAACTGGTCCAGCGGCGTGGCGCGCACGTCAAACTCCGCGTACGCAGGATCGACAGATAGAAAATCGGTGGCGGCGAACGGACATCCGTACCGTCCCATGCGCGCGAACGTGGCGGGGACCGGAAATATCGGCAGCAGCTGGACGATACGGAACTTCATGTCGTCCATTATGTGGCCGAGCGACCTCGCCACGTCGCGGAACGTGCCCGACGGTGGAATGACGCTGTAGCCCTTGGCATCAAGAAACGCCTGCGCCTCTCGCACGTCCGGCTCGTCCTCCGGATTGCGGAAACGCGCGCCGCCGAACTGCCTGGGGAAGACGGTGTATATCGAATTTGCGCGGCGTGTTGCGGCAGGTGCCACCTTGATGCGCAGGTTTTCGCCATCCGGCCATTCCGGCAGCCGCTTCCCCTTCTGGAAGAAACACGCCTTGCCGGAAAATATGCCGACCGTTTCAAGCGGCACGGCACATGCGAACGCCCCGGGCGAGGTTTCCGCCATCGGCACGTCGTGCCATTCGCCGCCCAGATCGGTACGGAACACGGCACGTCCCCTCCGGGGAGGAACCGCTGCCAGCGACACTTCCAGCGAATCCCCCGCCCATCTCAGCAGAAATTCGCCTGTCGCCGGGAATTGAGTCAAACGCGTTTGCGAGGTCATACGGCAGAAAAGTCATTATCTTCCATCAGCGACGTGTCGCATTGCGCGCGGCGAGAGACTGGCGGTAGGCGGCGATGTCCACGGGCTTCTGCGCCACGCCGGTCTTGACTGCGGCTTCCGCGACCGCACAACTCACCTCCACGAAGAGCCGCCTGTCGAACGGCTTGGGTATGATGTAGCCCGTGCCGAATTCCAGTTTCTCGTTTGGGTACAGGGCCTTGACTTCGTCCGGGACGGGCTGCCTGGCCAGGTTGGCCAGCGCGTGCGCCGCCGCCACCTTCATCTCCTTGTTGATCGTACGCGCCCGCACGTCGAGCGCGCCGCGGAAGAGATACGGAAAACCGAGGACGTTGTTGATCTGGTTGGGGTAGTC
This sequence comes from Verrucomicrobia bacterium UBA3624, assembly GCA_002373695.1. Taxonomy (GTDB): domain Bacteria; phylum Verrucomicrobiota; class Kiritimatiellia; order RFP12; family UBA1067; genus RUG572. The sequence goes on from DFLH01000017.1 coordinate 78,783, forward strand.
GCTGCGACCGGTCACCATCACGTAGGGTCTGTTCCCCATCGCTGCGGCCACGGCGGCCGGATCGATCTCGGGATCGGGGTTCGCCATAGCAAATACGGCGGGGAACGCGCCCATGGTCTTCACGTCGTCGCCAGAGAGGACGTTCGCCGCCGATACTCCTATGAACACGTCCGCGCCCTTGAGCGCCTCCCTGAGCGTCTTCGCGTCCGTAGCTGCGGCATGGCGCGCCTTGTACGGATTCAAGTCCGTCCGCGTTGTGGAGATGACGCCCTTGGAGTCGCACATCGTCACGTCGACCACGCCGGCGGCCTTGCACATCTCGCAGATGCGTATGCCTGCCGCGCCTGCGCCGTTCATAACGATCCTCAGGTCCTGCAGCTTCTTTCCGGCTAGCGCGGCGTAGTTCATCACGCCGGAGAGTGCGATCACGGCCGTTCCCCACTGGTCGTCGTGGAAGACCGGGATGTCGAGCATCGCATCGAGCCTGTCTTCGATTTCGAAGCAGGCGGGGGCGGCGATGTCCTCCAGGTTCACGCCGCCGTACTGGGGCGCGAGCGCCGCCACCGCATCGATCACGCGCTGCGGGTCGGTCTTGCCCGTGTCCAGCCCGTCCCTGCGGCAGTGCGCTAGCGGAACCGGCCATGCGTCCACATCGCCGAACGCCTTGAACAGCACAGCCTTGCCCTCCATCACGGGAATGGATGCCGCCGCGCCAAGATCCCCAAGCCCCAGGATTGCCGTGCCGTCCGACACCACCGCCACCAGGTTGGACTTGGCAGTGCAGTCGAACGCCGCCAGAGGATTCGCCGCGATCTCCTTGACCGCATGCGCCACGCCGGGCGTGTAGGCCAGGCACAGGTCGTCTTTCGTCTTGAGCGGTTTCGGCAGATGAACCGCCACCTTGCCGCCCTTGTGGAAATTCAATACGTCTTCACGCGAGAACTTTGCCATTTCAATTCCTTTCAAAAATTTTCTCTTCGCAAACCCATTCCGTCACAGGGATGCCGCAGGAGGCGAACATCTTCTGCGCCACGGCGCGTCGCTCCGGCGTCATCTTGCAGGTGACGACAACGGCATCCGCCTTGAGATGCTTCAGTACCGTCCCGGCCTGTTCAAGAGACCCGTATATCTTGATGCCGCCGATATACTGGTTCCGGAGCAGGATGTCGTCGTCCAGCAGGCCGACTATCACGCGCCGGTTCGCATCATGTCCGGAAGACCGCACCAGCTCCCGGCGGAAGGCCCGGTAGCGCAACCCCGCTCCATAGACGACTATACGGCTCACGTCCGGCATGTCGGAAAGCCGTCCGCAGTCTATCGCATAGAAGAAATCGCGGGCGACGGCGCGCATCATCCGCACCATGACGAGCCCGCCTGCAGCCAACGCCCCGTACATGCACGAGAACACGATGAACTTGGAATGCGGCAGACCGACCAGAACCGTAGTCACCGCGGTAATCCCCGTGCCGGTGACGATAGCAAGCATCAACCGCACGTAGTTCGATATCTGGGCGCGGGCCCATACCGTCATGTAGGCGCGGAAGAACACCATGCAAAGGAAGATGGGAATCGCCCTCAACGCCATCCACCGCCTGACAGCACCCCCTGTCACCGGCATCGACAGCACCAGCGCCGTGACTATCCAGGCCGCAACCAGGATGGAAATGTCGCAGACGAGAAGCAGCGGTATTCTCAGCAGATGGCGGTGGCGGCGCGTCGACAGCGATTTCTCGTGGGCCATCTCGCCCAGGAGACGCCCCATGTCCCACAGCTCGATACGCCGCATGTCCCGGACGATAATCACGACCGCCACCATGAAGCCGACGATATACAGCGCGACGGCCCGGCCCTTCAAGGCCAGACCTCCCAACCCTACCCCCACGAACAGTATCGCAAGGCCATACAGCCCGAGAGCCGCCCTCCTCTGCGAGAGAAACCGCCTGAGGATGCGATGGTGGAGATGATCTGTATCCGCCCCCATGACATGCACATTGCCGACATCCACTCCGGACATCTTGCGCAGCATGGCGCGCACGGTGCGCCTGATAATGGCAAGAGTGGTGTCGAAGATAGGCACGCCCATGGCCAGGATCGGCACGCCTACGGACACGAAGAACGAGTCCGATCCACCGGTAAGGAGCGGCATCGTGGACAGCACGAACCCGAGGTTCATTGATCCGGTATCGCCCAGAAACACCGAAGCAGGATGGAAATTGTACCGCAGGAACCCCAGGCATGCTCCAAGGAAGATGAAATACACCAGCGTGCATTCCTGCCGCCCGATGAAGAACAGGGCCCCCGCCATGCCGAACGAAGCGATGCAGGCCAGCCCCGTAGCCAGACCGTCCAGGCCGTCTATGAGATTGAACGCGTTGATGGCCCCCGTTATCCAGAACACCGTGAGGGCGCAGTCCAGCCAGGCGGGCAGGTTCGGCATGTAGTTGTGGAAACCTACACCTCCCCAGAGGTGTGCGGCAAGACCGACGCCGATCTGTCCAAGCAGCTTGACAAGAGGGGGCAGCGAAAACTTGTCGTCCGCAAGCCCCAGCAGGCACAAGGAGAATCCGATCGCGATCATGCGATGGATGACAGCAAGCGACGGCCTTGTTATCACATCAAGCACGTCCGCGCCGATGTAAAGCATGGCCGCCGTCGAAATGAATATCGCCACCCCCCCGGCGCGCGGAATCGGAGTCTTGTTGATGCGGCGCGACGACGGCTGGTCCACCATTCCCAAACCCCTGGCCAGCGAACGGCAGATTGGCGTCAGCACGAGCGACAGCAGGAACGCGCCCAGCAGCAGGCCGAGGAAAGGCGCGGCCTTGCCGAAGAACTCCGTCAGGTTTTCCCAGAACCGCATCATGGCAACGCCTCCACCAGTCTTGCAAGAAAGTCCTCTAGCGCATGCCTGTCCACCTCGTGCATCAAGTCGAATCCCGTGCCGCTTTGGACGTCCGACGCGTTGACCGTAACCATGACCCATCTGTCAACCCGGTTGTGCACGGTCCTGTCCCACGTGTCTATGAATATCCTCCGCGTATGCGAAGCCGTCCTCACTCCGTCCTGGTTGACAAACGTGTAGGCAAGGACGCTCGGAGGAGAGCCTGCGCCAGCCAGATGGACGGCATGGAACGGATGCCCGGCCACATCGAAGTTCCTTGGATTGGACATCGTGTAGCCTTGCGCCGGCATGCAAAGCTCCGGGCGGTGGATGGACTGCTTGCTCTTGCCGCCTATGACAGCCGAAACAAGGAACTGCACGCCGTATGGCGTACGGTAGACCCGCTTCAATATCGTCGTGTCGGACGGCAGTATGGTCTTCTCCCCAAGGGAGACGCCGGCCAATTCGCCGCCGCAAAGCGGACATGCCTCCTGCCCGTTTTCAAGGTGCGACCCGAGTATGGCACGCGCGCACTGCTCGTTGTGGCAATAGAATATCCTGTCGCTGCGATATCCGGGGATCGACTCGGGCAGCACCACCTCCGGCGCGCTCGTTATCGTGGAAACCGGCGTTTGCGACTGGAAGACGAACGCGGCGGCAAGGAAAACCGTCGCCAGAGCCGGAACGAAAACAGAACCATCCTCCGAACGTTCGCGCACTTCGCCGGCGGGCTTGCCCCCGCCGTGTGCAGCAGCGCGCCCTTCGCACAACCTTGTGACAAGCTCGCCGCAGGCGACCATGCAGATGATGGCCACGATGAAGACGATGTAGCCGGAATAGTCGTGGTAGAACCCCATGGCGAAATCGGGCGACCCCCATGCCGCGCACAGACAGATGGTCAGGATCCGCACGACATTTCCAAGCACCGCCAGCGGGATGGAACAGGCGAAAAGGACGGCTCGCCGCCACCACGTGGGCTGCGTATGCCATGCGTAGGCGGCAGTAAGCGCCATGAGTGCCACGAGCGAACGCAACCCGGAGCAGGGCTCCGCCACGTCGATATTGAACGAATGCGCCCCTTGGGCGATGACAGCCGTCCCCTGCTGCACGGCCTGTACGCCGAATCCCTTCAGCACTGCGAATGCCGTACCGCTAGCCAGCAGCCGCAGATGGATCGTCACAACATCGAGGAACGTCGACATTGGAACCGTGAAGAGCAGGTATAGCGCCGGGAAGACGCACAGACGGGCCGTGCGCAACCCGAAGAACGCCCACGGCACCGCGATGCACAGCCCGATGAACCCGAGCTGCTCAAGGCGAACCTGGAGTCCTCGCGTGCCCAGCAGTGAAACGGCCGCAAGCGGGACGCACGCCAGCAAGCCCAACCATGACGCTTTTCCGACCGACTTGACAAGCTCCCGGCGCTCCGTCCACAGCACGTATGCGGAGAAGAAAGGCACAAGCCACCCGAACGACATGTCTTCCTTCGGATCGGCGAAGACGCATCGTACGCGAAAGAACATGCCGCCGAAACCGTACAACATGAAAACAAGTGTCGTCAGAAACAGCAACAGACGCTTTGATTTGACTATCTGCCTCATGGATGGAAGACATTCTATCAAAAAACGCCGCGGCAATAAATACCAGACGGACACATGTCGCCAAGCAGCATCTCGCCCGACTCGATACGTCTGCAGGCGGGGAACGCCTGCCGTACTATGTTTTCCGCCACACGGCAGGAGAGGCCAGGAGTATGCGAGGTGAACAGCACGAAAAGAGGCTTTCCCGAAAGCACGCCACGTATCAAGGCCAGAGTTTCCTGCAAATCGCGTTCGATCTTGTAAAGTTCGCCGTTGGCTCCGCGACCGAACGTGGGAGGGTCGAATATCACCGCGTCGTAGCGCCGGCCACGCCGATTCTCCCGCCTCAGGAACTTGTGCGCATCATCGACTATCCAGCGGATCGGACGGTCTTGAAGCCCGTTGAGCGCCGCATTTTCGCGCGCCCACTGCACCATGCCCTTCGCGGCATCAAGGTGACAGACGTCGGCCCCGCCCTGCGCGGCGGCGATCGTACTGCCGCCAGAATAGGCGAAGAGGTTCAGGACTGACGTCCCCGCAGCGCCTGACACGTTGTCGCGAATCCATTTCCACTGTTCGCGCTGCTCGGGGAAGATGCCAAGATGCCCGAAATCTGTTCCGCTCAACTTGAACCGGATCCCCGCCGTCTCTATATTCCACGATTCTGGCAGCGAATGCCGCCCATGCCAGCGGTTGCCGTCCTCGCGGTCGAACGTGGCGGAAGCCGTCTTCCACGCCTCTGCGTTGCGAGGCCGCCATAACGCCTGCGAACACGGCCTCACCAGCGTATACGCGCCGAACCGCTCGAACTTGCGCCCGTCGCCGGAATCTATCAGCTCGTAATCGTCGGCCATGTCAGGGCAACCTCTGCTTCACATCCGGCTTTCCGGGTTCGGTCGCAAGCCTGAACGCGTCTGCCGTCTTGATCCAGCCGTAATCCACCGGCCCGGCAGGGGGAAAAAGGCGTTCCCACAGGTTTTCATCCGGGCAACGGTACTGGACGTACGTACCATCAGGAGAAAGGTTGCCTTGGCGGTAGCGGCGGTAGAACGCGGAAGTGCCGAGCAGCTTGAAACGTCTCCCCGCATCGTCGGCGTCCGCATCGAGCGGACTTGCAGCGACATGTACGACGCGTGGTTTCTTCGCCGCATTCTCCGGCCACCTGAAGACGAACTCCGTAGGCCGATCCAGCGTGACATCGGCAGTCGCCACGCGAAGAGCCGCATCGGCGGGGCTGTATTCCCGGAACGTCGGGTCGAGAAGCCAGAGACTGACGCGGTAGCGCCCCACGGGACGCGTCTGCCCCTCGAACAGGCGCCACTCGACCGTTGCATTGAACGTGTCGCCGGACCGCACCACCTCCGTCTCCGGCGCAAGCGGAAGACGCGCAGCCGTCGCATCCGGCGCGCCACGCGGATTCACGTAGCGAACCGTCCTGGACCCGTCCTGAAAAGCGCTTTCCTCCACGACGCGGCCATCGCGGCGCCGGATCGCCGCATAACGCCCCGTGGACGGGTTGAACGCCACGAATCCGTACTGAGGCAGCATCACCACTCCCAGTCCGTCGTCGCCAGTCGCCACCGGCCAGTCCGGCACGCCCCTGTTCACATACACCGTCATGCCGGTGGACCATTCCACCTTGACGTGGCAGGGGTCGCCTTTCACGAACGAAACGTCTTTCACCGACGCGCCTCCGATCTCGCGCACGACATGCTGCGCCAGCCAGTATTTGCGCACGATCTGGCGAAGGCACCGCCGTTCGTCCATGGGAACGAGAATCCCGGCCTCCGCGTTGTAGGCGTCGCGGTTGTAGCAGTCCGCCATCAGCGAATGTCCGTTCATCAGCTCGCATGAGATGTAGTCGTCGGAATCGATGCCGTGGCAGTCTTCGCCGCGCGCGCCTTCGAAACGGGCGCTGTAGCCCACGCCGTGAAGAGACATGCGGTCGTGCCATACGATCGGGAACCACGGGACTTTCGTGATCAGTCCCGTGCCGCCGACCGTCATCCAGCGATACACGTCCTTCTCGTGCGACAGGAACATCCACTGGCAGTCGCCGCCGTCAAGATGCCCGGCCATGTAGTCGCATGGCGCTTCGCTGGAAACAAACGTCGGCGATTCCGACGTCCCCGCGAGCATGATCCGCGCAGTATCGAACATGCGCTGGTTTTCGGCGGTGTTCGCGACGAGCGGATGGACCCGTCCTTCGCTGTCGCGGCATGTGGCGCTGGACGATGCCGTGCTGCCCGTGACGTCTATGAAGACCGAATCCGGGCAGAAGTCGTCGGCAACCAGCGATGCCACCTGCCGGGCGATCGATGCGGACCCGAACCTGGGGAGCAGCTTCCAGCTCTGCTCGTTGCAGGGCGGGTTGAGCCATGCCTTGACGGGGCGGCCCTTCGCGTCGTGGCATATCTTCGACCACGAGAACCATGGCGAATTCGTGTAGACGTCTATCACGTTCAGGTGGACCCCGAAGCTCCAGCCTCTCGCATGCGCGGCGGCACAGGCGCTCTTCAGCTCCGCAGCCGTGCCGAACGTCGGCGAAGGCGGATACACGTCCGGCAGATGCCTGTCGAATCCGTGCCTCTGCCAGCAGTGGACGTAGAAGAGAAGGTCGTCCTTCAGCCCGTACTCGTCCGCACAGCGCCGTATCAGGCTTTCATGCTGCGAGAAGGTGCCATTCCAGGTATCGACGCAGAATCGCCCGGCCTTGGCGGCGAATCCAGGCGATGGCGGCGTGGCGACATGCTTTCCGAACCTGAGCGCGCAATCGAACGCGCCGGCCCTGCCTGGCAGGAATGTGAACACGGTCGGCTGGCTGCAGATGAATCCGAACGTCCCCTTGCCAGGATCGTTGAACAACGCGTCCGGCGCGGTTGCCGTGGCGACGACGAGCGACATGCCGTTCGGGAACTCGAAGCCGGCATAGCGGGTTGCGTTATGGTGGCCGTTCAACGGCACGCGGATGTATCCGGGGTCGCGCACGCAATAGCCGTATCCGAAGAAAAGCGCCGACGGTTTTTCGGAACAGCGCCCGGGCGAAACGCTCCCGAATGCGGCAGGGTCGCCCGTCACCTCCGCAAGGAGCGCGTCGCCATCGGCGCGGAACGAGATGCCGGGCATCTTTCCGTCCTTGCCTGCGGTCCTGGCAAACGGTGCGAACGAGATTGCCGTGCGCCCAGCCCGGAATGTCACATGGCCGTCGGCGGCCACGATCGCGTCAATGCCGCCGCCAAGCGAAAACTCGGATGCAGACACGGCGACCGGCAGCCAAGCCAGCGCAACTAACATGGTAGATGGTTTCATGGCAGATTTCCTCGGTTTGTCGTGGGGTGCGATTATATCACAATTGCCGCCCGTTCGTCGTCCTATATCGTCGGCAACAAACGTAAAGCGTCTCGCCTTGAACCGCCAAAGATCGTCATTCTCGATCAAAACAGGACACTCTAGCGTCTACCGTCGTGTTTCTTCCACGGGGTTGGCGAGCGTGTAGAAATAGCCGTCCTCCGCGCCGACGAACAGCTCCGGCAGGCCGTCGCCGTCGTAGTCCATCGCCATCGGCCAAGCCCAGAGACCCACGCCGAGGAAACTCGTCGCGCCAGGATTGTTGTACTCCATCTGCTAGAAGTCGCGGGACGGCTGCGTCGTCCCCGGCTCCGGCAGCGCGATCTCGCACCACACGACCTGCGCCTTTCCGTCGGGATTGGCCGAGAAGCCGATCTCGTTCTCGCCCGACTTGAGCGCGGAGGCGGGGAACTTCCAGCGCACGGCGCTTTTCGCGAGGCCGCCGCCGTACGGCCGCGCGTTGGCGAGGCGCCCGGGCTCGCCGACGGCGGCGACGCCGTTGAGCGTCACGGACGGCAGCCGCGGCTTCGCGCCGGAAAAACCCACGACCACGTAGGCAAACAGATCGCTCTTCCCGCGCACCGCGCGCGTCACGAGCGTGCGCGGACGGTCGAGCGTGACGGGCAGCTGGCGCGGACGGCACTTGCCTTTCGCGGCGATGTCGTGGAACGAGACGACGAACCGGCGCGAAAGCCGCTCCAGGCGCGCCGGCTGGAGCGAGCGCGAGTAGATTTCGTTGCGCGCCGCCGCGTCGAGGTACGGCACGTTGAAGAAATAGAAGCCCTCCGGGTTCGCGTGCACGGCGCACCAGCCGCGCCGCACGCCCATGTTCTCGCCGTTCGCCATGAGCTTGAAGGAGTCGTGCGCCGGCATGCAGGCGAACGGGATGTCCGTGCCCGGCAGCACGGTGACGGACGGATTCGCGCGGCGGATGCGCGCCTGCCAGTCCGCGATGTCGAAGTCGAAATCCGACGCGGTGTAGGCGTTGCACACGGTGATGATGTCCACCAGTCCCTCTTGCGCCCACGTTTCGGGGTCGAAGCCGAGGTGGCGCGCCACGGCGTAGACCGTGGGGATGCGCACAGCGATCCGCACTGGGTGTCCGCGCCGCTTCGCCGCCGCGTCGGCGCGCTTCCGCGCCTCGCGCATGAAATCGGTCAGGACGTGCGAGAGTTCCTCTTCCTTGCCGAGCGTGAGGTTGTTCGGGAAGCGGAGCCAGTCCAGTTCGATGCCGTCGGCATCCCAGCGGTCGAGGATCTCGTCCACCATCGCGAAGGCGTGCCGGCGCACCTTCGCGTACGTGTAGTTGAACGCATGCTCGTTCCAGCCCGGCTTCTGCTCGGGGCGCTTGATGTGGAGCTCCGGGTGGTCGGTCCAGAACGACTCCGTGCGGAAGTAGTTCGTGACGTGGCAGAAGTGGACGTCGTTCATGCGCATGGAGATCCACGGCGACACGCCCTTCTCGCGGCAGCGGCGCGTCCAGATGGCGTAGGGATCGATGCCCGCGTCGCTCATCTTCTTCGCGTTGACGCACCAGGCGTTGTTCGTGGCGGGCGAACCGTCCACCTCCACGCCGGAGAGCCCCTTCCAGATCGGCTCCCAGGCCTTCGAGTCGTAGCTCGCGCGCTGGCCGCACACGCACATGAAGAAGTGCGTCACCTTCCCGCCGTCCAGCACCGTGTCGAGGTACTGCGCGCACGCCTCGGCCGTGGTCTTCTCGATGTTGCCGGGGAGGTCGGCGCGCTTGAAATAGCGGTCGTTGTCCTCGTTGATCACGAGCCACGGCTTGGGCGGCACCGCGCCCGGCGGCAGCGGCGTACGCGCGGCGGCGAGCGAGAAGCAGGCAAAAACTACGGACGCGATCGACAGGATGGCATGTTTCATGCCGTTATTATACACGATTTCTGGAGAGACACATTCAAAATCATACGTGGGGTGGCGTGAAGGGTCTGTCCCCACACACCAGCTCGCCCTAAAGGGTCTGTCCCCACACCTGCTGGCCTGCCTGGGCCATTGCACGCATCTTCTGGTAACCCAACAGCATCGCATTCGTGTCGTTTTTGATGGCCATGAACTGCACGCCGCGCCTGCGCCATACGTCGAAATCGCACTCCGTGTAGACGCCGAGCAAGATGCCGGTCTCGCGTACCTTCCGGCAAGACTCGTCGTATACCGCCGACACCTCTGGATCGTGCCACTGGCCCTCCTTGCCCATCGACGCGCTGAGGTCATACGGCCCGATCACAACCGCACCGATTCCCGGCACGGCGAGTATCTCGTCAAGATTCCTCACTGCATCAATGTGCTCCAGCTGGATGATGACGAGAGGATCCTCCTTCGACGCCTCCCAGTATTCGTCGAAATCCCCCACCCCGTAGGCGAGGCCGCGACGGAAACCACAGCCACGGTTGCCTTCCGGCGGATAACGGCACGCGGCCACCGCGCGCCGCGCGTCGTCGGCGTCCAGCACCATGGGCACGATGATACCCGCCGGCGCGAAGTCTATCACGCGCTTGATCTCCGTGTGGTTACAGGCGGGCACGCGGTAGAAGCTCGCGCAGTCCGTCCCCTTTACGGCCATCAGGTGCCCCATCGCGCTGAAGCGATCCATCTCGCCGTGCTCGCCGTCGATCCAGACGAAATCGAACCCGGCCTCGGCCGTCAGTTCAGTCACGGCCGGATCGGCGAACGTCACGACCGCGCCGAGCGGCATCTCTCCTCCCCGCGCCTTCGCGAGGAACTTCTCAAGGTTGTTGATCTTCATGTCCAGCGCCATCCTTGCTATCAATTGACAACCGTCACGCCACAGTGCGCGAAGCGGCAGCCGGTCGTCACAACGGGCAGGTTGCGAATCAATGCCGTCGCGATGATCCCGGACAAAGGAAGGAACGACAGCGAACAGGCTTCCGCGAGCCGACGCATGAGTTCACGCGAAGCCAATGGAAGCACAATGCCGCCATCGTGCCACTTCAGTGAAATCTCCCATCTCGAGATCGGGCTGACGTAAAGCGCTCCTTTGCCTCGTTGACGTTCAATGTTGCCGGCATGTGCGCCTCCTGACTTTCCACTGCGACGCCGCAGAGTGTACCATAATCTTGGTTTGTTGGTCAACTACAGTTCGTATGACCGCATCTGCGAATCGTACAGGCTGGCAGATCGTGCGCC
>DFLH01000017.1:89853-138257 GCA_002373695.1 Verrucomicrobia bacterium UBA3624
CGAAATACGCTACGTTTCGTAGCTGTCGCACGATTCGCGGATGCGCCCGGTTCGTATCTCCATAGCCGTTGAACCTTGACCCGGCGGACATGCGTGTGGTATAGTAGCCGCGATTGGAATGCAAGCCATGAAGATATTGATGATAGGCGATGTCGTAGGCAACCCAGGCCGCAGGATTCTGAAGGAAAAACTCTCTTGGATCAGGCGGGAACTCGATGTCGCGGCTGTGGTCGTGAACGCCGAAAATGCCGCCGCGGGGTCGGGCATCACGGTTCCGCTGGCACAGGAAATCCTATCTGCGGGCGCAGATGCGATCACCCTCGGAGACCACACATGGGGACAAAAGGAATTCGCCGGAACGATAGGACAGCTCCAGAATCTCGTCCGCCCGGCGAATTTCCCGCAGGAGGCGCCAGGCAGAGGCTGGACTCTCGTAACAACGCCGATATGCCAATTCGCCATCCTGAACCTGCTCGGCCGCGTCTTCATGCAGCCTGTCGAATGCCCGTTCCACGCGGCCGATGCCGCATTGCGGCAAATTCCGAGGAACGTGCCGGTATTCGTCGACTTCCATGCCGAGGCGACGAGCGAGAAGATCGCGCTGGCCCATTACCTGAAAGGCCGTGTCACTGCTGTCGTCGGAACCCATACGCATGTGCAGACGTCTGACGCCACCGTGTTTCCAGATGGTACCGCGTTCATCTCCGACCTTGGAATGACAGGTCCGTGGTACTCCTCGATCGGCCGGAAATTCGAGCCGGTTCTCCAGAAGTTCATAACCGGCATACCCGCCCGCTTTGAAGTGGCCGACGGTCCTTGCACTCTTGAAGGCGCCGTAATAACCTTCGATCCGGCCACCAGACGAGCCTCGAACATAGTCCCGGTCCGATACCGGGATCCAATTCCTCCAACTGCGGAAAAATAGGACGGAAAGCATCACCATGATCGCATACCTTGACGGAATCCTGGCTGAAAAAGACATCTCCCGCACAGTCGTGGAATGCTGTGGCGTCGGCTACGAGGTGTTTATTCCCATTTCCACGTTCGACCGGCTCCCGGCAGAGGGTGAAAAAGTAAAGCTATTCATCCATCATGAAATCCGCGAAGATGCGCAGATGCTCTTCGGGTTCGCCACCGCGCAAGAGCGCGAGGCTTTCTCCATGGTGACCACAGTGTCGGGCGTGGGGCCAAAGATCGCTCTAGCCGTACTGTCCGGCCTGACTATCGGCGATCTTCAGCTGGCCATATCGCAAGGCGACGCCAAGCGTCTTGCCACGATCAAGGGTATCGGAAGAAAAACGGCGGAACGCATCGTGGTGGAATTGCGCGACAAGATCAACCCCATAGAGGCGCTGGCCAGCTCCGCCTCAGAAGCATCCAGGGAACAAGGGGTCGTCATTCGAGACGCGATGCTCGCCCTGGCCGCCCTGGGCTTCAGCGAAGAGATCGCCCGCGCAAAGGTCCAGAAGGTCCTCGCCACCGAGCCATCGCTTGCAGACACTGAGACGATCGTCAAAAAGGCCCTGTCGGCGACGTGATCTGCCGCCTGCCGCCGCATCGCTAGACCAGTCCGCCATTTACCGATATCACCTGGCGGGTGACATAGGCCGCCTCGTCGCGGAAAAGAAACGCCACGACGCCCGCCACTTCCTCCGGCTTGCCGAAACGCCTCATGGGGATCGCTTTCTTCACCTCGTCCTGGAATTCGATAGATGAGGACATCTCCGTCTCTATCACACCCGGCGCTACGGCATTGACCGTGATTCCTCGCTTGGCCAGTTCTACGGCCAAAGCCTTGACCGCGCCGATAATGCCGGCTTTTGCCGCCGAATAGTTCACCTGGCCGCGGTTGCCTACGATCCCGCTGACGCTAGAAACGGCAACGATACGTCCGCGTATCCTGTTACCGACCATCGGCATCACCACCGGTTTGAGAAGGTTGTAAAACCCGGTCAAGTCCGTGTCCACGACCCTGTCCCATTCCGAGCCTTCAAGGATCGGGAAAGGCGCGTCCGCATTGACGCCAGCATTGGCCACCACGCCGAAGTACGCGCCATTTGCAGCCATGTCCGCCTCAAGCACCGCCGCAACAGCATCCCTGTCGGCCAGGTCGAAGGCAAGCGCCGCCTGTACGGGAAGCCCTGAAATCCTGGCGCATTCCGCAGCAGTCTCCTGCGCAGCCGCCACGTTACGCACTGCATGCGTCACCACCGCAAAACCGTCTTTCGCCAACCGCAGGGCAACCGCCCGCCCGATTCCTCGTGAAGACCCCGTCACCAGCACGCGTTTCATGCCTTAACCTGCTCCTTTAGAAAGTCCGTGAAATCCGGCGGCCTGTAAGCGTTGAGATTCGCCGTGGCAACCACCTTGCCGTCTTCATCCTCGATCTCGCATGCGAAAGCCGCCGCATCGGAGTCGCAGAACTCGTTCTCGGCCGTAACACGATAAGTCTTGCCGTCCTCAAACCGGTCCAGATCCAATGCCATCTTTCGGGCGCCAAGCAAAAGTCCCGGGCGCGCGGAACGGCCTGGCGAGACATGCTTGTCGTAGCAGCCCACCAATGCCGCAGCCGTCTGTGCCATGTATTCTATGGCCGCCCAGCTTGGAACGCCACCCTCGGAGAAGAACAGCTGTCGGTCGGAAATGGTCACACGTGCGACAAGGCGCTTTCGTTCCGCGTCGAACGACTCCACTTCGTCTATCAGGCGCATTGGCGGACGGTGCGGAATAAGCTCGTCTAACGGCCAGTTGGTCACTTCTCTCCCCCCATTGGAGTCAATGCTATGCATGCGTTCGAACCGCCAAATGCAAAAGAGTTGGACAATGCGGCGCCCTTCACGACGCCTGCGGACATGTACAGCCATGCTATTGCCGCTTCTATCGCTCCGGCAGCACCTAGGCAATGGCCTGTCATGGACTTTGTGGATTCTATCCGCAATCCCATGCCGCACATCTTGTCCTTCAAGGCCACGAGGTCGCACCGTCCGTCACTTTCGTCCAATCCCATGGAATCCTTGAATATGCGGAACACGGCACGCATCTCCATCGAATCGTTCGCCTGCGTGCCAGTGCCATGCAGATTGACATACGCCACGTCGGCAGGCTGAAGCCCCGCCTCGTCCATTGCTGCCCGCATCGCCATTTCAGCGCCACGGCCATCAGGGTCTGGCGCCGTGGCATGATAGGCGTCGCTAGACTCTCCGACACCCGCAAGGCATATCCTTGCACCCTTTCCTGCAGGAACCCTGTCAAACATCTCCATCGTAAAAAGCGCAACACCCTCGCCAAGGTTGATGCCATCGCGATCGGCGGACAGGGGCCGGCACGTGCCCTGTGCCAGCGCTCCCAGGGAGTGAAACCCGTTCATGGCGAAACGGCAGCGGCCGTCTACACCTCCCACTATCACGGCATCGGCCACGCCTGACTCCATAAGTCGGCGGGCCGATGCAAACGCCTTCGCACTGGAACTGCAGGCCGTAGACACGGCAAATGCCGGTCCTCCGACGCCCAGCGATTTCTTAAGGTAGTCCGCAGGCGTACCAAGTTCGATCTCCGAAAACGCCATCTCCGTCGGCTTCGCTCCCGTGTCAAGCCAGCGATCCACATGTCTTTGCGCCTCGTCGATGCCGGTGTTCGACACCCCCAGCACTATTGCGATGCGCGAGGGGGCGTAACGGGAGAGAAAACCGTCAAGTTCCCGCCTGAACCGTCCAACGGCGTGGAGCAGAAGCCTGTTCGCCCGCATGTCGTATTCCGGTTCGCCGATTGCCGGCAATTCTCCGGGCACGCTCCCGAAAAGCAATGTACGACCGGGAATGTCTCCTGCGAGAGGAACAAGCCCTCCGCAGAATCCCGACCGTCCATTGGCCAGAACCTCGGATGCCGTCCGGCCCAAAGCACAGGCACACGAAAGATGGGAGAGGCAGAATCGCATCCCGTCACGATCAATGGCGTGGCGGCGGCTGGCCATGGCGAGGATCACGCGCCGGACTCGCAGGCTTCGGCCGCTGCGGCGGCATTTCACGGTGCTTGCGATGATGCCTCGGACGTACGGCCGGCGGAGGTGGCGGCGGCGGCAAACGAACCATGCCGGTCGCGCGGCAGTCGGGACACGGCTTGGACGTCCAACCGAGAAAACCGCTAGGCACGCGACGGCGGCCATGGCAGCGAGGGCACCACATCATGCCATGCGCGGGACGTGCGCCGGGCGGCGGGGGCGGAATGCCGGCATGAACGTCGGCAACGCAAAACGACAACGCTCCTGTGAGAAGCGAAACGAACAGACGTCTGTTGAGATTCATAATCGATTCCTTCCGGTTGCCTCCAGTTTACCATATCGCGGCCGTTTGTGCTATACTTCGACCCATGAGCGACAGCAAGGAAACGGCCGTTATCTTCGAAGTGCGGGAATTCTGCCTGCACGACGGCCCTGGCGTCCGCACGACCGTTTTTTTCAAAGGTTGCCCGTTGCGGTGTACCTGGTGCCACAATCCCGAGGGTCTGTCCCCCGAGCCGGAAATGATTTTCAAGTCTCGCCGGTGCAGGCACTGCGGCAATTGCGGCTTGGACACCTCCGGCAGGCTGAAAGCAGATGTCGATCTTTCCCGGCTGGAACGCATATGCCCCAACCGCGCGCGGATGATTTGCGGGAAACGGTGGACCGTAGACGCTCTCGCCAAAGAACTTCTTTCCAACGTGGATGTGTTTTCCGCATCCGGAGGTGGCGTCACATTTTCAGGTGGAGAACCATTGCTGCAAACCGGATTTCTCGAACGCCTTGCCATCCGTTTGCGGGCGGAAGCCCCCATCCATCTCGCGATAGAGACGTCCGGCTTCGCACCGCAGGAAGACTATCAAAGGGGCATCTCGCAAATGGATCTCGTGTTTCAGGACCTGAAACACCCGGATCCCGTCGCCCACAGGAGGTGGACCGGCGTGGATCCCGCTCCAATACTGGCCAACCTGCGCTGGCTCAAGTCGTCTGGGAAGCCGTTTGTGGCCCGCATTCCGCTGATGCCAGGCGTAAACGACGCGGCAGACGTCAAAGAATCGTTTGCGCGCCTTCTGGACGGCCATTCAGGGCTCCAGCGCGTGGAACTGCTGCCATACCACGCCACCGCCGCCGCAAAATATCCTTTTGTCGGGCGAACCTACCAACCTGGATTCGACGTGTCACGTGCGCCCGACACGGACATCACGCCATTCGCCCGATACGGAATTGAAGCTAAAGTCATGTAGTCCGCTTCAAGTCATGCCTGCTTCACATTCATGCGCGCAAAGAACGGGGCCTTGCGAACAGCCGCGGAGAGCAGAAGATGCAAGGAATGCTCTATTGCCGCCGCACGGACGGTTTCACGGTCTCCTGTGAATATTTTCTTCTCTGTTGCGGCACCTGTGGCCGAAGCAAGTCCGAACCAGACAAGTCCCACCGGTTTCTCCACAGTGCCGCCGCCAGGCCCGGCAATACCGGTAATCGACACCGCGAGATCGGTCTTCAGAAGCCGCCGCACCCCTTCAGCCATTGCCGCAGCGCACTCGGACGAAACAGCCCCCCTCGTAGCCAGCACTTCCTCCGGCACGCCCAGGACGCCATGCTTCACCGAGTTGTCGTAGCTGATCACACCGCCCCAGAAGACGGCACTGGCACCGGAGACTCCCGTAATCGCATATCCCACTCCACCGCCCGTGCACGACTCCGCCGTCGCGCACGTCATGTTATTTTCCACAAGTGCCTCAACCAGTTTTTCCGCTGTCGTCATCTCAGTCTTCCTTTTTCATCGCGATCCCAGTATCGCGCTCGATTTTCCGGCGAAGCGCCGCAGCCAGCGCTTTCTCCGTTCCAACAACCACCGCCCGCTTCTTCGCGCGCGTTATGCCTGTGTAGACGATCTGGCGGCTGAGCAACGGATGTCCGTAGTCGGCAGGCAGCACCACCATCACGTTCTCGAACTCCGATCCCTGGCTCTTGTGTACCGTCATCGCATATGCAAGCTCATGCTCGGGCAGTTTCGACACGGGACAGCTAACGACCTTCTCGCCTCTCGGGAAGAGCACATGCACTCCTCGCCCCGGCCGCCTTACCGTCACGCCAACATCACCATTGAAGAGATTCAAGGTTCGCGTGTTCTTCGTCACGATCACAGGAATCCCGTCATCGACGAGCGGCTCGGCCGGATAGCGTCCCAGCCGCTCTTCGAGAAGCAGTTCATTGACATGATCGACCCCGGACGGCCCGTCTCTCACGACAGCCAGAATCCGCGACGCGTCAAGAGCCGAGAAAAGCCTGCGGGCGGCATCGGTACATTCACCGTCAAAAGCCCTGTCGTCATTTCGCACGGCTCTTGCCGCATTTGCAAGCGCGCCATCCTTGAGCAGCCCGTATGCGTTCGCCCATTCCACAAGCAACGTATCCGTCGTCGCCGGAACATGGCCGTCCGGCAGTTCATACCAGAAACATCCGTTCTCCGTATCTGTTTTCCGGAGCGCATCCGTCCATTTCGCATCTTCAGGCCGCGGCAGCCTGGACTCCTTGATCGCGGCACACTCGCCCCTGTTGAACTGTCCCGCGCACTCTTTGAGCCTCCCGGCAAACCGGCGCGACTCCGTGAGTTCTGCAAACGCACCCATGTTTCCATCGTTCTTGCCGATCTCAATCAAATCGCCGAGCACGGCCCCGGCCTCGACGGACGGCAGCTGGTTCTTGTCGCCAAGCAGCACCAGCCGGCAATCCTTGCGTAGCGCAGCGAGAAGCGACCGCATCAAGACGAGATCGACCATCGAACTTTCATCCACGACCACCAGACGGTGCGGCAGGGGATTGTCCTCGTTGTACGTCCATCCGGGCCCATATCCTCCAAGGAGGGAATGCACCGTAACGCCCTCAAGCCTTCCGATGTCCTCGCATAGTCGCCTGTCGGCCTCGCTGCCGCACTCCGCCATCGCACATTGCGCGCGCAACGCCTCGCCCATGCGTTGCGCGGCACGGCCAGTGGGCGCGGCCAACGCCACATCCGCCGGCTTCAAATCGACCTTCTTGAGAAGTGCGCGGAGAATGGAGCATACGATCGTCGTCTTTCCCGTGCCAGGCCCACCGGTGACGACGGAAAGGTTGTGCTTGACCGTCGCCCGGACTGCATTCTTCTGCTCTTCGCCAAGCGCGAACGGCCTACCGTCCCGGCCCCGGTATCCTATGACTGAATCAAGTTCCGCATCCGTCAACATCTCGCCAGTCGGCTTGAGCTTGCCCCTGATCGCAGTGGACACGTATGCAACCGCCTCCCGCTGCCGGTCGAAGAACCAAAGGGAGGCGTCGTCTTTGTCTATGACATCGCCTTTAAGCGGTTCCACCGCACCTGCAGCTTCGTGCCAGATATTCGCCACAGCCCGTTCCAGCTCCTTGATCGCGATACCGCCTTCATCGCCATTTGCATTCACGCGGCACGCATCTACAAGAAGCTTCCCGTTTCTGTTCTCGTCATTGCCTAAGTTGAACACCGTGTTGCCTTTACGCAGCGAAACGAACATCGCCGCCAGGAAGACATAGGCGGAACTCCGAACGTCCTGCCGCCTGTTCACTATGTCGCGCGCCGTCTGCAGTTCGCCAAGCGATACCGCCCCCGACGCCAGCAGACGCGCAAGGATATCGCACACGCGCCTCGCGGCGCCATCTTCAACGCCGGGAATGCCAAACGACACAAGCCTCTTCCTCGCCTCGTCGAATTCCATTACTCCGCCTCCTTCCCGGCCGCGAAGAATCCCATTGCCGAAATGTCGTTCCTGAATCCGTCCACGTCTGCAACGCCGCAACTCTTGGCGAACACGCCGCTTTCTGCACCGGCCTCGCCGCCCCGCACGAAGAGATACGCCACGCCGGCAAGTGCCAATCCGCTTGACTTGAGCCATGCGGCCGTGGCAAGCGAGTAGAGCTGGTACTGCAGATGGTAGCCTGCATCGTCCATCGCCGCGCGGACCGCCTTCGGATCCGTGTAGTCCGCAAGCGAATTCGTCTTCCAGTCGATGATGAACGCCTTGCCGCCAACCCGTACGAGAAGATCGATCTTGCCGTTAAGCGCTCCTTCCCGGTCTTTCGGCAGATTCAGCAGCCTGTTCTCGGAAGCGACGAACTCAACCTCCGCCAGGCGATCTTTTCTGAGAACGCCCTTCAGCAAGAATGACGTGCCGCCGATGGATATCTTCGTCCTGAGAGCGTTCTGCACCATTCGCAGAAGCGTCTTCTCCGTGGAGTCCCCGTCTTTCTCGCGATTGGCAAGGAGGTTCGTCCGCATAGACTGGCGTATCAAGGCCATGAGCGCGGAATCATCCCTGTCCATGCCGTCGTTGCAGGCGGTAGTAAAATCGACTTCTCCTGCCGCGCTGTCGTTTTTGCACAGCGTTTCCATGATCTCGTGGAACGTATTTCCAGAAACGTTGTCGCGAGCAAGCAGGGTGCCAGAACTGAATTTCCGATCCCGCGGTTCGGCTTCGCGCGAAATGCCGCCGTCCACAGCGACTTCCCGCTCCGCCGCCGCATCCTGGATTTCAGACCCGGCCGCCACGACATGTCTGTGCAGCGACGAAAAAGAATCCCATTGCACACGACGGCTTTTCAGCACGGGGATTTCAAGGGCGGCGACTTCCGGACGCGCATCCCGTCCCGCATGGCCGTTGGCGCATGGAACCTGTCCAGCCGAATTGCCGCCAGCCTCGTCAACCTCGCGTCCGGGCGCAAATGCCTCGTCATGCCTGCCATGGAAGTAGACCTGTATCGCTTTCCCTAGAAAGCCGTCGTCGGAACCGGAAAGCAGCGCCGATCCCGCGCTGCCGATGCCGGAACCATTCCTGTTCTCCGCGACTTTCACGTTCCACTCCCAGGCCCGCCGGGACCACGGCAGATACAGGCGATGTTCCGCGCGCGTCAAGGCGACGTATAGCAGGCGACGGCGCTCTTGCAGACTTGACGGCCTGTCGTCATCTGAAGTTCCGGCCTTCACCTGACCGGAAAACCCGTACGCAAGAAACACGATCGGAAACTGCAATCCCTTTGACGCGTGCATGGTCATGATCTGCACCCTGTCCGCCGCGCTCTCCTTTTTGTACAGCGCACCGTCCTCTCCAGCCGCCTTGTCGTTCTTCCGCCAGGCGCGCAGCGTGGATGCGAAGTCGGCGACGGTCTCGGCCAAAGGACCTCGCTCCTGCAGGACGGCGTCAAATATCTGCCGCGTCGCGGCGCGCGTACGGTTGAACGCGCACAAGTCCTTCCGGGGATGCGTCAGCGCGGTGCGATCGTCAGACATCACCTGCTCGAAAAGCCTGTTCCACTCCTTCACGCGAGCATGTTCCTGCAAGTGCGCGATGAATTTGTCAAACGCCCCTTCATCCTCCGCAGTCCGACGGCCGAGTTTCGATGGATGTACGTTGAATATCGGCGAAACCAGGAGCGCCGACCTGTTGCCCCGGCCGCTTGGATTCGCGAGGTAGTCCAAAAGCGCCAAGACCCCTTCCGCCTCCGGAGAATCATACAAGCCCTGCTGCTTGTACTGCCCGTACGGGATCCCGCTGCGAGCAAGCACGCGGCGCACGATTGCCGCATCTGCCTTTCCCTCCACCAGCACGCACATGTCACCATAGCGGAATCGCGGCTGCGGATCTCCCGGCCTGGCCGCTCGCATCGTATACGCCGGCACGAGTCCATTGAGATACTTCATCTCCCTTGCGGCATTCTCCATGAACACGGGCAGGCACGTAGATCTGTTTCCAAAGCGAATCCCATTGCGAGATGCCGACGGCACGATCCTCTTCGGCATCGCTTCAAGCAGCAAAACCGGCGCGGCCTCGCGTTCCTCCAGGATGCCGTCGAACTTGCCATTGCCCTTTCGCGGATAATGGACGTCATCATAGCCAATCCCTTCGCCGGCTCGCCCTCCCCCGAACCAATTCGAGCCGCGCACGTCTTTCCCGGCGGCCCCTCCCTCCAGATCGTCCCTGAAAAAGATGTTGAACGCGTCGACGAGCGATCTCTTCGATCGGTATGTCTCATCAAGCGTCTTGCGCCATTTCGGCCTGCCATCCTCGCCCGTAACGTCGTTCTCCGTCAACACGCTGCGAGCTGCGCAATAGACCCGCACGTCGGCGCCGCGAAACGAATAGATGGCCTGCTTCGGATCGCCTACGGCAATAAGGAATCCCGGCCTGCCGCTTTCCATCTTGTTCTCCCTGCATGAGAACAACGTACGGAAGATGTCCCATTGTTTCCGGTCGGTATCCTGAAATTCGTCCACCAAAGCGACGCGGTAGCGGCCGCGTATGGATTTGAAGAACCCTTCCTTGGCCTTCTTCTCTTCATCGGTCTGCGGTGCGCCGGCCACCACTTCGGCGGCCCTTGCGACCATGTCGTCGAACGTCAGCAGCGCATTCTGCCTCTTCATGTCCTCAAGCAGCCGGTGCGCAAGCTTCACCAGCCTCAAGAGGAATTCCTGCCGCCGAATCAGCTTGTTTCCATTTTTCGTCTTCCGCGCCGCGATGGCGGATTCCATCTTCTGGCACAACTTCGCGAAGTCCCCGTCGTCTGCCATCTTCTGCCCGGTCGCGACAAGATTTGCGATAGACTTTATCTCCACGTCTTTCAAGACGTCATACAGACTTGTTCCGTACTCCCTGCAGAACACATCATCCTTCAGCGCCTCCAGCACTGCACGATGCGCCAACGCCCCGCTGTCTCCCACGACCTCGCAACGCATGGGGACGCCGTTCTCGAACGCATACTCGCCGAGCAGCCGCTGGCAGAACGAATGGATCGTGCAGATCGTCATTTCATCAAAGTCTGGCGGCAGGCGTCCTTTGTCGTCCAACGCCTTGCGGACGCGATTCTTAAGTTCGCCTGCCGCCTTCTCCGTAAACGTGACGAGCAGAATGCTTTTCGCGTCATACCCCTTGTCGCAAATGAGCTTCAGCACGATGCTCTCCAGCGCGTACGTCTTTCCCGTGCCTGCCGACGCCTCGATCAGGGCGTCATGCTCGTAGTCGAGCTGGTTCCACACGTAATCCGCGTTTGTCAGCCTGTCGTCCGCCATCCTACACCTCCCAGTCCTGCCCGTTTTTCCGCGTCCCGCCCAGCGGCTGCTTGAACAGTCTCGCAAATCTGGCTTTAACGACATCCAGATCGGCGCCGTCTTCATTGTTTTCCGGCATTCGGCTCAACGGCCCTACCACTCGCTCGATGACGAGATTGCTGTTGAAGCCGTCACCTCCGCGACGGCAGTCATCCGCTGAAAACGCATCCAGCACCTTCTTCCATTCATCATCGTCCTTGGGCGTCGTGCCGCCGATCATCTTCATCTTGATGGCGTTTTCAAGCGCTTTCGCCATGTCAGAATAGCCATAGTCCAGATAACATCCGTCTGCGTCTGGGTTGGCGAGGTATTTCAGATACTCGTCCGCCAGGCCATCAATATAGGCCCTGGCGTCCATCGGCGTGCGGTCCCAAGTCCATCCGTTATAGAGCATTTGATCCATGTCGGCGATGCCTACGCGCAATGAATAGCGCCTGGCATCTTCCTTCCCCGCCACCATGATCAACCATGTCACAAGCGGCTCGAGCACGGCCTTGGGCGGGAAATTCGCCAGACCGACCTCTCCCTTTGATTTTCTAGCGTCTCCGCACCTGTTGAACACGAGTGCGCGACTCGCAAGTCCGTCCCCGGATTGAATCCAGCCGGACGTCTGCCCGGTATAGAGGATTTCACAGCGTTCCAGCGTGCCATCCGTTCCTGTCCTGGCCGGAACCAAGACGCGTACGGGATCGGGTCTCACACCTTTGTCGAGGCGGAACCCGTCTGCAAAGCGCTTGAGTGCGCCGAGACTTTCGCGGCGAGCCGCATCACCAGCCAGCTCGGCTGTCGCCTTCTTGAGCGCATAGCAGCCAAACATGCCGTCAGGCTCGGGAAGGCATCCCCTGTCTGAAAAGTCTTTGTAGACGCCTTTTATGTCGGTTGCCGCAGGATCGTCCGGCACGGCGTTCAGAACCGCGCGCTGGAATTCCCATGATGTCGGACCCGATGCGATCTCAAGCGGAACGTCCGCATCTATCGACCCGTCGCGATACCCCTCGACAGCGATTCCATGCTGCCGCCGCAAGGTGGCGCGGAGCGGCGATTCCAGGAATTCTGCGAGTTCTTTCGCCGTGATGGCGATGCGCTCCGCATTTCCACGTGCGGCAGACCGAGAAACGTCCGTGCTGCCAATAGCGGAGACTTCCGCATCTTCGCCGTGCGCGACACGTTGCGCGATGCTGCGCTCCACATTGGAATACGTGGGGATCAGCCCTGCATAATATCCGTCGCCCCACCGAATAGGGCCCGCAGGATCTTCAAGGATGTCATCCTCCTTTCTGCCATGCGCGAAATCGTCCTTCTCGCCACGCTCGAGAAGCGGGAGCTTGACTTCCAGGAACTTCGAGCGGGCGTTTTCCACATCAGTCCCCTGTGGCTCGGGAAGGACGTTCTTCTCAAGAAACTCCTCCAGCTCGCACACCATGCCGGACGGGAACAGTTCCGCATCCTTGGCGACGTCGAGGTTGGGGTATGATATGACAAGCCGCTCCCTGGTCGCCATCAGCGTCTCGAGGAACAGATACCTGTTCATCGCCGTTGCGCCCACGTCGCCAAGCGTTCTCACCGCGCCGCGAATCTCAAGCGTGGTATTGCCGTCTCTCCCTGGGAACATTCCTTCGCCCATTCCCAGCACGAACACCTGCTTGAACGGCACGGGGCGCATCGGCTGGAGTCCGGATATCGTCACGCCGTGCGTCAGATAGCCGCCCTTCTGGCATTTAATGCCGCCGGCAAACTCCTCCACCGCGGCGACGACAAAATCCAGATTCTGCATCCCGCCGATCTTGTCGAGAGCATAGAGCATGTTGAAAAGATTGCGGCGAACCGTCTCCTCCAGCATGTCGTCGCGATCGTTTTCCAGGAATTCGCCTGCAACATGCCGTAACGTATCAGCCCAGTTCCCGCGCTGCGCGGCTTCTGACGCCGACGCCGTGCAAAACAGTCTTTTCACGGCAAGCGGAGAAAGCTCGCGATAGAGCGTTTCAACGATCTCCGAAAACTTCAACGCGGAATCGCCGCCGCCTTCCCAGACCGTCAGGCCAGGCTTGTCTTTCGCCACAATCCCCAGGCGCAGCCTGGACAATGCGCGATTCCACGAGACGTTCCCGCATTCCCCTTCGTCCTCGAATCCGTCAAACGCGCCAATCTCTTCCGCATAGCGCATCCAATCCCTGGCATCCTGCGGTGTGAAGCCAAGCGCGCGCTGCACGCAGGAGTTGCCCAGAACGGCGAACACGGTCTCGCGCGAAAGACCCTCGCGCGCCACGGCCATTAGGGCCATGAACCCCTCGAGGTAACGGCTGTACCCCGAAGCCGACGTGTCGACCAGCCCATACGGGATCTGTCCGCGCGCGTCGAACACGGCCTCGATAACCGGACGGTACGCCGCCATGTCCGGCACCAAAACCGCGATGTCCGAGAACGTGCAGTCGCTCCACGGCCGCGTCCCGCTTCCGTCAGGCTTCCACACCGCCCCGAGAATCGCGTTGTAGACCATCTCCACTTCACGCCTGATTCCCGGGGCTCCGACGATCTGGATCGAAGCGTCCTGCCTTTCGACACGCCCGACCTCGCTGATCCTGCGCCGGACGGACTTCTGCACCTTCTTCAGCATGGAATCGCCGTCCTCTGCGGACGACGGCAGTTCGTTCCATTCAAACCTGATCGGACTTGGCGAATTGCCGTTAGACTCTTCAAGATCCACGAAAAGACGAAGCGTTTCGCGCCCGGCACGCCCCCAGTTCTGGAGCAAGACGTTCTCAAGGGCAATGTCTTCATCCGCACCCTTGAGCCTTCGCAACCGTTCCGAACGTTCTCTTTTCGTTTCTATGTCGCCCCAGTACTCCAGGCATACGTTGTTGTGGTATATCTCGATGTCGTGCGTCCGGGCAAGCCAGCGAACGATGTCGACCTGCAACGACGAAAGCATGGACATTCCGAAGAAATGGATATTCTTCGTCGGCCTCTTCTTTTCCGCGGCGTCCGGCTTCGATTCCATCTTCTTCACCCGCTCGAAAAGCTGGCGAAGAGACACGGCGGTTCCAGACGACGGACATACGCCTGTTTCCCAAAAGAGCTTCTGCGCCAGCGCCGCCTCGGCTTTTTCCGTAGGATCTGCAATTTCCGCGGCACGTCGCCCGTCTAGCCATTTCTCCATGACATTCTGGCGGTGCACCTCGTACTTGTCCATTAGATCCGCAAGCTTTATGGCCAGCTGCCAGGCCATACGCGCCTTGTTGCGGGAATCTATGGCAAGAGGACCGCCATCCCCGTCGGCGATGTAACGGCGGAACGGCGCAAGACGAGGATCGCCGTCCTTCAGCAGGATAGACATTATGCCGTTCGCATAGGCATTCATCGGCAGGAGCTGCGGCCTGTACTTCGGCTCCAGGCTATCTCTCAACATCGTGAAAAGGCACTGTTCGACAAACGGGAACTCGATTCCCATGCACAACGACGGCTCGTCCGAGAACGCCCGCATCCGAAGCCACTTGGCAATGTTCGCATTCGGCACGACCACCTGCGAGAAGTCAAAGGGGTTGTTCTTCGCCTTCCGTTCGGCCTTCAGCGCTTCGACCAGCTTCCCGGCCAGTTTCTCGATACTGTCGCCGTAGTATATTTTCAAACCTGGCATTGCCGCCTCCCTGCATGTCCCTGAATTCATCCGGCGAGGCGCGATATCACCGCGTCGCACACTTCATAACCGCGATCCGTAAGCACAAATCGCGATCCTGACACGTTCTTGGCTATCCCGTGCGGCACTAGCGACTCCAATTCGTTTCGCCATCCTTCCATGCGGGATCCCAGGATCGGCCAGCGCCCGGCCATTTCGTCTAGATCCATCCCCTCTGCCATGCGAAGCGTGAAGAGAGCACGTTCCAGCGCATCCTCTTCCGCTGTCAGCATGGAAACGTCGTAACCACCCGCATCGTTTCCGACCGTACGCCGCAGTCCTTCGCGCCCGTGCGCGCCAGAACCCAGGCCCGCATAGTCCTCACCCCGCCATACGGAAAGGTTGTGGCGGCATTCAAAGCCCGGTCTGGCGAAGTTGGACACCTCATAGCGCGCAAGCCCGATTTCGGCGAGAGCCTCCCTGGCGGCATCGTGCATTGAAAGTACGGCATCGTCATCCATAGGAACAAGCCTCCCTTCCCGTACCGCATTGTCCAGCACCGTGCCTGGCTCGCGGATTAGCGCATACACGCTCACATGGTCCGGATCCAGAGCGCATGCGCGCGCAACCGTGTCCCCCCACGAACTCTCTGTCGTTCCAGGCCAGCCAGCGATCAGGTCGAATCCGGCATTCCCGAACCCTGCCGCGCGAATCGCCCGAAAAGCCGCCTCGGCCGCTGCCGCGGTATGTGGACGCCCCATGGCGCGCAAGACATTGTCGTCAAGACTCTGCACGCCCATTGAGATGCGATTGACGCCACCTTCTATCAGATCGTCAAGCAACGAAGGCGTTATATCGCACGGATTGAGCTCCACCGTGAACTCGTCCACCGTTCCGAACGCGTCACGCACTGCCGCGCAGACGGGACGCAGATCGCACAACGCCGGAGTTCCGCCGCCCAAGTAGACCGTATGATACGGCCGGCCCGTGCCAAGACCGCCACCGCCTCGGCTTGTCGACACGCCCTCAATCTCCCGAACGATACGCGCGGCATAGGCCGTGCGCACCGCTTCGGGAACGCCGCCCTGCGAATGCAATGCGCAATATGCGCACTTGCTCCGGCAGAACGGGAAATGGACGTACAGGTTCAGTTTCGTCCCGTTATTTCGCCGCAAGCTCGAAGACGGCGGAGTCGTAGTCGCCGCGGAGCCGTACGGGCAGGCCCATCGACATGAGAGCCTTGCCGCCCAACGTCTTTCCATCAACGCGGCAATGCCCGTGCTTGACAACGTTTATCTCTTTCACCTTGTAGGAGCGTCCTTCAGCGAGGCCCTGCAGGGCAAGCGGCGGCACGAAGTCGCTCCAGTCGCCGCGTGCGAGCCCCCACAGGAACACTACCGCGTGGGACGCATCGTCATTCACATACATCAGCGCGGCATAGCTGTTGCCGTACGGCGAGACGAGCCGGTAAAGATCGCCCTGCTGCACGGTGGGGCGGATGCGCTTGTAGTCGGCCACGCACTTCTTCGCGAATGCCACGTCCTCGGCAGACATGTTCTTCGGATGCAGCTCGAAGCCCAGGCGTGCGCTCATCGCCACGTCGAAGCGGAATTTGAGCGGCGTGGTCCGCCTGGTCTGATGGTTGGGCACGTCCGTCACGTGGGCGGCGATCGTACAGGCGGGATAGAACTGGCTTTCACCCCACTGGATGAAAACCCTTTCGCGCGCGTCCGAGTCGTCCGACCCCCAGAACTCGTCCGCATAGCGCAGGAAACCATAGTCCGCATGCGCGCCGCCAGACGAACAGGCCTGGATGTCTACCTGCGGATACTTGGCGCGAAGCTTGGCCAGCAGGTCGTAGAGACCGACCGTGTAGTCAAACGGAAGGTTCGCCTGATGGTCGGCGTCGAGATAGGCGGAACCCATGTTGTAGAAGTCCGCGTTCGCATCCCACTTGATGTAGGCCAGATCGGGAATCTTCGAATAGAGCGCGTCAAGCTGCGCAAAGATGTTGTCGCGCACCGCAGGATTCGAGTAGTCCAGCACCGTCTCGGAGCCGCCGCGCCCGACGTTCACCGGACGGTTCTTCTCGCGGATGGCCCAGTCTGGATGCGCCTCGTACAGCCAGCTGTTCGTGTTCACCATCTCCGGTTCAACCCAGAACCCGAACTTGAGTCCGCGCGCCTTCGCCTCGTCGCTCAGGCCCGCAAGACCATGCGGAAGCTTCTCCGGGTTGACGACCCAGTCGCCGAGTCCTACCTTGTCGCGGTGGACATCGTCACGCGCATACTTGCCGGTACCGAACCATCCGTCGTCCAGGACGAACAGCTCTCCCCCCATCTCCTTGACGCCGTCCATCATGTCATGCAACACCTGCTCTGTGAAGCTGAAGTAGCTCCCTTCCCAGCTGTTGAGCAGCACGGGGCGTAGATTCCTGCCGGCGGGCAGCTGCCATTCGCGGGCCCAACGGTGGATGTTGCGGGATATCTGGCCCTTTCCCGAGGCAGAATACGTGAACGCGAACTTGGGCAACTTGATGGACTTGCCGGCATCGAGCACGTAGGCGCCTGCGGAAGTATCCGCTCCAGCGCACACCTCCACGAAATCGCACTGGTCGCGCTGGATGCTGATGCCCCAAGATCCGCTCCAGCAAAGCACGCCGCCGATGACGCGGCCATGCGTCTCGCTGGCCTTTCCGCCGACGGTCAGCATGAAGCTCGCATTGTTTTCCCACGCATCGCGCACCCCGCTGCGCGAACCTATCTTGACCGTCTGGCCGCGCTCGATCGCGCTTTCGCGCAGCTGCGCTTCCGCCGCCCATTGGCCAGTAGCGTTCTGGAGATGGAATTCGTTCGCCAGAAGCGGAAAATCCATCGCGAACGAATCCATACGCCCCAGACGGACGGCGCCGTTCTCCCCGTTGCGCAGCTCCACCCATGTTTCGATCACGTCGCACGCCTCAAAGGCGCGAAAATGCTGTACCACGTAGAACGGATAGAACCTGTCCTTCTGCGTCAGTACGAGGTGCGTCGCGCCAGGTGCGTCCGGCACGGTCTCCGCCTTCTCCCCAATGAGATGGAGCGTAAGGCAGCCGTCCGCATGCGTTACCTGCAGTCCACCCCACTTGTTGAAACCGTAACCGTGTTCCTTGTCGCCGCCGTAGGCCGCGTATGCTGCGGGACGCCGCTGTGCGATGTGGTTTGCACCCGCCCATCTGTCCCACGCGAGGGCGGCCACGTCGCTCTCGGACGCCACCTTCTCCCCGTAGTGCGCAACGTTCCACGTGCCATGCTGCCTGCGTAACGCCAGTGTGGTCTTGCGTGTACTCAGCAGGTACGTATCGCCCACATCAGCAGCCAGGACGCATCCTGCCAGACAGATGCACGTAACAGTCATCATTTTTGCCATCATCTTTGCAGTTCTCCGTTCAATAGCATCCCATTCGCCCATCGGATGTGACGCACGGACAGTGTACACCATCCTGCGTCAGATGGCAACGCCGATTGTCAAGGCATTTCCGATATTCTAACGAGCCGAATCGAGCCGATTGCAAAACCTGGCCGACACGGAGGTCGGTCCTCCGATGATTGCGCAAACATGGCGCGAGGTGCGCATTTCGGGGAGTGACGGGCGCCGTCCCGTCCGCGACCGCTGAATGCGGGTCAAGAGCAAATCTCATGCCCGGCCTGGAGAAAATCCTCCACTTCGGCGCGCGTAGGGGCGCTCGGAGGGCGCCCGGAGAGGCCTCGGCACTTGATCGCCGAGACGGCCGCTCCGAAGCGTTGGCATTCCATCAGGTCGTGCGTCTCGAGGTAGCGGATTGCGAAGCCCGTGTGGAAGAGGTCGCCGCAGCCCGTAGTGTCCACCACCTTCTCGACCTTGAACGCAGGGCAACGCACGAATTTCTTCCCGTCGAACGCCATCGATCCGCGCACGCCCATTGTGGCGCCGCAGGCTTTCGGACGGTACTTCGCCCACACCTGGCGCACGGCCTCCTCGGCGTCCTTCAAGCCAGTGAGCTTGAGAATGAACTCCTCGGAGCAGATCATCAGGTCGGCGAGGCCTAGCAGCTCCTCCATGCCATCGCGGTGCGTACCGGCGTCGTAGTTCACGAGCACGCCCGCCTCGCGCGCCACCTGCGCGGCCGCGATCGCGCCGGCGGCGTTGTGGCCGTCCACGTGCAGAATCTTCGCGGCGGAGATCGCCTCGGGATCGATCTCGTCCGCCGTCAGTTCGTCGAGCCCCTCCCGCGTCCAAGCGCAAGACCGGTTGCCGGTCTTCTCCTCGATCCAGAGGTAGGCGATCGCGCTCGTCGCGCCGGGGCGCACCTTCACCATCGAGGTGTCGACGCCCTGCGCCCGGAAGTCGCGCAGGATCATCTCGCCGTCCGCATCGTCGCCGACGGTGCCGGCGAACGCCGCCGACATCCCGAGAGACGCCGCCGCCGCCGTTGAGTTCGCGGCCGGTCCGCCGCCCATGATGCGGTGCGAGAGCATCCGCACCTTCGTGTCCATGGGGATGAACGGCAGCACCGCGAGGTGGTCGTTCGAACAGAAACCAATTCCTATGAATTCGTGCATGGTCTTATTGTACACGATTGCCTCACGTCTGTAACCAACAAATAAAAGACACTTTTGTTTTCTTTTGTAATTGACAAATCCGACAAAAAAGGGCAATTGTTCTTTGGCGGTGAAAGGGTCGTCGCCAAGGGAATGTTTCTAAACGGAATAGAAAACATGCCGAAAAAGGTGTGTTTTTTATTTGGTGATTGCTTGTTGGCTCGTTTCGGATTGCCGATTGCACGTCCCGCGTCCGCAGGTTGACCGTGTGTGCGAAAGATAGTGACACACACGGAAACAACACAAGCGGAGGCACACGGCGATGCAATGCGAAAGCGGCGAGAAGGTCAAAAAGGCGAAGCGCAAGAGGACGAAGGGGAGCGGGACGCTCCGGCTTCGCGGCGGAATATGGCAAGCCCGGTGGCAGGTACACGGCAAGGTGTACGTGCGAACCACGGGGACGGGCAACAGGCGCGACCCGAAGGCGAAAGCCGCGTGGGAAAAGCGCATGGCACGGAACGCGGAACGGAGCGTCAAGGCGGACGCGCGCATGTTCGCCCGCGAGCACGGCAAGCAGCTCGACGCGCTCCGAAGGGACTGCCCCGGATTCGCGGAGGGCGAGAACGCGGAGCGCACGGCGACCGCGCTCAAGGTCGCCATGCTGGAGGCGCGGGACAGGAGCGGTCTCACGCAGGCGGAAATCGCGGGGCGCATGGGCGTGGAGCCGTCGAACCTTTCCAGCCTCCTGCACGGCTCGGGCGGCGTGAACAGCGCGACCTTCGCGGCGTTCCTGCGGGCTTGCGGCTTCGGCTTCACGGTCGCGCTCGTCCCGTTCCCAAAGGCACGGGCTCGGACGCTGGGACGAAGGTGAGCGGGGGACTCTACATAGACGTTCGCGTCGCGCAGATAAACGCCTTCTATGCGGCCACGAATGGCGCGCGTGTGCGGCTCGGTGACCGGCGAAATGCGGCTCCTGTTCGCGGTGGGCATTTATACGGGCTTGCGGCTCGGCGACTGCGCCATGATGGAATGGGGAAGTATTGACCTCGGCCGCAACCGCATAATGACGATTCCCCGAAAGACGGCGCGCCACGCGGCGCACGGCACAGAAACGTCATCATGCTTTCGACCTCATTTAGAACACGGGCCACCTTGACGCCTTGAACCATAAATGATACAATGTCGGGCCGTGAGCCATGAAAGACATTATCGAAACAGACGAGTGCCATGAATTCCGTGCCCTTCTTACGGATGAGGAGAGCGCGGAATACCGCCGTATACGTTTCATGCTCCACAGTGACGGGCGGCTTGAAAGTCCGTGGGGAGAGAAGGTGGAGGGCGAAGAAAATCTTTTCGCCATACGCATACGCAAGGGCGGCAACGCCCGATTCTTCTACGCCTACGATGATGGTACGGCGGTGTGGATTCTGAACGGATACGAAAAGAAAACCGACAACATCCCGAAGCGCGAACTCAAACGCGCTCGGCAACTCAAGAGAAAGTACGGACTATGAAAGAAAAACAGATGACAAAGGCAGAGCTTGCGGCACTTAAAGAGCGGCTTGCGAAGCGCACACGCGAGGAAATGGAGCGCGAATGGGCAGACCCGAAGTTCCGGGAGGACTATGCCGCCTGGGAACGTGAATACAGGGCTACCGTTGCCTTGTACAAGGCGCGACAGGAAGCAAAACTCACGCAAGCCCAACTTGCAAAGCGCATGAAGATTCCCCGCGCCAACGTGAGCCGGATCGAGAACGGGCAGAACGTCACGTTTGCGACATTCGCCCGCTACCTTCGCGGGTGCGGATTCGATTTCTCGCTCCGCATATTCCCGATAGGGCGGAAGCGCGGAGCGGCGGCGTTCGCAACTGTCTGACGTGAAACTTGCCCCCGTAAAGAGGCAACAGGCCATGAAGGTGAAGAAAGCGGAAACTGACACGCCCGCGCAAGCCACCGCCGAAGTGACCGCCGCGCATCGGTGGATTATCCTTTCAACGGCTAAAGAGGATCGTTGGAAATGCGGGCTTGAATATATCGGTAGGCGGCTGGACGATGCGCGGGCCTGTGCCGAAGCCGCCGCCGCAAGGATATTGCCCGACGTCGCGGACGTGAAACTCAATCCCGCGCCGACGCTGGCCTCACTCTGCGCAACGCCGCCGGAATGGCAACCCGCCGTCAAACTTTCCGAACTCTGCGAACTCACCTTTACCCAACTCAAAAAAGAAATCGCACTGAAGCCCGATGTTGAATTGCCGTATCACGGCAATAAGCGCCTGGAGACATTTGCAAGTGATTGGTTTGTGTTCCTGTTTGGCTGGAGAGACAATGGCGGTTGCTTTGCGCTCATGCAGAAGAAGATAGCCCTTGCGAGGGTACTAGGAAAACACGGAGCGGCCGACAAGTTAGACGAGGCTTTCCGGCAAATCATGCCGGCTTTCGCGTTGACGGACTGCGGAGACAAAGACGCGGAACGATTCGCAGCGAAGATAACGCCTAATGATTTCCATGTCGCATTTCGCAATGCGCTCAAACTTGACGCGGAAGCGACGGACGAAATCAACGGCGAAGAGAAAAACACGGGCACCGGGGATGCGGACGAACTAAAGGCGGAATTGGGAAAAGACCTCGCCCCGGACAAGAGCAAGACGGACGCAATCCAATACTGCGCCCGACTAGTGCGCCATGTATGGAACACAAGAAAACACGGCGGCAAACGGAAAACGATTAACTATGTTTCCACGGGCGGAAAGGGTGATGATTCGGGGATGACGATTCGTGGACGGGTGATTGATGGGTGACGATTGGGTGATTATTCGTGCGGATAATTAGGGCTTTTTAGGGAATCGCAAGGAACGGGTGGAAAAACCTAGGAAAGCAAGAAACCCCTTGTTTTTAAGGGGTTTCTGAATGGTGGTGGGGCAAGGATTCGAACCTTGGAAGGCGTAAGCCAGCAGATTTACAGTCTGCCCTCGTTGACCGCTTGAGTATCCCACCAGTCGCTTCAAGCCATCCAAGAGAAGCGCGAGGTACGCACCAAATGGTGCTCGGGGCGGGACTCGAACCCGCAAGGATCTCTCCACATGCACCTCAAGCATGCGTGTCTGCCAATTTCACCACCCGAGCAGGCGTGAAAACGGGTCGTATGATACCAAATCCGCGACCAGCCTGCAAGTGCGAATTTCATCTATTTCGCGAAACAACTCAATCTTCCATGTTCGCAACGGCAAGTGCGGCATAGTCACCCACATTCTCGCTCAAGCCTGCTGGCAGGATGCGGCACACCTTCAACGCGCCCGGAAGCGCCTCGCGTTCAAGTATTGGCGTCATCTCCGCCATGAACAGGTCTGCATTTCGCATGAACACACCGCCAAGGACGATCACCTCGGGATTGAGGATGTCTATCGTGTATGCAAGGATTGTGGCAAGCTTGGCTGCGCTCTCCCTGAAGACGCGAATACAGAACGGATCGCCAGAACGGACGTAGTCGAAGATGTCCTTGGTGGTCAGCTTTCCAGCCCGCGCCCGGGCGGCGGACTCGCTACCGTCGAACTCCATCTCCCATTCGCGCGCGCGGATGCCCGCCAGGCGGGCGATACCCGCACCGGAGCAGAACCCTTCCGCGCTGCCGTCCTTGTTGTAGCCCTTCGGCCCTTGCGGTGCAAGGCGAATGTGCCCGATCTCGCCCGCGTTGTCGTTCGTGCCGGAGTAGAGCCGTCCCTCAATCACTATGCCCGCGCCCAAACCCGTTCCGAACGTCATGAACACCATGTTGCGGCAACGACCGCCCGCGCCGAACTTCCATTCCGCAAGTGCGCATGCGTTCGCGTCGTTCTGCACGCGCACCGGCACGTGGAAACGGTCGGCGAAGTACTTCACGATCGGCACGTCGTCCCAGCCCGGCAGGTTCGGCGGCGACTGGATCAGCCCCGCCCGGCTGTCCAGAGGTCCCCCGCACGAAATCCCGATACTCGCGAAGGAGTGCGGCAAGGCCGAAATTTTAGCGGCATACAGATCCAAGACCTCATGCCACGATTTCCCAGCCGTAGGGAACTCCTCGCGATGGACGATCTTCACGGCTTCGTCCGTCACCTCGCCAACGCACAGCGCGCACTTCGTGCCGCCGATGTCCAGCCCGATCGAATATTTCTCGTTCATCATAGTGCTACCTCGCTATTGCTACTCTCTACCTCGGCGACATCAAGAAGCGCTGAGGCGGACGATGCCATGCAGTTGTACCGATCGTAACGCACGTCGGAAATCCAATCGCCGCATTGGGCGAAATCCTTTGTGTTCGTGGCTCCTTCGCGATCCCAGCCCATGTCGTACATCATCGTCCCTATGCCAAGTTCGGCGGCGATTCGACCTTCGCGCTCCATATCCTCCGCCGAATAGCCTGTATGATAACCGTACCACGAGTTCCACAACGGTTCGTAAGCGACCTCTGGCACAGGCGGCGAAGGGACGTCAAGCCTTGCTTCGCCATGACCTGGCAACACCACGCGGTCTGAGGCTGCAAACCCCACTGTGCCACACAATGCGGAGACGCAGAATCCCAGCATGATCTTCACGACGCCATCCTCCAGCTCAACGGATCGAAATCCTTGGAATCCCATTCGACCACCGAACGTAACAACACATAAACGTTGCGATTGAGAGTAGTTTGGGACAACCCGCCCCTATGCAACAACAACTCCCAAAGCAACACGGGCAGTATACACCATCCTGCGTCAGATGGCAACGCTCGTTCCGCGAAATTCGCCACCGTTCCATCCACCTAAAGTCGTTACCAGCACCTTCCCCTTGCATGGTATCCGTGCCGTGCAGCTTGCAGGCACCAAGATGCTCTTGCGCTCGTCAACTACGAACACCGCCGTGAACGTCTCCGGGTTCGCCGGAATCTCCAGCGTTCCGTCGGACACTACGGTACGAAACGAGAAGAACGGACACGTCACCTCCGTGCGCGGTTCGGGCTCCGGCAGCGTGAAGTCGATAGACTTGAGAGATTCCGCCACATGGAGCGGCCTCGGCTTGCCGTCCGCACCCACGCGCCCCCAGTCATAGAGGCGATATGTCGTGTTGGAACTTTGCTGCACCTCGTAAACGAGCACGTCCTCTCCGATGGCGTGCACAAGTCCGCCCGGTATGAAGAGCGTCTGGCCAACGACTGCCGGATGGCAGACGAGCGTATCCTCGAAACGCCCCGTCCGCACGTCGTCCTCCACGTCCGCCGGCGTCGTCCCCTTCTTCAGCCCGGCAAAGATCGGCCCGCGACCACCCAGCACGTGCCACATCTCAGTCTTCGGCTCGCCCCCCGTCACGCGACATGTCGTCTCATTCGGATGTACCTGGACGCTCAGTCGCTTTTGGGCGTCGATCACCTTGAACAGAAGAGGGAAACGAGTCTCGTCAGGCGCCCTCGTCCCCATCAGGAGATGTCCGTATTCGGCCGCAAGCGTCTCCAGGGTCGTTCCCGCAAACGGCCCTTCAGCGACCACCGACGGTGATGAATGGTGACCTGATATTTCCCACGACTCCCACCCCCACAATGCAGTGTGGAGGTTCTGCCTGAACGTCAAAGGGTACAATCTGTCCATGCGGCAATTATAGCATAATTGGAGCCGTTGCGCGGAACGTGACTCATTTCGGGCATCTCGGCTGAAACCGCATCACATATGGTATACTGTCTGGCGTTTGCGGGGCCGAGGCAGCCCCGGGCAATGAAGCGAAACGACAGGCATACATGAAGATTCTTTTTTTGAGCGACATACATGGCGTTCCGTCGACGCTCGAACAGGCGCTGGCGGCCGCAGCCCCTCTTGGCTACGATAAGATCGTCCTGCTGGGCGATCTTCTCTACCATGGCCCCCGCAACGGAGTGCCAAGTTTCTACGACCCCGAGAAGGTAGCGGCCATCTTGAATGGCTTGAAGGACAAGATCGTAGCTGTACGCGGCAACTGCGATGCGGAGGTCGACCAGATGATGTTCGAGTTCCCCATGATGAGCGACTACGCCGTGCTGGAAGCGGAACAGGAGACTTTCTTCCTCACGCATGGACACCTGTGGAACGAACGGAAGCTGCCGCCGCTTGGAATCGGCACGGTCTTGGCGCATGGACATACGCACGTCCCGGAAATAAAGAAGCTCTCCTGCGGAATAACGATCTTCAATCCGGGTTCGATTTCACTTCCGAAAGGCGGAAGCGCCCGTTCGTTCGGCCATTTCGACGGCGTGTCCATGCGCCATTATACGTTATGACGCTCGTAGAAGCTTTTGCGCGGCTGGAGAAGTCGTCTTTTCGCCGCAGGTTTCGCCTGTCCGCCGCCGACGTGGACTACATCAAGGCGAAAGGCCTCGGCACGATCCGCCGCCATGCCGAGGATTTCATCCGCACACGCCTGGCGCCTGCGCATCCGGCCAACGACGGGAAGCAGACTCCCATGAGAGGCCATCCCGTATTCGTCGCACAGCACGCAACGGCGACGTGCTGCCGCAGCTGCATGAACAGATGGTGGCATGTAACGTCCGGAATGCCGCTTACGCAAAGCCAGCAGACGAAGATAGCCAATCTCATCATGGCCTGGATCGCACGCGCAATCGCCAGTTAGCGCAGCCGGGCTACATACCGCTTTTCGCACGCCGTTCCACGTCTGCCACGACAAGTCCCGCCAGAGCCAACCCGAAACTGGCCGTAGTATGGGCTATGGATCCGTTGATCCTCGCTCCGCCTTCCGAAATGCCCTTGTTTTCGCGCCTTTCTGGAGACCAGACGCATGTGAACGGACGCTCCGGGATACCACCTGTCTTGCGGAACCTCTGTCGCAACGCACGGGCAAGCCCGTCTCCCTCCACTTTCGTGAACGCGCTCTTGCGCATCAGGAACGGATCCATCTTCAACGCGGCGCCCATCGACGAAAAGAGCGTAACCGAAGGCGCCGCAAGCGCATTGCGGATCAGAAGCGCCTTGCTGTCAAGGGAATCGATGGCGTCAATGACGTAATCCTGCCTGGACAGGTCGAACTCGGCGGACGTAGCGACGTCGTAGAAACGCTGGCGTACGTCCAGTTCGACATCTGGATTGATCTCCCGCAGACGTTCCGCTAACGCCACCACCTTAACTTGCCCCACGGTCTTGCATGTCGCCATCAGCTGGCGGTTGACGTTGGTGGCGCAGACACGATCTGCATCCACAAGCATCATCTGCCTCACACCTGAACGCACCAGGGCCTCTGCGCACCAGCTGCCCACGCCGCCGAGACCGAATATGGCGATACGTGTGCGCGACAGCGCTTCAAACACATCCATCCCGAGCATCAGCCCGGCACGTTGGAATATTTCAGGACACCGCATTTCCATGCTTTTCACAAACCGGCGATAGCCTACTATATCCTACAAACTCCCGTCAAGGGGCAAAACGCCCGTCACCCGCCTCGATTGATGCATGCGGCGAACGAAACCGGCGAACGCGTCGCCACGGGCGCCATAGCCTGGGAACTGGTCGAAACTGGCGGCACCGGGCGACAGCAGGACCGTCTCTCCGGCCGCAGCTTCGCTGGATGCCGCCACTGCCGCACGTTCTAGCGTACCGCACAGTTCACATGGAAACGCATTACGCCAAGCCTCGAAGAAATGCTCCGCGCAACGCCCTATGAGATATGCCTTTCGCACGAAGGACCGCAAACGCGGAATCACGGACGCCGGATCGTCACCTTTGGCCAGCCCGCCTGCAATCAACCGCACAGGTCCGCCGCACATCTCCACGCCGGCCGCCAGAGCGGCAAGAGACGTCGCCTTGGAGTCGTCAACATACCGTACGCCGGAAATCTCGGCGATTCGCTGCATCCGGTGCGGCAACGGCTCGAAAGCCTTGAATCCGGCGGCGATCCGGTCTCGATCCAGTCCGGCGGCGGACAGCAGTCCGGCGGCGATCTCGCCGTTGGAGCGGAGGATGTCGTTGTCAAAGTAGGAACCGGCCAGGCATTCGTCCCATGCGGCATCCGCCACCACCGTGATTTTGGCGCCGGCAAGCAGTTTCCGCTTGAGCCCGTGATAGACTTCCACGCTCCCATGCCGGTCCAAGTGGTCCTCCTGAAGATTCAAGATCGCCGCCGCCTCTGGATGGAAGTCGTCAGTGGTCTCCATCTGGAAGCTCGACACTTCTACTATGGCCCAGGCTTCCGGTTCGCATGAAAGGACGACCTCGCAAAGCGGCTTTCCGAAGTTACCGCAGGGGATGGCGGGGATGCCAGCAAGATTGAGCGCGTCCGCAACCAGCTTGACGACGCTCGACTTCCCCTTGGAACCTGTCACTGCGAGCATGCGTCCCTTCCAGCGGCTTGCACCCAACTGCAGCTCGCTGATCACTTTCACGCGCGCCGCGCGCGCCGCCACCTGCCACGGATGTGAGAGCGGCACGCCTGGACTCGTCACGCACAAGTCCCAATCGCCGCCGGGCCAAGCGTCGTTGCCGTCCAGCACCGCAACCGCATGGCCTTCACGCCGCAGCAGTTCCGCCGCCCATCGTCCGCTAGAGCCGTTACCAAGAACCAGCGCGTTCACAGTACGCCGCATCCCCTTCCTATTTCTCGACGGATATCCGCCGGGCCTGTCCCCTCGCATGGATGTCAGGCGCGTACATCGCCTCCACGGACGTGCCTGGCAGCACGAACGTCCCCGCGCTCACCACACGCACGGCGTAGTGCGCGCGAACGGGCACGCCCGGGTTCGCCCTGATCTTCTTCGAGAAGATCTGCACCCGGTCGTCTCTGATGTCGCGCCGAAGTTCCCATTTGAAGCCACCGTGTTCATCCAGCCACGCGTATGCGGCTGCCGTAACAGGGGCGGTGTCCGGTTCGAAGCATGCCGGCAGCAGATCCTCCACGACGAGGTCGGAGTAATCGCGATTCGCCTCCGGCTTGAGCGTCAGTTCCACTATGACGAGATCGCCACGCGTCATTCTGGCAAGATCCGCTTCCGAGCCGCTGGAATTGAGGAAGCGGCGTTCGATCCCTATTCCATGCGCTTCGGCCGGCGATTCCGGATTTGGCAGCGACAGGCAGGACGCGGTGACATAAGCTGCGCCATCGCCGGTATTCGATATGGACACGTCGCCGCCGCCGGTCAGCAGCTTGGCCTTTTTCACGGCCAGCATCTCAGGCGCCCGTCCTTCATGCCGCATGACGAGCTTCGGAATTCCCTGCGCCTCCTGGCGCATACGGTACCATGCGCCGAGTGCCAGCAGCGCGTGGGCGTTGGATGCTGTCGTGCCCCAATGTCCGGCGTCCTTGTCCCGGCGGTCCGCCAGATACTGCACGAACGCCGGCAGGCGCGTATCCTGAGGATCGAGATCAAGCAGCGCCAGCACCGCCCATGCCGCATCCTTCACCGAGTCAGGCGTAAGCGTCTTCGTCAGGTCGCGGGCACGTTCGCGATCTCCCTTCATGACAAACGTGCGAGCCAGACGGCAACGGTCCGTCAGCGCCAGTCCTGCGCGATTGTCGTACCAATGCAGCATCCTGTCAGCGTCCGGCGTGCCTGCCAGGGCAAGTGTATGGCAGGCGTAGATCGAAACGCCAGGGCTCTTGTCCATGGCCCAGTTCCGGAGGAACCCCTTCACCCTGGCCAGGACGTTTCCGTCGACCTTGAACCCCGACTTGTCCGCCGCCACCAGGAAGTGGGCGGCCCACAGAGACACGTCGCGATCCCATGGCGCCGTATTGCAGTCGGGCCACATGACGAAATCAGACATGCGCACCATGGACGCGACACGCGCAAGGCCCTCTGCGACCACATTCTTCGCATCGCCGGCAGCCGACGT
This sequence comes from Verrucomicrobia bacterium UBA3624, assembly GCA_002373695.1. Lineage (GTDB taxonomy): Bacteria > Verrucomicrobiota > Kiritimatiellia > RFP12 > UBA1067 > RUG572. Next base: position 118,949 of record DFLH01000017.1, read on the forward strand.
CTCCTTGACCGGCAGCGTATTGAGGATGCCGCCGGCGGAAACGAGAGGGAAGACGCGGGAGACCGTCTGTTCCAGGCATCCGTAGGGGTAGGCAACGAGATGCGACAATGCGGCCGCCAGCTCGCCTACCGGACTTCCGGAGAAGACGAACGTCCGCTGCGCGGCCTCTGGCAGCACTTCCGCCGGATTGGCGAACGTCCTGGTCTCGCCTGGCGACAGGCAGACAGTCGTTGCCGTCTTCAGCCATGCGGCGGCGGGACGCACCGGGACATGGAATTCGATGCGGTGCTTTTCGCCGATTCCCTCCGAAACGAATACTATGGATCCTTCGCCAGGAGTCTTTCCCGCCTTGACGGGTATGCGCAACGTTTCAGAGGCGTCCTTCGCCAGCGTAAGCTGGCCATGGACAGGACGCGTCATGGAAACGGCGCCGCCAGCCATGACATCGTACGTGACGATGGCGTCGGAATCGCTGCGGTTGGCCAACGTGAGGGTTGTTTCAAACATGTCCTCCGGCGCCGCGAACCGTGGAGCGTCAGGCTGCATCACCACCTTCGGCGTCACCTTCGCACGTTCCGCCGCCGAACCAGTGGCGCCTGCATCGTAGGCGACGGCAGTAACGCGCACCTCGCCTACGAATTCCCCCAGGTCGAACGACGCCCAGGCGTTGCCGTTCGCATCGAAACGGCATTCCCGCTTCCACAGGCTGAGAGGCTTGAAGCGCCTGTTGGGCGTGGGGCTTACACGGCGGAACAGATCGCCCTCTGCACCGCCGCCGGTCTTCGCTCCGGAACGTTTCAGGCGGCCGTCCACGACCGGAAGCAGATAGTTGTAGATGTCGTGGAACTTGTGTTCCGCCTCGCGAGTCTCGCCGAACCAGCCGGTGGGATCTGGCACGGGCTCGTCCGTAAGCATGTTGATGCCTTCATCGACGACGGTCACAACGGCCACCGCATCAGGCCTGCCCTTGCACTCCACCCTCACGCGCATGCCAGTCCCCACCTTGCCGGCGACATGTTCGGAACGGATCACATGCGGTTCCACCTTGAGCGAAAGTTCGGCCTCGCGCTTCGCCGCCTTCAACGGCACGATCCCGTAGGCGCGATTGGCGGCATGCCGTCTTCCGGCGACGGCGGCCTGCACGACAGATATGGCGACGTCCACACCGGGAGCCCACTCCTTGTCCACCGGCTGAAGACTTATCTCGCTCGTCGCATTCGTAAGCGCGAGCACCTGCGAATATACCGCGTCCTCCCGCAGCACCTGCAACCACGCCACGCCGGCGAACGGGGCTTTCACAGTAAGACGCGGCACGTCGCCCACGTAATACTTTTCACGATCGAGAACGAGCGTCACGCGAGATGGATTTTCGAGCGACGTCCGCACCGACGGATCGTCGTCGCCGGACACCCGGTAGGAAGCGCAGAATGCCACGTCCTCGGCACTGTCGAACACGGTAGCCGTGTAGTCGCCAGAGGCATTGGCCGGCACTTCGAGCGTGGCCGATCCGTCCACACCCACCTGTACGTCCACGTCTTCGCCCATAGGCATGCGGATCTTGTCGCTGGACCATTCGAAATAGCCGCGGCTGTTGCGCTTCAGGCCATAAACCCAGTCGACGCGCTCGAACCTCGCCGTCAGCGTCCTGGCGCCGGCATGTGGCGATCCGTCCGGATTGACCAGCGCCACGCGGCACGAACGAGGCTTGGCTTGCCGCCTCACCGTCTCAGGCAACGCCACGCCTATGTAGAAAGGATATGCATGCACCTCGTGCACGAATCTGGCGGAGACCGGGCGGCCGCCATTTTCGAACACGCTTCCCTGCGCCGTCATCTTCATTGCCGCGCACGGCCGCGTGCCGGACGGCAGGACGGCCGTGAACGTCGCCCGCCCCGTATCGTCGAGTACCGTCTTGGGAAGAACTGTGAAGTTCGGGTTCAGACGGCGGCGGGCATCGCCAAACCGGAACCCCAGCCATCCCTTCGGAGCGAACGGCGCATCAGAGAACATCACCGCGCCCTCCGCAGGCAGCGCTTTCGCAGGCCCCCCGAACAGATGTTCCGCCGACACGTCAAACGCAAGATTGCCGTCAGAAAAATTTTTCGCCGCCACTACCTTGACACGTATCTGCGGCGGAACGAATTCTTCGATCTTGATCGTCCGCGAACCTAGCACTTTCCCGTTTTCGCCAGGCGTACGGACTTCAAGCGTCCATGTGCCGCTCTTCTGGTCCGCAGGTACGGAAAACGCGTCTTCCGCCATCGCGCCACGCGCGTCGCTCACCTTCGTCTTCCGCGAAAAGCACCGGCCTTCCGGATCAAGAAGCGCCATCTCAACGGGAAACGGCCTTGGAGCGACACCCTTTCCGTTGCGCATGATCGCGTGCGCGAATATCGTCTCGCCATGGCGGTAGATGCCGCGGTCGGACCAGACGAACGCCTCCACATCGTCGCCGGCAAGAAGGCCTCGCCGCGTCCCTGTCGCAAGCGTTTCGTCCAACGGCTTGCGCATGGCGACGAATGACGTGTCCGTCTCGTCCGCCGCTGTCGCGACAACGGCGAACGGCTTCGCCGACTTCGGCACCTCGCAGCAGCACCACCCTTCTCCGTCCGTCAACCCTTCGCCCTGCGGCATGTTGTTGGCGCCATATACCGTGACTCGCACGTCCTTCACCGGCCGCCCTGAAGCAAGTGATGTCGCCCACACGTAGACGTTGCCAGGCGTCTCGCGTACCGAAAGCCCTATATCCGTCACGCACACGAGACGGTGGCGCTTGAAGTGGTCTTCTTCACCTTCGCGACCGACGGAAACAAGATACACGCCGTTCGCGGCGGCACCGTCAGCGGACCTTACGCGAACAACGCTCTCGACCTCCTCGTTCAGGCGGCACGGTACGCGCACCTTCGTTTCTACGGCCGCTTCCGAAAGTTCGACAGTGTATTCGCTGTCGATGTCCGTCTGCCAGTAGTTTCGATAACAGTCCTCCTCACGCGCCAGAAGCTGGATGATGTTACGGACGGGAACAGGTCTGATTTCACTCACAAAGTTTGTAATGTTCACCGTCTTCACGGATATGGCACGTGCGCCAATCGACGGCAGATAGCGTCCCTTGGCCGCAAATTCGATCGACGGCAGCTCGTCGCCCGTGGTAAAAGAACGCCTGAACTCCGTCGCGGTCTTAGTCCCGTCCGCCATGGGCAGCCCTGCCTTTACAATCACCTGGTATGAGGTACGGGCCTTGAATCTGCCGTATACCGCGACCCTCCTCTGCCATCCCCGCCAGTCTGTTGTCAGCGGACCTGGAGATGGTACGACCTTCACAAAGTCAAGGAAACGGTTGAAGTCCGGCATTCCAGAAAGTTGAAGCGAGAAACAACGCAATCCTTCCATGGAAAAACCAGACACGAAAGACACTGTCTGCACCACAGGCCTGCCAGGTTCAGCTTTGGGCGCCGCCGCATCTGACGCCGCAACAGTCGCAGGCGGAACATTTGTCGCCACTTCTGCCGAAACACGTTCGTCTTCTTTGCCCTTTTGACCATCGCACCCTACCAGCCCCGACACCGAAAACATCGTAAATATCACGATAAATACAGAACTAGCGAAATTACAAGCCTTTTTCATCTTTCAACCTCTTGCAGGAACCTATCTCCTCCAGACGCCGCGCATTATACAATCCTTTCCCTGAAATGCAAGAGGTAAAATACAGAAAATAACGGGCAGGCATCAATGGCGCGGGACTAGCAATCTTACCGGCCCAATAAGCCCTGCAGGACGCAAAGCGTCGTCGGCAGACCAAGCCTCGACGAAATTGCTCCATGTCGAAATTCCAGTCCCGGAATCGCTTCGTTCCTCTGTCACCCAAAGCGGAAAGCGTGGACCAGATTTCGGCATCGGCTCGGAAGCTCCTCCTTTGCGGATCACGGCGTCGCCGATCAGCCGATTCGGCCACGTGTTGACGACCTCGACTTCGATGATGCGTCCGGCCGGAATCTTGGTCACATAAGGCGCCTGCCAGAGACATGCGATCTTGCGCCCATCCACAAACACGTTTGCCACATCGCGCACGTCGCCAAGATCGAGGATCCTCTCGGATTTGGTTCCAAGCGCATGGCGATAAGTCGCACGGCCGGAGAAATACTTCAACTGCGTATCGTCGGATGCAGTCCAGTCGAAAAGTTTCCCGGCCGGACGCGGCCTTGGCGCGGCGACGCCGTCGAAGGCGACGATCTCCCATCCGTCCGGCAAGTCGCGTTCCACGGTCAACGGCAAGTCGACTTCGCGGCAGGTCTTGCCGGTAGCCGTCCATACCACGAATACGCTCCCTGACGGAGCGATGGAAAGTTCCACGCGGCCGGAGCCGTCGCGTCCGGCGGCCGATACCGTCCCGTGCACAGCGTCGAAAATCTCCGGAACCGTGCCCTTCTCCGAAGGCAGTTCCACGCTGCCGGCGTACGGCATGGCAGAACCGTTGACGATAAAATATATCCTGTCTTTTCCGCGATCGCGGCGCAACGCCTTGAGCGGCGCCGGCAAGCGGACATGTCCGCGATGTCTCACGCCCGCCTGAAGAAGCGCCTGTCCCCTCGCCACGTAGCGGCTCCATTCCAGCGCCTCCGGCCACCAGGTGGTATTGACATTGAGTTGCGTGCCGTGCCGTCCAAGCGACATGCCGGGACGGAGATTGACATACGGCTGCATCACATACGAATGGTACACGATCTGGTTCACGCCCTGCAGCCATGCCTGAAAATCGCCAGCCAGGCGAAGCGCGGCCGGCGTCGCCTGCCAGCGGCCGGATTTCACGTCGGTCGTGAACGATTCCGCCGCCACTATTTCATGGCCTGCATCCAGAGCCGCTTCGCTCACCTTGCGCGGATTCTCCGGGTCTGCCATCGGCTTTCCAAGCCAGAACTCGGCCGTAGGCACGTCCACACGGCGCGTCGCCTCGCGCATTGGACAGTCCGAACCGTACGGTTCCACTGCGGAACGGATGCCGGCCCGATGGCACAGCTCCGTGAAATGTCCGTAGTAGTTGCGTGCGATCAGCTCGCCGAAAAGTTCATGGAAAGCCTTGCGGCGGCGGGCGTCGTCTTCGGCGGAACCGACGCGGTATCCGGCCAGGGCAAGCAGGTCGACGCCAATCTCGCGTCCGTACCTGGCGCGGAACTCGCCGGGCACATTCTCGCTCCAGTTCTGGGAGCCGGCCTCGAACGAATCGATGAAACAGAATTCCACCGTCCCCCTTGCACCAGGAAGCGCCAGGATCTTCGCAGGCATCGCGTTCCAGTGGATGTCAAGCGCCTCGGCGGAAAACTTGTCGCATTCAAGTCCCTTCAGCGTGGACGGTGCCGGCCCCTTGCCCGTAGTCGTATATCCGACGCGTACGACACGCCATGTTCCGGCCGGAAGACGCTTCGGATTCTCGATGGCCCGCGACGGATCGTCCACTACGCGCGGATCGCCGCCCTCGGGAAATGCCCAAACCGCTATGTCACGGTAGAAATCCATCTTGGCCTCAGGTTGCGGCGGCATGGGCGCCGGCGTCGACCCGTCGGACCGCGCGACCGTTTCCGACGACACTATCTTCTTCATCGAATTGGCGGGATCGATCCAGGGGCCGCCAGACGCGCTCCAGCCTGGGCAGTTGTGGAAACCGAGCGTGATGCCGTGCCTCTTCGCTTCGGAAATCGCCAACGCGAAAAGATTCAGCCACTCTGGTGTCATGAGCCTGACCTCGTACGGCATCCACACCATGTGCGGGGCGATGATGCAGACGGAACCGATGTCGATATCCTTCATCGCCTGCAGATCGCGCCTGATCGCTTCCGGACGGATGTTGTCGCCCATCCAGTGCCAAATGGCCTGCAGCTTTGCCGATGCGGGCGGTGCGGTGAAAATGTCGTGCAGGTCACGCGGTGACGCCAACTTTCCGGCGAGACCCGCCTTCAGCACCCGCATCCTGTCAGTTTCCGCCGCCGGGCGAAACGCCATCTTCGCACGGTCGGTGCATTCATGCTCCACGCTCCAGCCGGCCCATTCACGCCATGCATGGTACGTCCAGTCCCATCCCTGCTCCTCGACAAGCGATATGACGTCGGCGATATATTCCGCCGCGCCGTCGGCATACCCTATCGCCGAAAACTCCCCGACGTATATTTTCGCACCATGCTTCTGCTGGAAATCCAAGACAGGCTGGATCGTACGGCGTAGCAGATTCCTGTTGTACACCAGTCCCGTCTTCGGATCGGCGCCCGGATAGCGGGTCCAGTTCCCGTTGCCCAGCCCCTGGTGGGTGAATTCGTGCGGGCTGTAGATGTGGACCTGGTAGATCACGTTGTCGAGCGGAACCGGTTCGAGATTCCGGAAACCGCCAGGCAAATCCCAGTTCTTCGCCGCGATGATGATCGGCGTCTTCGGGTCAACGGCGCGTATCTCCCGGCCCGCACGTATCTGCAGCGTACGGTAGTCGCAGTCTTTGAGCGGCGGCTGCGACTCGTTAGGTTCGTTGAAAAGGTCGTAGCCGTAGATGACATCGGAATACCGGGCGAGCCGCTTTGCGATCCATGCCCAGGCGCTGACGAACTTCCCGGCATAGTCGGCGTCATAGTACATGCACACCTGGCTGTCGTGTTCCCGGTCGCGCCCGCCAGGAGAGTCGTGCATGTCGACGACAAGCTTGACGCCGTACTTGCGTGCCCATGGTATCAATCGCATTTCAAGGTAATCGACCTTGGCGTTTATCCATTTGTCGAACCAGGCCAGTCTCTCCGCCTTGGTCTCCATTCTACCAGGCTTCCCGATCCCGTTTCCATTCATCTGGAAACGCATGAGATTAGCGCCCAATGCGGCTATGTCGCGTACATCCGCCTCAAGCGGAACGTCCGGGCTCATCACGCCGCGATACCGTACAGTCGAATCCGCACACGCCGAAACCACGACCGCCAGCGCGACACACGCCGCACATGGCACATTCAGAAAACGTGCGTTCATGTCTCTTTACTTCAGTACTTAACGGAAAGTAATGTAGAGATCGTATCCCCTTGAAATCAGGCGTCCAGGCCCCTCGACGAATTCCGGGTGGGTCGCCGCGCTCACTTCGCCCTTCAGGTTGCGGATGCCGTGGGAAACGCATTTCACGTTCGCCGATCCAGTAAAGTCTAGACGGAGCTTCGCGCCCTGCGAAACCTCTATGACGAGATCCTCGTTCATTTCCGGGGCCGGCGAGAATGCTTCCGCCGCATAGCGCGCAAGCGAAACCCTGTCAACCAGCGAACTGCGAGTGCCGTCCTCGCCGGTGGCGGTCCCCTGTATGCCGAGCGTGTAGGAACCTGCCTTGAGCGACGCCAGGAAGACGTGTTCGACAAAGTTGGTGGTAGGGGTTCTGGCTTCGGCTATGACATAGCGGTCTCCATTCTGCTCAAGCCATACCTGAATCGGATTCTTCTGTGTGGCGAGTTGCGCATACGGGCCGTCCGGACGCGACATCGACCAGAAGCTGAGCCGATAGACACCATCTTCAGGGATGACTATGGATTGAGTCATGGAACTGGTGTTGTCGAGACGTATACCGAGCGCACCTTCGCACCAGTCGGTGGTAAAGTGCTCCATCACACCCGGATCGCCATACGAAAACCACATGGCCGTCTTGCCGTCCAACGGATGATCCGACCACGGACCTCCCCAGCGCGTTTCAAAGCCTGGATCGCCGACGAGTTCGACGATCTCGGATGCGGCCGGCGGAACAAGACGGAAATTGTCGACTATCGCGACACCCGCCGCGTCTGCGAGCTTCAACGTCAGCGTTACTTCCGCCTCTCCGTCGAACGTCAGCGCATTTGGCCAGACGCATCTGTCCACGCACCAGTTGGATATGTCTGCCGTGCCAAACGACAGCGTTTCGCCGCCAACGGCCACGGTAGCCTGAAGATTTCCGGCCGCCGAACCGACTCCGCCGATCTGCGTTCCGCCCTGCCACCTCTTGCCGTCGCAGCATAGACGCCACGTTCCTGCCGGGGGCGTGAACGTCAGTGACGCCGTCTCCTCGCCGCCCAGAAACGCCAGTTCCACGCCACCGCCGGCAAAACCCTTGTATCCCGTGCAGCGCGAGAAACTGTTGTAGTGGTTGAGGTACGCCCCAGTAGGGACTGGCTGTATGCGCGACATGCCGCCGCCAACAGACGCGTCGTCGTTAAGCCCGGTGAAGGTCCAGCCGTGCACGCGGTTCAGGTTGAAATAGTCTTTCGGCGTGTTGCCGTTCGACGTGTCGACCCAGCTCCACGGGTCGTAGTAGCCACCCATGACGGGATCCACGTTCTCGAAATCGCCGTTCGGAAGCGGCCACATGCCAGAAATATCGTGGTCCGGAATCCGGACGAGACGGAAATCGTCGACCGCCTGCGTATGGTCGTAGACATCGAGAACCGTGTCCGCCACAGACAGGACGTAGGTTCCCGGTTCAAGCTCGCCGGTGGCGTAGGAATACGCCTGATAGCCAGACCCAAGAGGAAACGCGTAGCCTAGGTGGCCCGCCTCCACGATGTCCGCCGCGGTCGTTCCCCGTGAAAGGTTCACGGAGAGGCCGTTAGGCTTGCCGTCGCGCGCGACGGCCTTGAAACTGAGTTCGTAACGGCCCTTCTCCACGATCTCCACTCGCGTCCAGGCGCGATAGTGTCCTTTGATAGCCAACGCCCACAGACCGTCAGGAGCCGGATTCTCCGCCGACGCCCAGTTGTGGCGGGCCGGATTCGTGTATGCGCCAGACCCGTCCATGTAGAACACCCAGCAGTTATCGTGATACCCGCCGTCAAGAGCCTCAAGAACCCACGTGTAGTCTGCCGTCGGCCATGTGCTTCCCTTATTTGGATTGGTCTGTCCGTAGAAGAGCGCCGGCTCGCTGGATTTCGGCACATCGCCGTCGAACTGGTTGTCCTCGAAACTTGCGTTGGGTATGGCGACTGACGAATGCTCAACCGGTTCGAGACCGGTCCGGCATACGGAACGGAGCGCAAAAGTACCGTCAACGACCTTGATGTTCCCGATGGAGCCGGGAATCCTGTTCGCAACTACCATACCCGTGCCTGTCTTTATTACCGTATCGGCCGGCGCACCGGAGGCAACCGTCAATTCATCGCCAAAAAGACCGTCTCCGTCCGAATCCACCGTCATGCCGCCAGACAGCGCCACAGGCACAGGCGTCCGTTGCGCCACGCATCCGCCATCGATCCTGACTTCAACGGACGACATGTCGTCCATTGTCAACACGGCAGTGCCATCGCCGGTCTTGACGATCTTTCCCGTTCCTGCGATCGTAGGCCGCGAAATGCCACGTGCAGACGCAGCGTCGGGATATTGTTCCGCCGATGCGGAAACCTCGAATTCCGCGTTCGCCGAAAGAGCGACCGTGGCCGCGGATTTCTCTCCGGCCGCCAAGCCGTATTTGTCCATCAGATATCTACGGACGGCCTGTTCCTCTTCAGAAGAGAGCGTTTTCGTGAAAGCGACCATCTCGTGAAGAGTGTCGCCCCCGAAATAGCCGCTTACACCTTGAAGGCTGAAGAAATTTCCGCTCTGGCAGCCCTTCTGTCCGTAGAACCCGATGTCTACGAGCATCAGCCCCTTTCCGCCATTCGGCAGATTGCGCGGTTCCATCTTGCAAAGATCCATCCGCACGCCGTTGAAATAATAGACGGCATCGTCGGAACCGGCGGGATTGTTGACCTGGGATCCGCAGAACATCTCGCCATACTGCGAACCCCACGATCCGCTTCTCAGGTCGGCGCACTTCATCGATTGTACCGGCGACGACCAGCCGCGCTCCACGGTCGTCACCATGTAGAGGTGGCGGATGCCCGTCACTTCGCTCGTATCGCCGGCGGCGTTTTTCCAGAGCATCGCCTGCCCGCTGCCGAATCCGCCAAAATCCACGCCACCATGCCCATTCTTCTCGACAACGGCAGGATTGACATGGTAGAGCGGCAGTTCCGGTTTGCCTTCGTCCCAGACCGGTTCGGCATAGCGATACGCATGACCGCCACCTGCAGACGTCTCGCGGACGTCGTTCCACATGGCGGCGCCGCCCTCTCCATCGCCAGCCACCGACGTCTCGTCCACCCAGAACGCCGCCTCGTCTAGAACGGTCGGGCGAGAGACGGAATACTCCGTACCGCCGTCCACAAACCTGACGCGTCCGGACGAAACCGCAAGGTTCAATTCCGGATACGTCCGATCCAGCATCGACAGCGGAACAACCAACGTTCCCAGACCCGTCTTGTACAGCGTACCGCCAGGCACAACAGACACCTTGCCGGACTGGACCGCCGTTTCACCTTCCGCCACTTCGACAAACGCGCGTTCGCGCCAACCTGCCGTGACGGCTTCAGATGACGCCGCGCCGGACAGCAAAGCAAAAAATGCGGCAATTGCGGTTCTCATGGAACGATTCTCCTTGCTACTGATTTGGCACAAGCCCGGCTTCTACCCTGCCAGAACTTTTTCATGATGATAACACAACCACAGTCCTTTTTTGCGCACATAATCATCCTCATTTGCGGAATGTCGGCGGTCTCTAGGCAACAATTACTGAAAGATGGTATACTTCATCCGTGAGACCATCCTCCAGACCCTATCGACTGCTTGTCCACAGCGCACTCCAGCACGCCGCATCCCGCGACATGCTAGAAGGTGTTTTGCGCTTTGCCGCCATCCATACCGAATGGGAGGTGCAGTTCAAGGGCGGACATCCTTCAGGCGCATCGCTAGAAATCTTCCCGGACTGGAAACCGGATGCGCTGATAACGAATGCGCAGTGCATGGACTACTCGCGCGATGAATTTCAGGCGCTCGCCGGTAGCGCCGTAGTGTACGTAAACACCGGCCCGCGCGACGATTCGCGCATACCATACGCAACAATGGCAACCGACGACAGGCTGATATCCAAGATCGCCTCCGATTTCTTTCTCCGCAAACGACTCGCCGCATGCGCGTACATAGGTTCCCCGGCTCGCGAGCAGTGGAGCGAGGCCAGGCTGAAGTTCTTCGCTGAAGCAATGAAGGCGTCAGGACGGCCCGTATACGTGTTTGACGACCAAGAAAACGCATCGTGGAACAGACACGAAAAGACGCTGGTATCCTGGCTCGGCAAGTTGCCGAAGCCATGCGGAGTATTCGCGGCGTACGACCAGCGCGCACGGCAGGTGCTCGACGCATGCCGACTGGCCGGAATAGCCGTCCCGGAGCAAGTACAAGTCCTGGGCGTGGACAATGAAACGTACATCTGCGAGCATACGCTCCCCTCGCTGTCGTCAATCGCTCCCGACTTTAACGCCGCCGGATACGAGGCGTTCGCATTCATCGACAGGATCGTCCGTCGCAGGCCTGGAACCGCCGATGAAGAAACGCGGACGTTGACTATCGGCGTCAACGGCATCGTGGAACGGAATTCCACGTCGGACGACAATGCGAGCTTGCGCCGCATCGCCGATGCGCGCGATTTCATCCACAGCCATGCCACGGCAAAAATCTCGGTCACGGACGTGGCAGCGGCGGTCGCCATTTCCAGGCGTCTTCTGGAACGTGATTTTCGCAAGGTTACCGGGCATACGATACTTGACGAAATACAGTCGCAACGCCTGGGACACGCCGCATGGTTCCTGAAGAAGACGAAAACGAAAATAGATACTATCGCCGAATTGTGCGGGTTCTCGTCTCCGTCATACCTCAAGTTGCTGTTCAAGCGGAAATTCGGAATGCCTATGGGCGAATTCCGCCGTTTCGCCGTACTTCCCTCTTCTGTCGGGAAACCGAAGACATGCCGCCCAGATGCTTGAGATTCCAAACAAAGGATCAGCAGCAGGCCATGAATTCGTCTATGAAACCCGCCATCACCGCCTGTGCGCCGGCAGTGGCCTCAAGGACCTCCGCGTGGCAGAGCGGTTTTGACGAAATGCCTGCCGCCAGGTTGGAAACCAGCGCCACGCCTGCCACCTGCATTCCGCACGCATGCGCGAATACCGCTTCCGGCACGGTGCTCATGCCCACGACATCTGCGCCCATGCTCCTGTAGGCACGGATTTCTGCCGGCGTCTCAAATACCGGCCCCGCCGTAAACGCATACGTTCCCTCCATGGCGCGTACGCCCTGCCGGTTTGCAACAGCATGAAGCACATCCCGCAAATGCTGCGTATACACGTCCGACATGTCGGGGAAACGCGGCCCCCATGCGGGATTGTGCGACCCGGCCAAGGGGTTGATTCCCACAGTGTTGATATGGTCTTTCAATATCACCAGGTCGCCTGGCCTGAGCACCGGGTTTATCCCGCCGGACGCATTGGTCAGAAGAAGCTTGCCGCATCCCATGCGCCGGGCCAGCTCCACCGGCAGCACCACGGCCTCCCAGCCAACGCCTTCGTACCAGTGGCGCCTGCCGCAAAATGCGGCGATGCGCTTGCCAGCCCGTTCGTACAACTTGAATTCCCCTGCATGCCCTGCCACGGTTGCCGCTCCCAACCCTGGCATGTCCGCATACGAAATACCCACCAGCAACCGATCGACCTTAAGGGCCTGTCCCCAACCGCTGCCGAGAATGACCGTCAGATCAGGCGCCACGCTAAAGCATTCATCTGGCAAGGCGTCCGCCGCCTTATCGAATATCATCGAGTTCATTATGCGTCACCTTTCCGTTGAAGACCGTAAGCACCGGCCAAGCTTCAAAACTCATGCCTGCGAAGGGCTGATTTCGCGATTTCGTCATGAAAGCCGATGGATCGACCGTTCGGTCCGCCTTGAGATCGAGTACCGTGAAATTCAAGTCCGCCGGCGCCGTGTCCTCGCCAAGGAGTGCAGCAGGACCTGTCGTCCAGCGGGCGATCCAGTCGTCTGGGGACAGACCCTCCATCTGCACCATCACATGCCATGTGATGGCGGCAGCCGTCTCAAGCCCCACGATCCCGTTCGCCGCCGAACGGAATCCGCCTGCTTTTCTCGCCGCCGGATGTGGTGCGTGATCGGTGGCAAACATACCCAGAGTGCCGTCTTTAACCCCCTCGCGGATTGCCGCCACATCCTCGCGGCTGCCCAGCGGCGGAGCCATCTTCCAGTTGGCGTCGTCCGCCGGGATGTCATCGCATGAAAGCAGCAGGTGGTGCGGCGTAGCCTCCCCCGTGACAGGCAGGCCCTCCCTTCTCGCCGCACGTATCATCTCCACCGTGCCGGCACAGGAGACATGCTGCACATGTAGTGCGCATCCAGTGACGCGGCATATCGCGATATCGCGCCGCACCGCCTCCACCTCGGCTTCCGGCGGCATCACCGGCAAATTGAAGCGCCGTGCCGCCGGACAATCCCGAATGACGCCGCCAGCAAGCAGAGACGGCATTACCGCATGTTGCATCACGGGACGGTGCAACCTGGCAGCGCGGCGCATCGCCTCTTCCATCACATGGGCATCTTCAACGAAAGACCCGTCGTCGGTAAACGCCACGGCACCAGCTGCGGCAAGCATCTCCAGATCGGCCACCTCTCGACCGAGCCTGCCCCTTGTGATGCAGGCGGAAGGCGCGATACGCACAGGAAGGCCGGCATCGTCGATCTGCTCGCGAAGCCATCTGGCGCCGTCACCGGCAGGCGACGTGTTCGGCATGGTGGTAACGCACGTAAATCCGCCCGCAGCGGCAGCGGCCGCACCAGTCGCCCGCGTCTCGGCTTCGGCCAGACCTGGATCGCGGAAATGGACATGGACATCACGCAAACCGCCAGGAACAACGAGATAGCGGCTCCGATCGCCCAAGCGACTTTCCAGCTCGTTCAGCATGGCGCCATGCTAGCTCCTGGCTGCAAGTTGCGCCTTAAGCTCCTTGACCTCTGCCTTCAGCTTGGCGATCATCTTTGGAGCGAGAGTGATCGCTGCAAGATCCTTCATCGACATGGCAGGTGCGCCGATCACATACTTCAACGAACCGTCCAGCGACTGCGGCACGCCGGCCTGCGGCCCCACCTGCACGCCGTCTGCAATCTTTATATGCCCGGAAATGCCGGCCTGCGCCCATATGAGGCACCCGTATCCGATCTCAGTGGATCCCGCCACCCCGCTCTGCGCGATAAGCCCTGAATAGCCCTTCACCTTCACATTATGGCCGATCTGCACCAGATTGTCGATCTTTGTCATAGGCCCGATGTAGGTGCGTCCGATACGGGCGCGGTCGATCGTCGTGTTCGAACCGATCTCCACGCCATCGCCGATCTCCACAATGCCGAGCTGTGGAATCTTCTCGATGTATACGCTGCCGTCCTCTCGCCGTCCATTGTTGAAACCGTAGCCGTCCCCGCCGAGGCGCACTCCGCAGTGGAATATGCAATCGGCGCCGACCTTGGTCCCCTCGCGGAGCGTCACCTGCGGATAGATGTGCGTACGCGCACCGACAACGCAGCTCTCGCCGATGAACACCTGCGCCTCAATCACAGCGCCATCGCCGATCTCCGTCCCCTTCTCGATGACCGTATAGGCGCCTACATGCACTCCGGCTCCGATCTTCACGGACGGGTCGACAAGCGCCGTCGGGTGTATGCCCGGCGCGCGCACCGGCGTAGGCGGCGCGAAAATCTCCGCCGCAGCCATACAGGCATGGTTCGGATCCGCCACGCGAATGATCGTGCATGGCGCCCCATCCGTCCAGTCCGGCGGCAGCAGTACGGCGGACGCCTGCGTCGACTGTACGAGCTTGACGTGCTTCACGTCCTTGCAGAACGACAAATCGCCCCTCCGGGCCTCCTCCAGCCCGCCACATGCGAACAGCTCCACGTCCTCGCCTTCCAGGATGCCGCCGAGCCGCCTTGCCAGCTCACTTGCCTTCACTCGTCTTCTCCTTGGACTTGAGCGTCTTCCGCTTGGCGGGATCCACCTTCATCGCGCGCAGGATGTCGTCGGTCACGTCGAGGGAATCCTTGGCGTATGCCGCCATTGTGGCGTCAAGCACGAGATCCAGCCCCTTCTCTTTCGCATAGGCGGAAATCTTCGCCCTTATGTCCGACGTCTCCAGCTTCAGCAGCCGCGTTTCCAGATCGTTCATCTCTTCGCGGTAGTGCTGATCCGAGCGCAGCAGATCCTGGCGCGCCGCATTGCCCTTCTGCTGCAACGCCTCGAGCTTCTTCTGGGCCTCGGCCTTGGCCGCCGCCGAAAGCATGGGGTTCTGCATGTCGTCGTATATCTTCTTCGCATCATCGGCCAGAGCCTTCAGCGCATCCTGCTTCGCCTCGAGCTTCGACTTGTAATCTTCGTTCGTGGATTTCACCAGGGCCTTGTTGGACTCGTGCGTGGGATGAAGCTCTATCAGATGCACCATGTTGACGGTTCCGACCTTGAGATCGGCCGCAACCGCAAGACATGCAACGCAAGACAAACCACCTATCAACAACTTCTTCATCTATCACCTCTCAACTCTTAACTTAACTCTCAACTCTCAACTCTCAACTCTCAACTCTTAACTCTTAACTCTTAACTCTAGAAATCGTACCCGATCGTAAACGAGAATACCTTTTCGTCCACGTCATCGTCAGGATCGACGATCGGCGTGGCGAAGTCGAGACGGATCGGGAACTGCTCGATGTCCAGACGCAGCCCGACGCCAACCGTCCAGCAGAAGTAGTCGGTGTCAAAGTCAAACTCGTCCTCTCCCACGCTGCCGAGATCGGAGATGAACGCGAACCTAACGAACTTGACGACGGGGACCGCGTACTCCATGTTTGCGCACCAGGACGTCTGGCCACCCCATGGAGCGTACTTGCCGCGCTTGCCTTCGCGTTTCCATATGCGGGGGGCGATCTCCCGGTAGTCCACGCCGCGGATCGAACGCGGACCGCCGAGGAACAGACGGTCGTAGATCGGAAGGTGTCCGGAGAACGTGTCCACCGTCTCGCCGCGCAGTCCGAACGAGAAGACGTGGCTGTACTTCTTCCAGACCGTCAGGTATTGACGGAAGTTGAAGCCCAACCGCCAGTATTCGTTGTCTCCGCCGACCAGGTCTCCATAGATGCTGGCACGGTGACCCTTCTTCGCGAACAGGAAGCTGTCGCGGGTATCGTCTTCCCAGAACATGCGCAGAGGCACCTCCCAGTTGTCGCCGTACTTGTCCTCTTCCTCCTTGAACGCGCGCCATTCCTCGTTGCCGGTCTTCGGATTGTACCAGCGGCTCTTCGACACGTCGTCGAACTCTATGTACTCCGCAGCAAGCCTGAAACCGAGACGCCCCGTCGTCCTGGCCGTCGGCCAGAACTTCACAGGATATGACAGCTCGCCCGAAAATCCGCTACGGATGATGTCGTAGTCGTCGAACCAGCGCTGGCGCCTGTAACCGGTCACGGTCAGCTCAAGAAGACGGTCGAACAGGTACGGTTCGGTAACCGACGCCTCGTACGTCTGGATTCGCGGACCGGCCTGCAGGAGGACGCGCCCCTTCTGGCCAGCCCCCCGGAACCGCCAGGGGTTGAACAGGTCGAAATTGGACTCGCTCAGCTCTATCGTGCCGTATACGGAGTCAACAGAACTCGCTCCGATGCCGACCATGAAGTTGCCGGTGTTCTTCTCGGACACCTCGTAGACGAGGTCGCGCACTTCCGGCTTCCCATCCTTGGCCTCTCCACCTTCAACGGTCTCAAGGTAATACCTTACGCGGTCGAAGTAACGCAGATTCTCAAGCCTGCGTTTGCTCTGCTCGGCCTTGTCCGCCAGCATCGGATCGCCTGGCGAAAGCGTAATCTCGCGCCGCAGCACCTTGTCCTTGGTGTAGTCGTTGCCGCGCACCAGGATGCGGTTGATTGCCACAGGCACGCCTTCCTCCACCGCGAACTCCAGGTCTATCACTTCAGGATTGGCTCCTGACGGAAGCTGGCGCACGGTGACGCGCGTATCCGTAAGCGGCTTTTCGCCTGAACCGCAGAAAATCTCCATTTGCCTGGCCGCCTCGGCCATGACGGACGCTCCGGCCACATCACCGGTGGCGATCGCCTTGTTCGATGCCAGAACGGCATCGGCAGGGTACTGCTTCGTGCCGGTCACCGACATCTTGCCGACCTTGTACTGCACTCCCTCCGCTACGGTGAAGACACGGTCGATCTTGCCGTCAGGACGCACTTCTTCCACCGGCAGGGACACCGTCGCGTCCAGATATCCGTGATCGCGATAGTATGCGACGACCTTGTCACGCGCTTCGGCGAAATCCTGATCGGTCGCAGGCGTGTCGCTGAACCAGCCGAGCGGGTTCCACCATGGATACTGGTCGAACGTCGCACGCAGCTCGCTTGCCTTCACAGCTTCGTTGCCCTTGAACGCGAACTTGTGTATCTTGCGGCGTTCGCCTTCTGTGACGTCTAGCGTCACCTTCACGGCTCCGGACGACTCTGGAATCGGCTCAAGCCGGTAGGACACCTTGACGTCCGGGAAGAACTTCTTCTGGTACTCCCTCCTCACGCGGCCGGCCGCCGCCTCGAAATCGGCTTCGCCATACGCATAGCCGTCCTTCAGCTCGGAAAGCTTGGCGATCTTCGAGACGCTCCAGTAGTCGTTGCCTGTCACGTTGAGAGGTCCCTGGAACCGGAGCTTGCGGACGATTACGTACGTGATGTCGATGCCCTTGGCGCCGTGATCCGCCTTGACGGTTATGTCATCGTATTCGCCGGCATCCCGCAACGCCCGCACATCGCGCGCGCATTGCGCAGGATCGTACTCGTCACCGACCTTTACCTGGCATCGCGCGATGACATCGCCCGTGTTGACATCCGATCCGTCGGACATCTCCACCGTCACCGACGACACGCGAGCCGCCAGCCCAACCCCTGCCCATGCCAAAAGCACGGTCAAAAGCACTTTTTTCATATCATCTACCTTTAACGTTGGCAAACACAAGAAGTTCCTTCTTTCCAAGCCGCTTCTAGTATACCATAATCCAGCGTGGCATGGCATCAAAACTGAAAATGGAATCCTGGATGACTAACTTGGATTCGCTGCTACGCTTTTCGGCGAGACGCGGATTTGGTATGATGTCGGGGATTTTCTACGCCCCCGAAAGTGGTTACAGGGAGACAGCGGAATGGATATCGCCATGCCTGCGCGGATGATGCGCCTGTGGGCGGCGAGAACGCGAATTGCGTGCTTTCTCGCCGTGATAATGCCTTTTGCCGTGTTCGCCCGGACGATACTCGTTCCGCCCCAGCCTGTGTCGCCGTACCTCGACACGGAGGTCAGCACGAATTGTGTACTGCACAGGAGCCGGATCGACGCTCGCACCTTTGACGTGCATTTTCAGTTCGAGGGGACCCCGACGAACAACCTCGAGGTCGCCTTCGGGCGGGACTCGAACACGAACGGCGTTCTCGACGTCCAGGAGATCGACACGGTCTATGGTTGGCGCGGGGGCCGCTATTTTATCGAGAACGTCCGGGCGTGGGAAAGGATCGAAACGGTAGCCGCCACAAACGCCCTGTGCGGGGTTGTCGACATCCACTTGGAGAACGACGCGGAGCTGGTTCCGAGGCGTTTCACGGCCTCGTGCGGCGGCGAGGCGGCGTTCACGCAGTTTGCAACACCGCCGTCCTGGCTTTTCCGTAGCGACTGGACGCTCATGAAGGTGACGCGGCGGGGCGTGGGCGTCCCGTCCGAGTGGATTCGCTGCGACATCGGCTACAACTGCTTCACAATAAGGGTCAGATGACTATTTCGAGGCTCTGGACGGCGTTTCTCCTCTCCCTCGCGTGTGCATCGGCCATCGCGTGGATTGTCGCGCTCATGCACGAGAAGAACGTCCGCCCCGTGCAAGACCTCGTGGCGTTCTTCAAGAAGCAGTCGAAGGCCGGGCGAGTCATCCTCGGCACGTTCTTCATCGCCATGTGGGTGATCGCCAGCACGAAGCCTGGCAATGGCGGCGGCAACGGCGGTGGCGAAGGTGGCGGCGACGACGGCGGCGACACGAACAACCTGGAGCAAGTGGAAAGTGTAAAGTGTAAAATGGAGAATGAGGTTTCGCCTGATACTATCACCTCTTTGTCGGTACATGTAGGTCAAACAAACAGCAGTCAGCAATCAACTTTACACTTTACACCTTACACTTTACACTCTCTTTTGCCCATCACCTCGACGAACACCACGCGAACGCTGGACGGCGACGATTTCCGGCGCGGATTCGTCATGTATCGGATCGGCACGGACGAGGAGTTCGACTTCTCCGCACCTCCCGGCGCGACCGTCTGCGCGGACTGGCGTTCATTTGGCGCGGCGACAGACTGGATTTACGTGGCCTTCACGAACTGGGCGTTTCAGGTC
>DFLH01000075.1:0-622 GCA_002373695.1 Verrucomicrobia bacterium UBA3624
TGTGGCAGCTGCAAGCTCTGGCGGCTCAGACGCTTGTTGCCTACAAGACGCGCCACGCCAAGCAGACGGCGGCCATGTACATCGATTTCGCCAAGACCGTCTATGAGACTGAGGAGAAGATCCGCAGCTCCTACGACGAAATGCGCACAAAGATCGACGAGGCGGCGATGGCGGTCAACCTCGCGGTCCTGCCGATCCAGCCCGCCTTCGCCGACCTGGCCGCCGCCGAGGCCGCCTACCGCGCCGAGGTGGAGAAGGGCCAGCAGCTCATGGAGCAGCGCGCCCTCTGGCGCCAGCAGGTCTCCAACAACGCCACCGAGCAGCGCTACCTCGACATGTACAACCGCGTGCAGCGCAACATCGCTCTCACGAAGTACACGACCGCGTTCGACACGGCGCAGCGCTACGTGTGGGAGCTCGCGAAGGTCTACGACTACGAGACGGGGCTTCTCTCGAGCGACCCGCAGGCCGGAAAGCAGTTCCTCTCGGACATCATCGCCACCCGCTCGCTCGGCCAGGAGGGCGTCTCGATCAACAGCGCGACCACGGACGGCGGGCTCTACGACGTCGTGAACCGCATGAAGGCGAACTGGGACGTCCTGAAGCCGCGCCTCGGCATCAA
>DFLH01000075.1:695-48395 GCA_002373695.1 Verrucomicrobia bacterium UBA3624
GACAAGCCGGCGAAGTGGTTCTCGCTCCGCCGCGAGTTCTTCCGCATCAAGGAAGGCGCGGACGGCGACGCGGCGTGGAGGAAGGAGCTCGCGAAATACCGCGTGGACAACATCCTGACGGATCCCGACTTCCTCCGCCACTGCCAGCCTCCGGCGAGCCAGAGCGCAGTCGTCTGCCGCGAACCCGGGTACATCATCCCGTTCTCGACCGCGATCAACAACGCGGAGAACTTCTTCGGCAAGATGCTGCAGTTCGGCGACGGACAGTTCTCGAGTTCGGACTACGCGACGAAGATCGACGCGGTGGGCGTGGATCTTGTCGGACTGAATGAGATTCCGGGCGGAGAGAATGTCGAGCCGAACATCTACCTCGTGCCAGTCGGCATCGACTACATGCGTTCGCCTGCCGGAACGGACCGCGCCGTCCTCGGCTGGAACGTCATCGACCAGGTTCTGCCGCTCCCCTACACCGTCGGCTCGGCGGAGCTGGACGCGCAGGACTGGATCTCGACCTTCTCGGGCCTCGACGGCACGAGCGACGCGACCGCGACGATCCGCCGCCACTCGACGCTTCGCGCCGGGGCCGATTTCAAATCGACGCGCCTTGTCGGGCGCAGCGCTTGGAACGACCGCTGGCTCGTAGTCATCCCCGCGTCGGCGATCGACGCCGACCGCGAAAAGGCGATGAAGCTCATCGAGGCGGGCGTCAAGGACATCAAGCTTGGCATCAAGGCCTACTCGCGCCAGGGGAACTGATGCCGGGTGAAAAGTTGAAAGGTTGAAAAGTTGAAAGGTTGAAACGACGATATGGAGTTCGGTGAATTTATCCAGCAGTTTGCCGAGAGAGTCGGCATTGCGTTCCCCGAAATCGCAGACGACGCGGTGGCGTTCGACGCCGACGGCATGCCGTTTTTCGTGATGAAGGTCGCGAATGGGGGCGAGAGCGAGTATCTCGTCGTCGCCGCCGACCTCGGCGAGCCGCCGCCGGAGCGCCTCGAAAAGCTATATCAGGCTCTCCTCGACGCCGGACACAACTTCGCCGGGGCGGGCGGCGGCGTCTTCGCCCGCAATCCGCATGACGGGCACATCTGGCTCCAGTCGCGCGAGTCGTTTGAGTCGATGGACATCGAAACCGCGATTTCCAAGGTAAAGGCGCTTGGCGACGCTGCGATAAACTGGCGCGACATAATAAGAGAATACCGCGAAGGTACGCCAGTCTCCGGATTCGAGCCGCAGGACGGCGGCCCGGGCGGCGAAGCCGTCGCCGGCTTCATGCAGGTGTAACCTTGCGCCGAGTTGCGTGTATGCCAGTTGAAACAAAGAATGAACAATAGAGAGCCAGTTGCAAAACCCGGTAGGGCGGTCGCCCCGCGACCGCCGCGGACGGCACGGGGTGCCGTCCCTACCAGATGCGATGGAGGTTTTGCAACTGGCTCTAGAAGAGACAGAAAATGAGTCTATCGATAGCAGATTTCCAGAAGATATCCAACGGCACCTACAATGCCGGGGACATCACGCTCACGAGCAGCGGCAAGCTCGACAAGGTGAACAACCACGTCGGCATCCTGAAAGGCCTGAACACAAAGACGATCAGCGCGTCCACGATTCTGCAGGTGAAGAACGCATTCGTCCAGGCGCTGCAGAACGCCGGCGTCGACGCGGAGCGCATCGCCGAAGTCCGCGAAGAGCTGGGGCTGCCGAAGAGCGGCGGCATGAAGGGCATCGACATGTCGAGCCTGAAGCCGCTCACGCGCGCCAAGACGCGCGAAATCCTCGACCGTTTCGCGGGCACCATCAACCGGAATGCCGGGCACACCCTGGTCTCGAACAAGTGGGCCGCTTTCAAGGCCGCGGACGACCAGAACTACTTGAACCACGTTGGCCTTGCCTTCCAGACAAATCAGAAGTCGGTCGCAGACCGCGACGCGGCGCAGAAGGCGCTCGGCAGGGAAATCATGGACTACGGCATCGACTCCATCCCCAGGAGCGTCCGCAAGTCCGCCACGTTCGTCGGCCTTTCCGCGGATGACAAGGACAAGTTTGCGAAGATATTCTCCTTCATGCTGCTCAAGGGCGGGGCGGACGTGCCCAGCATCGCGGCAGAGGCGATGAAGAAGGTCCTGATATCGAAGTACGGCAGCGGCATCGCGAACAAGGACGAGCAGTCCCTCTTCAAGGGCCTGGCCAGCAACATCACCGCCACGACGGACCTTTCGCGCATCGATGCGGAGATAAAGGCCGCGAAGGACGCCGCGACCGGCGCGAAGCTCAAGTTCGGTTTCAAATCCAGAGAGATGAGCAATATGTCATACGAGTTCAGGACGACCGGCGGACTCGGCAGACTCGCCCGTGAGACGGCGGAAAAGTCCAAGCCCGAGGACTTCGCGGACAACTTCGCCAAAGCCCTGACGGAGAAGGAGTTCCTGAAGAAGATCGTTTCGCGCTTCGAAGAGCACGTCAAGGACATCGGCGAGCTCAAAATCGACGGCGAGCCGTCGTACACGCTCAGGGAGCTTGAGAACGGCAACACAGAGCTTCTCCTCTCCTTTGACGCCCGCATCGGCGAAGACAAGAAGGTGGCCGGCGGCACGTGCGTGATGCGCTTCGAAATCGATCCTGCGGAAAGTAGCTTCATCTCCTGCGAGAGCAAAATGGCGCTCGAACCCGCCCAGCAGTTTACCGACAGGGACGTCAAGCCGGTCGAACTTCACAAGCAGCAGATCATCGAAAACATCAAGAATACCGCTCTTGCCAAAGGAACCGAACTTTCCGACGACGAAGTCACGTCGGTGGTGGATCAGATGTCGAAATGGGACGACATGGGCCCCGGCCAGATGAAGAACTTCGAGGCGTGGCTGAAAAACGACGTCGCCGCGTACGTCAACGACTGCATAGAGGGCAAAGATCTGGCGGGCGATGACAGGCAGCTCAAATTCGACAAAAAAGGTATCTGCCAGCAGTTCACACTCGACAGCACCCGCGCACATTTTAAAGTCGGCAAGCAGAAGTACATTCCGGTGGGACCGGTAAACGAGGGTCTCGAAGACGCGATATTCAAGGCGTTGCCCGACATGGCCGATCGCAAGTTGATCACCGGCCTGTTGAACCAGTCGACGGTCGCCACCATGGTGATTCTCAGCATCAACGCCCCTGACCCGAAAAGGGATAATGAGGAGGACGCTCCGTCATTGAGGAGCCTGGATCAGGCCGGCGAGCATGTCGTGAACTTTACCGGGGAAGATCCGGTAACCATCCACCAGCCGAGCGACACAGGCGACTCGCGGTATGAACTGCAAGTCGACGACAAGAAAAAGACGGCCACCCTCACCCTCACGACGGACTACGCGATAAAGTGCAGCCAGAACCTGGGCGATAATGTGTTTTATGACAACCAGAACACCGGTGGAATAAAGTTCGGCTCGGTCAGCTACACCTATCAGTTCACGATAACCGGTCTGGGAACCGGCCATCCGCAACTCTCATCTGCCGACTTCGGGCAGACCATCACGGCGCGGGACATGTAGCGAGGAGAACAAGCATCGAAACCGGCCCCTGGGCGGCAACCGTAGGCGCTTTTTCCACAAAAAAAACCAAGGAGGACTAATGAAGAATCCAGTAAAGGCAATCAGGCCGGCGATAGCGGCGGCCGCGATTGCGGCGCTTGCCGCATGTTGCGGCTGCGCAACCGTATCAACCTCGAAGTACGGCTCGCTTGACGGCATCGCCGTGAAGGGAGCGAGCGGCGCGCCTTCCATGCACGTGTGCCTGTCGACGACGGGCGAGTATCTGTTCTGGACGATTCCGCTTGGCTCCGGCAGGTTCCGCTGGGACGAGAAGACCAAGACGCTCAAGACCAGCACGGCGTGGTTCAGGGACTGCGTCGGCGTTGCAGAGCTGCAGAAGGCTCTCTTGAAATACGCCGATGCGCGCGGCTGCGATGTTGTGGACGTTTCGTACTTCGACTCCGATACGTCGTACGCCGGAGCGAGCTACGAAGGACTTCTGGGCGTTATCTTCGGCTCATCGCAGATGGGTGTATCTGCCGTGCTGATTCCGCGCACGATGACCGCAAACAAGTGATGGAGGTGTTGCAATGAAGAAACTCATGTACGTTTTCGCGTTTCTGGCGTTCGCGGGCTGCAGTTCCTACAGCGAAATCGCGCGTTGGGAGAGTCCCATGACGATCAACGACGGAGAGGTCCCGGTGGCGTCGTTTGTGACGCAGAACTTCTCCTATCAGCTTCTCGGCTTAATCCCGCTCGGCTCCGGCGTGCCGTGGACCAAGGGCGATGCTGATATTTGCGACGAGTTCAACGTCTCGCCGTTTTCTGACAAGGCCACGGTCGACAACAATCTGGTTTCGCTCAGGCACGCGCTAGACCGCGTGGGTTCGCATCGCGTGACGCAGCTTCGCACCACCGAGAAGGACGACAGCGACTGGAGCCTCTTCCTCGTCAACCGGCATGAAGTGCGCACAGCCTGCATCATACTCCCGGAAAAAAGTGAAGCGCCTGCGGCTAGGGCATCACGATGAACGCATCCACTCTGTCGGCATCCGCAATCGGAGGCATGGCGAACAGGAGCCGTTCCCCCGCCGTGCGCATTGCGAATGCCGCGCTTTGCGCCGCCGTCCTTGCGTGCGTCCGCCCTGCACTGGCGGAAAACGCCTACACGAACCACGCAGGGAACGTCGTCTCGGGAGTTGTCGTCGCGCTTGACGCGCGCACGACGACGATTTCTAACGCCGCAGAGACAGCGACGCTGCCGCTTTCGATCTTCCCCGAATCCGAGCAGCGGCGCATCGCGGCGGATTTCGGCGCGCCGCGCGTGCCGCCTGCCGTCAAGCGGGCGATCGCGGGCGCGGAGAAGGCGATGGCGCGTTCGCGCAAGCGCGCGGAGAAGGGGCTTTGCACGAAGGAGGAGAGCGACGCCTTCTGCACTAAGACAAGGGACGCCCTCAAGCGCTATCTCGACAAGCAGGTTGAATCCGCTACTATCACCCCCGCCGAGCTCAAGGCGCTTGGCCTGTAGCATCCCGCGTGCGCACTTGCGTTCGTCCTGAAAAAAGTATATAATATGCCACTTGACTTTCGGCATATGCTAGGATTATAGTTTGGAGGTGTCATGGCCGTAAAGAAAAAACAATCTAAAACAGCATCTGCAACGGCTAAGGCTGGAGGATCTGCCAAGAAGCAGACGGCCGCGAAGCCGGCTGCAAGACGTGCCGTCACCAAGAAGCCGGATGCAGGCGAAGCGAAGAACAAGAAGAACGAGCTGGCCAATGGCCCGGCAAGGAAAAATCCCAAGAAACAGATAGAATCGTATCGTGACGATCCCGACATGCCGCCGGTAGATACGTTGGGAATCGAAGACGAAGACGACGACGACACCGACATCGATGCCGAAGCCCAGGCCATGAATCTGGACAAGGAAGCCGACGAGCTGGTTGCTTCCGAGGAGGAGCATGCGCCTGCAGACGACGCGGACATGCCATCGGTCGATCTGGAGGACGATCTTGACATGACAGAGGTCATGCCGATGCCTTCCACCGGTTTGGGCGACGATTTCGACCCGGAAGATTTGATGTCCGGTTTTCAGGGACGCAGCGTGCTTGGGGCCGAGGAGCGCAACGCAGTCATCCAGGAGGTGAAGCAGCGCGCCGAAAAGAACGGCGGGTACGTGACTTACGACGAGCTGAACCAGATCGTTCCCGCCACGGTGCAGGACGAATCCACGGCCGACGAATACCTTCAGATACTTCAAGCCCTCAACGTGGACGTGATCCGCGCCGAGGACGTGGAGACGTATCGCGCCAACAAGGACAAGCAGGGGGACAACCGCCTGCACGCCGCGCGCGCCCAGGAGATGTTCGACGATCCGATACGGATGTATCTCCATCAGATGGGACAGGTGCCTCTGCTGAGCCGCGACCAGGAGGTTACGATCTGCCAGCAGATCGAGGAGGCGGAAGCCAAGACGAAGGACATGTTCAACCGTTTCGCGTTCACGCCGAGAATGTACCTGGGACTGCTTGACAAGCTGGAAGGCATGCAGGAGCGGTTTGATCGCGTGGTGACGGACAAGTTCGACGACAACCGCGACGCGTACATGGAGCAGCTGCCTGAATTCCGCAAGATGCTGCATGATGTGGAGAAGAAGGTCGACGACGCGCATGCCAAGTACAAGGCGGTGATGAAGAACCGCAAAAAGGCGACTCCGGGGCAGATCAAGGGCGCCGAAAAGACGGTGGCGAACGCCCGGGCCTCGCTGATGGACGCTTTCTACAAGCTGAATTTCAAGCAGAAGGTTCTCGAGACCCTGTGCATGGAAGCGGACGAAACAATCTATCTTCCATACAAGCAGCAGCTGGCCAGGAAGGCGACGCTGCTGTCCCAGCATCAATCCAAGCGGCGTGATGCCGAGCTTGCGGAGGTGAGGGAGAAGCTGGAAAAGTACGAAGACCGCTTCGGCATGCCGCCGGAGGAGTTCCTGTCCACGTTCGAGGAGCTTCGCACCGTGCTGCGCCGCGGCCAGGAAGCCCGTACGAAGATGGTGGAAGCGAACCTGCGTCTGGTCATCTCCATCGTCAAAAAGTACATGAACCGCGGGCTCAGCTTCCTGGATCTGATCCAGGAGGGCAACACCGGCCTGATGAAGGCGGTGGAGAAGTTCGAGTACCAGCGCGGCTACAAGTTTTCCACGTACGCGACCTGGTGGATTCGCCAGGCGGCGACGCGCGCGATTGCGGACCAGGCCCGTACCATCCGCATTCCCGTGCACATGATCGAAACCATCAACAAGCTGATGCGCGTGCAGAAGAAGCTCATACAGAAGCTTGGACGCGAACCCACGGAGGCGGAACTCTCCCAGGAGATGGAGATGAAGCCGGAACAGGTGAGGGCGGTCTACCGCATGGCACAGCAGCCCATTTCCCTGCAGAGCAAGGTAGGCGACAACGACGATGCGAAATACGGCGACTTCATCCCAGACACGTCTGCCGAGAATCCATCCGACCAGACCGCCTACTCGATGCTGCGGGAACGTCTCCAAGAGATCCTGACGACGCTTACCGACCGCGAACGTCAGGTGCTGGATTACCGGTTCGGACTTTCCGACGGTTTTTCCCGGACGCTGGAAGAGGTCGGCAAGCAGTTCAACGTGACGCGCGAGCGCATCCGCCAGATTGAAGCGAAGGCGTTGCGCAAGTTGCGCCACCCGTCACGTCTCAAGAAGCTCGACGGATTCCTCGCGGGCTGAGTGAGGCGAAGAAATAGGAAGAAGGAAGAAGAATGAATACAATACTGTTGGGCGCGGCCGAATGTGCCAAGTGCTGCCCGCCCCATGCGATCGTGGCGATGGCCGGAACGGCCGTCATCGGATTCGTCGCCGGTTTCGTCATAGGCCGTCGCGGCAAGAGCGGCAGAAAGACCCCGCCGCCCGCCGCCAAGAAGCCGTCTGCGCAGCCGCGCCGTCCTGCGCGTCCTTCCGAGCCGCGCGCGCCAATCCCCGCCGGCAGCGTGGAGATATACGTCGGAAACCTCAGCTACGACATGACCGACGACTCTCTCCGCAAGACGTTCGAGGCTTTCGGCAAGGTCGATTCCGCCCGTGTGGTGACGAATCGCTACAGCAACAAGTCGAAGGGCTTCGGCTTCGTGGTCATGCCGAACCGTCCCGAGGCCGAAAAGGCGATCGCCGAAATGAGCGAAAAAGAGGTTATGGGCCGCAAGATGCGCGTCAACGAGGCGCAGAACACCGTCAAGGCGGACGCTTGATGCAGACGCTTTTCCTCTACGGGCCGCCTGGGAGCGGCAAGACGACGCTCGGCAAGCTTCTTGCCGGGCGTTTTGGCGTGCCGTTCGAGGATCTTGACGATTCCATTGTCAAGATTGCGGGCGGCAAGTCCATCCCGGAAATATTCGCGTCTGAAGGCGAGGCCGCATTTCGGGCTCGCGAACGTGCCGCTCTTGAGGCGGCTTGCGCTGCTCCTGGACGCGTGGTCGCCCTGGGTGGAGGCGCATTGCTTGATCAAGCCTGCCGGGCGATGGCGGAACGTGGCGGACAGGTGATATGCCTGGACGTGCCGTCCGGCGTTTTGAAGGCGCGTATAGCGGCACAGGCCGGCACGCGTCCGCTGGCCGACGCGTCAGAGAAGGTGGATCGTCTTCTCGCTGCCCGCGGGCCGCATTACGATTCCTTTCCCGTGCGTCCTGTCGCGCATTTCGCCATAGACTCGGGAGACGTGCCGAGCGATATCTTCGTCGGCCGCGGATTGCTTGATACCGCTGGAGTGTGGGCGGCCGCGCGCAAGCTTGGCGGCCGCGCAGTAGTGGTCGGAGATTCCAACACGTTTCCGTTGTATGGCGACCGCGTAATGGCGTCCCTCCAAAAGGCAGGCTTCGCAGTGCGCGGGCTTGCGATACCGGCAGGCGAAGAGACGAAGACGATTGACACGGTCATGTCCATCTGGCGCGCATTCCTTGCCGCCGGTCTCGGACGTGACGATTTCGCCGTTGCTGTCGGCGGAGGCGTGACTGGCGACATGACAGGTTTCGCCGCCGCCACATGGATGCGCGGCATGCGCTGGATCAACATCCCCACGTCGCTGCTGGCGATGGTAGACGCATCTACAGGCGGAAAGACGGGATGCGACCTGCCGGAGGCCAAGAACATGGTGGGGGCTTTCCATTCGCCGACATTCGTTCTCGCCGATACGCAGACGCTCGGCACGCTTCCGCCGCGCGAGCTCGCGTGCGGCATGGCCGAGACGGTAAAGCACGGATTCATAGCCGATCCTGGCATTCTCGATGAGGCCGGAGTTTCTCCAATCCAGGTCGCCCGGTCGCTGGCGGTCAAGGTGGGGATCGTCACGGAGGATGCGAAAGAGAATGGCGTCCGCGCCAAGCTCAATCTGGGCCATACGGTGGGACATGCCATAGAAATAGCAACAAACTTCTCGGTGAAACATGGAGAGGCCGTTGCGATCGGAACCGTGGAGGAGGCTCGTCTCGCGGTGCGGCTCGGTCTTGCCGCCGCGGACTGGCCTGCCAAGGTTGCCGCGGCGTTCGCGAAAGCCGGATTGCCTACGACACTGCCTGACGGGTTGACGTTCGAGTCGCTTGCCGAAATCATGCGGCATGACAAGAAACAGCATGGCGGCAAGATTTCGTTTGCCTTGCCGTGCGCTCCTGGCGACGTGCGTCTTGTGCCCGTGGCCGTATGAGGGATTTGCGACACCGATGAAGACACGGCAATTCTGGTATCCGCTGCCGACGCGCCTGATCGCGCAACGGCCCGTGGAGACTCGCGGCACGGACCGCATGATGGTTCTGCATCGCGATACGGGCGTCATCGAACACAGGCACATTGCGGACATAGTGGAATATCTTGACGAGAAGGATCTGCTGGTAGTCAACGATACGAAGGTGTTTCCCGCGCGCCTGCTCGGTTCGTGGAGCGATTCGCCAGGAGCTGTAGAGGTTCTCATGGTGTCGCCTGCCACCGATGCCGACGCCCTGGATGCAGAGGTTCGGCGAACCGCCGGCGAGACCCGGTTCCAGGTGACGTGGTCGTGCATGATCGGGTCTGGCAGGCCGAGTCGCGAAGGGCAGATTGCCGTGTTCGGGCCGAACCGGGAGCTTGCGGTCGAACTCGTCAGTAAGCGCGATGGCGGCATGTGGCTCTGCACGTTCCGGTCCGCACGTCCTCTGATGGAGCTGCTGGACGCGTTTGGCCATACGCCCGTACCGCCGTATGTGCATCGCGACGGGACGCCGGAAGAGGAGGCCTACGACCGAGAACGCTACCAGACGATCTACGCGCGCGAGACGGGGTCGGTGGCGGCGCCTACCGCGGGGTTGCATTTCACGCCCGGGATTTTCGCAGCGCTGGAGGCGAAGGGCGTGCGGCGCACTGCCGTGACTCTTCATGTGGGGCCAGGCACGTTCCGCCCCGTGAAGACCACGGAGATAGAAGACCATCACATGGACTACGAGGCATACACCGTGACAGAGGCGGCGGCAGAGGAGATCAACGCGTGCAAGGCGCGTGGCGGACGCGTGGTGTGCGTGGGATCGACGTCCGTCCGCACTCTGGAGACCGTGGCGGCGGCCAATGGCGGGAAGGTGGTGGCCGCGCACGGCGCGTCGAACATTTTCATCTACCCTCCGTACAAGTTCGCGGTTGCCGACGCAATGCTCACGAACTTCCACCTGCCTCAGTCCACGCTCCTGATGATGGTGAGCGCGCTCGCCGGGCGGGAACGCATTTTGTGCGCATACGCGCTCGCCGTGCGGGCGGAGTACAGGTTCTTCTCCTATGGCGACTGCATGCTGATCGTATGAACGCGGCCGTACGTAAATTGTTTCAACCATAATCCGGCATTTTATGATATAATATACGCTCCTTTGCCCAAAGACGGGAAAGGCACGGCAGAAAACCGTGATCTACAACAAACCAAAATCAAAGAAAACAAATGGCTATTCGCAAACCAACCGCACCTGCGGAAAAATCGGCGGTGTTCGCCGAGTTTCTGGCCGGCGCCGGCAAGGATAACACGGTGTTCACACCTGGTTCCATCGTTGAAGGAACCGTGTCTGTCGTCAAGGGTGACGACGTTTTCGTGGACATCGGATACAAATCGGAGGGCATCGTCGGCCTTGGCGAGTTTGCCGACCCCGCTGAAGTCAAGCCCGGTCTCAAGTTCCAGGTAATGCTCCGCGAGCTGGAGAACGACAAGACGGGCATGGTCAATCTCTCGAAGAAGGCGGCGGACGACCAGATACGCTGGGAGAAGGTCCAGTCGCAGTATACGGAAGGGTGCGTCGTCACCGGTACGATCCGCAGCGCGGTGCGCGGCGGACTGCTGGTGGACATCGATGGCGTGGAGGCGTTCCTGCCCGGATCGCACGTCGACGTCACGCCTGCCCGCGATCTGACCCCATACATCGGCCAGACCTACGAATTCAAGGTCATGAAGATCTCCAACGAGCGCCGCAACATCATCGTCAGCCGTCGCGAGCTGATCGCTGGCGCGATGGAGGAGAAGAAGGCCGAACTGCTCGCATCCCTGCAGAAGGGCGAGATCCGCAAGGGCAAGGTCAAGAACATCACCGATTTCGGCGCGTTCATCGATCTCGATGGCATCGACGGACTGCTTCACATCACGGACATGAGCTGGGGCCGCATCAAGCATCCGAGCGAGATGCTCAAGGTCGGCCAGGAGCTCGACGTCATGGTTCTGGATGTGGACAAGGACAAGGAACGCATCTCGCTGGGCCTCAAGCAGACGACGGACAATCCGTGGAACACGATTTCGGACATGTTCCCTGTCGGCGCGCGCGTGAAGGGCAAGGTGGTGAACCTGGCCGCATACGGCGCGTTCGTGGAGATCGCGCCCGGCATCGAAGGTCTCGTCCACATCAGCGAGTTCAGCTGGACGAAGCGCGTGGCTCGCGCGAGCGACATGCTCAACATCGGCGACGAGGTGCTGGTGGCGGTTCTCTCCGTGGACGCGAAGGAGCAGAAGATCGCGCTCGGCATCCGCCAGACGCAGGACAATCCTTGGGATACGGTGCAGGAGCGCTACCCGGTGGGCAGTCGCGTTTCGGGCAAGGTCCGCAACTTCACGACATATGGCGCGTTCGTCGAGCTCGAGGAGGGCATCGATGGCATGATCCACGTGAGCGACATGAGCTGGACGCGCAAGATCAACCATCCGTCGGAGTGCCTCCAGAAGGGGCAGCCGGTGGAAGCGGTAGTGCTGGACGTCAATCCGAAGGAGCAGCGCATCTCCCTGGGCCTGAAGCAGGCGCAGACGGATCCATGGAGCGAAATCGCCTCGAAGTACGCGGTAGGCTCCATCGTCAAGGGCAAGGTATCCAAGATCGCATCGTTCGGCGCGTTCATCGAGCTCGAGGATGGCGTGGACGGCCTTGTGCACATCTCGCAGATCTCCGATCAGCGCATCGAGAAGGTCAAGGACGCCCTCAACGTCGGCGACGAGGTTGAAGCCCGCGTCGTGAAGGTCGACCGCGACGAGCGTCGCATCGGTCTGTCGATCCGTGCGGTCAACATGACCGAAGAGGAAGTCAAGGCCCTCGAGGCGGAAGCCACTCCGACGGACGGCGCCGCGAGCAGCGCACCGAAGAATGGCGAACCGCTTGGCGGTCTCGCAGCGGCGTTCGACGATGCCTTCGGCAACGTCGAGTGGCAGCCCGGCGAGGCGGAGAGCAAGTAACGGCACGACATCAAAGAAAGGATCACTGAAATGTCAAGAGTCTGTGAAATCTGCGGCAAGCATCCGGCGGCTGGACGGCATATCGTCCGCAAGGGTTCGCCCAAGTACAAGGGTGGCATCGGTCTGCACACGACCGGCATCTCGAAGCGGCGCTTCATGCCGAACCTGCACACCGTGCGCGTGACCGACGGCAAGGGCAACACCTGCCGCAAGACGGTCTGCGCCCGTTGCATCAAGTCGGGCAAGGTCGTCAAGGCGTAAAACCGCCCTGACGCGAACAAAGGAGGGCCGGTGCTTGCGCATCGGCCCTCTTTGTTTTATAATGTGCCCGTGCCCACCGTCAACAGAATTCAGGAAGTCACATGACAGACGAAGAAATTGGAGCGGCAGAGGAAGCCGAGGTCGGCGAGGGCAGCGCCTTCGAGGACAGCACGGACGAGAACGGAACGATCATCCGCGACACGGACATCGTGTTCGACTGTCCGCACTGCGGGCACAACCTTGCCATTGACTACCGCGGCGCAGGTCTGCAGATCAACTGCGTCCAGTGCGGCGAGAGCGTTCTCGTGCCGATCCCGGACGGCATGAAGATCGACGACCTCGACATCGAGCCTGGCGAGATACTGAAGCAGCTGTTCAAGACGCGCCGCGACCTCCAGAAGCAGGAGATGCGCGCCGAGGGGCTTGAGGGGCATATCCGATCTTTTCGACGGGCACCTCGCGCGCCGCTGGCGGGTCGTCTCCACCTTCGGCAAGATGGCTGACCCGCTCATGGACAAGGTGTTCTTCATCGTCTCGTTCCCTACGCTCCTGTGGCTCATCGGGGCGCAGGGCGAGAACCAGTTCCACGCCGCGCTGATGCTCGTATTCACCGTGCTGTACATCTTGCGCGACCAGTGGGTGACATTTCTGCGCGCGATCGCTTCCACGTACCAGGCGGATGTCAGCGCAATGTGGCTGGGCAAGGTTCGCACGGCGCTCTCGTTCCCGGCGGCAGGGATCATCTATATCTACCTCGCCTTCCACAGTATTCTCTCGGAAGGCTGGAACGAGCCGTTTCTATGGGGCGTGTACGCGGTGGAGGTGTTCCTCATCTGCCTGAACGTCTACTCGTGCGCCGTCTACACGAAGGCATACTGGCCCTACTTGTTGCGCGCCATCCGCTCCTAAGTTTTAAGGAGGTTGACATGAAACTGTTAAAGATTGCTCTGGCCGCCGCGCTTGCGGCGGCGACGGGTGTGGCTGCAGAATACCGCATGGACGAAAAGACGCGCACTCGTGCGCTCGCCGACAGCTACCGCTACGACCTGCGGCCGGGCCTGCGCATCGCCTGCCGCGTGAAGTTCGACGAGTCCGTCCAGGAGAAGGGCGAGATGGCGATCTTGCGGAAGGGGCACGTCAACTCGCCCGGTGCCTGGCTGCTGCGCGTGGACGGCCCGAAGGAGAGCGTGAAGTTCAGCTTCTTCGTGAACCACGCCGGCACGCCCGAGCCGCGCGTCTCCGTCCCCGTGAAGCCCGTGCCCGGCGAGTGGTACGATGTGGCTGCCGGCTGGGACGGCACAAACAGCTGGCTCTCGGTGAATGGGAAGACGGCGACGCGCCGCCGCCCCGGACCGCAGTCGCAGCTCGGTTGCGCGGGAGATCTCTGCATGGGGCCGATGTACGGTACGGTGGCGGACGTCTCCGTGACGGGACCCGAAGTGAAGATGCCCGCCGACACGTCCTACTGCGCCGGATTCCGCTTCTCGTGCCAGGCGACGTTCCTCGCGCCGCCCGAGGGAGAGACGACCATCGCGTGCAAGAAGAGCGAGTACTGGCTGCGCTACGACAAGCGGAAGGACCAGGCGGGGGCGTTCAATTTCTTCGTGTTCCTGAACGGCGGCTGGGAGCCGCGGTCCTCGGTCCAGCGCGAGGTCGAGGTCGGGCGGCCCTACGTGGTCTCGGCCGGCTGGGACGGCCTGAGGTCGGGCATCAGCGTCGACGGCGAGGACGGCTACTCCGTGGGACGCACGGGGCGGAGCATACCCACAGCCCATTCGTTGAGCCTCGGGACGAAGGGCAAGATCGCGGTCGAGGACTTCTGCATCCGCAACGAGAAGAAGCCGATCGTGACGGTCGGGCAGTTCCGCACGCGCGAGTTCATGCCGCGCCTCGGCGCGCCGGCGCACCTCACGGGGCAGCTCAGCAACATCGGACAGACGCTCGGGGCATGCACGCTGGAGGCAAAGGCGGCGGGCGGCGCGAAGGTGGAGCCGGCGAGCGTGGATATCCCCGGACTGGGCGAATGCGCCGACATGCCGCTCGAATGGACGGTGGAGGCGGGGGAGGACGGCGTGGTTGACGTCGAATTCACCCTGCGCGAGGGGAAGAAGGTCGTAAGCAAGACGCACAAGCGGGTGATCTTCCTGCCTGCAACCGATCCCGACTTCTCGGCGAAGGCGTGGAACCCGCCGATGACGCCGGGGCGGACGTACCACGTGGACTCGGCGGGCGGCGACGACGCGCGCGATGGCCTCACGCCGGCGACGGCGTGGAAGTCGTTCGCGAACGTTACGAACCTCACGCTCGGTCCCGGCGAGCGCCTGCTCCTGAAGCGCGGAAGCGTGTTCAACGAGGAGCTGACGCTGTCGGCGCGCGGCTCGGCGGAGAACTGGGCGGAGATCGGCGCGTACGGCGAGGGGATCCGTCCGCAGATCCGGCGCAACCGCCACCTCAACGACCGGTGCGGGCTGATCCTCGATCCGGAGTACCTAGCGGTGCGCGACCTCATCTTCTGCAACGCCGGATCCGGCTTCTTGCTCGTCTGCGACGCGCCCGGCACGGGGCACGTGCTGGTGGAGCGGTGCCTTGCGCACCACGTCGAGGGCATGTACCGCTTCAACTCGCATGGCATCCCCGAGTGGCGCGACGAGCCGGGTGCGACGGGGCGCGGCGGACGCTCGTGCGGCATCTGGGCGGGCGGTAACCGCGCGCGCCACATCGTGATGCGCGACTGCGAGTCGTACCAGTGCTCGAGCGGGTTCAGCGTACGCGGGCTGGACACGTACGTGACGCGGATGTTCTGCCACGACAACTACGCGCACAACACCTCGCCGCACCCATACAACTGCGCGAGCCGCTCGTGGATGACGGACTGCCTCTTCGACGCGTCCGGCTGGCACGCGGCCGCCGGCACGATGGGCGTGATGCTCGCGAACAACTGCGGCTACATCATCCGGGGCTGCCACTTCGTCAACCAGCCGGACTCCGGCTCGCCCGACCAGGGCGGCATCGACTTCGAGGCGGGCGGCGAGAACTGCCTGGTGGAGGACTGCACGTTCCGCAACAACGCGGGCGCGGCCATCGAGGTGCTGGGCCTCCGCTCGCCCCAGACGCGCAACGTGCACATCCGCCGCTGCAAGTTCGACCGCAACAACTACTCGCGCAAGAACGGTCCCTGCGAGATCCAGGTGTGGGGCGGCCCCGGCACGCCGCGCGACGTCGCCTGCTCGAACGGCCTCATCGAGGACAACGGCTACGTGCTCATTCCCGGCATTCCGTTCTACGTCAACCTCTCGCCCACCACGAACGACTGGACGCTCGCCAACAACCGGCAGTTCGACTTCGCGGAGGAGCTCGACCGCGCCTTCCCGTACATTGACCCGCCAGACGTCGCGATCTGCGGCGAGACGTGGACGGACAAGCCAGAGGCGGCGCTTTCCGCCCGTGTGCAGGATGGCAGGCGCTCGGAAGACGGTAGGGCGGTCGCCCCGCGACCGCCGCTTACGCTCGCGTGGGAGCAGGTCGAGGGTCCCGTCGGCGTGACGTTCGCAAAGCCGGACGCCGCCTGCACGAAGGCGACGTTCCCCGCCGAGGGCGACTACCGCGTGAACCTCAAGGCGGACAACGGCACGCTCTGGCGCACGGCGCGCACCGCTGTCCACATCCTGCCGCCGGGCGCGCTCACGTTCAGGGCGTGGGACTTCGCGAAGAACCTCGACATGCAGGGGTGGCGCGCGGAAGGGACGGGCACCGGCTACGAGTTCCTGCCCGGCAAGATTGCGTTCTGGAACAGCAAGTCGCATCCCGTGAGGCTTGTCTGCGGCGACTATCTGGTGGTGGCGATGAAGGACACGGCCGAGGCGTGCCTGGTCACGCCGGACGAGGTGGACGTGGGCGTGCACTGCGGCGGGGCGCGCGCGAACGCGATGCGCGTCAAGATGCAGAACCATACGACCTCGCGAAAAATGCGCCTGTGGTGGCAGACGAACGGCCGCGCGCCGGCGTGGGACGAGAAGAACACGGTCGTGTTCGACGTGACGCCGATGGACGAGGACGACACCGTGTACACCGTGCCGCTGCCGCCCGTGGGCGGCCTCAAGCAGCTGAAGCTTTCCTTCTCTGCCGACGGCGAGAAGGTGACCGGCACCTGCCGCATCGACTACATCTGGCTTGGCAAGCTCCCCTGATGGGAGAAAAGACGAGGTCCAACATGGAAGAACTGACGAATGCAGTGCGTGAGAAGATGTCTTCTTATGCGTTTCATGTGTCGCGGCGCAGGTTTGTCGGCAACGTGCTCGCGGCAGGTGTGTGGGGGGGCAGCCGCCGGGACGGCGGCTGCCCATATGGAGATCCGCCATCTTGGCGGCGTTGGACACGACCAGCGCGTCCCTCCCCGGTTGCGCTTCGGCGCGATGAGCGATGTGCACATCGGCGGCAAGCCGGACGCGGAGGCGACGCTTGAAAAGACATTGCGGTGGTTCGCGTCGGAGAACGTGGACGCCGTGCTGTGCGCCGGCGACATCGCGCATTCGGGCCTGATCGGCGAACTGGAGAAGTTCGCGGCCGTCTGGTACAAGGTGTTCCCCGGCGGCCGCGCCGCGGACGGACACGCGGTGGAGCTGATGATCTCCGCCGGCAACCACGACGTCGACGCATGGGGCGGACGCTGGAAGAACTTCTCCGAGGAGGAGATGCTCGCGAAGCGCTTCTGCTACAAGGACAACGCGGAGAAGACCTGGCAGCGCCTCTTCGGGCAGAAGTGGGAGATCATCTGGCGGCGCGAGGTGAAGGGCTACACCTTCATCGGCTCGCAGTGGTCGAGCCTCAACCCGCCGATCGAGAAGTACATGAAGGAGCACGCGCAGGAGTTCGCTTCCGCAAAGCCGTTCTTCTACTGCCAGCACGCGCATCCTGCGGGGACGTGCCACGATTCCCGCGCGCCGCGCGGCGGCACCTGTCGCCCCGCAGTTCGCGAAAGGGGCGCAGGTCGCGATGAGCTATTGCCCGAAGGGCCACGCGCTCGAAGGCGTGTCGTTCAAGGGCAAGCCGTGCATCTACGTGTCCTTCCCGCGCGCGAAGACGGTGGGCGGCAGCCGCTTGTTCGACTACACCGTGGAGGCGTACGCCGCTGTCGGGACGCCCGTGACGCGCAAGATCGTCGCGCCCGGGTTCGCGTATCCCGAGTCGTGCGCCGACCTTCCGGGCGAGTGCCTCTTCACGCCGGAGGAGCTGCCGGTCGGCAAGCCGGTGCGCTTCACCGTCACGCCGCGCGACTGCTTCGGACGCGCCGGGCGGCCGCTCGTCGCGTCGTTCAACGGCTGACGGAGAAATGCCATTCCATGCCTGATTTCAAATCAAGCGGAGAACGGAAAATGCTGAACAATCCCGAATGCTTCTGCCATGTAGCCGCCCTGACGCGAACAAAGGAGGGCCGGTGCGTTCGCATCGGCCCTCCTTTTGGTATAATAGAACCCTCTCTAGGAAGGAACAGAATATG
The DNA here is from genome assembly GCA_002373695.1 of Verrucomicrobia bacterium UBA3624. Classification (GTDB taxonomy): domain Bacteria; phylum Verrucomicrobiota; class Kiritimatiellia; order RFP12; family UBA1067; genus RUG572. The sequence continues at coordinate 18,692 of DFLH01000075.1, forward strand.
AAACAGAACGATTTCCGTCAGGCCAGGACTGTGGTCCAGAAGATCATAGACGCGCATCTTGTCGAGGGAGACCCCGCCACAGATGCGGAACTCGGCATACGAATCGACCAGACGTTGACGCAGGACGCCACCGGCACCATGGCGTATCTGCAGTTTGAATCCATGGACGTGCCGCACGTCCGCAACGAGCTGGCGGTGAGTTACGTGGACCACAATACCGTGCAGATCGGTTTTGAGAACGCGGACGACCACGACTTCCTGCAGTCGGTGGCGAAGAAGTACGGCATAGTCTACTCCAAGTGCGGCAACGGGATATGCCACCAGTTGCATCTGGAACGTTTCGGCAAGCCCGGAAAGACGCTCTTGGGCAGCGACAGCCATACGCCAACCGGCGGCGGCATCGGCATGATGGCAATTGGCGCCGGCGGAATCGACATCGCCGTTGCGATGGCGGGCGGCGCGTTCCACATACCGACGCCCAAGGTGCGCGGCGTCAGGCTTGTCGGACGCCTGCCGAGGGGGTGCAGCGCGAAAGACGTAATCCTGAAGGTCCTGGAGAAGTACGGGACGAAGGGGAACGTAGGCTGGATATTCGAGTATTTCGGGCCTGGCGTCAAGACGCTGGACGTGCCCAGCCGCGCCACCATCGCTAACATGGGGGCGGAACTGGGGGTTACCACGAGCGTATTCCCCAGCGATTCCGTCACGAAGCAGTTCCTCGCCGCCCAGGGGCGCGCGAAGGATTGGATCGAGCTGGCGGCAGATCGCGGCGCCAGGTACGATGACGTGTTCGAGCTGGATCTTTCGAAGATTGAACCGCTCATGGCCGCTCCACATTCGCCCGGCAACGTTGTCACGGTCAGGTCCCGGAAGGGCATGAAAGTCAACCAGATCATGATCGGCTCCTGCACCAACAGCTCGTATCGCGACATCAGGACCGTGGCGCTCGTCTTGAAGGGGAAGCATGTGGCTGACGATGTGGAGGTCGGCATCGCATGCGGTTCGCGGCAGGTGGTCAACATGCTTGCGGCAGATGGTTCGCTGGCGATCCTGATCAAGGCCGGATGCCGGATCCTCGAGAACGCATGCGGATTCTGCATCGGTGCGCACATGAGTCCGCGCACCGGAGCCGTTTCGCTGCGCACGAACAATCGCAACTTCGAGGGGCGCAGCGGCACGAAGAGCGCGCAGGTGTATCTCGTCAGCCCCGAGACTGCCGCGGTAAGCGCTCTTGCGGGCAAGGTGGTCTCGCCGCTGGGGGCCAAGATGCCAACCGTTCCCGCGCCGAAGAAGTTTCCCGTGGACGATGCCATGTTCCTGTACCGTGCGACGGCAGGCAAGGGAGTGAAGAAGACGGAGATCGTGCGCGGGCCGAACATCGCGCCTGTGCCGAAAGGGCAGCCCATGTCGGCGTCCTGCAAGGCCGTTTGCGCGATAAAGGTGGGGGACAAGATCACGACCGACCACATCATGCCGGCCGGGGCGCGCCTGAAGTTTCGTTCCAACGTGCCTCAATACGCCAAGTTCGTGTTCGAGCCGTGCGACCCGCAGTTCCACGACAAGTGTCTCGCGAACGTGGAGGCCGGCCTCGCGAACGTGATAGTGGCGGGCGAAAGCTACGGGCAGGGATCGAGCCGCGAACATGCGGCGCTCTGCCCGATGTATCTGGGCGTGAAGGCTGTGATAGCCAAGTCGATAGAGCGCATTCACCGCGCAAACCTCGTCAACTTTGGAATCGTGCCGCTCACGTTCGACGATCCCGGCGACTACGAGTCGCTGAAGGCCGGCGATGCGATGGAACTGGCAGATCTTCGCGCGGCGGTGGAAGGCGACGGGCGTGTGACGGTGAAGCTCGCCGGCGGCAGGACGTTCACGGCTACGACGGCGCTTTCCGCGCGCGAGAAAAAACTGCTCCTTTGCGGCGGGCTTCTCGCATCGCTCAAATAACGACGGCAGGATGCAGATGGAAACGAGAGATGCAAACGGCGGGCCGTCGCGGGTGGTGGCCATAGTGGGACGGCCGAACGTCGGCAAGAGCGCACTGTTCAACCGTATCGCACGGCAGCGCATAGCGATCGTCTTCGACCAGCCTGGCGTCACGCGAGATCGCGTGGCCCGCGAGGTGGAGGCCAACGGGCGACGGTTCCTTTTGGTGGATACGGGCGGCCTGGCTTTCGACCGTACGCCCGGTTCCGACGATCCGTTTGCGGCCGAAACGCGGCAGCAGGCCGCCGTGGCCGTCGCCGATGCCGCGGTTTGCATCGTCGTGGTGGACGCGCGCGCGGGCGTCACGCCGCTTGACGAAGAGGTCATCCAGCGGGTGCGTGCTTCGGGAGTGCCGTGCGTGATTGCCGCGAACAAATGCGACAGGGTGGAGGATGACGGAAAGGCAGACGAATTTCTTCGTTTCGGGCTGGAGGTGTTTCCCGTTTCCGCAGAACATGGCCGTGGCGTGGCGGCGCTCGTGCGGAATGCCACGGGCCGGATGCCTCCGCCGTCCGCCGACGAGTCTGGCGCGAAACCGCTGCGCGTCGTTGTCGTGGGAAGGCCCAACGCGGGCAAAAGCTCGTACATCAATCGTCTCCTGAACGCGGAACGCGTGATCGTCAGCGACATCGCAGGGACGACGAGGGACGTCATCGACGTGCCTTTTACGATCGGCGACGGCCCATCTGCGCGCCATTACGTGCTGGTTGACACGGCAGGCATCAAAAAACATACGCAGATGTCCAAAACGTCGGTGGACAACTTTTCGCTCTTTCGCAGCGAGAAGGCGATAGAGGAGGCTGATGTCGTCCTGCTGGTCATGGAGAGCGAACTCGGGCCAACGAAGCAGGACATGCGAATCGCCGGCAAGATACTGGAAGCGAACAGGGCGTGCGCGATTCTGATGAACAAGTGGGATGTCGCGCACGCCAACGGCATGAAGGAGGCGGATGCGCTGAATGTCGTGCGCGGCATGATGCCGTTCATTTCATTCGCGCCGGTGGTTTTCTGCAGCGCGAAAAGCGGCTACAACATCCGCCGCACGGTGGATGCCATAGATGCCGTAGCATCGTCCGTCCGGACGAAAATGCCTACAGGCGTTCTCAACCGCACGCTCGTGGAGGCCACAAGGCGCACGCTCGCGCCAATGAAGAACGGCCGCCGCCTAAAGGTGTACTACGGACTTCAGGTGGGGACAGACCCTTTGACGATCCGCCTGTTCGTGAACGATCCGAAGCTTGTGACGCCGGCCTACCAGACGTATCTGGAGAAGGCGATACGGTCCAGGTTCGGCCTGGAGGGGGCTCCTCTGCGCATCTTTCTCAAAGCCCGTTCTCGAAAGGATGGCGCCGCCCTTGGCGCCGAGATCGCGGCGGCGAAGCGCGACGTTGGCGGCGAAGCGCCGCGCAAGGTCACCGGCGGCGGACAAGTTCGCGCAGCCGCTGGAAGAGGGCGTAGAGGCCGGGCGTGAAGCATATGCCGACGAAGGTGGCGGCAAGCATCCCCGAAAATGTGGAGATGCCAATGGCTTTCTGCGAACCGGCGCCGGCGCCTGTGGCCAGGACGAGCGGCAGCACGCCGCACAGGAAGCTCCACGCCGTCATCTGAACCGCGCGGTAGCGTAGATCCGCGCCTTTCATGGCCGCATCCGCTACGGACAGTCCGGCCTCGCGTTCCTGCTTTGCGAACTCAACCATGAGAATTGCGTTCTTTGCCGAGAGGCCTATCAGCATCACCATGCCGAGCTGCGCGTAGATGCTCATTGGCGTGCCGGTGGCCCAGAGACCTGCGTACGCGCCACCAATCGCGAAAATGACGGAACACATCACGGAGAGCGGGACGGTCCAGCTCTCGTACTGCGCCACTAGGAACAGATAGGCGAACAGAGCGGCCATGCCCATGAGAAATCCCAGCCGGCCTTCGTTTTCCTTTTCCTGGCGGCTCATCTCGCTCCATTCTATGTGGTATCCTTCAGGAGGTGCAAGCTTTTCTATCGCCCTTATGAGATCCAGACCGGCAACGCCAGGAGCGGCCTGCGCGTTCAGGCTGGCGGACGGCATCTTGTTGAAGCGGGTCACTTGCTTGGGGCCCACCTCGTATGAGAACGATGCGATCGCGGAGAGCGGGACGGAAGCGCCTGAGGCGGTGGTTACATGGAGATCGGCGACATCCTCGATCGAGGCGCGGAAGCTGCCCTCAGATTGCACTATGACCTCGTAGGCGCTGCCGCCCAAGGTGAAGTCGTTCACGTACACGCTGGCCAGCTTGTTCTGAAGCATGGCGAAGACGGCGCTAGGCGTTACGCCGAGTATCTCCGCCTTTCGACGGTCGAGGGAGAGCCGGAGCTGCGGCGTATCGGCACGGAACGTGTTCATCACGGCTGATGCTTCAGGGAGTTCCGCCACCTGGCGCGCGAACGCGGAGGCCGCAGACGCAAGTTCGGCGCTCGAGGCGCCGGCGTCCGAACAGAGGTTGAAGCCGACGCCGCCCACGCGGCCGAGACCCATGATGGCCGGTGAAGTGAAGCAGCGGATGCGCGCGGCGTGGATGTCCGCCGTGCGGCGCATGATTTCGGCGATGATGGCCTTGACAGACTTGTCTGGCGTCCGGCGCGCGTCCCAGTGATCCAGTTCTATCATGCCCTGCCCGCAATTCTCGCCCGTTCCTGACATTGCGCCCGAACCGGACATGAGCATGACGGCGGCGATGCCGGGAATGTCCTTGATGCGCGATTGCACGTCGTCCATCACCTGGTTCGTACGCTTGATGGTGGCCCCTTGGGCCAGTTCCACGTCCAGCGTGATGCTGCCCTTGTCCTCGTCCGGCAGAAGGGTCTCCCTGACATGGTCCTTCACAAGCCAGACGCATGCGCAGGCGGCGGCGAACAGCAGAAGCGTGACCATGCCTCGCCTGACCAGAAGGCGGGCGATGGACAGATACAGCCTGCGCGAACCATCGATCGCCATGTTTACCGGCGCGAAGAGACGAGACGGCTTCCCCGGCGCGCGCAGGAGCAGCGAGCATAGAACCGGCGACAGCGTGAGCGCCACGCAGGTGGAGATGGACAGGGCTATGCACATAGTGAACGCGAACTGAACGTACATCTTGCCAACCATGCCGCCGTAGAAGACCAGCGGAACATAGCAGGCCACGGTCACGAGCGTGGTGGCGACGACCGCGCCGGTTATCTGGAGCATCGACTTGGACGCGGCCTCTTTCGCCGAAAGCCCCTCGCGTGCCATCAGCGTTTGGGTGTTCTCCACAACGACGATCGCATCGTCCACCAGGGAACCGATCACAAGGATCAGCCCGAACATGGTCAGGATGTTGATGGTGTACCCGAACGCCCATACGAAGATGAACGTGGCCAGGAGCGAGACGGGGATGGCGGCGGCGGGAACGAGCGTCGCGCGCCAGTCCTGCAGGAAGAGCCATGTGATGAGCACCACAAGCCCCAGCGCCATGAACAGGGTCGAGACGATGGCTTTCATGAAAACCATGGTGAATGCGGTGGCGTCATGCACCACCTCCATGGAAATGCCGGCAGGGAGGCGTTTCTTCCAGTTCGCGAGTTCCGCCTTGACCCTGTTTGCAACTGACAGCGCGTTCGCTTCCGGCGTCTTGTAGACGGACAGGACTATCGCCTCCCTGCCATTCATCAGGGAACGTCCTGAGTAGCTTTTTGAACCCAGCTCTATGCGCGCGACATCGCCCAGCAGCACCTGTCCGCCGGTGGCGGCGTCGCTGCGCAAGACGATGGCGGCAAACTCGTCGGCGGACTTCAAGCGTCCGTCTGCGTTGAGCTTGTATGAAAGGTATCGGCTTGAATATTCGCCGCCCACGGTGCCGGCGGCGGCTTGCACGTTCTGCTGCTCGATGGCGGACGAGACGTCTGCAATGGAAAGGTTGAGCGCGGCCATGCGTACGGGATCGAGCCACACGCGCATGGCGTACTCCTTCGAAGCCATGACTTCCGCCACGGAAACGCCGTCCAGCCGCATGACGGCCTCTTTCACGTTCTTCTCCACGTAGTCGCCGAGCTGCTGGAGAGACTGCTTGGTGCCGTCAGTCGTGAATGCCCAGAGAGCAAGCATGTCCGGGTTGCGTTTCTGTACGGTAATGCCCTGCTGCTTCACAGTCGACGGCAGTTTGCGTTCTGCGCGTTTGACGGCGTTCTGCAGGTTGACGAGCGCCATGTCGGTGTCGGCGCCGCTCTTGAATGTCACCGAGCAGGAATAGCTTCCGGAGTTGTCGCATGTGGAAGAGTAGTAGAGAAGGTTGTCCACGCCGTTTATCTGGTCTTCTATCGGGATGGCGATGGAGTCCGCCACGACCTGCGCGCTTGCGCCGGGATAGCTGGCGGAGACTCGAACCGTAGCTGGCGCGAGCTCCGGGTATTCTGCGACAGGCAGGTCGAAGAGCGCGATGCCGCCGCACAGAGACATGAGTATCACGAGAACGAACGCGAAGCGCGGCCGGTTGATGAAGAATTGCGAAATCATGCGGCCAATTATAGCACAATTCGCCGCAGGTGACGGAGTCTTGTCAGCGGGCTGTCACGGCTACGGAGGATATGGAGCCTTCCGGAACAGGCGGAAGGCTGCCACCTTCTTCCACTATGCGGGCGTCGTTGAACACGTCGTCCCATGTCTGATATCGCTGGTCGCGTTCCTTTACAAGCATGCCGGCGATGAGATTGGCGAAGCCCTGCGACAGAAGCGGAGCCGCCGTACGTGGATCCGGCGCCTGCCGGCTTGGATCGACATGCGCGCGCAGGATGTCGTCGTTGGACAAGATCGGGAACAGCATCCGTCCTGTCGTGAGATGGTAGAGCGTAGCTCCCAGGCTGTAGATGTCCGCACGGCAATCGAGCTTCACGTCGCCATATATCTGCTCTGGGCTGATGTATGCTGGAGTGCCTACGACCTCGTCGGTCGTCTTGCCGTTGTTCAGCACGGCCGTCGACTGGCAGAGTCCCAGGTCGAGCACCTTCACGGTCCCATCGCTGTCGGCCATGATGTTGTCGGGCTTGATGTCGCAGTGGATTATGCCGAAATTGTCCCATGCGTACTTCATCGCGTCGGCGACCGACTCGCATATTATGAGCGCGTCCATCTGCGGCAGCCTGCGCTTGCGCTTAAGGAGGGATCCGAAGGTGTATCCGTCCACGTAGTCCATTATGAAGTAGTAGCGTCCGTCTACGCAGTCGGCTCCATAGCCCTGCACGATGCCTTGATGGTGGAGGCTGCTCATGATCTTCACTTCAACCATGAACTGCCTTATGTCCTGGCCTGTCGCGGCAAAACTCCTGTCAAGTATCTTTACGGCTACATTTCGCTTGAGGGTCTTGTGCCACGCCCGCCAGACGACGGCCATTCCGCCACGTCCGACTATGGTGTCGAATTCCAGGAAAGGTATGTCTGGCGGCGTGTCTTGCGATATCTTCCTCAGGACGCGTGTCGGTTGAATGTCATCTGATTTCATTTCCGCTCCTTTTTCGGCACGAAGCCTGTGCCGGAACATTTTCTGCATGCCGTTCCACCGTACCCGTCACATGCCGGGCATGCAATCTTCCCCAGGCCGCCGCATGTGCCGCATGGGGTGACGATCTTTTTCTTGTGGCGGGAGGTGCGGCCGGGGGTCTTCTCTTCGGTCAACATCCATCCGGGTTTCCTGCTCTGGTTGCCGGCGCATTTTGCGCATTGGATGAACCCCGTCTTCCTGCATTTTGCGCACGGGGCGATTCCGGTGCCGAGGCAGTCGATGCATTCGGTCAGGCCTGTCCTGTCTTCCGGGGCGGCCGCCGGTTTCCAGCGCAAGTGGCGGCCCGTTCCGCCGCATAACGGGCAGGACGGATGCCTTACGTCCCAGCGGTGCGACTTGAAGGGTTGCCCGGGAGTGACGCCGATATCGCCGTCGAACTGTCCCAGGTTCGGTGGGGTGAGAGAGAGCGAACGCTTGCCATGACAGGCAGGACACGGTTCCGCCTGCGCCTGCGGAAGGGCGAAGAGGGGATTGAAGATTGAGGATTGAAGATTGAGGATTGAAAGGACGAGCAATCCTTTTGCGGGGAGATGGATGTTCATGGGAGGGTTCCCTCTTGCGCGTATTCGTCGAGCTTCCGGTACAGCGTGCGGCGCGATATGCCCAGCACGCGCGCGGCCTTGGAACGGTTGTTCCCGACGCTCTGCAGCGCGGCGATGATCTTCGCCTTTTCCATCTCGGCCAGCGTGCCTGTCGCGGAGATTGGCATTGGAATCGCAGCGGATGCGCGCATTTCGTCCGGCACGTCGGCGACATCCAGCACACCCCCTGCCGAGAGCACGACCATCTTCTCGATCGTGTTGCGAAGCTCGCGCACGTTGCCGGGCCAGGCGTAGCTTTCCAGCATCTTCATGGCCGAAGGCGTTATCCCCGTGACGCGGTTGCCGTTGGCGGCGGCGAATTCGTTGAGGAAACGTTTTACCAGCAGAGCGATGTCGCCTGTACGTTCGCGCAGGGCGGGCAGACGGATGTCCACCACGTTTAGCCGGTAGAACAGGTCTTCGCGGAACTTGCCCTCCGCCACGTACGCGCGCAGATCCCTGTTGCATGCGGCGACGATGCGGATGTCCGTCTTTATCGTCTCGGAACTGCCGAGGCGTTCGAACGATCGCGTTTCCAGGACCCGCAGTAGCTTGACCTGAGTGGAAAGGGGAATCTCTGAAATTTCATCGAGGAATATGGTGCCGTGGTTTGCGGCCTCGAAACGTCCGATACGCCGTTGGAAAGCATCGGTGAACGCACCTTTCTCATGTCCGAAAAGTTCGCTCTCCAGCAGGTTGCCGTTGAGGGCGGCGCATTCCACTGCGACGAACGGCCCCTTGGCGCGTGCCGACAGGTTGTGTATGGCATGGGCCACAAGTTCTTTGCCGGTGCCGCTAGGTCCTTCGATAAGTACTGTGGCTTCGGTGGGTGCTGCCTGGCGCACGAGATGGAAGACCTTTTTCATCGCCTCCGAAGAGCCGGTGATGTTCTCCAGGCAGTATTTTTCGTCCAGCTGGCTGCGGAGCGAGGCCACTTCATTCTCCAGCGCGCCGGTCTTGAGGGCCTTTGCCACGCGCAAGTCGAGCTGGTCGAGGTCTACGGGCTTCATGATGAAGTCGTCTGCGCCGTCCTTCATGGCGGCGACCGCCTGGTCCACGGTGCCGAAGGCGGTCAGCAGGATGCAGGCGAGGTTCGGGCGCATCTTCTTGGCGGCCTTCAGGAGCTGGAGACCGTCTGCGCCTGGCATTCGCACGTCCGAGAGCATGAGGGCGATGGATGGATCCGCCTCCAGCGCCTTGAGGGCGAGTTCGGCGTCCGCCGCCGTCGCCACGCGGTAGTCCGCGCCTAGCGCGCGGGCCATCAGCTCGCGCGTGTCCTTTTCGTCGTCAACGATCAGTATTGCTGGTTTCATGGCTTTTGCGTTATTTGAAGTATTCTACATCAGAATTGAGAAAGCCGAGCGAGTAGATCTGCGGCAGGAGCTTCGCCCGGAGCGCGTCATGGGCAGTGCGAAGCGCCTCAACGGGAGGGACGGGCTCCGTCCCGTCCATGGCCTCAACGGGAGGGACGGGCTCCGTCCCGTCCATGGCCGGCACGGAGGCCGGCCCTCCCAATGCCTTCATCGCGTTGCGAACCTGATAGTAGCCGACATCCCAGGTCTCGATCTTCCAATCCATCCACGGCGTGCGCGTGATGTTGGCGTAGAAGTCGCGATAGAGCGTGCGGGCTGCGGCGAGGACGGCTCGGGATTCGGGGGAAAGTTTTTTCTGGAAACAACCGGGACAACTTGTAAAAACAACTTTTTCTTTCTCTGCCGCGCCAACCGGCGCGGCGATTCTATCTCCGGGCGCAGTTGCGCCCGGAGCAGGCCCGAAGTTGTTTTTACTGTTGTTTAAGTTGTTTCCCTTCAAACTGAACGATGCGAGGATGTCCCCGATCAGTTTCGGGCAGGGTGTCGATGGGGCGCGGTCCCAGTCGTACTTATCGCCCTTCGCGGCGTAGAACCTCGCGTAGTCTTTCGTGTCGGCGAAGAACGCCTCGTTCTTGTCGACGACGCAGATAACGGGTGGAAGCGGGTAACGCGTCAGCCCTGCGCCGAACTTCAAGAGCCGCGCGTAATACATGACCTGCGCCAGCACGCGCGCCACGTTCTCGGGGTTCTTCAGGTTGCGATCGTACTTGAACTCGAAGAGAACGTGTTCGGTATAGTGGTCGATGCCGCGCAACGCGAAGATCTTCATCTTGAAAAACTTGCAGAACTCGGCCTTGACCTCTTCTTCCTTCGCGCACGGGGCAAGACTTGCATAGAGATTCTTCTTCATGTCATATTCCCTGCTTCATTCCAGTTTGACGGTCTATGCGACGGTTCTGCGATAACAGGAAGTTCCAGGGAATCGCCCAGTTTGCGTTGTCGAGCTTGTACGGCTCTCGCCCAGTATAGATGATTGCGCCGGACACGGCGGCCTTGCCTATCGAACACGAAACACCTTTTTCAATCACTTTTCAACACCTTATTACCTGATGATTTCATGCAGGATTTCGTGCGGAATCCCGTTCGTATAAGGCGAAATGTCCGCACCGGCATCCATCCTGAACAGTGACGCCGCTGCATTCGCTTTTATGAAGTCCATGGGGGACATTATATCTAGTCCGCCAGGTTTGAATAGCACATTCCATACATTCGTATCAACATCCACACATTGATTGGATTGGAAAACATTTAACAGGTTGGTAGATGCTGTAAAAGCAACCTCTGGATGCCCATCTTCAATCATTGCATTTGTGAACTTTGATAACGCCCCTATTCGTTGCCACGCAACCAGACCTGTTAGTTCAGCTTCGATCTCACAGCAAAGATTGGTAGCGGCATCAAACGATGTTATGTCTGCCATGTTCTCTGAATGATCCAACAATATTGACACCTTTAACAGTTTGCACGTGGAACGTTCCAAGATTCCAGTTGTCGACATTATCAATGAATCTAGGTTATTCGTCATTGAAAAGCAGAGTCGATAATCATTTGTCGTCATAAACGACACAATTTCCGATACTGTCGTTATCTGTTGCGAAAAGGCAACGGCAGAACAAATCAGCGCGATTACCATCACAAGTGTTTTTTTCATCGCGTTATCCTTTCTATCACATTTGTTAACAAATAAGAATTGTAAAGAAATCCCCTTTCCCTCTTAAAATAACTGTATCGAACATGCGAATTGTCAATGCGTTGTATCGCACAGGCATTACGCCCATTTCTATTTTCATTCGCCTTCATCCAAGCATCAACATCGCCCATGCTGCTCCGATTTGCAACCCACGCGCTTGCAATCCTATCTGCGCCTTGAGTGTCTCTTGGAGCGTAGTATGCGTATCCTAAAAATGAATCAGGTCCTTCGATGTTCGCCCATTGTTTACCTGGCGAACATGTGTGTTCTGAAACTCCACTATAATTACCATTGAAGTCATTAATGTCAAGCACGGAACACCCAGCGAAAACTACACATTTCAAATCCCTGTTCCAATACGATGAAACAAGAGGCGGCGTTAATCTTGGACCATTCTTTAATCCCTCCAAACTGGCATCTGAATGCCGTCCATGTCCAGAATAGTAAAAGTAATCGGCTTGATTCATAATCTGTCGTCTCGCGCTAGAGGCTCGGCCAAAGTCCACCGTAATTATTTCACATCCCGCAGATTTGTAGAAAGATTCCGAATTGATTGACACTGGAGGAGAAGAGTTCAGGTCACCAAGCGATGGTTTCAGTATCCTTCCGCGGAATTGATATCCAATCCTGGAGAATGCCCTGCTGTCGGAAAGATTGGAATCGGACGAAGCGTTATCGTCTCCAATATCATACCACGCCATCTCGTTCGTGCCGTCGTCATTGTTTGCGGGCAGCAAGCCGAGCGAAACCAGCTGCTGACGGGTCTTCGACATCCGAATCTCGCTCTTGCCGGGCGTGTTGACGAACATCGCATCATCGTCTATCGGCACAGACGCGCCAGAGGGACATGTGCCGGACGTCTTGACCGTGAGCGAATCACCGAACTTTTGCCGGACTGCGGCAAGGCTTGACATCTGCGGCGAGACCGTCACCTTGACACGCAACTCCTCATCATCAAGCACCACGCGCGCGGCATCCAGCTCCGGCCAATCGTCGTCGTCAGGCGAGCAGACTACCACCTCTACCTTGTACGCCGTCACAACCGCCGTCCTGCCCGCTCCCGTAAAGGTGCTGTCTGAAAGATGGACGCCCAAGAGGCCGTCTGGGTCGGACACGATGACGGACTGCGGCACGTCAACGGCGTTGAGCGTGTAGTCGTAGTCAGGCCCCTGCGGACGATTCGTGGACGCGTGCGCGAGGCGCACCTCGTATGAGCAGCCGGGCGAGAGCATGGCCGTCCGCGTCTCGCATTCGCCGTAGTTCGTGTTCACCCACGAGAACGCGCGCGGCGGCGTTCCCGTCCCGCTTCCGGCTATAGGTACGACCGTGAGCAGATACTTCTCCGAATGGCTCGTGCTGTGGTCGCCAAAGTAGAACGACACCGGCGTGCGGCTATTCGGCTTCCCCTCGTCCGTCGCGTCAGCGGGATCACCGTTCTGCGCGATCTCCGCGCCGTCCGTCACGCCGTCTCCGTCCGTGTCGCGTCCGTCCGGGATTCCGTCGCCGTTCGCGTCGGCACCGCTAGGATTCGTCCCCCACGCGCACTCGTCGGCGTTCGTGAGGCCGTCGCCGTCGGGGTCGGCATACGCGTCGTCGTCGGTGCGAGCCGTGTCGTCGTTGTGCGTGGCCGGATCGAAGCCGTGGCGCGCCTCCCATCCGTCGTCCATCCCGTCGCCGTCAGAGTCCGGCTGGAAGGGGTCTGTCCCCAAGGCCGCCTCCTGCGCGTTCGCGAGGCCGTCGAGGTCCGGGTCGGCGGACGCGTCCGTTCGCGGGTCGCCCGCGTTGGAGGCGAGCGGATCCATGCCGTGTGCCGCCTCCCAGCCGTCAGGCAGGCCGTCGCCGTCGGTGTCGGGATTGGACGGATCCGTGCCGCTTCCGAAGCGGTAGGCGACCGTCGTGCCGTCGGAAATGCTTTCCGGGGGCGATAAGCTCGGCTCGCCTCCGAAGCCGTGCGCACCCAGGATGGCCTGCGTCGTATCCATGCTTTCCACGTCCACGTACTGTACGCGGAACGTGCCGGGGTCCGTCTCCGATACCGCCAGCCGGAACGTCGCGGAGCCGAACGTGAGGTTCGCAAACCCCATGGGATCCTGCATGCCGCGCCACTCGGCCACGAACCATCTGCCCTGCGTGCCTTGGACGATTCCCGCACGGAGCTGCGAACCCGCGTAGCCCATCGGGAGGAAGGAGAAGCCGTACGCGGCCACCGCGCCTTGCACCGTCGCGTACAGGCTCGCGGGGCTTCCGTATCCGGCGAACGCGGACACGTTCGCAGGGCCGCCCGCCTCTGGAAACGCCGCCACGCCGTTGACATGGACGATAACGCCGGTGGATACATGTCCCGCCATCTCCACGGCGAACGGAAGCGACACGGCGACCGACGGCGGGAAGGTGGAGTAGGGCTGCGTGCCGGCAAGGACGTTAGCGAGCGACGAGATGTCGAGATCGGGGAACGGCTCGCCGACGGACGCCCACGCCGCCTCATCGCCGTCGGGGATGCCGTCCCCGTCGGTGTCGGCCCGCAGGGGGTTCGTTCCGTGCGCCGTCTCCCAGCCGTTGGGGATGCCGTCTCCGTCGTCGTCATCGCCGTCGCCGCCAAGGCCGTCGTACGCGGTCGCCCTGAAGAACGCGGCGGGCGGCATCGCGCCGCCAGGAAGGCGAGTAGCCTCTATGTCAACGCACAGGTTCGTCTCGCCTGCCTCGGCCTCCGCCCACCCCAGCAGCGACCACGCGTCGTCGGCGAGATTCGTGCTGACGGAGAACTCTACAAACGGCGGGGCGGCGAACGCGCCGGCATCCCAGGTGACACCCAGCGCGACGGAGTTGGAGGACGGGCCGATCTGCGAGAGCCAGAAGCTGGAGGCCGAAGCGGCGGGAGCGCCGCTTCCCCGAAGGAATGGCGACGTCAGGGACGCGTGTTCGCGGGCGGGCGGGACGTCCGCCCGCGCCGACGGCGCACCGCGCTTGGCGACCGTGGGCAGCAGCGCCAGGGCGAACGCGGCCAGAACTACGCCCGCCGGCGAGAAAAGTCTCCGTTTTGTACATGTCCGAATCAGCCAGCCATGTACCACCGCCACAGCGCAAAACACGCACCATGCCGCAAGCGCAGTACAGGAAAACGCCGCAAGACAGGTCATGTCAATCTCCGGATTCGTTTTTCAAGACGGGGAATGCGGATCGTGAATGTGGTGCCGGCGCCGGGCTTGGACTCGACGTCGATCTCTCCGCCGTGGGCACGGACTATGCGCCGGCACACCATGAGTCCGAGGCCGGTGCCCTGTTCCTTTGTGGTGCGGTACGGTTCGAAAATGTGCGCAAGCGTCGCCGCATCCATTCCGTTGCCGTTGTCGTGGAAAAGAACGCGCACGTCGTGATCGTCGGCCGTTACCTCTATTGCAAGCGCACCTCCGTCCTTCATGGCTTCAAGTGCGTTTTTAACGAGGTTGAAGAACACCTGCTCCATTTGCGCCCGGTCGATGAGGACGGACGGCAGGGCGGACGGCAAATCGAGCCGCATCTTGATGCGCCGGTCCTCGAATTGGGCCTTCAAGGTGGCGAGCGTATCCTTCAGCGGATCCGCCAGCGAACCCGGCACAAGATTCAGTTTCGCAGGGCGAAGGGCGGAAAGGAAACCTTTTATGATGCCTTCCAGCCTGTTCACTTCGTTTTGTGCGGTGGCAATGTCATGCAGCAGCCGATCGCGCCGCTCTTCATCATGTTCGCGCCGGAATTCACGCGCAAGAAGCTGAAGATTCAGGGAAAGGGCGTTGAGCGGATTGCCGATCTCGTGCGCAACGCCTGCCGCCAGATCGCGTACGGCATCCGTACGGCTGGATTCGATGGCGTTTTCCGTACGCGCATGCGCATCGGTAACGTCGCGTACGAGTATTATCGTGTCGGTACGGGTCGGCAACGCGTTCAGTTCCAGAATACGATGTTCCGGGTATAGGATTTCGATCTCCTGGGCGGAAGAACGGTTCCATCCGTCACGTGCTGGCGTCAGGAGGTGGTCCCAGTCCCATCCGGGTATTATCTTGCGAATGGGTTTGTTTCGCGCCTTGGCGCACGGACATCCCGTCAAGGTCTCGGCGGCATTGTTCGCATAGAGCAGCATACCGTCTGACGACACCACGACAATACCCTCCTGAAGCGCGTTGAAAATGGACTCGAAGAATCCCAGTTCATCTGCGAGCAGACGGAATTGGCGCCGCCGGTCGGCGGCATCCAACTTGTCGAGAAGTTCTGCAACTTTATCGAAAAAGACATTCATGTTGCGCCAAGATGCTCCACTGTTTCGTTTCGACACGCAGTATACACTTTCTGTTCGCGCCAGACAATCTAAAATATGCAACACGGTTGGATCGGGGAGATTTGCTATAATCTCCAGCATCGTGAACAAAGAAGATGTCGACAAAAGTCATGTGGACGGACCGGCGGTCGGTGAGATATTCGTGTCATTCGTGAAGATAGGCGCGGTACTGATCGGTGGCGGCTATGCCATGCTTCCCCTCCTTGAGGACGAGATAGTTCGCCGCAGAAAGTGGGCGGCAAGCGAGGAAATGGCGGACTTCTTTGCCTTGGCGCAGGTGCTGCCGGGAGTGATCGCCATCAATACCGCGATGCTTGTGGGCAACAGGCTGCGAGGTTTGGCTGGAAACCTGGCAGCTGCGCTTGGGCTCGTTGTAGTGCCGTTTGTCCTGATAGCGGCGTATGCGATGGCATACGCATATGCGCAAGACTATCCGGCAGTCATGCGCGTGCTGGAGGGGGTACGTCCGGCCGTGGCAGGAATGATGCTCGGCATGGGCGTGAACATGATGGCGGGATCGGCCAGGTCCGCTTGGGCGGTGGCGCTTGCCATTGCGGCTTGCGGCATCCTTGTGCTATGGAATCCGCCGATGGCATGGTTGATATTGGCCGCCATCGGCGCGGGACTCGTCTGGAACCTGGTGGCGGTGCGGAAGGGGGGGTGCGCATGCTGAAGCTGCTTGCCGACATCTTCTTTTCCTTCTTCAAGATAGGATTGTTCACATTGGGAGGAGGGCTTGCGATAATCACTCTCGTGCAGCAGGAGATGGCTGGGAGGGGATGGCTCACGAATGCACAGTTCATGGACATCCTTGGAATCGCCCAGATGACGCCGGGGCCGATTGGCGTAAACACTGCGACGTTCGTCGGATATCGCATCGCGGAAATGCAGGGATGTTCGCCGCTTATGGCCGTTGCGGTGTCTCTGTTTGCGACGCTGTCCGTGACTCTTCCGAGCGTTATTGGCGTACATTTCGGCGGGGGATGGTTTGAACGGCACCGCGAAAGCACGTGCGTAAAGCGCGTATTCGCCGTCTTGCGACCGCTTGTGGCGGGTTTCGTCACGGCGGCCGGCCTGACGCTCGCATTGGAATGCTTTGGCGCGCCGGACGTATATTCGCTGGACGATCTCTCGTTCGACCCGGTTGCATGTTTCGTGTTTGCCGCCACTCTCGTCATAACGCTGACCAGACGCATCTCGCCGCTCTGGGGGCTTGCCATAGGCGCGGCAGCAGGCGTCCTATGCCAATTCGCGTAGAGCGCCAGTGTGCGGCGCTCGGACGCTCTTGTGCAAAATTGAACGCTTGACGGCTTGCCTCCGCAGGGTATTTTTGGCATAATATGCAAATTCATGTTTGGCTTCCTTGGAAGAAAGATGCGGAAAATAGTTGGCCCTGTGGTTTGCGCGAGGCCAATGCATTGCATTTCCCGAAAGAATATAGACCAGGATGCGCTACGCGTTCTGTACAGGCTGGCCGACAACGGCTACACGGCCTATCTGGTAGGCGGCGGCGTGCGGGATCTGCTCCTTGGCAGGAAGCCGAAGGATTTCGACGTCGGCACGAGCGCCAAGCCGAACGAAGTGAAGCGCCTCTTCCGCAACTGCTTTCTCATCGGCCGGCGGTTTCGCCTTGCGCATGTGCGTTTCGGCGACAAGGTGATCGAGACGGCTACCTTCCGCAAGGAGTCGCAGACGGTGGGGGACATCCTGGAGCATGCCGCCGAGGGGCCTTTCGAGGACAACACGTTCGGCACGCCGGAGACTGACGCCAACCGCCGCGACTTCACGGTGAACGGCCTGTTCTACGACATCAAGACATTTGCCGTGATCGACTGGGTGGGCGGGCTCAAAGACCTCCAGAAGAAGCTCATACGTTCGATTGGCGATCCGATGATCCGTTTCCGGGAAGATCCAGTACGCATGATGCGGGCCGTGAAGTTCGCCGCCAGGCTGGACTTCAAGATCGAACGCGGCACCGAGCGTGCCATCCGCAAGCTCCATTCATGCATCCTGACGGCGGCGGTGCCGCGCATCTGCGAGGAGGTTTTCAGGCTTTTCCCGTACGGGCGTTCGGAACAGGCGTTCAGAATGATGTACCGGTTCGGGCTTCTGAAAGACCTGCTACCGGAACTGGCGGCGTTCATCGATTCCGACGGCGGCGAGGATTCCGCCACATGGAAGTACCTGTCGGTTCTGGACCGCTACGAGACCGCCATGCGCTCGCGCGGGTTCGAGGTGCCAAACGGTTTGAGGGCGGCGGTTCTGTTTGCAGCGATGGCCCGTGCGAACCCCGGCAAGTCGAGAGATGTGATAGGTACGATGGTACGCGCCCTGAAGCCGCCGCGGGCGACATATTTCCTGGCCGTGCTGCTGCTGGATTCCGTTAAGCGCTTCGCCGTTCCTCCATCGCCGAACAGGCTGCGTTTCGTGTACAACCGCGATTTCCCGGACGCGCTCGACTTCAACCGGATAATAGTGCGCGCGGAGGGGCGGAGCGAGGCGATCATCGACGAGTGGGACGACGTGTCCAGAAAAATGTTTGACAAAGACAACCCGATCAACGAAGGCAATGAACAAGGTGAAAGCCATGAGTGATAAAAACGAGAACACCGAACGTGAAGTCCCCGCGCTGGTAAAGAAGGCGCCTGAACTGCTCCCGCTTTGGGACTGGTGGGTAAAGGAAGGCCGTTCCACGCTTATGATGGTGGCCATTGCAGGTCTTGCCGTGGCCGCCTTCTATGCCGGCCGCAACTGGCTGAAGAGTCGCGATGTGGCTGCCAACGCGGCGTTGGTGAACGCCTACACGGTCGAGGAGCTTGAAACGGCCGTGGCCAGCTACGGTTCCACGAAGGTGGGCCCCGCGCTGCGCATCCGGCTGGCAAAGGCGTATTTCGACGCCGAGCGCTACCAGGACGCGCTTGAGACGTACGAAGTGCTGGGAGGTCAGGCCAAGAAAAACGCGGCGTTCGCGGATGTCGCGGTCATCGGCAGGGCGTATTCGCTCGAAGGCCTGAAAAAGTACGCGGAAGCCGGCGAGGCGTACAAGGCGTATGCCGGCGATCCCGCCAACGCGAAGTCCTACATGCTGCTGACGGCAAAGCTTGGCGCGGCGCGCTGCAAGGCGCTGGCGGGAGACAAGGAAGGCGCCGCGAAGGACTTCGAGGCCATGAAGGCGGAATCGACCGACGAAGCTGTGAAGATGCGTATCGACCGCATGGCGGATGCCGTCAAGCGCCACGATCCTTCTCGCGCAGCGCGTTCGCTCTTCGATGTGGCCAATGCCGCAGCGGCGGCAGTCGCGGAAGAAGCGGAAGCCGTGTCCAACAAGGTCGAGGCCGTGTCCAACAAGGTCGAGGCCGCCAAGACCAAGTAACAGCCGGCCATATGAAGCCATGAAAAAGATTGCGATTGCCGGCTTCGGTTTCATGGGACGCATGCATTACGGCTGCTGGGGGCGGATGCGCGGCGCCAAGGTGGCGGCCATATGCGACTCCAATCTCGCACAGCTGAAGAAGTCTTCGGGCGGCAATATCGCGGGTGCGGACTTTTCGACGGATTTTGGCGATGCGAGGATATTCGACAGTTTCGACGGCATGCTGGCGGCAGGCGGGTTCGACATTGTAGACATCACCTTGCCCACGCCGCTGCACCCGGCCATGGCGGAAAAGGCGCTTGCCGCCGGATACCACGTGCTTTGCGAGAAGCCGATGGCGCTCGATGCCAAGTCGTGCGACAGAATGCTGGCCGCCGCCAGCAAGGCCAAGGGGAGGTTCATGGTGGCGCAGTGCCTCCGTTTCTGGCCCTGCTACGTATGCCTGAAAGATCTTGTCGGCAAGGGGACGTACGGCAAGGTGGTGGCGGCGGACTTCTCGCGCCTCGCCAACGCCCCAGGCTGGAACGATGGTGGAAAATCATGGTTTCTTGACGAATCGAAGTCCGGCGGCGTACAGCTTGACTTGCATATCCACGATGCCGACATGATCAACTGGCTCTTCGGTCTTCCGGATGCCGTGACGACCCTGGCCCATCGCCATGCGACCGGCGGCTGGACCGATCATGCGCATACGCTCTACGAATATTCCGACAAGGTGGTGACGTCAACCGTCAGCTGGGCGCCTGTCGGCGAGTTCGGGTTCGAGTCGGGGTTCCGCGTCATGTTCGAACGAGCCACGGCAGTCGGTTCCACGCGTCCATCCGAGACGTTCACCATCTATCCTTCGAAGGGCAAGCCGTTTTCGCCCAGACTCGGCAAGGGAACAGGATACGAAAACGAGATACGGTGGTTTCTGTCGTATGTGAACGGAACGGCGAAAGACGGGCCGCTGACGCCCTTGGACGCACGCAATTCCGTCGCATTGGTAGATGCCGAACGCAAGAGTGCGAGGTCGGGACGGAGAATTCATGTCAAAGGAACGATGCCGGAGAAATAATTTGGGTGTGGCTTGTTGGGCGGGAATGTGATATCATATCTGCCGTTTTCCGCAAGTCGGCGGAAAGAAAAACAGGAGTGAAGCAAGATGGACATCAACTTCGGCGGCGTCGTCGAGAAGATCGTTACGCGTAAGGAATTCCCGCTCAAAAAGGCGCAGAAGGTCCTCAAGGGCAAGACTGTTGCCGTGCTGGGCTACGGCATCCAGGGGCCGGCACAGGCGCTCAACATGCGCGACAACGGCATCAACGTGATTGTCGGCCAGCGCAAGAGCGCGGGCAAGAACAGCTCGTGGGGCCGTGCGAAGCAGGACGGATGGGTGCCAGGCAAGACGCTGTTCTCCCTTGAGGAAGCGGCGGAGAAGGGCGACATCATCATGATGCTTACGTCCGACGGATCGGTCAGCGAGGTCTGGAAGAAGGTCCGGAAGTACGTCACGCCTGGCAAGGCTCTCTACTTCTCGCATGGTTTTGCGTACGTCTACAACAAGATTACTGGCGTCAAGCCGGGCAAGGACGTGGATGTGATCATGGTCGCCCCGAAGGGTTCGGGCACGAACGTGCGCCGCAACTTCCTGAACGGCGCCGGCATCAACAGCTCGTTTGCCGTTGCGCAGGACGCGACCGGCAAGGCTCTCGAACTCACGATCGCGATTGGTATCGCCGTCGGTTCCGGCTACCTGTTCCCGACGACGTTCGAAAACGAGGTCACGTCCGACCTTGTCGGCGAACGCGGCATCCTGATGGGTGCGCTCGCCGGCGTTATGGAGGCGCAGTACTACACCCTCCGCGCCAACGGGCACACGCCTTCCGAGGCGTTCAACGAGACGTGCGAAGAACTCACGCAGTCGCTCGCTCGCCTTGTCGACGAGAATGGCATGGATTGGATGTACTCCAACTGCTCGCAGACCGCGCAGCACGGAGCTCTCAAGTGGCGTCCGCTCTTCCGCAAGGCCACGGAACCCGTCTTCAAGAAGCTCTACAAGAGCGTCAAGAACATGACCGAGGCCAAGGAGGTCATTCGCGACACGGGCCGTCCCGACTACAAGGAGTTCATGGCGGCCAAGCTGCAGGACATGCATGACAGCGAAATGTGGAAGGCCGGTGCGGCCGTACGTTCGTTGCGTCCGCATGAGGGCAAGAAGGCTGGCGCAGATACTGCCGCCGGCATCCGCGGCCGCAAGATCGTCAAGTAGCGCGAACGGAGTTTTGCCATGACGCGCATTCTTCTCGTAGTGGCGGCCATGCTGTCTGTGGCCGGGTGCCGCCGGACGGATGTGCGCGACTTCGTCGTAGAGGTGCCGGAGGCGACGCAGGCGGACGTGTCCGCCATCGCGTCGGCCTTGGCGCCGTACGGCGGGGTGGACAAGTCCAGTCTCGCATTCGACGCTTCGGCACGTCGCCTGACGCTGAAGTACGATTCGATGCAGATTGCCAGGAAGAACATCGAAATGGCGATCGCAAAAGCCGGTTTCACGGCGAACGGAGTCACCCCAGAGTCTATCGGGGCGACGCGCAAGAAGAAGTAGCGGGTGCCCATATGGCGGCTTTGACGGAAGCCATCGAATCGTTTGCGGCGAGTCTTGCGCTTGAGCGCGGACTCGCCGCAAAAACATGCGAGGCGTACGGGCGCGACGTGCGGATGTTCGCCAAGTTCCTTGCCGGCAACGGCAAGAAGACGACAGAGGCGTTGGAGAAGGCCGACGTGACAGCCTGGCTTCAAAGGCTGAAGGAAACGCGCCATCGCGCTTCGTCGCGGGCCAGGGCGTTCGTCGCGCTGTGCGAGTTTCTCCATCATCTCAAGGAAATGCGTTTTGTCGCCAGCGATCTCGCAGATGGGCTTGCCGCGCCAAAACGGGACAGGCTGCTTCCCCGTACGCTCGGCGAAGAGGATACCTTGCGGCTGATCGACTCGGTCAACGGGAACGCTCCGCAAGACGTGCGCGACAGGGCGATGCTTGAAATGCTGTATGGATGCGGTCTCCGTGCCAGCGAACTGTGCGGGCTCGAGCTTTCCGATCTGCCGGACGGGGCTGAAGTCGTCCGGTGCCGGGGGAAGGGTTCGAAAGAGCGTCTGGTGCCGATTGCGCCATCGGTTGCGGCGGCGGTGCGCAGATACCTCGACGAAGTGCGCGGCGCCTTGCTGCGGGGCAAGACGGCAAGGCCGCTTTTCGTTACGCGTCTTGGAAAGGCGTTCACGCGGATGGGCGTGTTCAAGATGCTGAAGCAGCGCGCGCTTGCCGCGGGCATCGATCCGGCGGTAGTGTCTCCCCATGTGCTGCGGCACAGTTTCGCGACCAGCCTCCTTTCTCATGGAGCGGACGTACGGTCGATCCAGGAAATGCTTGGCCATGCGTCGGTGTCGACCACGCAGATATACACGCACGTGGATCGCAGCCGTCTGGGGCAGGTCCATCGCCTGTACCATCCACGCGCCGAAGATTCCAATTGCGGCTGCTGACGGGAATGCTGGAGTCCGCTTATCGATTGCGCCGCCATTCGCGCATGGTCATGCCCGTGCGCTTCAGGAATATCTTCTTCACAAAAGCATCCGAGCGGTACCCGCATTGCGCCACGACTGCGGCGATGGGCAGCGAAGTGTGCGCCAGCAGCTCGCGGATCCTTTCAAGTCGGCGCTCTTGGATTTCGCCGAGGATCGTCCGTCCGGTGTCCCTTTTGAAGTTTCTCCGTCTGGATCGGCGCGACGTCGTCATCTATCGCGCGCACGATGGACGAAAGCTTCGTGTCGCCGGAGGCCTGTATTCCATAGGTGGCCTCCCGGACGAACCTCGCCTTCGGCTTGGTCTTTTTTTTGCACTCGGTAGTATACCGAAAACCGGCGGGGAGGTGCCGCTTTTTTGTCTCCAACGCGCGTGGCAATCCATCTCGCCTCGCCAGAAACTGAAAAATGGGTAAACTCCAGGTGACGAACGATTGCGCGACTATGATGCACTTGCGAAAGGAGCTTGAAATGACAGAAGCAAAGAAGAAGATGCTGGAGGCAAAGGGCTACAAGGTCACTGATTCGGCCGAATGGCTTGGACTTTCTCGCGAAGAGGCCCAGATCGTGGATATGCGCGTGGCACTTGCGCAAGAACTCGAAAGGGTTCGCAAGGCCAAGGGCATAACACAGGCGGAGCTTGCAAAACGTGTGGGGACAAAGCAGTCCGGCATAGCGCGAATGCTAAACAACCCGGACACAAGCACGATGGACAATCTCATAAAGGCGCTTATCGCCCTCGGCGAACCCATCAGCAAGATTGCCGCCTGCCTGCTGCTGTGCTCAAACAATTGAGCCAGTTGTCAACTTACTTGCGGCTCTTCCGC
This sequence comes from Verrucomicrobia bacterium UBA3624, assembly GCA_002373695.1. Taxonomy (GTDB): domain Bacteria; phylum Verrucomicrobiota; class Kiritimatiellia; order RFP12; family UBA1067; genus RUG572. The sequence continues at coordinate 41,930 of DFLH01000075.1, forward strand.
CATCGGCTGGGGCTGGTTCCGAACTTTTTCTTGAAGAGGTGGTTTAGGACTACGGGCGAAGAGAAACCGCACATCTTGGCGATCTGGCCGACGGGATAGTCGCTTGTTTTCAGGAGACGGGTTACTTCGTCTAGGCGTGTTGTGATCAGCGTGTCGCGCAGTGAACAGTTTCGCGACTGGTGAAACCTGAGCTTGAGAAGACTTGTCGAGACGCCGAGCTTCCGGGCGACGTCCGTGACACGGATGCCCTTTGGCCCGTGGTCCTCGATGATCCGCATGGCCCGGTCTACGAGCAGGCGGGCCGGGGGAAGATGGGTGGTTGAGCTGCGGACGATGACGTCAAGGGGCGGCAGCTCTTCATTTGTACGGGTGCGTGTGCCGGCCATGAGCGCATCGAGTGCCTTTGCCGCAGAATAACCAAGGTCTTCGTGGGCGAGGCGAATGCTAGAGAGCGTCGGGTTTACGCTTTCGCAGAGGGCGGAATCGTTGTCTACGCCGAGGATGACAACATCGTTTGGAATGGACAGGCTCGTTTTCCGACATATATTCATGACATTTGTGGAAAGCAGGTCGAAGGCGGTGAAAATGGCCATGGGCGTTTCCAAGGTCGGCAGCTTGCGCTCAAAGTCCTCCAAGGTAAGAATCTTGACGCGATGGCGTCGCTTTCGCATGGCATTCTTGAAAGACGATCCACGTAATCGCGACCATTCGTTGTCGTTGGGATCGTGGATGAAGAGGTAGTTGGCGAAGTTGCCGAGGTGCGACAGGTACTCGGCCGCCATCGCCCCTACTTTGGCATTGTCAATGCCGATGACGGCGAAAGGCCGGTTCGACTTTTCGAGCGCGATGATTTGTTCCCGTGGTGGCTTTTCAAGGATGACCAAGGGAAGCCGCTTTGACTGTAGGATCGGCGACATGTCCAATGCGCTGCCGATCTTTACGATTGCGCCGTCGACGTTAGAGATTGATTGCAGAATAGCGGGCTGGAAGTGCGGGTCGTTGCTTGTGATGAGACAGATGTCCCAGTCGCCCTGCATTTGCTGGAAGTGGTAAATGCCGGCCAGCTGCTCGCGGGCGGACTGGTAGGACAGGCCCAGCACGACGAGCACTGTTTTACGCATGGATCTGATTGATTCTTTCACGGGGGAGAGTATATCATATCGTTGGCGAAAAAGTCAATATAGTGTTGTCCGAAAGGTCAATTATCATTTGATATACTGTAGCGCGATAGAGAGGTTGGCGCTATTGTTGGCGATATTGCCGATTGTGGCGACGACGCTCGGCCTAACGAAAGGAAACAAACATGAAGAAACTGATGACATTGATAGTCGTCGTATCGGTGGCAACGCCGAGGCGTGGGTCTCTACTCTACAAAGTGACACAAAGAGCCGTGATGGGGGCATGCCATGGGGGCGTGCTCTTTGCCACAATGGCCGTTTGCCTGGCCGCCGTCGGCGCCGAGTGGCCGATCAGCCTCGGGACGGTCAACGGCATGACGCCGTCGCAGCAGCTCACCAACGCGGTGGTGCAGGCGTCTGCGGGCGACACGATCCGGTTCGAGGCCGGCACCTACCAATTGGACGGCGCGTCGTTCACCGGCACTCTGACGGGATCGGGCGACGGCAGCGTGACGGTCACGAGCAGGAACTACGTGCTGGCCGACAAGAAACTCCACTTCGTGGGCGCCTCGTCCGGCAAGTGGGACGACGCGACGATTCTCCGCGGCAACGGCAACGACCGTTTCTTCTACGGAACGGTGACCGGTTCGACCTTCCGCGACCTGACGTTCGAGAACTTCGCGTCGTGCGACCGCACGGACCTCCGCGTCGCCGCCAACAACTTGTCGCCGATCGCCTGCGGCGGCGCGATCGTGTTCTCCGAAAATGCCACGGACGGCGGCAGCATCATGGACGTGTCTACCGCGAATCTCGTCTCGAACTGCGTGTTCCGGGGAAACGTCTCCCGCTCCGGCGGGGCCGTCGTGGCCGTGTACGCGGTCGACAGTCTCTTCACGAACAACGTCGCCGCCAGCTACTCTGGCGGCATGGGCGTGAAGGTCGTCCTGCTCCGGTGCCGCTGCGTCGACAACCGTGCGGCCGACCAGGCGGGCGCGGTCTGGTGGCAGGGCTCCGGGTCCGACGGGCTGAGGGACTGCGAGTTCATCGGGAACAGCGCGAAACGAGTCGGCGTCGTGGCGGGCGAGGCGAACGGGAATATCTCGAACTGCGTGTTCCGCGCGAACCGCGCGACGGGAGGTGTGGGAGGTGCCCTGTCGTTGCGCATCTCCGCCAAGGTAATGGACTGCACGTTCGAGGGCAATTCCGCCACCGATACCGGCGGCGCCGTTTTTTCGTCTGCGGCGGACGGCAACACCAACGGCGGCAAGGGGTCCGTGTTTACGCGCTGCCGGTTCGTGGGCAACGCGAGCGACACGAACGGCGGCGCGGTCTACGAATCGCACAACCTGGCCGACGGCCCGCTTGAGTTCCGCGACTGCTCGTTCTCGAACAACTACGCGAAGGCGTCTGGCGGCGCGATCCACGGCGGCACCTGCACGAACTGCGCCTTCTTCGGGAACTCCTGCGGGACGGGCGACAGCGGCAAGGACGAACACGGCGGCGCGGTGCTGCTCCGGTCGGCATGCCCCGGCGGCGTCGTCAACTGCACGTTCACGTCCAACTATTTCACGAAGGCCGCGGCCTGGAAGACGTCGGGCGCCGCCGTGTTTGCCGAGACGACGAACCTGGTGAGGGGATGCGTGTTCTACGGCAACTACGCGACGAACAAGATCGACGGCAGCGGCATCAGCGTGGTGTATGGCGCGGATACGGCCCGGTTGCCGCGGATCGTCGACTGCGCGTTCACCAACAACTACTGCTCGGGCGGCGGACTCGTGCGCAACGCCGCCTGCACCAACACGACGTTCTTCGGGAACGAGGTGCCGTACGGCGGGGTGGTCAACAACAGCACGGTGGTCGACTGCCGCTTCATCGGCAACAAGAAGGTCGACACGTTCTGGGGATACTCGTTCAACACGTACAACGGCACGCCGGACGCGAACGTCCCCTCGGGCGACGCGTCCTCGTCCACGCTTCTGCGGTGCGACATGGATCTCGGCTGCCTGTACGACTGCGTGGCGGTGGACTGCCGGATCCACACGCTCACGAACAAGGGCGCCTTCTGCGCGTTCTACGGGCACAACGTGGCGACGAACTGCCTCGTCTCCGGCTGCAAGCCGCCGGACCAGACGCGCGGCCTGGTCTACCGGTGGGGGGCGATCGGCGCTTACCATGTCCCCGGCAGCGACTACGTGAACTGCACGTTCGTCGACAACGTGTTTCCCAGATTCCTGTTCCACGCGCAGGAGAACGGCGTCGCGACGCCGTTCAAGAACTGCATCTGGGCAAACAACAAAACGCAATACAACACGCTGTGCGACGTGGGGTATGACGTGTCGGTCGGCGCGTCGACGCCCGCCGATTCCGGCATCAGACTGTCGAACTGCGTGTACGGCGTGGTCGGTTGCGCGCCGGGAGTCAGCAAGAACATCTCCTGGACGGATCTCGGCGGCAACCGGACGGTGTCTGCGGGCGATCTGAAGATGGCGGGCGACAAGGCCGCGAAACTGGGCGTCGACAAGTATTCCCTGCTCCTGAATTCGCCCGTCCTGGGCATGGGCGACGCGTCCGTGTTCGCGGCCTCGGACACGGACCTTGCCGGCAACCTGCGCCTCCGCGACGGACGGCTCGACCCCGGCTGCTTCCAGTGCTGGCTCATTGCAACGGGAACGTGCGTGATCTTCCGGTAGGATTGAGCCACAAAGAACATTATCGCACAGATCAAAGTGGAGAAAACATGGATATGAAGAGACCTGTAGTGGCAATGGCATTGGTGTTGGGATTCATGATGGCGGCGGGAGCGGCCGGATTGGAGATGCCCGTGGTGGGGACGCTTGCGCCGCGCACGGCGCCCGACCCGAAGGACGACCAGTGGATGATCGGGTGCGAACTGCTCGACCGCGACTTCACGAAGTTCGCGGCCTACAAGGACTATCTGCCGCAGCTCGGCATCCGCTCCATCCGTCTGCAGGGCGGCTGGGCGAAGTGCGAGAAGGTGAAGGGCAAGTACGATTTCGCATGGCTCGACGAGTGCGTGGATTTCGCCCTCGCGCACGGGCTGAACCCCGTGCTGGAAACGGATTACGGCAACCCGATCTACAAAGGCGGCGGCGGGCACGATCTTTCCGGCGGCTTCCCGACTTCCGAGGAGGCGCTGGCCGCGTGGGACCGCTGGGTGGACGCCCTCTCGAAGCACTTCAAGGGACGCGTGCGCGACTGGCTCATGTGGAACGAACCGGACATCCCTCCCATGGACGGATCGCCCAAGAAGACGCCCCAGGCGATCGCGGCGTTCAACGTCCGCACCGCCAGGATCATCCGGAAGAACATCCCCGACGCGCGCCTCGCGGGCCTCTCGCTCTGCGCGACCGCTCCCGACTTCCACGAGGCGTGCTACAAGGCGTTCGGGGACGACATCAAGCTCTTCTGGCGCTTCATCTACCACGGCTACGTGCCGGCGCCGGAGGAGAGCTACGGCAACGTGGAGCAGCTCAAGCGGCTCTGCGCGAAGTACGCGCCGCACGCGCGGATGTGGCAGGGCGAGAACGGCGCGCCGAGCGAGATGTCGGGCGACGGCCTCGCGCTCCACCGCATCGCGTGGAGCGAGGTCTCGCAGGCGAAGTGGGACATGCGCCGGATGCTCGGCGACTACGTGCGCGAGATTCCGTCCGCCGTCTTCACCATCAGCGACTACTTCCATCCCGGACGCGGCGTCGGCTGCTACGGACTCCTCCGCGCCGACTCCGCGCGCAACGTGATCGGCGTCAAGCGGGCGTTCTACGCCGTGCGTAACGTGGCGACCGTGTTCGACTCGGACGTCTCGCGCGTGCCGTGCCGGGTGTCGTCGCCGGAAAGCTCGCTCCAGCTCTGGGAATTCCGGCGCCGGGGCGCGCCCCTGTTCGCGTTTTGGACGACGGGCGAATGGGCGTGGTCGAAGGAGAAGAACGGCTGGGCCATGGCGTACAGGCGTCCCGGAGACAGCCTGGAGAAGCGCCCCGCCGTCTTCAGCTGGCCGGGCGCGCCGCTCAAGGACCCGGTGTGGGTCGACCTGCTCACGGGAGAGGTCCGCGCCTTCCCGAAGGACTGCATGGTGGCGTGCGCCGACGGCGTCACGTTCACCAACGTGCCCGTGTACGATTCGCCGTGCCTCATCACGGAACGCGCGGCGATCGACGTTTCCGCAAGCTGGACGGAGGAAAAAGGAACAGGGGCGTTGCAACGATGATGATTTGCCGAATCGTGTTTTGTGCCGTGTTCGCCGCCGTTGCCAGTGCATATGGTGGCGTTGAGCGGCGGCGTTTCGGTGACGGGAATCACGTCGACGCGCGAATTGAGATTTCGGACGCATACGACGGCAAGCTCAGGGGGCGGCGCGAGGCTTTTCTTTCCGAGACCGGCACGAAGAATGCCGTCCATCTGACAATCGTCTCGGCAAGTGGACTGAAGCGCAACGCGAACGCGTTTGACGTCCAGTCGGTCGTCACGCTCGACGATCTCTTTCAGGCCTGAGACCGTTGGTTGCGCAGGAACTTTAAAGGGTCAGGAAGAATGACGAATGAACATCTGAAGAAAGGAAGAAAGATCATGACACGAATGACCTTTGGCATCGCGGTTTGTGCGCTGGGAATTGCCGCGCACGGCGCGGTGAACTGGGACGACGCGCTCATCTTCGGGCGCACGAACGGCGACAAGTGCTTCTACGCGGCGGGCGAGGAGATGGTCTTCACGCTCGAGCTGAAGGGCGTGAAGGGCGAGATCCCGTCCGGCGAGTACTTCATCGACTGGGTGCGCTCGGCGAACGACGGCAAGACGGAGAAGGGACGCGCGGAGGCGTCGCTCGCGAAGCCGCTCGTGATCCGCACGTCGCTGGACCGTCCGGGCTTCGTGAAGATCGAGGCGAACGTCGTGGACAAGACGGGGAAGTGCGTGCCGAAGAATCACCGGTGGGAGAAGCGCGTATTCTTTCAGGGCGGCGCGGGCGTGGAGATCGAGAGGCTCCAGGCGTGGCCGGAGCCGAAGGACTTCGACGCGCACTGGGCGGCGGAGCGCAAGATCGTCGACGACCTGCCGCTCAAGGTGATCGAGCGCGCGGAGATCCCGTGCGCGAATCCCGGGCTCCGCCTGTGGCGCATGAAGCTCAACGCGCCCGAGGGCTACCTGCCCGCCACCGGCTACCTCGTGATCCCCAAGGCGGCGTCCGCCGCGAACCGAATGAAGGCGACGGGCAAGCTCTCCGGCTACTACGACGCCCCGGAACGCTGCCCGAGCCGGCTCACGAACCACGTGGACGGCATCGAGATGTACATCAACCGCCACGGGTGCGAGGTGGACCGCGAGCCGGACTACTA
>DFLH01000075.1:48534-53557 GCA_002373695.1 Verrucomicrobia bacterium UBA3624
GCGCTCCAGATGTTCCGCTTCCTCAAGACGCTGCCCGAGTGGAACGGCAAGGACCTCATCGCCTACGGCACCTCGGGCGGCGGCATGCAGACCTTCTGGATGGGCGCGCTCGTGCCGGGGCTTACGCGCATCGACTGCGCCACGCCCGCGCTCGCGGACGTGTACGGCTTCAAGTACGGACGCGCCTCGAGCGCCCTCGGCGCGCGCGTGGACGAGATCAACTACTACGACATCTGCAACTTCGCGAAGCGCGTGACGTGTCCCGTCACGATCGGCGCGGGACTGGGCGACTACACGTGTCCGCCCGCCGGCATCGCGATCGTCTACAACAACCTCAAGGGGCGCAAGCAGATCACGTGGAGCCAGGGTTGCACGCACGGCTGGTGGCCCGCCGGCATGAAGAAGGTCACGTTCAAGGCGGACGCGCAGGTGGCCGACAAGGCGGAGCTCGAGCGCCGCGTGGCGGAGGACGTGGCGAAGCCCGTGCGCCCGGCCGGCGTGAACGGCCAGCCGTTCTGGAACGGCGCGTCGTGGATGTTCATGTACCCGCCGTCGTTCGAGTTCAAGAAGGTGCCTGGCGCGGCGAAGTACCGCTTCACGGCGATCGACGACATCCACCGCACGCACGTGATGGAGGCGGCCGAGCCGATCGCGCTCCTCACGCCGATGTGGGGCGAGATCCCGGCGCGCGGACTCGTGACGGTGATCTGCGACGGCGTGGACGCGAAGGGGAACGTGTGCGGACGCGCCGGGATGCGCCGGTTCTGGAAGTCCGCGCCGTTCACGCCGGGCGGCTACAGGCCCGCGCCGCGCTCCTATGCCGAGGCGGCGGCGAAGGCGTGCGACTTCATCTGGTCGCTCCCGAACACGCGCCATCTCCTCGAGAAGGGCGAGCCCGACCCCTCCTACTCGCTCAACTGCTACCCCGCGAAGATGAGCGGCAGCGTGATCGGCATCATGCTCGACTACGCGAAGCGCCGTCCCGAGCGCGCGAAGGAGGCGCTCGCCGTGGCGCGCGCCGCCGCCGATTTCCTACTGCGCATCTCGCAGCCGGCGGATGCGCCGCTCGCGCACTTTCCGCCCACCTACCGCGGCACCGCCAACACCGCCAAGCAGTACGCGGGCCAGCAGATGTTGCTCTATCCGGCGCGCGTGGCGGAAAACTACCTTAAGCTCGCGGACGCGACGGGCGACAAGAAGTACGCCGTCGCCGCCGAGAACATCGGCCGTACCTACCTGAAGCTCCAGGGGGAGGACGGCACGTGGTACCTCAAGCTCTGGGAGAAGGACGGCAAGCCCGTGCTGCCGAACCGAGTCTTCCCGCTGGAGCCGTTGGAACTCTTCGAGAAGCTCTACGCGCGCACGAAGGATCCCGCGTGGCGCGCGGCGGCGGATCGCGCGTTCGCCTACATCGAGAAGGGGCCGCTTACGACCTGGAACTGGGAGTGTCAGTTCGAGGACGTGCAGCCGCATCCGCCCTACAAGGCGCTCACGAAGCACCAGGCCTGCTCCACGGCGATGTTCCTGCTCAAGCGCTTCCCGGGCGACGCGCGCCGCCTCGCGCAGGCGCGCGAGCTGCTGCGCTTCGCGGAGGACCAGTTCGTATACTGGGAGAAGCCGTGCCGCGCGGACGGCACCGGCTACCGCGCCGGCACGCCCTGGCCGGGGAACATCTGCGACTGGAACTGGGACTATCTCCACTGGGCCACGCCGGGCGTGGGCGAGCAGTACGGCTGGGAGATGCCCATCGACGCCTCCAACTCGAAGCTCATCCGCACCTATCTCGCGCTCTACAAGGCGGAGGGCAATCCCCTCGACCTCGCCAAGGCGCGCGCGCTGGGCGACACGCTTGTGAACGTTCAGAAGGAAGACGGTTCGATCCGCACGCAGATGCTGATGCGCCCCGACGCCGACAACTTCTGGATCAACTGCATGGGCGTGTCCGTCCACGCGCTTGACTTGCTGGCCGAGATGGACGATCTCGCGGGAAAGTGCGGCGCGGCAGAGCTCACCACGCATTAAACCTATACTCGTTAGTTGAATGTCTCACGCAGAGAGGCGGAGAGCGCAGAGAAAAGTCAAAAATCAGAAGGAAAAGAAAGATATGACAAGAAACGACCAGGAAATTTCTTTCACCCCATTGGTGAAAACAACTACGACACCAATTAAGCGACGTAATCTCTTAAAACTCTGCCTCTCTGCACCTCTGCGTGATATATAACGGAGTGCACGGAAAATGAAATGACGAATTTAGGTTAAAGAGTGAAGATTATGAAAAGAGCACTGTTCCTTCTCGCGGCGGCCGCGTGCGCGGCAGCGGCATTCGGCGCGGACGTGGAGACGTGGCGCGCCACGGAGCTCGCCTTCGAGGCGGGCGCGGACTACGACAAGACGGGTGCGGACGCCGTGGCGTTCGACGCCGTGTTCACGCACGAGACGGGCGAGAAGGTGTCGCGTCCCGGCTTCTGGGACGGCGGCAGGACCTTCCGCGTGCGCTTCGCGCCCACAAAACCCGGGCGCTGGAGCTGGTCCACCACCTGCCGCGGCGACGCCGCGCTCGACGGCAAGACCGGCGCGCTGGAGGCGAAGCCCTACGCGGGCGACCTCGAGATCTACAAGCGCGGATTCGTGAAGCCGTCTGCGGCCTCCTGCGCATGGCGCGTTGGAATGCACATGACAGCATACAATATCCTCCTTGACGGAACCGCAGAACATCTGAACGAATATGCGTGTCTGGAATAATTCTGTTCGGAATAATCCTTGAAGAGGGTGTTCAACCTAAAAAAGCACTCGAAACTCTTGTACGTACTTGATTTTGCCACAAAGAGCACAAAGTTTCCAAGATATTTGTGTTCTTTTGGGCTAAAATAAGAAGGAGTTATTCAGCTGCGTTTTCTAGGTTTAGAACAGGTCGCCGGCCCACAGGCGGTTGACAAACTCCTGCCAAGGGAGGATGGATATGCCATCGACTTCGCGTGGGCGTGGTTCGTCGGCGACGAGTATGCGGTGGCGGAACGTGCTCTCGTCGCCGATGGCGCGAAGCCCCTTGAGGTCGTCCTTCGTTGCGTTGCGCGTCGTTTTGGCCTCAATCGCAACCTCGCCGTTCACGACGAAATCGACTTCAAGGTTCGTGCGCGTGCGCCAGTAGGAGATTTCCGCATCGCGGCGGAATGCTTCGGCGTAGGACACGATCTCGTGCATGATCCAGCTTTCGAAGGCGTGTCCGTATTCGGGCGTTCCGCGAACGAGTTCCCTTCGCCCCGAGAGGCGGCGTGTCACGCCTGTGTCGAACAAGTAGAACTTCGCCGTCTCGACTGTCTTGCGGGAACGGCCTTTGCGCCATACCGGAACTTCGCGGGCGAGAAGAGTGTCCTTGAGGATCTTGAAGTATTCCTGCACGGTGCTGCGCGGAATCTGCGCGTCGGAAGCGATGGACTGGTAGTTTATCTGCTCACCGCTGGAGAGGGCGGCGACTTCAAGGAAGCGGCTGAACGCCGGAAGGTTTCTCGTCGCGCCCTCCTGCATGATCTCCTGTTCAAGGTAGAGCGAGACGTATCCGGCGAGGTCTTCCTCAGGCTCGTCGGAAAACCAGATACCTGGCACAAGGCCGATGTTGACGGCTCGGTCAAGGTCGAAGGCGGCGCCGAGTTCGGAAGCGGAGAAAGGATGTAGATTCCGTATTCTTGCACGTCCGCCAAGGAGATTGATTCCGCCATTGCGCAGCTTTCGGGCGCTCGATCCCGTCAGGAGGAAACGCTTTCCCTTTTCTTCGATGAGGCGATGCACTTCGTCGAGAAGGGTTGGCATCTTCTGAATTTCGTCGATGACGATGGGGCGCTCGTCGCGGCACGTTTCATCGATGTAGTTCGAATTTCTCGCAAGATGTGCAAATGTGTCACCAGAAAGAAGGTTGAACACATGCGCCTCCGGCATCGTCTCGCGCACAAGAGATGACTTCCCGCATTGGCGGGGGCCGAAAAGAAAGCACGACTTCTTCTGCAATACGGAAGCAACATCGAGTTTTCGCGTAATGTACATGGTTTTTTATCTGGTTTGGGGTTAAACGGTGCGAATTGTAGCACATGTAGCAGAGTCACGTCAATGTCAAATCGCCAACTCCGTCGGCAATTTTTCAATCAAATCGCCAGGAGTGTCGGCGATTTTACGGAATCCCTTCGGGAAAGCGGCGAGAACACCGCTTCCCCGAACTGCCGCCGCCAAGATGACGGCTCTCCATACGGTCGCAACAAGTTGCGCCCCTCCCGCATGAGTGTCAAAACCTGTTTTGACAAATTGCGTCAGGTTGGATGCGAGGATGTCCAAGTCAAGTTGAGTGCGAGGACTGTCAAGGGGACAGGCCCTTCATGCCACCCATTGATGGGGACAGACCCTTCATGCCACCTGTCTTGGCGCGGACCGCCCGCCGTGCGACGCGTAGAGGCTAGCGCTTCCGAACGTGCCGACCTTCCGAAGCGTCGGCAAACCGCGGAACTTCGCGATCAGCCGTCCCGTCATCTCGCGCACGAACCCTATTCCGCCAACGACAAGCCCGTTCACGAGGAGAAGATCCCTGTCCGGGGCGTTCGCGCGTCGGCACGTGTCGACCGCCATGCCGATGACGGACAGTCCGCGGATCGCGCGTTCGTCCCCCATGGCCGCGGCCCCGAGCCCGCTCCAGCGGTAGCTCTCCGCCGAATCAACCATCTTCGCGCGGACCGGGTTGCAGTGGATGTAGCTCGCGACGGCGCGCACGGCGTCGTCCCTCTCCAGGAGGACGCTCTTGAAGCGGCCGCTCCACAGCGTCCCCTCGTGCCCGAGCTCCCGGTTGTACCATTGCGTCACGCGCTGCTTGAACGTCTTCATGAACTCGCTGAGGTCGCCCATCCGCGCGCGCAGGCGGTCCAGCACCCGGGCCGCCTCTTCCTCCCCGCCTTCCGCACGCAACCGCTCCAGTTCCGCCCGCAGCGCCGACGCGCGGGGCTCGCCGTACAGCGCCCCGACGCGCTCCACGACCGTCCGCTCG
>DFLH01000068.1:0-3669 GCA_002373695.1 Verrucomicrobia bacterium UBA3624
AGCACCAAAATCATTTTAGACCAGCACCAAAATCATTTTAGACCAGCATCAAAGCTCCAGAGGTCCCGGCGATCCAGCTCCTGCCAGGCTTCGCCGAGCTCTTCGACACCGACGACGGATAGCCATTTCGGACGCGAAACGCCGAAAACCACATCCCGAAACGCTCTTCAGCCTTTATCCATGCGGGTGCGGCGCATTTCCACGCTCAAAAAATGGGTAAACTCCAGGACATCGGCGTCCGCGCCAGCGGGCGGCGATCAGACAACCTCCCAATACCACCCTTTGTCTGGAGTTTTCTTGTCAGTTTTCATGTTAGTTTTCTCGGTAGTTTTTCCATCTTCACTTCCAATGTTTCCGTCCCCGGTTCCAGATTAGCTCACGACCTCCCAATGTCCACCCTTGTCGGAGCCTTTGCGGACAAGGAATCCCTTTTTCTTGAGACCTGTCAAAAGCCGCTCGGCCTGTCTCGTTGAGATTGAATAGGTCTCTGCTATCCGCGCAGCTGTCAATGTTCCGTCGAGACGCAACAGTTCCAGGAGATCGCGCTCGCGGGCGGATAGTTTTACACCGACATTTACACCGACATTTACACCGACATTCTTGAGTTCTTCTCCCTTGCCCTTGATTGCCTGCAGGATGCGCTCAAGCATGAAGTCGATGAACGGTTCCGAATTTCCCAGAAGCGTCGAGCGCCGTATGGCAAGGTAGTAGCCGCTCTGGTTCTCCCAGACGATGTTCTCAATGGGGGCTGCGTAGAACGCACTTCTCCACTTTCCAAGGATGGCGGTCTGCCAATAGCGTCCGGTTCTGCCGTTGCCGTCCTGGAACGGATGGATGAACTCGAACTCGTAGTGGAACACGCAGCTCTTCACGAGCGGGTGGGCACCGGACTCGTTCAGCCACTTGAACAGCTCCTTCATTAGCTTCGGCACTTGCGCGGCAGGCGGAGCCCTGTGGATGACATTTCCTGCACCATCAATGACGCCAACTTCCCCCGTGCGAAACGCCCCAGCGGTTTCGACGAGACCGCCCATCATCAACTTGTGGACTTTGAGGAGGTCTTTCACCTTGTAGAGGTCGATACTTTCTATCGCCTCGTATGCCGCCGCCGCGCACAAAACCTCGTCTATCTCCTTTTGCGGGGCAATCACTTGTTTTCCTTCAAGAATGGCGGTGACCTGCTCTTCCGTGAGCGTGTTGCCTTCGATGGCGGTTGAGCCGTGAATCGTCTTGATACGGTTTGTCTTACGAAGCCGGACGCCTTTGACGCCTGAAATCTCGATGTCAAACCTCTCCACGGCGGCGGATATCTCTGCGATGAGATTCACCGCCTCCTCGCTCACCTTGTACGGCGGAATGTACTTTTCGGAACTCATTGCTCGTTCCCTCCTGTTTCTATCTTCCAATAAGGTTTTGCTGAATGCACAATCTCGACTTCAATCCCGTCTATTATAGCAAGACGTCTTGCTAGGCGCTCTGCGAAGTACACTGATCGATGCCGCCGCTGCCGTCAATGCGACGAGCAACGTGGCTAAAGTTTTGTGGCTGTTGGCCTGTTTCGAGTTCATCCTTGTCTCTCCTTTTGTAAGAAATACAATGCGGTAAAAAACGGCGGCATTGTACCATATTCCATTTGGCGTCACACTACCCAAGTGGGTGAAGAGGCGAATTTTTGCAATTTCCATCCACCTTGCATGAAAAAGATGTGGCAGACCACCCATGGTACAGGGGGTTGACAATCGATACTGGAAAAGCCGAATGCCGATTCTGGGTATCATGAACGAGGATTCATGGTGTGCATCTATGGCAATGCGGCATCTCTACGTTGCTTCCGTGGTATAGTCTCATCTCGATTCTTTATTTAACTGCTTTAATACCATATTCTTTGAACGGCGGCATTGCGGCATTGCGGCGCTACGGGAGGAACGGGGCCTTTGGCTCAGACGTTGCGCCGGAGCCGTCGCCTTCGATGCGGTTGTTCGCCATCACGTACCACATCAGGTCGTCAAACATCCGAAGGGCAGAAGCGAAATCCCGCCGCTGAGCGTCCACGGTGAATACGGTGATGCGTTCCGCCGCCGCGACCGGATCGCCTCTCCACTCCTCCACCACCTTGGCGAGCAGGTCTGGATAGCGCTTGAAGTAGAAGTCCTCGCGGTCGCGCCAGAACGCACGCACGCCGTCGCCATACCATTCCCGGTTCTGCTCGGCGAGGGCGCACAGGCGGCGGAAGGCATTGCCGGCGAACCGCGCATCGTAGCGATAGTCGCCTTCCGTCTGATCGAGCACATAGGCCTCGTCGCAGCGCGTGATTGCCGCATTGAGCGGCATGAACACCGAATGTTCGCTGTTCGCGAGCGAAGCCCAGATCGTGCCGCGCAGCGGGGCGGGCAGACTGGGATTGAGAGAGATCACGTGGCTCGTGGCCTGCTTCGTGGTCCCGATCACGCGCACCATCTTGAGATTGTTCTCCTCGGGATTGCGGTCCGTGCCCTCGTAGCGGGAACGCATAAGCTCGAACATGTCGCGGTAGCCGATCTTTCGCGCGGGCGAATAGAAGAGCGGCAGGTAGCGGTCCTCGGCATACGCGCCCGCCGTGGACGGTGAAAACGTCCTGTGTCCGAACCACGTGCGGAAATTCGAGTAGTCGCGGAGCGGAGCGGCATAGCTGCGGCGCAGATCAATAAGACCATCCTCGCCGCGGACGAGCGTGCCGGCCTTCTCGGCGACGGCGAACAGATCCTTCGAGTGCCGCGTGTCGGGCGATGCGGGGTCGAACGAGCCAAGCATGAACTGGTTGCCCCAGCAGGCGACCTTGTCCTCGGGCATCTTCACGGCCGCCCACTGGTGCCCCGAATACACCTCCACGTACCACGCCTCGTCCTTGTCGGCAAGCATGTAGATTTCACCGTTCGAGTGGCCGCACTGCGCGATCACCACGTCGATCATCCCGAGCGCCTCCTTCGCCGTGGCGCAGCAGAGCGCGAGAAGGCCCGGCAGCGACTCCTCGCCGGCCCCCGTGCTTGGCAGGAAAGGATCCACCTCAAGTATCTTCGCGTTCGGATGCGCTGTGACCGTACCAGAGACAACGAACCCGCGCTCGTTGGCGCAGGCGGAATCCAGGGCGCCATGCTTCATCGTGCTTACGGCTGGCGTCCCCACGTAATGCCACGTGGTATCGGGCAGCACCCACCTGAAATGCGTCGCCGTGCTGCGGAACACTCGACCCGGCACGTCCTCGACGCGCGGCGTGACCACATACCGGTGGCACCCGTTCCACGGTGCGGAATCGACAGTGCGCCCAAGCAGCACCGTCCCGTCCTCAGACACCTGCCGCCCTGCGTACATGCCCGTGCAGGCACATGCCGCCGCCGCCACGCCCGAAAACGCAACCGCAAGCACATGCGCACGAAATGACACAGCCGTTCTTCCATTTGCCATTAACTTCACCTTTCACAAATGAGTTTTGGCACGTATTATACCACGGCTGCATGGTCGCGGCCTGCCGCCCGGGCGGACGCAAGACCGTAGACCCGCCTTCTACGACTATTTCATCGGGGAAGGCCGCGACTTCATCGTGCGGCTGAAAGGGCGCAGCGTCCTGTTGTGGGGAGGAATGCACGAGGTCCACGACCTTGCCAGGCAGCCCACGACGCCCCGGCGATCCAG
>DFLH01000068.1:3817-18485 GCA_002373695.1 Verrucomicrobia bacterium UBA3624
ATCCATGCGGGTGCGGCGCATTTCCGCACTCAAAAATGGGTAAACTCCAGTCTGAACCCCTTTCCCTGTATCGCCATCGCAGCGTTTGACTTCGCGCCGAAATTATGCGACAATATCAGCCGTTCCCTATCCATTGGGGGTGATTTGGTTTCGACGGGACGCGTGGAGACCGGATTGCGCGCCGAGGATTCTCGTTGGCCTCGTTAAAAAACGGGAAAAAAGAGTAATTGCGAACAACGATTACCGCATGGCGGCCTAACTGATGGCCACCGGCCGAACCGCGGACGCCTGCTAGGCGGCGAGGCCTCATTCAGCAGGACTTGGCCAGGAGCGCTCCGCTCGCGCACCTGGCGCTCGTACAACCGAACGGATGCGGACGGATAAGCCCGTGGATCGGCATACCGCCCGCGAGACTAAAGGTTCACTACGCGCGTAGATGTTCGGCCAAAGCCGTTTCGGACGGGGGTTCGACTCCCCCCACCTCCACCATTAAAATAGGGACGAGCATTTAGTCCAGAAGTTTCGTCCGAGATTTTCGGACTTCAATTTGAGTCTTATTTTACAAGGGTCAAACGCGATTAGTCCGAAACTACACCCCACTTTCGGACACGGGTTTGTTTAGGGGGCGGCAGGTGTTCTATATGTCCGAAACCTCCTCATAGCGGGCGTTCTCGGAAGTATCGACGAGAAGATCGAGTTGAACCGCAAGAAGATAGCCGAACTGGAGGCGTTGGCGAAGACCATCTACGACTATTGGTTTGTCCAGTTCGACTTCCCGGACAAGAACGGCAAGCCGTACAAATCCTCCGGCGGCAAGATGGTCTGGAACGACCAACTCAAGCGCGAGATTCCGGATGAGTGGAAGACTTGCACTATCGGCCAACTCTGTCATTGTCATGATTCCAAACGCATCCCATTATCTGGGAAGCAACGCATAGAAATGAAGGGGGACATACCATATTACGGCGCTACAGGTGTAATGGACCATGTGGACAAATATATCTTTGATGGTGAATACCTATTGTTTGCAGAGGATGGCTCAGTAATGACCGAAAATGGCTTTCCGATACTCCAAATCATTAGCGGTAAGACTTGGGTGAACAATCACGCCCATGTATTATCACCGCGAATAAAGTGTTCCGTGAAATTCTTGCAACTACATTTCCGAAATATTCCTGTCAGAAAGATTAAGACGGGGTCAATTCAGCCAAAAGTCACAAAAGAAAATCTCTTCTCGTTCAACGTCTTGTCGATACCTACGACTATTCTTTGCAAAGCTGATAATATCCTTGATGCAATCCAGAAACGTATTGAAATATTGGAACAGACTGTTGTTTCCCTAACGCATCATCGCGATACCCTTCTTCCTCTTCTGATGAACGGGCAAGTTGAAGTGGCTGGATAGGTGTGCGCCACTACCCCGCAATGAGTCACCACGACACGACGCAGAAGATGCGCCAGGTCCGTTTCGGGCTAATCGAAAGTTCTACTTGCGATTGACACAGAGATATGATATCATACGCGCCATGAAAAACATTTCAAGAGACATTGCACCGTATGCAAAATCGCTTGCGATGCAGTTTCCTGTACTTTCCATACAGGGGCCGCGCCAATCAGGCAAAACAACTCTCGCCCGCACGCTTTTCCCTGATTACGGCTATGTCAACCTTGAACATCCCGACACCCGTGCGGAGGCGGAGGCGGACGGCGCTTCGTTTCTGCGGCTGTACCCCGCGCCACTCATCATCGACGAAGTCCAGCGCATGCCATCTCTTTTGAGTCGGATTCAGGTTGCGGTTGACGAACGCCCCGGCGAGAATGGACTGTATGTCCTGACGGGATCGCACCAACCCGCCTTGCGGTCGGGTGTTGGACAGTCGCTCGCGGGACGCGTCGGCGGCTTGACGCTCCTTCCGCTTTCTCTCGCCGAGCTGTCGGCGGCGGGGATTCGTTCCGAGAGAGAGCGTCGCATTGTCGAAGGGTTCATGCCGAGGCTGTTTTCGGAGCGCCAGTCTTCCTTTGAACTGTACCGGAACTACGCGGCGACATACCTCGAAAAGGACGTGTCCCAGTTGACCCGTCTGCGGGAACGCCGTCCTTTCGAAACGTTCGTCCGGCTTCTTGCGGGGCGGGTGGGACAACTTTACAACGGTGCGGGGATCTCGGACGAAACAGGCGTCAGCGCGCCGACGTTGCGTGGCTGGCTTTCGATTCTTGAAGCATGCCACCTCGTATTCGTCCTGCCGCCATACTACCGCAACTTCGGCAAGCGGTTTGTCAAGACTCCGAAGGTGTATTTCACCGAGCCCGGGCTTGCGGCCTGGCAACTGGGCATAAGGGACGGCGGACAGGCCGTTCGCGATCCTGCGTTTGGCGGGTTGTTCGAAAACATGGTCGTAGTCGAGGCGCTCAAGACGCGGCTCAATGCCGGCCGGACGCCCGACCTCTACTTTATCCGAGATCAGCATGGCACGGAAATCGATCTGGTCGTTGAAGACGGAAGATCGCTCCACTTGTTTGAAATCAAGTCTTCCACATCGTTCTCCACAGATTTCACGCGCAATCTCGATGCCGTCCGCCGTGCGATTCCTGACGTCGCATCCGCAACGGTCGTGTATGGTGGCTATTCTCCCGCGGCGATACGGGACATTGCGTTTGTGCCGTTCCGCGACTTGGCCACGCACATGCGACGCCTTGGACTCGCATAGCCGTTATGACGCGAGAGGACACGTGCCTTCCGGTGCGTCACCACGTCACGATGCGGTCGATGAGATCGCGCTGCTCTGTCGCCGTTCGGCGAAGATAGATGCGCGTCGTCTCGATGGACTCATGCCCCATCAAGTCTGCAAGTAGCGCGATGTCGTTGAACTTTGCCAAGAAGTTCTTGGCGAAGCGATGACGGAACGAGTGTGGATAGACCACTTTCGTGTCGATACCATAGCTCTTCGCAAATGCCTTCAGCTGATAGCCGATGCCGCGAGCTGTGATGCGTTTGCCGAAACGGTTGCAGAAGAGATAACCGCTTGTGCGTCCAGTTTCCGCAAGCCACTTGTCCGTCTCCGCCTTGAGGCATTTCGGGATGTAGAGACGGCGCAACTTGCCGCCCTTGCCGTAGAGATCAAGGTAGCCCGCCTCGACGTGTTCAACCTTGATCTGCAACAGTTCCGAAATGCGGGCTCCCGTGGCGCAGAGGTAGCGCACCACGAAGTACCAGTTGAGCCGCTTCTCGGCTTTCAGCTTCCGGCAGAAGAACCGATAGTCTGCGTCGCTGATGACGTTCTCCAGAAAGTTCTGCTGCTGAACCTTGATGAACTTCATCTTGAGATTCGGCTTCTTGATGAAGTCGAGGTATCGGTTCAAGGCCTGCAGCCGAAGATTCACGGTCTTGGCCTTGTAGTTCTCCACCAGCCATCCTTTGTAGGACAGCAGGTTCTTCTTGTTCACTTCCCCGTACTGACGGTAGAAGTATTCCACCGCCTTGCAGTACGAAGTTATCGTGTTGCCCGACAGATCCGCATGAGCGAATTGCTCTGTCATTTTGCCTCCGTTTCCTTTGTTATGCAGGGCACCATGCCCCACATAAATAGGAAACGGTAACCGCAACCTGTATGGCTATCCGACCGCAACTTGCCCGTTCATGAGAAGTGGAAGTAGTGTGTCGCGCAAAGATGCTGTATCTCTAATGGAGTGAACAAGCCCTAAAACCTGTTTCATTATCGGCGTTGCAAGATTGTCGAACATCTGAACGAGCGCGACAGGCGGTTTCAAGATTTCAAGTCCACCGAGTTCATCCTTGGATAACGATCCAAAAGTAGTTCCATCTACATTCTTCGTAGCAAAGCGAGACTTGACAAGAGATAACGTTTGCAAGATAAAAACGTTGCTACAATCCTTTCCTCGCAAGGAAGCGAGGCCTCGCCCAATGCAACATGGCAATAATGCAATGTTGGTCGCGCCAACAGGAGCGCGAACACTTAATAAGACATCTCCACTATTAGCCATTCGCGTTGGCGAAGTCGTGTAAACTCGATTTGATGGAACAACCTCTCCAAAGTCACTTGACCCCTGAAAGAATAATGCGCCATTCTCCGACTCGTTGAGGCTACTACCATCTGGCGATTGTCCCATTGTAATCGTCGCTATATCCGACAATTTACCTGCCTCCCACCCCTCCGGCACTTCGCGTTTGAGTTGCTCGCTCCAGACCATCTTGCCGCCAGAGGATTTGTACGGCTTGCCGTTCTTGTCCGGGAAGTCGAACTGCACAAACCAGTAGTCGTAGATTGTCTTTGCCAACGCCTCCAGTTCGGCTATCTTCTTGCGGTTCAACTCGATCTTCTCGTCGATACTTCCGAGAACTTGAGACTATAAGAAGTTAAAGTACACGACAAAAAGAGACAGGAGCGCAAAACATCTTTTGCGCCCTCAACGACCGTAGATTGCCTTGTCCTTTTTTCTTTCATGATAATATCGCTTTAGAAATTGAAGTGTATTATACCATTTCCGGGCGTTTTTCGCCTTAAGTAACAGATTATCAGCGGAGCGGGCGCAGGATACGCGCATGGCTTCTGCGGACGTGCCCGGAGGAGAGTCCGCTGATCGGCGACTTCCGCCGGCTCCGCTCCGTCATGTATTCAGACGGAACATCCGAGACGAACGCCTACTCGTGCTGCCGCCTCCTGTGGCGGCGTGACCGCAAGGGCCGCACGACACTCCGCTCCGCAAAGCTCGGCTCGCTTCGCTCGGGGGATATCCACGACCGTCGCACAGACACTCTTGCCACCTACGTTCCCTCCACCGGCATTGAAACCGTCACCACCTCCACCCCCTCCACCGACAAGACGGGGCTTTTGTATCGCAGAAACACGCGGCACAGTCGCAACGAAGCAACCGTGCCGCGTGTTTTTCATGGCCGGCAAGAAGCGGCCTTGCAAGCCATAATGCTATTCTTCCATACCAACATTGTCGGCGGAATAGCCGTCTTCGGTCTGGTCGGGAGCCTGATTGACAGGGGCCTGCGCGAACTTGTCAACGTCCGCGACAGGGAACGCCTCGCCGTCCTCGTCGTCCTCCTCGTCCTCGTCGGCCGGAATAGGCATTGTCCCGAATAGCGCATCGAGCTTTGCCTTGGCCTCTGCGCGGAGCTTGTCCATTTCCTCGTCGGAAATAGGCTCGCACAGCGGCACGAGCTTGAGGTAGCGGTGAAGCGGGAAACCCGTGCCGCCAGGGATGAGGTGGCCGAGAATGACGTTCTCCTTGAAACCGCGCAGCTCGTCCACGCGCCCCATCGTCGCGGCCTCGGTCAGGACGCGCGTCGTATCCTGGAAGGACGCGGCGGAGATGAAGGAGTCTGTTTCGAGTGCGGCCTTTGTGATGCCGAGGAGCGCTGGCTGCGCTTCCGCCGGGCGGCGGCCTTCTGCCATCATCTGCTCGTTGACGCGCAAGAACGTCTGGCGCGTGACCTGCTCGCCCCAAAGGAAGTCCGTATCGCCCGGATTCGTGATGCGAACCTTGCGGAGCATCTGGCGAACGATGATCTCGATGTGTTTGTCGTTGATCTCCACGCCCTGCAGACGGTAGACTTGCTGCACTTCGTTGACGAGGTACTTTTCGAGCTCCTGCGGACCGGAGACCTCGAGTATCTCCTGCGGGATAATCGGGCCCTCCGTGAGCTGCTGGCCCTTCTTCACATGGTCGCCCTTGAACACGACGATCTGCTTGCCCATCGGGATGAGGTGTTCCTCGATCTGGCCTGTGACCTCGTCCTTGACGAGAAGCGTGCGCTTGCCGCGCGTGTTTTCGCCGAAATCAACGACGCCCTCGATCTTCGATATTTCGGCGGCATCCTTGGGCTGGCGGGCCTCGAACAGTTCTGCCACGCGAGGCAGACCGCCGGTAATATCGCGTGTCTTCGCCTCTTCACGCGGCGTCTTCGCCAGAAGCATGCCAGGCGATGCCTTCTGCCCGTCGCGCACCATGACAATGGCGCCTGTAGGAATGTCGTGGCTGTCGAGCATCTTGTTTGAAGTTCCATCCTCGCCCTTTCCGCGGATGACGATACGCGGATGGAGGTTGGATTCGCGGGTGTCGAGGACCACGAGCGTCTTGGCCCCGGTTGCGCGGTCCGTCTCGGACTTTACAGAGACATCCTCTTCGAACTCTACGAATTCGATGGTACCGTGCGCCTCGGAAAGGACAGGCACGGAGTGAGGATCCCACATCGCCACCTTTTGCCCCTTCTTTACGGAGGAGCCGTCTTCTATCAGAAGCACTGCACCCATCTGGAGAGCGTAGGTGTCAAGACGGGTTCCGCCCTTAGCTTCAGACTTCGACCAGATTTCGAGCGTGCCATTCTTGTTCAGGACGACCTCGCGCCCTTCGTCGTTGCGCACCTTGCGGACATCGACGAACTTGGCCACGCCATCGTTCTTCAAAATGATCTCAGGGACCTTGGCCGTCATGGACGCCGTACCGCCGATGTGGAAGGTACGCATCGTAAGCTGCGTGCCGGGCTCGCCGATCGACTGCGCGGCGATGATGCCCACGGCCGTGCCGATCTCCACCTGGCGACCAGTGGAAAGATCGCGCCCGTAGCACTTCGCGCACATTCCGTATTCGCTGTCGCAAGTGAGACCGGAACGTATCCAGACCTTTTCGATGCCAGCCTTGGCGAGACGTTCGCATGCCGCCTCGTCGATCTCGGCGTTGGCGGCGACGAGCGTTTCGCCGCTCTTGGGATCGCGGATGTCGTAGAGCGACGTGCGGCCCAGGACACGCGATGCGAGCGTGGCTTTGACCTCGTCGCCTTCGACGATGGCCTCGACCTCGATGCCGTTGACCGTGTTGCAGTCCTCCTGCGAGATGATGACGTCCTGGGAGACGTCCACGAGCTTACGCGTAAGATAGCCCGCGTCTGCCGTCTTCAGAGCGGTATCGGCCAAACCCTTGCGCGCGCCGTGCGACGAGATGAAGTACTCTAGCACCGAAAGGCCTTCGCGGAAGGATGCCGTGATCGGGCGTTCGATGATATTGCCGGACGGGTCGGCCATTAGGCCGCGCATGCCAGCGAGCTGGCGGATCTGCAACTTCGAGCCACGGGCCTTGGAGTCTACCATCATGTATATGGGGTTGAGCTCGACAGGATTCGGATTCTCGTCCGATATGTTGCGGTCGATCGTCTTGTAGAGCTCGTCGCCCACCTTCTCGGTGGCTGTGGACCACACGTCGACAATCTTGTTGTGGCGTTCGCCGGCGGTGATGATACCCTGCTGGAACTGGCCTTCGATCTTGGCGATCTCGGCGTTGGACTTCGCGATTACCTCGTCCTTCACTGCCGGGCGTATCATGTCCTTTAGGCCCATCGACGCACCGGAGACGGTCACGTAGTTGTAACCAAGGTTCTTGAGATCGTCGATCAGCTTCACCGTGGCGTCATGCCCGGCCACGCGCTGGCAGTCGAGTATCAGGTTGCCGACGGTGGACTTCGTCACCTTGTCGTTGATGAAGCCCATCTCCTTCGGAAACACGCCGTTGAAGATCACGCGGCCGGCAGTCGTCTCGATCGTGCGCTTCGAGGTGTCGCCATGGGGACGCCCCGTCGTGCCGAAATCGGGATTGCGGAAGCGGATGCGGGTGTGGTAGTCGATGGCTTTCTCGGCAATGCCGAATTCCACCTCTCCGATGTCGTTGAACAGCGGCAGGTGCTCGCCCGCAAAGGACTTCTTGCCGGCGATCTTGCCGGCCAGCTTGTCCTGCTGCCCGGCCGTAGTGAGGAAGTACAGGCCGAGGCAGACGTCCTGTGTAGGCGTCATGACGGACTTGCCGGACGCAGGCGAGAAGATCGACGTCGCGGCGAGCATCATCAGACGGGACTCCATCTGCGCCTCGATGGAGAGCGGCACGTGCACGGCCATCTGGTCACCGTCGAAGTCCGCGTTGAACGGCGTGCATACCATCGGGTGCAGGCGAATGGCCTTGCCTTCCACCAACACCGGCTCGAACGCCTGGATCGAAAGGCGGTGAAGCGTCGGGGCGCGGTTGAGGAACACCGTCTTGTCCTTGGTGACTTCTTCGAGAACGTCCCAAACCTGTTCGTCGTGGCGTTCGATCATCTTGCGCGCCGTGCGGACCGTGTGGCAGATGCCCTTGTCCTTGAGGGAGCGGATGATGAACGGTTCAAAGAGGCGGAGAGCCATTTCTTTGGGAAGGCCGCACTGCGGCAATTTCAGTTCTGGTCCGACCACGATCACGGAACGGCCGGAATAGTCCACGCGTTTGCCGAGAAGGTTCTGGCGGAAACGCCCCGTCTTGCCCTTGAGTATCTCGGAAAGCGACTTGAGCGGACGATTGCCGGGGCCGGTGACGGCACGGCCGTGGCGGCCGTTGTCGAACACGGCGTCGACAGCCTCCTGAAGCATGCGCTTCTCGTTGCGGATGATCACATCCGGCGTCTTGAGCGCAAGCAGGTTCTTCAGACGGTTGTTGCGGTTGATCACGCGGCGATAGAGGTCGTTCAGGTCGCTCGTGGCGAAACGGCCGCCTTCAAGGGGAACGAGCGGTCGCAACTCCGGCGGAATGACAGGGAGGCAGTCAAGTATCATCCATTCCGGTTTGCCGCCAGACGTGCGGAAACCCTCGACCACCTTCATGCGTTTGGCGATCTTCTTTCTGTTCTGCTTGGAGCGTGTGTTCTGCATCTGCTCCTCGAGATCGGCCATGAGACGGTCGAGATCAACCTTGCGGAGCATCTTGCGCACAGCCTCCGCGCCCATCTCGGCCTTGAAGCCTTCGTTGTACTTCTCCTTGGCCTCCGCGTATTCGGCGTCGGACAGTATCTGCCCTTCCTTCAAAGGCGTGGCGCCAGGCTCGGTGACAAGCCAATCCTGATAGTAGAGGATGCGCTCCAGCTCGTTTGACGTCTTGTCAAGGATTAGACCGATGCGCGACGGATTGCACTTGAAGAACCAGATGTGGCTCACAGGAACGGCCAGCTCGATGTGGCCCATGCGCTGGCGGCGTACAGAGGCGAGCGTCACTTCCACGCCGCAACGATCGCAGACCATGCCTTTGTTCTTGATGCGCTTGTACTTGCCGCACGCGCACTCCCAGTCGTGGGTAGGGCCGAATATCTTCTCGCAGAAGAGACCCTCCTTTTCAGGGCGGTAAGTGCGGTAGTTGATCGTTTCCGGATTCTTCACCTCGCCATGGGACCATGCGCGGATCGTTTCCGGCGACGCCAGCGACACCTTGACCGCATCGTAATGGCCCGATGCGCTGTACTGGCCGCCGAAGATATCGTTCGTATTGTACGGATTCATGAGAACGCTTCTCCTATTCGCAAGATTCTGATGTTAGAGTGTCATGCCGCCCACCGCAGTGACCGGGGATGGCGCGGCAAGCGAGACGGCCGCAGGCGCGGGGGACGGACGCGCAGACGGCTTGTCCGCGTCGCCCCCCAGAAGCTGCATGTCAAGGCAAAGTCCACGAAGCTCGTTGATGAGCACCGAGAACGACTCCGGCATGCCCGAATCAAGCACATTCTGGCCCTTGACGATCGACTCGTAGATCCTGTTGCGGCCCTGAACGTCGTCGGACTTGACTGTAAGCAGCTCCTGCAGCGCGTAGGCGACGCCGTACGCCTCGAGCGCCCAGACCTCCATCTCGCCCATGCGCTGACCGCCCAGCTGCGCCTTGCCGCCCAGCGGCTGCTGGGTGACGAGCGAGTAGGGGCCGATGGCACGGGCGTGAATCTTGTCGGTGACGAGGTGGTGAAGCTTGAGCATGTAGATCACACCCACCACGACGCGCTGGGCGAACGGTTCGCCTGTCATGCCGTCGTAGAGGACGGTCTTGCCGTCGGTGTTGATCCACGCGGCAGCCCCCTCCTGCTTCTCCTGTTCGATGCGGGCCTTGGCGAGATACTCGTCAATCTCGCTCTCCTGCACACCGTCGAACACCGGCGTCGCGGCGTGGAAGCCAAGAAGCCTGCACGCCAGGCCGAGATACGTCTCGAACAGCTGCCCGAGATTCATGCGCGAAGGAACGCCCAACGGGTTCAAGACGATATCCACTGGCGTGCCATCCGGCAGGAACGGCATGTCGCAGCTCGGCAGAATGCGCGAGATGCAGCCCTTGTTACCGTGACGACCGGCCATCTTGTCGCCGACCGAAAGGTTCTTCTTGTCCACGAGGTATACGCGAACCTGCTTGACGACGCCGCCCTCGTTGGGCAGGTCGTCGAACGCATCGCCGTCGTCCGCTGCACGCGTGGCGGCATCGTCGAGTTCCGCGAAGCGGGGCCGGAACTGGCTCACGATCGCCTCGATCTTGTCTGCGATCGGGCTTTCCTCTATCTGGAAGCGGTTGTGCGCCTTCGCAAGCTTCGAAAGCAGACCCTTCGTGATCTTGCGGTTCGCAGGCACGATGATCTCTTCCGTTTCGGAATCGACCACGTCCAGCGGGATCTTCTCGCCAAGCAGCACGTTCGAAAGCGCCGTAGTCAGCTCGCCTTCGAGCTTGGCCATGCGTTCCTTGCGCTTCTTCTCGGCTTCTCGCTGAGCCTTCTTCGTCGGCTTCTCGCCATCCTCGCCTGCGGAGGTGCGCGGGAGCTCCTGCGAAGTCGTCACCTTGACCGCCATGACAACGCCAGTCGTCCCCGGCGGCACGGTGAGCGACGTATCGCGCACGTCAGCCGCCTTCTCGGCGAATATCGCGCGCAGCAAACGCTCTTCAGGAGAGAGCTCTGTTTCGCCCTTCGGCGTCACCTTGCCCACAAGGATGTCGCCGGGATGGACTTCCGCACCAACGCGAACGATACCGTCGGGGCCGAGGTTCTTCAGCGCGTCCTCGCCAACGTTCGGGATGTCGCGGGTGATTTCCTCCGCGCCAAGCTTCGTGTCGCGCGCGCCGCACTCGAACGTGACGATATGCAACGACGTCAGCACGTCCTCGCGCACAAGGCGCTCGTTCACGAGAATGGCGTCCTCGAAGTTGTAGCCGCGCCAGCTCATGAACGCCACGAGCAGGTTCTTGCCTAGCGCGAGTTCGCCCTGGTCGGTAGCCGGGCCGTCAGCGAGGCAGTCGCCCTTGCTGACCTTCTGTCCATGCTTGACGATAGGCTTCTGGTTGAAGCACGTGCCGGCATTGCAGCGGCGGAACTTCTGAAGATCGTAGCGCCACACGCCCTTCTCCGGATTGTGGCGGAACTTGGCTTCGCCCTTGGGCAGGGTGCCGTCCTCCGTCACCATGATCATGTCGGCGCTGACGTATGCGACGATGCCGTCGGCTTCGGCACAGACGATCACACGGCTGTCCTTCGCCGCCACTCCCTCAAGGCCGGTGCCCACGTACGGACGTTCGCTCTGCAGAAGCGGCACGCCCTGGCGCATCATGTTCGCGCCCATGAGCGCGCGGTTGGCGTCGTCGTGCTCCAGGAACGGGATAAGGCCTGCGGCGATCGAGATGACCTGCATCGGCGCCACGTCCATGTACTGGACCTCGGATGCAGGCTTGTCGCAGAACTCCGTCTTGTACCGGCACGTCACCTTTGCATCGGCAAACGTGCGGTCGGGATTGAGCGGCGCGTTCGCCTGGGCGATCACATACTGTTCCTCCACATCCGCCGGCAGGTATTCGATGGCATTCGTCACCTTGCCGTTCTTCACCACGCGGTAGGGCGTCTCGATGAAGCCGAACTTGTTGATACGCGCATACAGGCCCAGCGAGGAGATCAGTCCGATGTTCGGGCCTTCAGGCGTCTCGATAGGGCAGATGCGGCCATAGTGCGAGGGATGTACGTCACGCACCTCGAAGCCCGCGCGCTCGCGGCTGAGGCCGCCGGGGCCAAGGGCTGACAGTCGGCGCTTGTGCGCCAGGCCCGACAGCGGGTTCGTCTGATCCATGAACTGGCTCAGCTGCGAACGGCTGAAGAAATCCTGCACCACGGCCGAGAAGGTCTTGGAGTTTACGAGCCGCTGGGGCATCAGCTGCCCCTGTTCGGAATCATGCACCGTCATGCGCTCGCGGATCAGGCGCTCCGTGCGGGCGAGGCCCACACGGCACTGGTTTTCAAGCAGTTCGCCGGTCGTGCGGATGCGGCGGTTTCCAAGATGGTCGATATCGTCGACCTGGTCGCGCCCCATGAAAATCTTGAGCAGTAGGCGAATGGCCTCGATCACTTCGATGCCGCTTTCGTGGAGCGTGCGGAGTTCTTCCGGGACCTTCCCTGTCAGGCCAAGCTTCTTGTTGATCTTGTGGCGGCCCACATAGCCCAAATCGTAGTGCGCCAGCTCGAAGAAGAGGCGCTGGATCATCTGCTTGGCATTTGCGGCGGTCGGCGGATCGCCGGGACGCATGCGCTTGTAGATGTCCTTGAGGGCGTCTTCCTCGTTGTGGATGCCGATCTTAGCGTCTTCGCGGAGCGTCTTGATCAGCGTGCCGTTGTCAACGGACACGTCGACGGCCTCGACCTTCGAGATGCCGGCGGCGGCGATCTGCTCCATGAGCGCAGGAGTCACGGGATCGTAGCGGCGTGCAAGAACCGCCTGGGACTCGGTATCTACCAGGTCTTCCTTCATCACGAGGAGATGAAGCGCCTTCTCCGTCCACTTGCGGCCGGTCTCCAGCGTGACGAAATCGTAGAACAGCTTGAGGATGTCTTCGTCCGAACCGTAGTGCAGCGCGCGCAGGAGCGTCGTGGCGTAGAACTTCCGGCGGCGGCGGCGCTGGTCCATGAAGCACCACATCACGTCGTTTGTGTCGAACATGATCTCAATCCACGATCCACGATCGGGAATGATGCGCACGGAGAGGAGCGACTGCCCGTTCGCGTGCGTCGTACGCTCCGTGGAGATTCCCGGACTGCGGTGCAGCTGGCTCACGATCACGCGCTCGGCGCCGTTGATGACGAACGCGCCATCCTCGGTCATGACGGGAATGTCGCCAAGGAAGACGTCTTCCTCGCGCACGCTGTCGCCGTCCTTGAGGCGGAATGTCGCATTCAGCGGCTTCGCATACGTTTCGCCCTCGTAGAGCGCCTGCTGATAGGTGTACTTCGGCTCCCCGAGCTGGTACTTCACGAAATCCAGCACGTACCTCCCGTCAAACGAGGCAATCGGAAATATCTCGTGGAAGATCGCCTGAAGCCCTTTTTCCGCTCTCTTCGCCGGCGGCACGTCCTCCTGGAGGAAATCATTGTAGGACTTCGTCTGGATCTCTATGAGATCCGGCGGATCGTATGTATTCTGCAACCTGCCGAATACCTTGCGTTCTGCTTTCATTAGCTTACCTTTCTGTGGCATACATGCACATGCACGTCAGCCGTTTGACAACGAAATTGACCGGTCAACCGCGAATGAAGTGTGGTAAGCGACCACTTTGTTAACTGTTTCGTCGGTTGGTTGGACATTATATCACGTTTTCTTCCGCCATGCAAGCGGACATGCCCTGGAATTTACGGCCACCGTGATCCATCCACTGGGAAGGCGGTCATCATGGAGAAACGGCGTCCTGCGGCGGCGTAGCTCCATACGATGCGCTTGTCCCTCGTCACCTCGAATGCGGTGGTGCGGCTGCCGTCTTCAACGCCATTCGCGTATGTGCCCACCACGAGATTGCCGTTTCTCTGCTCCCAGATGCCGCAGAGGTTGGAGAGCCTTAGATCCGGGGCGTCTTCGCACCTGAACTGCCAGACGACCTTGTGGTCGGGCGTGTATTCGGTGACGGCGTCGAGATGCGACACGAGCGTGTTGCCGTTTGCGCGGCGAAGGCAGTCGAACGTGATCTTTGCGGGGATCTTCTGCTCCCACACGAGCTTGCCGGACCTGTCGTACTCGCGCACGAAATTGGCGGTGGAGCAGCATACCAGGTACGTACCTCTGCCCGTCTTGCGCACCATGCGGTAGTGGTGGTGCGCACCGCCGGGGACCTTGCCCTCGTGATTGGCAGGGTCGCCCTTGAAACGGACCACGGGTTCCCACGTACCGGCCTTGAGCTCCGCAATGAAGTCGGTAGAGTTCTCCGCCACCACTATGTTGCCGTTGTCCAGAACCTCGAAACCGAACAAACCCTCCTTTCCCCCCGGACTGTAGACGAGCTCGTCCTTGCCGGTAACTATCTCTATGCGGCGAAGGTCGCCATTGGAGTAGTACACGTACTCGCCGTGCTTCCACACGCGGTGGATGTTGCCGCAACCGGATTTGTTCCAGGCCACGCGGCCGTCTGGCGCAACGAGGAAAGCGCGGCCCGCGCCGCACACCAGAAGCGGCTGGCCCATTTTGCCTCTGACTGGCGAATCGGCGAGAACAATTCCTGTCACAAGCGCTGCGAGCGAAGTGCCTGCGGCCATCGCCGTCGCAAGATTTCCTCCGAATCTCACTTTTCCTTCTCCTTGACAAGTTAGGTGTTATGTGGTGGCGGGTCTCGTCGATGAACACATTGAATAGCAAAGTTGCGTCTTCAGCTGTCATCTTTGATTTTCGTTAATGAATCCATTCTTTCCCGGCCATTTGTGACAAACACATCTATTTTTTCTGGACAGAAAAAGTGGACGGATTCATTTGCCGTATATTTTAGCACATTACGCTGCGGAATGTCCCTGGAGTTTACCCATTTTTTGATTGGGCCTGACCAGCGGCGGCAAAAAGGGCGGCAACCGCCCGCCGTTTTTCGG
>DFLH01000024.1 GCA_002373695.1 Verrucomicrobia bacterium UBA3624
TGCAGAACAGGCGGTACAGGTCGCTGGGCTTCATGCTCCTGTGCGACGACACGGTGCGCGAATACGGGAACCCGGCCAAGGCGGAGGCGATGCGGGCGGCCTGCGCGGTCCACGGCTGGATTCCCGTCTCCATGCGCGACGACTGGACGACGATCTACGGCCCCGGCGTGACGCGGGACCCCGGCCCGCCTGCCGCCGAGTGAAGGGGGCGGCGCGTCACGTGACCGCCAGTTGACTGCCAGACCTTGGTATGGTATAATCCGTTCCTACGTATGATGGCAAATCCCAGAAATGTCGCCTTCATCCTTCGGATGAAAAGCTGGCTTTTGGCGCTGGCGGCCGTTTTCGTCGCGGGAACGGTGTCTGCCAAGACGACAAAGGGCGTCTGGTGGTGGCAGGGGGAAGAGGTCGTGAAGCGTGAGGTGATCGCCCGTCGCTTGAATTTCCTGGAGGCGCAGGGCGTCGGGGAAATCTATTTCTGCGTTGATCTGAAGAAGTTCCACAAGGAAACGCGCGCGTTTGTAAAGGCGGCCGGCGTCAAAGGTATGCGCGTCGCGCTGCTGGCGGGTGATGTGTCGTGGATTCGTCCTGGCAGTCGCGGCTTCGCCGAAACGCTGATCGCCTATCGGTCCTACCAGCGGCACGCCGCGCCGAAGGAACGCTTCTACGCGCTCCATCTCGACGTCGAGCCGTTTCAGGACAAGAAACTGCCGGACGAGCGCAAATGGCAGCTCTATGCCGATTTCGTACTCAGGGCCGCCGCCGATGTCCATGCGGCAGGCGAGAAGATCGAATGGGATATTCCGTTCTGGCTCGATACGTTCCGTGTGGCTTACGGCGAGCGCGCGGACGCACCGCTTCTCGATGTCGTCATGGACAATTCGGATGGCGTCGCGCTCATGTCGTACCGCGATACGGCCGAGGCGATGCTGACTATTTCGGAAAAGGAAATCGACATGGCAAAGACCCGGAATGTCCGCATTGTCCTCGGCGCGGAGACGGCCGACACCGGCGAGGGCAGTGCCGTGACCTACTTCGAGGAAGGCGTCGGGAAGATGGATGCCGAGCTTGCGAAAGTTTCGGCGGCGCTCGATGCGGCAAAAGTGCCGGCCGGCGCCGGTATCGCCATCCATCATCTCGACAGCTGGGAGAAGCTTTTTAAAAAGGAGGGGAAAAATGAATAAACTGTTCGTTCTAGCCGCCTGCACGCTTGTTGCGGGCCTTTTGCCGGCAAGAGCCGACGGATTCGATCCGTCGGGCTATGCCCATCATCTGACGGTGACCGTTTCGGACGGTAAGCTGTCCGCAGGCGACCGCTTCACCAACATCCCGGTTCTTCTGCGTCTCGGGCCTGCGATTCCCGGCTTTGACTACGCAGACTTCCAGTCATCGCAGCATGCGGATCTGGCGATTGTCGATTCTGCCGGGAATCTTCTTCCGTTTGAAGTTGCCAGGTGGAATTCCCGCGGCGAATCCAGTCTGTGGGTCGTGCTGCCGGAACTTTCCGCCGCGACGGTGCTTCATGTCTATTATGGCGGCAGCCCTGTCACGCAGCCGGTCGCCGCGTGGACCGGTTATCTCGGCGTCTGGCATTTCGACTCGGCGGGCTTCTCGGACGGAAAGATCGGCGGATGCGCCTCAAAGCCGGTTGTCATCGCGGACGGCTCGGCCTACAATCCGACAGACCCGGCTCAGTTCACCGCCTCGGGTTGGTTCAAGGCGTCTCACGCCATATCTGGCTCTCCGCGGATTTTTCAGCGCGCGGGCGTCTGGCAGGTTGAACTGGATTCCGGCCCAGTCCTCTATGCGGGAACGTCGACTTATGGCGACGGAAATTATCTCAGAGGCGATGAAATTTCCGGCATCGAATCCGACTGGGTGCATCTGTCGTTCGTGTATTCCGGGACGGACATCCGAATGTATGTCAACGGACAGTATCGGCGCACGGCTGTCGTCCCTGCGGCAGACGAAGCGGGTTCCGCCGTGTTTGCCATCGGATCGCAGACGAACGACGATATGGTTTTCGACGGCGTGTTCGACGAAGTCCGGCTCTCTGACGGCGCGGCTGATGCGGCACGCGTCGCGGCGGAGTATGCCGCGATGGCCGATGCTGCGTTTTTTGCCTATGATCTGAACGCGACAAAATCGCGCGTCTTGCCGTCTGCATTCGCGAAGACGGCCGTCGTCACGTTGGGCGAGGGGGCGGTCGAGGGAACTCATTTCAATGTGCCGGTTCTGCTGCGGGTGCCACAGAATATGGATGTTTCGTCTTTCGGACTGGCCTTTGCCGACGAGGCCGGACGACTTCTTGCCCATGAGGTGGAAGGCGTTGATGATTCCGGGAATCTGCGCGTGTGGGTTCTTGTGCCGGAACTTTCCGCAGGGACGAAAATCACGATGTACTGGGGAGGTGCGGCGAGCGACGGTTCGGATGCGTCGGCTGTTTGGAATGGATATGGCGTCGTTCGGCACGCCGCAGCGAACAGTCCTGAACTCGTTGAATATTCCCCGGCGCTCGATCCGACCGATCCCGCCAGATTCACCGTTTCCGGTTTCTTTAAAGCTGCCGAACTGACGGGAGCTCCGCGGCTTTTCTCCCGCAGCACCAGTGCGGGCAACGGATGGGAGATCGAAGCAGGAGCAGATGGTGTCCTGTATGTGCGCGGGGACAGTTTTAGCGGTAATTATTCAACGCCTGCCTGTGCTGCGTTGAAGGATGGGGAGAATGTGCATCTGGCATTCGTGTATGACGGCGGATCGGCCCGTGTGTATGTCAACGGTGCATGGATGTCGACGCTCGATGTCAACCCTGTTGCAGCGACCGCCACAGGACTCGGCATTGGCAGAATTGCCGGCGGTGGCTACGAATTCAACGGTGTCCATCGCGAGGTGCGGCTTTACGATGGCGCGCTGTCGGCGGACGAGATCGCACTCGACTGCGAGATTCTGACGAATGATTCGTTCGCGTCGTTCGGAACTGTTCGTCGCATTGCGGGCGAATGCACCGATTTCGCGAAGCGGATCAAATTTTCGATTACGAACGCCGTTGAAGGGACGCTGGCCGGCTTCCCTGTGCCGGTGAAGCTGTCCACGGCTATTTCGGGATTTGACTCTGCGGATGTGGCGGATGATTTCTCGAACGCCGTTTTTGTCGATGAGGAAGGTGCGCCGCTTTCTTACGAAGTGGAGACGTGGAATCCTTCCGGCGAGTCGCTTGTGTGGGTGCGGGTGCCGGCTGTTTCCGCCGGTGCGAAATTCTGGCTGTATTACGGCGGCGAATGGTCGAACGCCGGACTTGTCCCGGAGACGGGAGCATGGGGGGACTGTCGTGCCGTTTTCCACATGGCGGAGGATTCGGGCGCGGCGGCCGACAGTGCGTCCGGTCTTTCGGCGGAGCCAATCGGCACCGATCTTTCGCAGATGTCCGCGACTCCCGGCGTCTTCGGTGTCGCTCGCATGAATCAGACGGCCACCGACACGCAGAATCGTCTGTCTGTTCCGTATTCGGCGGATTTGGATTTCGGCGGTGTGTTCACGGCGTCAGGCTGGTTCAAGGGCAATGCGCAGGTTTCCGGCTATCCCCGCCTTTTCGTGCACAAGGGTTCGGACGCTGGCTGGTGGGTGGAGTGCGAAGCCGGTTCGCCGGGAGTCGCCAATGTCGCGACGGTCAACGGCGGGTATGGCGTCGCGAGCCTGCCTGCGGATATCGAGACATGGCACCACTGGGCGTTTGTCTACAACGGCACCGACGTCAGGGCGTACCTTGATGGTAAACAGGTGATGGAGCGCACGGCCGCTTGTGCGGCGGGCGACCCGGAGGTTCCGTTCGACATCGGCGGGCAGAGCGGGGAAGGCTCTTTCAATGGTGCGTATGACGAAATCCGGCTGTCGCCTCTGGCGCGTGATGCGACGTGGGCGAAAGCGGAGTTTCTCTCCGGTTGCCCGGGATTCGTTGCAGCATCCCAGGCAATGCCCGCAAGGAGCGGTCTGACGGTCATCGTTCGTTGAAGAACAGAAAGGGGGGAAAATCATGACGCAAAAGTCTTTTGTTGTTGTTGCAATGTGCCTGGTCTGTGCGGTTCTGCGTGGCGCTGACACGCCGGCAGGGAAGCAGGTGCGTGTCTATCCGACGCCGAAGCATCTTGAGCTGACGGGCGGCGTATCGAAGGTGCGTCCGGGCGAGGTGAAATTCCGCCGCGTGGACGGGCTCGGCCCGGAAGGTTATCGGATCGTCGCCACCAGGGACGCCGTCACCGTGGAGGTTACCGCGAAGGCCGGCGGCTTCTATGCGAAACAGACGCTCCGCCAGCTGGCGGCGGACGGCGCGATTCCCTGCTGCACCGTCGAGGACGCGCCGGACGTTCCGCTGCGCGGCGTGGTCGAGGGATTCTACGGCCGCCCGTGGGGCACCGAAGGCCGGCTCGACCTGATGGACTTTATGGGGCGCTACAAGATGAACTGCCTGATCTACGGTCCCAAGGACGACCCCTACCATCAGGGCCGATGGAAGGAGCTCTACCCCGACGGCCCTGTCGCGGACTTCCGGCGGCTGCTCAGCGCGGCGCGGAAGAATCACGTGAAGTTCTACTGGGCCGTCCATCTCGGCGACGCATTCAAGGATCCCGCGCCCGCCGCGCGTCAAGCCGAATATGCGGCGCTCTGGCGCAAGCTCGATTCCATGTACGACATCGGCTTCCGCTGTTTCGCCGTGTTTTTCGACGATTTCGGCCATGCCGACGCCGCGCTTCATGCGGAGATCAGCAATCGCGTCAAGCGTGATTTTCTCGATCGCAAGGGCGACTGCGCGCCGCTGATCGTCTGCCCGAACGATTATGTCGGCGACGATCGAAGCCCCTACAGCCAGGTGATCGGCGAGAAGGCGGACAGGGACATCCGCATCATGTGGACGGGGATGGGCGTCTGCAGCGACATCACGGCCGCCGCCACCGAGCGGCGCGCGAAGGCGCTGCGCCGCACGCCGTTCATCTGGTGGAACTGGCCTGTCAACGATTTCGTGCGGTGCAAGCTGCCCATGGGGCGGACGTACGGCGTGGACGACTACCCCTATTCCGGCTTCGTGTCGAACCCGATGGAGAATCTCGAGGCGTCCAAGGTCGCGCTCTTCGGCATCGCCGACATGCTCTGGAACAGGCGGGCGTTCGATTCCGAGCGTAACTGGCAGGACGCGATGAAGCATCTCTATCCGTTTGCGGCCAAGGCGATGCTGCGCTTCTGCGAGCACAACGCCGACCCGCACAAGGAGCCGGGCGCGACGGGCGGTTTCTGGCGCGAGGAGTCGGAGCGGTTCGCGGCGGCGTTTGCGGCGGAAGGCGCGTCCGCGCTCGCGCGCGAATGCGCGGCGAACGCCGCCGCCGCCGAGGAGCTGGCGCGTGTCCTGCCTGAAAAGGCCCCGAAACTCTGGCGGGAAATCCGGTGGTGGGTGGCGTTCTTCGGCGCGCAGGCGCGCGAGGGTCTTGCGGCGGCGCGGGGCGACGCGGAGGCCTACGTCAAGGCCAAGGACGACTGCCGCGACATCCAGCAGCGGCAGAAGGCCTACTTCCAGTCGCTTGCGCCGGAGTGGGACCGGCGCCGCTGCACGGGGTGTGTCACGGCGACGCGCCATCTGCAAAAGGCCATCGACGACTGCGCGAAGGCGGCCTTCCGCGAACGGCCGGACGTGTACGCGCGCTATTTCCCGACGCTGGGCACGACCATCGGGACGATTCCGGCCATCGCGGCCAAGGGGCAGCATTTCGAGCGCGGCGAGAAGCTGCTGGTGCTCGACAGCATCCTTGAGCAGCTGTCGGCACGGCCGGGCGACTGGTTCGGGATGAAGATGGCGAAGACGGCGACGTTCAATTACATCTGGCTGCATTTCGACACGACGGAGGCCGTGACGAACGGGCGTGTCGAGGTGTCGAAAGACGGCGGAAACACCTGGCAGAACGTTCAGCTGGAAACGGATGGACGCGGTTTGCTCTATGGCCGTGTGGCGGCGGAAGCCGGCTTCAATGCCGTCCGCTGGATCAATACGTCCGGCCGTCCGGTCCATTTCAAAATCACGCGGTTCAATGTCGATCTGGCCGAGTGAAAAGGGCGTCGCCTGGGTCGAACGTCTGTTCAACACAGCGAAAGCGCCGGTCGAGAACCCTGCAGGACGAACGGTGAACGTGGATGAGGACGCCGAGAGGGCGCTGCGGCGGGGTGGCGGTCAATAACCCGTCTGGGGGACGGCCGCGCCTGCGGAAATATGCTACAATATCCGTATGACTTCACATTCAACTTCCAGAGGACGGCTGTACGTCGCGCTCGTCGCAGGTCTGCTGCTCAGCGCCGCCGCGTCTGCGCGCGGGCTGTGCGACCTTTTCCCGTTCCGGCTGGGCGTGGCGGTGAGCAACGCGCAGATCGCGGACGCGCCGGAGCGTGAGCTTGCGCTCATCGCGCGGCACTTCAATTCGGTGACGCCGGAGAACGCGCTGAAGCCCCAGCCGCTCCAGCCGGAGGAGGGCGTCTTCCGCTTCGAGCAGGCGGA
Source organism: Verrucomicrobia bacterium UBA3624 (assembly GCA_002373695.1). GTDB lineage: Bacteria > Verrucomicrobiota > Kiritimatiellia > RFP12 > UBA1067 > RUG572. The sequence goes on from DFLH01000024.1 coordinate 6,533, forward strand.
CCGCTACGTCGACTGGGCCGAGGCGCACCACATGAAGATCATCGGCCACGTGCTCATCTGGCACTCGCAGCTGCCGCGCTGGTTCACGCGCGACGCGAACGGTGCGCTCTGCTCGCGCGAGACGCTGCTGCGGCGGATGAAGACGCACATCACGACGGTCGTCGGGCGCTACCGGGGGCGCATCCACGGCTGGGATGTCGTCAACGAGGCCGTGGAGGCCGACGGCAGCTACCGGCAGAGCGACTTCTACAAGATCCTCGGCGAGGAGTTCATCGATGCGGCCTTCCGCTTCGCGCATGCGGCGGACCCCGGCTGCGAACTCTACTACAACGACTACGGCAACGAGTCGGCGCGCAAGAACGCGACGATCGCGGCGCTCGTGCGGCGGCTGAAGGCGAAGGGGCTGCGGATCGACGCGGTGGGGATGCAGACGCACGTGCAGCTGAAGACGCCGGCGCTCGCGGCGTACGAGGACGCGATCCGGCTCTTCGTCGACGCGGGCGTGAAGGTGGCGATCACCGAGCTGGACGTCAGCGCGCTGCCGAACGCGTGGGAGCTGTCGGCGGACATTTCGCAGAACTACGCGTACGACGCGAAGCTCAATCCGTGGCCGGACGGCCTGCCGGCGGAGGTGGAGGAGGCGCTGGCCGCGCGCTACGCCGACTGGTTCGCGCTCTTCCGCAGGTACGCCGCGCACATCGACCGCGTGACGCTCTGGGGCCTTTCCGACCGGGACAGCTGGCTCAACGACTTCCCCGTGCGCGGGCGCACGGACTATCCGCTCCTCTTCTCGCGCGAGCTCAAGCTCAAGCGCTGGGTGACGCGCCTTTTTTAGCGCAGCCGGCATTTTTTTTGCTACAATATTACGCGCTGTGCATAATCGCGATCTAACTCACATGCCCGAAATAAGCACTCCGCGGAGGAGTGGCGTCCCATGCGCTGCTCTGGTTGTGCATGCACCTTCTTTCCTCGCGTGGCTCGCCACGGCCGCTATCCTGCTCTTTGCGCTGCCGTGTTTTGCGGTGACTGTGCGTACCATGTCCGACATGCGTCTATGGAATGCCGTCGACGACAAATCTGCGCCCCTGTGCTGGCCGTGGAACGATGACGCGGATTCGGCGATGCTTGTCTTTTCCAACAGAATCACCGCAGTCGTCTCAACGGTCAATGTCGCGCGTGGCGCCGAGGAGACGCGCGGATCCTGCGCTCAGCCTTCGCCGGACCGAGAGACGATTGTGGACGTGTCGCTCGTGCAGAAGGCGGGCGGCGCGGAAGTCTCGCGCGAGACGGCGACGCTCGCGTATGTCGACGGCGCGGGGGGAGGTCCGATAACCGTGCGCGCGAATCCGGGAACCCGGGACTGGGAACGGGTCCGCGATCCGCGTGTATATGCGATTGACCCTGCATGGCGAGGCGAATCCGGCGAGTCGGGCTACGACATCGCGTGGCCGGTAAACTTAGGGTTTACGATCATCGTCAGGTAGATGGCAAAGGAACGTAAAAGATGTACAAGGCGCTAACTGCATTGATTTTGTCCGTATCGTTTCCCGTGCTTGCGGAGACGGCGATTTCGCATATAGTCGTCAATCAGCGCTGGCCGTGGAGCGAGAAGGTGGATGTGGATTTTATCCTTTCCGGCGAGACGAACGACGTGGAGGTGACGGCGACGTGGGACGCGCATCCCGCGCCGTACCGCCTCGGCACGCTCTTTTCCGTCGCGCCCGGGCAGCGCCGCCTTAC
>DFLH01000061.1:0-9888 GCA_002373695.1 Verrucomicrobia bacterium UBA3624
ACGCGCAGCACCTTGCCCGGCTTGATCCAGGAGGTGTCGGCGATCCGGGACGGCGCGTTCAGCGCGTCCAGGAACGCGGGCTGGGCGTTCGCGAGGGCCACGCAGTCCTTCGCCACGTGGACGTAGCGCCACGGCGTGGCGAACGGGGCGGTGAAGGACGCCGGGCCTTCGAGGACGGCCTTCAGCTGTCCGGGGCGGTCGCCCGAGGCGAAGCGGAGACGGGCGTAGTCGGTCACGGCCGCGTCGCCGAGGGCGGCCGTCCAGCCGTCGCCCTCCACCACGAGCGGACACTCCGCCGTGCCGCGGCGGTTGGGCTTGAGGGAGGCAATCGCGGAGAGCGTCTTAGGCACGTACTCGCCCTGCGCGTGGCTCACGGGCCAGCAGCGGAGGTCCTTCCCGAAATCGAACGTCCATTCCTCGCGCGCGACAGTGCAGGGGCCGGTTCCGTCATAGCGGATGCGCCACGCCACGCCGCCTGGCAGGTTGGTAGTTTCGAGACGGGCGTCCGCACCGAGGTCAGGCGGCGTCACGCGGCACACGGCGGCGCCGTCTGGTCCGGCCACGGACAGAGAGGCTGCGAGAAAAAGAGTTAGGTTCATTGATGATGCTCCTTTGCGTTACCGGCCCGTATGGTAGCATATCTTTCTGGCATGCCGCCATCCCCTGTGGCGGGGAGTGCAGAAAGATTCCGCCGTGAAGTCGCATGGTTTCGGGGGGGGGGCACGGGAATTACCCTACGACTGACGTATGAAAACGAAGGCGGAAGTCGCTCATCGTCATTGCGAAGCGCTTTTTGAACAGATTCTTGAGGTATGTCGGGTTCGCGTATCCGCAGGCCGTCGCGATAGCGTCTATCTTTTCCCGAGTCGTGGAGAGGCGGCGCTTCACCTCGTTCAGCCGCCGTTCCGTGATGGCGTCGAGAATGGTACGTCCCTGCAGCTCGCGGAACCTGAGGTCGGCGAGGCGCCGCGAGCATTTGAGATGCCGCACTACGTCTGCCACGCCGATTCCCTCCAGCGCATGCGCGTCGATGTAGGCGATTGCCTTCTGCACGAGCCGTCCAGCGTGCGACTGTTCCGCCGTGGATGCCCGTTGGACGATTCCTTTCACCCCTACGAGGAGGATGCGTTTCATCGGTGCTTTCCCGCGCATCAGGTTGTCCAAGGTCTCGGCCGCCAGCCGACCCTCCTCCTCGAAGTCTGGCTGTATGGAAGAAAGGCGGGGATTTGCGTTCTCGCAGATGAGAGTATCGTTGTCGACGCCAAGCACGGTCACTTCGCGCGGAACGGCGATGCGTCTTGCCGCAAGGGCTTTCACGAGGTCGAACGCGCGGTCGTCGTTCGCCGCCAGGACTGCAGACGGGCGTTTCAACTTCGTGGCGGCGTCCGAGGCGAAGAGTTCCTCGCACCAGAGCCCGCTGTCGTTCAGCTCTCGCTTGAAGGCCGCGAAGCGTGCCAGGCTCCAGTCCGTGACCGGTTCGGAATGCAGAAAGGCATAGGAACGGGCATGACCCTGCTCGAGCAGGAAGTGCGCCGCCTCGCGTCCGATGGTGTCCGCAGAGTTGCGGATGTACACGATGTTTTCCGAACGCCCCTCCAGCGCGGCGGAGTGGATGTCCATCACGATGGTCGGGATCCTGGTCCCCGCGAGGGGCGGCACTGCGTCTTCCGCGTCTGGGATCGAGACGATGAACCCGTCAGTGCCGTCCGCGACGGCCTGCCGCACTGCGGCCTCGGTGAGCTCCGCTCCCGTCCTCACGAGCCGCACGTCCCACGGCGAGCTGTCGCCGTACCTTTCCCGTAGGTAACGGAAGACGCCGGCAAGCTTGCCCTGTCCGGCGATTCCCGCCATCTTCAGCGCGATGAAAACCTTCTTTTTCTTGTCCATGTCGGACATGATACCATATTTCTTGCCTAAAAGGTGACTATTTATTGCCTGTTTCATTATGTTTCGTTTTGGCGAAAAATGGTAAAATTCCGCGCATGAACATCAACAAGATCAACCCGGCGACGCTGAAGATCACCGACATGCGCTTCGCCGACATCGACGGCGCGCCCAAGCGCTGTACGCTGATGAAGCTCTACACGAACCAGGGGATCGTCGGCTACGGCGAGGTGCGCGACGCATCGAGCCGCACGTACGCGGCGATGCTGAAGAGCCGTATCCTCGGCGAGAACCCGTGCAATGTAGAGAAGGTGTTCCGTCGCATCAAGCAGTTCGGCGGCGACTCGCGCCAGGCGGGCGGTGTCTGCGCGGTGGAGCTCGCGTGCTGGGACATCTGCGGCAAGGCGTGGGGCGTGCCCGTGTGGCAGCTTCTCGGCGGCAAGTGGCGCGACGATATCCGCTGCTACTGCGACACCGACTCCGAGGGCGGAGGGCGCGACATGGGCGCGGCCCTCAAGGCGCGCATGGAGATGGGCTTCACGTTCCTCAAGATGGACCTTGGCATCGAGCTCCTGATGAACGTCAAGGACGCGCTCGTCGCGCCGCTCGGCTACCTCGACTACATGAAGAAGATGAAGCACGTCGTACAGACGCCGCATGGCTCCATCGACCCGCGCTCGATGCGCGGCGAGGCGTTCGAGCTCTTCACCACGGCGCACGGGCATACCGGCATCCACATCACCGAGAAGGGGCTCGACTACCTCGAGAAGTACATGGCGGACGTGCGCGAGGTGATCGGCTGGGAGGTGCCAATCGCCATCGACCACCTCGGGCACATCCCCTACGAGGACTGCGTGCAGCTCATGCGCCGCCTCGAGAAATACCATCTCTCGTGGGCGGAGGACGTCCTGCCGTGGCGCAACACGGAGCAGTGGAAGCAGCTCCACGCCGCCACTGCCACGCCGCTCGGCACGGGCGAGGACATATACCTCAAGGAGGACTTCAAGCCGCTCTTGGAATCCGGCGCGCTCGCCGTGGTGCATCCAGACCTGCTGACGGCGGGCGGCATCGCCGAGACGAAGAAGGTCGGCGACATGGCCGAGGACTACGGCGTGCAGATGAACCTCCACATGGCCGAATCGCCGATCGCCTGCATGGCCGCGGTGCACGTGGCGGCCGCCACGCGCAACTTCATGGCGCTCGAGCTGCACAGCGTGGACGTGCCGTGGTGGGGCGACCTCGTGAAGCCCGCGCTCTCGTACAAGGGCGGCTTCATCAAGGTGCCGTCAAAGCCAGGCCTCGGAATCGACGAGCTGAACGAGAAGCTCATCAAGAAGCAGGCCTGCGCCGACTTCCCGCCGCCGTGGACGCCCACGAAGGAATGGGACCGGGAGTGGTCCAACGACCGCCGCTGGAGCTGATCGCGTCTCGCGTGCAGCGTCTCACGTCAAAGGATGAAATCACATGCTGAAGGAAAAATTCGATCTCACCGGCAAGGTAGCCCTCGTCACCGGTTCCACGCGCGGGATCGGCAAGGCGATCGGCGACGCGTTAGAGGAATACGGCGCGAAGGTGATCCGCCACAACACGAAGGTGTGCGACCTCGCGGACCCCGCCGCCATCGACGCGTGGTTCGACGCGCTCGAGAGGGACGGCCTGCTTCCCGACATCCTCGTGGCGAACGCGTCCACCCAGGCGAAGATACCGTGGACGGAGTTTCCGCTGGACGAGGCGCGAAAGGAGATGCAGGTGAACTTCTTCGCGACGCTCAGGATGTTCCAGCGGTGCTATCCGAAGATGAAGGCGCAGAAATGGGGGAGGCTCATCGCCGTCGGCTCCGTGAACGAGCGGCGTCCGCATCCCGAGATGTGCGTGTACGCGGCCACGAAGTCCGCGCAGGAAAACCTCGTGCGCGGCATCGGGCGCCAGGTGGCGGCGGATGGGATCACGGTCAACAACATCTGTCCGGGCGTGTTCTTCACCGACCGCAACAAGGAGTGCCTAGCCGACCCCGTCTACGGCCCAAAGGTGATGGCGGCGATTCCGATGCACGACTGCGCTATGCCGGAAGACGCGGCTGGCGCGGCACTGCTTCTCGCCTCGGATGCCGGACGCTACATAACCGGCGCTACGATCATGGTCGACGGCGGGCTGAGCCTGCCGGGTTGAAGGGTTGAAAAGTTGAAGGGTTGAAAAGTTGAAAGACGGATATAAATGGCGGGCGCTTGCGCTCCTGTGGGTCGCGTTCTTCCTCCAACAGGGAACGCGGCAGATCTTCGGCGCGACGCTGACCTCCATCCAGGGGTCTCTCGGCGCGAGCGCGGCCGGAATCGGCATCGTTGCGACGGTGTTCACTTTCATCTACGGACTCTCCGTGCCATTCGCGGGGATGGCGGCCGACCTCTTGAACAGGAAGTGGATGGTCGTCTCGGGCGTGTTCGTGTTCTGCCTCGGCATATTCGCATCCGGCTTCGCCACGTCGCTTGCGCTTCTGCTCGTTACCTACGGAATCCTCAACGGCTTTGGACAGTCGTTCTATTACCCGTCCGCCACGTCGATAATCGGCGAACTCCACAAAGAGACTCGCGCGACGGCGCTTTCGATACTCCAGATGGGACTCTACGCCGGAATAATCGGATGCAGCGTCGCATCGGGACTGCTCGCCGAAGGCGGCGCGGACGGCTGGCGCGTTCCGTTCTGGGTCTTCGGCGGCATCGGCATCGCCTGGGCTCTCGTTCTGGCGGTCGGGCTGCGCGGGAACAGTTTTGACAGGATTGGCAAGATTGACATGATTTCGAAGACGGACAATCCTGTAAATCCTGTCCAAAGCAAGCCGTCCCTCAAGGAAGCGTTCCTTGTGTTTCTGGGCAATCCGTCCGCACTTCTTCTCGCGGCAGGGCTTGGAATGATGATCTACGTCGATGTCGGATTCAAGACGTGGATGCCCAGCCACCTTGCGGACGCATTCGGACTCTCGAAGGGTTCCGCCGCGCTCAACGCCGTTCTGTGGCACTACATCGGCGCATTTGCGGGTGTTGCGTTCGGCGCGAGAATCTCGGACAAACTCGTCGCCAGACGTCCTTCCGTGAGAATGGAGACGAACATTGCGGGTCTCGCGGCCGCCGTTCCGTTCATCGTCTGGATGGCGTTCGCGCCGTCGCTCGCGACATGCGCGATTGCGATGGCGATCTTCGGGGTCTTCCGTGGCGTCTACGACTCGAATCTCATGGCGTCGCTCTTCGACATAATTCCGCAGAAATACCACGCCTCCGGAGCGGGGATCATGCTTTCCTGCGCGTTCGTGTTCGGTTCGACGTCGCCGGTCGTGCTCGGACTCTTGAAAGACCGCTTCACGTCCGCCGCCGGGATCGCCTCGCTTGCGGCGTTCTACCTCGCCGGTGCGGTTGTCATCGTGGTCGCGAGAAAAAGGAGTTATGGGACGGGAGACATGAAGCCGCAACCCGTCTCACGTCCGGCGTCTCATGTTGAAAACCGAACGTGAACATTTAAACCGAAAGGAGAAAAGAAAATGCCATCGCTAGCAGACATGCGTACAAAGGCCAAGGAAGCAGGCCTCATGAAACTGGACCGGCTGATCGCGAAGCGCCAGCACATCCCCACGAACGAATTCCCGATTCCGCTCAAGGAGCTGTGCGAGCGCTACGAGAAGCTCTACACCGGCTGCGTCAACGACGTGATGCGCGAGCTGACGCTTCTCGACCAGAATCTCCCGCACGACATCATGCCGCTCCGCGACGAGATGACCGTGTGCGGCGAGGCGTTCACCGTGAAGAGCGCCCCGAACGTGATGATCGAGGGCGAGATGACGTTCCGCGCGCAGATGCTGGACGACTTCAAGCCGGACGGCGTGGTGGTGTGGGATACGTCCGAGGACGTGGAGGCCAGCCTCTGGGGCGGCGTGATGACGGCCACCGCCATGACGAAGGGCATCCGCGGCGCGGTAATCGCGGGCGGCATCCGCGACACGAAGCAGATCCTGGAGCAGAAGTTCCCGGTGTTCTACAAGTATCGCGTCTCAAACGGCTCGCTCGGCCGCTGCATGATCACGCACTATCAGGTGCCAGTGCGCATCGGCAAGGTGACGGTCCGCCCAGGCGACATCATCTTCGGCGACATCGACGGCGTGCTCTGCATCCCGCGCGAGATCGCGTACGACGTGCTGTTGCGCGCCGAGGGAATCGAGAGAAATGAGGTCGATATCTTCTCGTGGGTGCACCAGGGCGACACCATAAGCGAGATCATCGACAAGGGCGGCTACTTCTGAGAGGTTCTCCACTTGAAAATCTTATCAGCCAACATAAAGGAAAAATCATGAAACTGACAAAAATCGCAATAGGGGGGTATAGGTTAGCCTCCATGGGTATGGGAGTTTTGCTGTACGGGGTCTGCATGGGTGCTGACTACCACTGGACCGGCGCGGCGGGCGACCACCTGTGGTCCACCGCCGGCAACTGGGAGACGTCGACCGGAGGCGCGGTTGCGTCGGTCGAGACTTCGAAGCCTCATTCGTACAACTTCGGCACGCGCAACGGGAAGAACGTCGGCTGGGGTGGCGACCTTGTCGTCACGCAGAACGTGCCGGTCGTAATCGGTAGTGCGTTGGCGCTCAATCCGGCAACGACAGACGGGGAGACGGTGACCATCGTGACGGCTTCAACGGGAAAGATGCGGTTCGATGGCGAATGTGGGATTTATGTTCGGGACTATTCGCTTCTTGTGCTGAACGTGGACATGTCGACCGACGATAGCAACAAGAACATCAACAAGTTCGGAACAGGGGAACTGGTCTTCAACCTGAAGGCCGCCAACACAACCCTGCGTAACGTCAGCATCAAGAGCGGACCGTTTCAGATCGCGGCGACGGGCGCACAGCCGTTGATTCGAGTCGCATTTGACACGTTTGCGACGGAATCCACCGGGGCCGTGTTTGAAAACTACAAGTCCAGGATGACGCTCGGCGGCTTCTTCATCGGCGGGATTTCGGACAGTCGGCAAAGCATCGGGCGCACGGACCTAAACGGCACGATGCTGAACGTCGGCGACGCTAGCAACACCACGAGCACAAACTTCCTGCCGATGCCGGTATTTGCGGACGGCGGCACGCTGAACATCCAGAACGAACGGCGGATGTACCTTGAAGGGTTGCCGATTGGAGGTACGTTGGCTGTCGATCGGGCTGACGCGCAGGTCGTCGCGCGGCGCACGGCCGTCCGCTGGCTGTTTGACGACGTCGAAAAGCCGTTGAAGGACGTGGTGGGGTCCGGCGAGCGGGTGCTGGCGCCGGTGGGAATGCCGGAGGTCGTAGAAGACTCCGTGCGCGGGAAGGTGCTGTCGATTTCCGGCGGCAAGTACCTTAAGGGACCGGACGCGAACGCAGGCTTCGCCGAGCTCCAGCCCCAGCCCACGAACAACCCCTATACGGTGGCGTTCTGGTTCAAGCCGGACTCCAAGTGCGACGACAATGGCAAGATATTCTACTGGGGCTTGGACAAGGACGGAAATGACAAGGCCGGAAAGACCGCCGCGCTGCGCCTTAACAACAACGCGGCGCAGGGCCTTATGTTCACGGTGTGGGGCAACAACCGCCTGTTTGCGACCGCCGCCTCGCCGCGCAACGGCGAGTGGCATCACTTCGCCGTCACCTACAACGGACTCAAGACGTTCCGCATCTACTACGACGGCGAGCAAGTGGATACGTTTACGAGCGACATTTACTATCCGCCGAACCGGAACTTCTACGTCGGACGTACCTACGGCGGCTGGGTGTCGGACGGCGCGAACCCGTACACGGGTCTGCTGGACGACTTCCTGATCGGCTCGTACGAGCTCCCGGCGGAAAGCATCAAGAAGCTGGTTGACGACGGGTTGGCGGCGACGATCTCGGCCGGCTCCGTGGAGGCGAAAAGCGCGGGCGAGGTGGCGTTCGCGAAGGGGAACGTGAACCTGGCGCGGCTTTCCGGCAACGCGCTCGCGGGCGGCGTGACGCTTCAGGCCGAGGGCACGACGCTGACGGTGGGTGTGGACGGAACGGTCGGCGACGATCTGTTCAAGGGGAAGATCGGCGGGGCTGCCACGGCGCTCGTGAAGGAAGGTGCGGACTATGCGCTGGAGCTTTCCGGCCCGGCGGCGGCGATTACGAACGTAACGGTAAAGGAGGGCACGCTTGCGCTCCGCCGTCCGTTGGCGGCGGAATCGCTTCTGCCGGAGCCGGCGGCGCATTGGACGTTCGACGATGAGGCTAATCCTGGCGCGGACAGCTCTGCGAACGGCCTGACGCTCACGAAGTCCGGCGAAGTGACGCTGGAGGAGGGCGAGGCGATCTGCGGCAAGGCGGCCCGGTTCTCGTCCGCGAGCGGCTTCTTCAAGCTCGACGAGTTTCCGTCCGCCATTCCGTCGTCATCGGATGCTGTCACGTTCATTGTCCGCTATCGGCCGGACAAGACGCAGAATGAGCAGTATTTCCCTAGCATTGTAATGTGGGGCGATACGGGAGGCTGGAAAGAGGGAAAGCTGGTCAAGATCAGTACCGAGAAAGATAAACCCGCTTCCATCAGGTTGACCATAGGCGGCCTAAACTATGGTCCTGACGGTTTCTACCGTACGGACATGGGGACGGAGCGTTCGCGTTGGATAACCATGGCCTTCGTTTGCTCGCCGAAGATAGATGAGGCGGGTAAGAGTTGTGTGAAATTGTACGTGGATGGCGAGTATGTCGAGCAGATAGAGTCTGGCGTCGATGTCACCGCCAAGGAATTCTCCATCGGATCGAACTACCGCGGTGAGCAGAACTTCTACGGGCTGATCGACGACGTGCAGATCTACGACTCTGCGCTGTCGTCTGGCCAGATTCGGCTGATCGCCGAGCAGTTGGAGGCGAGCAAGGGAGTTGCCGGAGGCGCGTCCGCGCCTGCATCGACGCTACTCCGCGAGCCGCCTGTGGCGGTCGCTTCCGGCGCAACGCTGCGGGTGGCGTCCGCAGAGCGGTTCGCCGCGCTGTCGGGCACGGGGACGGTGGAGGTCTCGCCGCTCGCGTCGCTGACCGTCGGCGACATGCGCGGCTTTTCCGGCAGCCTGACCGGTCATGGCACGGTCACCGTCGAAAAGGGCTGGACGCTCGACAGGAGCCGCGTCTCCGTGGCCCCTACGCTGAAAGTCCACGCCCCAGGCTCCGGCATGGGTATCATCATCCGATGAGACCGCGAGATGAAATGGGCGACGTTGAACCTTTATGGTAAATACAGAAAGAAGAGAATGAAAACAAAGATGACGATCGTAGTTGCCGCCTTGGCGGCGGCGACCGCACAGGCCGAATTCAAGATCGACCGCTCGGTCATGAGCGACGCCTACTGGAATGTCTGGAACGACGACGTGCAGGCGAAGATCGACGCGGACATCGAGAAGTACCGCAAGACCGACGCGTCCGTCGAGGTCGAGGCTCCCGACGGCGCTGAGGTGAAGGTGGAGCAGCTGACGCACGGCTTCTTCTTCGGCGCGCACATCTTCAACTTCGACCAGCTCGGCAAGAAGGAGTGGAACGACCGCTACAAGGCGCTCTACGACGGCGAGAACGGACTCTTCAACTCCGCGACCGTCGCGTTCTACTGGCGCACGCTAGAGCCGTATCCGAACGCGCCGCGCTTCGCCGCCGGATACGAGGACTCCGAGGAGTACTGGTGCCGCGAGTACGCTGTCGATCCGGAGGGGTGTAGGGCGAAGCCGAACTGGAGGCGTCCCGCCGTCGATCCCGTGATCTCGTTCCTCAAGACGCGCCGGGTACGCATCCACGGCCATCCGCTCGTCTGGGGGAACAACGCCTGGCACACGCCGACGTGGCTGTGGGACGACTTCTGCCCCGAGAGCGAGAAGCGTGCCCTTGAGGCGGCGACGGGCGTGAAGATGCCCGTGCGGGACGTGACGCGTCCGATCTGCGTCAAGGACATGAAGAACGACCCCAAGGAGCGCCGCTGGGCGCAGGCCTGGGCC
>DFLH01000061.1:9973-10632 GCA_002373695.1 Verrucomicrobia bacterium UBA3624
GAAGAGGAGATCGCCGCGCTCGTCCCGACGTTCGTGAAGGCGCAGCGCGACTTCTACGAGAAGCGCGTCCGCGAGATCGGCGAGCGCTACGGCACGCGCGTCGATTCATGGGACGTCGTGAACGAAAGCGCGACGGACTGGGCGCGCGGGAAGGGCGCGAAGAACGACCTGCCCGTGACGAAGAGCCACTACGGGCTCATGCCCGCGAACTACGCCTACAACGCCCTCGTCCTCGCCAAGAAGTACATGAGGCCGGACGCGTGGCTGAACGTCAACGAGCACAACATGACGGCGTTCCCCGGACAGATCGCCGATCTGGAGCGCAATGGTGCGACGTTCGACGTCGTCGGCTCGCAGATGCACCTGTTCAATCCCGCCGAGTCGAAGAAGCTCGCCGCAGGCGAGTTCACCGCCGAGACGCGGCAGAAGGTGTCGCCCGAAGGCATCCACCGGACGATGGAGCAGGTCGCCAAGGCCGCCGGGGGGCGGCCGATCCACCTCTCCGAGATCACCATCACCGCGCCGGACAACACCCCGCAGGGGCAGATGGTGCAGGCGATCATCACGCGCAACTGCTACCGCGCGTGGTTCAGCGTGGAGAAGATGAACGGCATCACGTGGTGGAACGTCGTCGACAACTGCGGCGCGCCGGGCGAGCC
>DFLH01000061.1:10740-54456 GCA_002373695.1 Verrucomicrobia bacterium UBA3624
CGCGATGGACGACCTCGTCAACCGCGAGTGGAAGACCCGGACGACCGCGAATGCGTCCGGCGGCAAGGTGTCGTTCCGCGGCTTCCGCGGCCGCTATCGCCTCACGTGGGAGGGCGAGGACGGCAAGGAGCAGACAAAGTTCGTCGAACTCAAGTAGCGCGCCGACGCGGCGGCCCAAGGGACGACCGCCCTGCCGGGTTTTGCAACAGGCTCATATGTTAGCGGCAACCATGCAAGGTGTTGCCGTTTTTCACCCATGCCTGAATGGGAAACAGCCGATGCAGGGCGTGAAGTCCGCAGGGAGCGCTGCCTCGAATGAAAGGGGGGAGCGTGTGACGGGATGTTTCAGCTCAAGCCGCCAGGCGTGGAGCATCTGCCGCGCCGGTGGCGGATCCAGCAGGCGGTCCCATCCGGGGCGGCCGTAGACGGCGTCTCCCACGATCGGGCATCCGAGCGAGGCCATGTGCACGCGGATCTGGTGCGTCCGCCCGGTCTCGATCAGGCACTCCACGAGCGAACGACTTCCTGAGGACAGCGTACGGTAGTTCGTGACGGCGATCTTCCCGTTCCTCTCGACGACAGCCATCTTCTTGCGATCCCACGGACAGCGCCCGATCATATTCTCGATCCTGCCCTCGGGCGGCGTTGGCGAACCGTGGACCATGGCGAGATAAGTCTTGCGTATGTTCACGTGTGACGCGAACTCCTTCGTCAGCGTATGCATGGCGGCTTCCGTCTTTGCTACGACCATCAGGCCGGACGTGTCCTGGTCGAGGCGATGGACTATTCCGGGGCGAGCCACGCCGCCGATGCCCTCCAGGTCGGGGCAGTGGTGGAGAAGGGCGTTTACGAGCGTGCCGGAGAGATGTCCGGGCGCGGGATGCACGACCAGGCCGGCGGGCTTGTCCAGGACGATGATGTGCGCGTCCTCGAAGACGATGCTTAGGGGGATGTCTTCTGGCTGTGGGATGGCGGGGACGGGCGGCGGGATGGCGAGCGTGACGATGTCGCCGGGGTTGACCTTGAATGCGGGGCGAGCCACCACGGCCCCGTTCACGCGCATTCGCTCCGCGCGGATCAACCCCTGGATGCGGGAACGGGAAAATTCCGCGCACTGTTCCGCGAGCCAGGCATCAAGTCGAGCCTCGATCCCCTCGGGCGGCACGGCGAACGAACGGATATCGTCTTCCTCTACCAAAACCACCATTCTCCCCGGAAGATGACATGGAGGCCGAGCGCCAGGTTGGTGACGACGTGCGCGACAATGGCGGAGCCTAGTCCGAAACGCATGGCGAGGAACCCGTAGGCCGCGCCCGCGAGGGCGGCTACGACGGGGCGATCATGTTCCAGGGTGAATATGAAGACCGTCCACATGAACGCCGAAAGGTCGAAGCGCGAAAGGGGAACCGCGCGGAAGTCGCGCGCCTGCAGCCGCCGGTAGAGGAACGACCTGAAAAACACCTCTTCCACAGGAGCTATCACGAAGGCGCTGCCAACGAGCTTGACGAGCGTGAGCGGCCAGCCGCACACGGAAGGTTCGTACGGCGACGGCGAAACTGGCGGCGGCGGTTCGCCGAACGGCAATTCCAGCCAGGTGCGGTACCAAGTAGAGTATTCAGGCGCCACCCATAGTCCGCAGACGGCAAGCCCGGCGGTCAGGCCTGCGGCAAGCCTCCTGGCGTCACGGAAGTCCGTGGAAGCGCCGACGGACTTGAGGCACGCCACGCCGACTGCCGCCGTCGCAATGGTTCTGGCGGCATAAGACAAGGCTGTTGCCGGCAGTAGCATCTGCAAAACAATCCAGACGGCAAACGGCGCCACATAGGCAACGGCTTCTCTGGTTTCTCTGTCCACGACCGCATTGTATCATAAAATCAGGTGTGCTAGAATATGCCTCATGCGAAACAGGTTCAGGCATGGCACGATCTGCGCTGTCACTTGCGTGATTGCGCTTCTGTGCGCATATACATGCATCGGCCCGGAATCGCCCGGGGGCCGGTTGGAGCCGGAGCCGGTGGCCACATGCGGAAAAACGCCGCCGCCGGTCGCCTTTAGGCAGCTGCCGTCTTCGAGGGGAACCGTGCCGTGCATAGTGCGCGCATGCCGCGCTCCGACCAGTTGCATACGGCGGCGGATGGAGGCTGCCGGCGCCAGCGTGCTGGCCGTGCTGCCGCGGCACGCTTTGATGGTGGAGGCCGATGCGGCGGCGATGCGGCGGCTGGCGGCCGATCCAGCCGTCACGAATGTGGAGGAGTGGATTCCGTCGCAAAAGATCGCGAAACGGCTGACGAAGATGATCGATGGCGGAAAGGACGTTGTGGAGGTGACGGTCGTCCCTCTGGCGAAAGATGACAGGTTGGCATTGTCGTCGTTCATAGTCGCGCAGCATGGCGAGATCGTTCCGGGCTTGCCGGGAAACGGGCGGAACGTGCGGGCCAGGATGCCGGTCTCTCTCGTGGAGCGGCTGGCGGCGCGGGGTGACGTCCGGTGGATCGAACCTTTGTCGCGGCCCCGCCTTATGAACGATGTGGCGGCAGACGTTGCAGGCGTCAGGGAAACATGGAATGCACACGGTCTGACCGGGAAGGGGCAGATCGTCACCACCTCGGACAGCGGTCTGGACACTGGCGATCCAGCGACCATCCTGGCTGATTTCAAGGACCGCATCTGTGCGATCAAGCGAGCAACCCGCAATTGCATCGCAAAGGACGTCAACGGACACGGAACGCACACTGCCGGGTCGATAGCAGGAAACGGCGCGCTGTCTTCCGGCCAGATCAAGGGAATGGCGTACGGAGCCCGGCTTTGGGTATGGGCGTGCTGCGATGCCCAGGGAGGCATGTATATTCCTGACAACGAACGGCTTTTCGCGCCAGATGCGGCCAATTTCCCTTCGTACATACATTCTGCGAGCTGGGGGGACGAAACGATGGAAAATTACTGCTGCTATACGGCGTGGGGGGAAGAAACCGACGAATATTTCTGGCACCACCCGGAGGTGCTTGGCGTGTTCGCGGCTGGAAATTTCGGCTACGGGGGGACCTACGGCTACGGGGCGATAGTCCAACCTGCTGGCGCGAAGAACGTCCTTGCCGTAGGGGCTGTGCAGAATTCAAGGTCTGGCACGTTCGACGGCTATGCAAGCGGAAATCCATCTGCCATCGCATCTTATTCCTCTCGTGGCCCCATGCTGGACGGGCGGATAAAGCCAGACATATGCGCACCGGGGACCGGCATCTACTCCACCCGTTCCACGCAGGTATCCGGGGACACGGACGATTACGCCTACAAGAACGGCACGTCGATGGCGACGCCGATAGTGGCCGGAGCGGCGGCAATCGTTCGCCAATGGCTTGTGGAAAGGCGAGGGTACACGAACGAACTTCCCACGGCGGCCCTGATGAAAGCCATCTTGACGGGCGGTGCGCATGACATGAGCCTGGATCCGGCGGCCAGCTGCGGTGGCGCGGCGCCGAACGGTTTGCAGGGATGGGGACGCCTTGCGCTAGGCGATACGCTGTATCCTTCCAACAGATCCGTGCGGCTTTTCGACAGGATCGCATTTGCCGACGGGCGAACCTGGACGACAAGGGTTGCCGTGACAAACTCCGCACCTCTTGACGTGCAGCTGGCATGGATCGACTATCCCGGTGCGCCGGAACTGGAGGACGATCCGGCGCTTGTCAACGATCTCGATCTCATAGTGCGAAACGTGTCCACGGGAGAGGAGTGGACCGGTAACGGAGCTGCCGGCGGGGACCGGTTGAACAACGTGGAAGGCGTGCGGATCGCAAACGCCACGCCGGGAGATTACGCGATACTGGTCGTGGGGCATGACATTCCCTGCGGATCCGACGAAGGCGGCGCCGCCGCGCTATACGTGCGCGGAGCGTTTGCCGACGGAACGCCCCAGACTTTCGGAACCGTTCTCACCATCAGGTGAGGTGTGGTATAATGGCCGCGAACCACCAAGGAAGACAAATAGCATGGAAGGTCATATTTCAAGCATAGCCGAACTTAACGACATCATACGGCGGGGGGGATTCTCTCGCCAGGTGCTTACGGACGAAACCCGCCACGCGGAAAGGATCGTGCGCATCGCGGAGCGGATCGCCGCCAAGGTGCCTGCAACAAGGCTGGTGCTGGTCTCCGGGCCGTCGTCTGCCGGCAAGACGACTACTGCGCTGAGGCTTTGCATCCGGTTGCGCGAGAACGGCCTCTCGGCGATGCACCTCTCCACCGACGACTATTTCGTCGGCGATTCCCGCAATCCGCGCAACCCCGATGGCACTTTCGATTACGAGACGATCGAGGCGGTCGATTGCGACAGGCTTGTGGCGGATCTCGCAAGGCTCTTCGAGGGGGAGGCGGTCACGCTGCGGAAATTCGACTTTACCACCAAGGAGGGGTACGATGCGGCAGAGCCGACAACGCTCCCCACGGGCGGCGTCGTGGTGCTGGAGGGTATCCACGCCCTCAATCCGCGGCTTACGGCCGGACTTTCGGAAGACATCAAGTTCCGCGTGTACCTGAACATGTTCACGCAACTGCTGCCAGAGGGTTGCGAGGCGTTCTTTGCCGACGACACCCGGCTCATGCGCCGGATCGTGCGCGACTCCAACTTTCGTGGAACGCCGGCATCTGTGACACTTGGTCGCTGGCCCAGCGTGGAAGACGGCGAGCAGAAATGGATCAATCCCTACCGGCATCTGGCCGATGCGGTGTTCAACACGTCTCTGGACTACGAGATGGCTGTCCTGAAGCCGTTCGCGCTGGACTTGCTGCGTGGCGTGGAGGAGGGCGAGCCGACATACCGGGAGGCCGATCGGCTTGCGACGATCCTGGCGACAGTTTCCGAAGCTCCGTCAGAAGGCATACCTGTGGACTCCATTCTCCGCGAATCCGTCGGCGGAAGCCGGTTCAGCTATTGAAAAAGAAAAGGATATCTGCAATGAAACTCTCTCGCCGCTCTTTCATAGGAACAGCCGCCGCAACCGCGGTCGCAACACGTCTTGACGCCACATCCACACCGTGCTGGACCGTCGATGGCATACAGTTGCCGAAGTGGGCGGTCGAGGCGATACGTTCCGGCGTGGCCCGCTACATGGCATGGCGTGGCGACGACGAGACAGTCGCCTTCCCGCTGATCACCGACATCCATTCCCATGCCCCCGGACTGAAGACGGACCCTGTCGACTGGAACGACACCAAGAGCCATGTTCTCCTGCAGCGCGCGATCGCACAAGCCGCAGACGCCGATTTCCTCGCGAACCTGGGCGACATGGACTTCGACGTGAACATCCTTGGAGCCGCGCCCGAATGGAAGGATGTGCAGCCTGTCATAGACGGATTCGTGAAGGTATACGAAAAGGAAAGCAAGCCGGTCCTCTTCTGCCTGGGCAACCACGACCATGCAAGGGGCCGCTACACCTCCAGCCAGTTCGGCGACACGTTCAACCGCGGCATCACGCAGAAGAACGGGCACAAGACGGTCCTCTCGGAATGCGGCTCGTGGGGCTACTACGACATCCCGGCAAAGAAGTTCAGGGCCATCTTCCTGAATACGTCCGACGAAGGCTACGGCGGGTTCTCGCGCGGACAGCTGCAATTCCTGGCAGACGCCTTCGCCTCCGCTCCGGCGGGATGGCATGCCATAGTGCTGCAGCACATACAGACGCCCGGACTCATGGGGCACTGGCGCCGCTTCCTAGGTGACGCCCCGTTGAAGCGGGAAGGCATTTTCATGCAGATCGTCGACGACTTCGCGCATCGCCGCGGCGGTCTGGTGCAGGGCTTCCACAATCCGCCTATCACCGGAGAATACGACAAGATCAAATGGGATTTCTCTGGCGCAAAGGCGTCCTTCGCCGGCGCGTTCTTCGGCCATACCCATCTTGAAGCCCACATGGAGATCGATGGCGTGAACTGGGTGACGCGTCCGGGCTACGGTACGGTTCCTGCGGATTGTCCGGCCATGGGGGCGCGCGATCCCAAGAGGGAGCTTGCGTTCAAGCGCACGCAGGACATGATGATCGACCTTGTCGCGATCAAGCCCGCCAAGGGGCTGGTGCACGTATTCCGGTTCGGATGCGGAGGCCCCGCAAGCGAGCTTGAATACACATATTGCAAAAATGCTTGAATCCGGCGAGCGAAGGTGGTACAATGCATCCTCATTCAAGGAGAAGTACGGCAGAGAGATTTTTGGCATAGACAGGCTTGCTGAAAGAACTGGCGAATACGAGCCGGTTCCTTGTATAGGCCGGCATGTTCGCCGGCTGGTTTGGAAGTTGGCAGGGCAGACATATGGCGTTGCATGAAAAATTCGAATTGAAGATACTCGTCCTGGATGACGAGAGGCTCATCCGGCTGACGCTTTGCGCCAAGTTGAAGAACGCCGGCTACGAGACCGTTGCCGTGGGGACGGTAGACGAGGCGGTAACGCTTCTGAAGCATTCGCACCGGTCGTTCTGCGCCATCATCTCGGACATCATGATGGGGGAGATGGACGGTTTCGTCTTTCGCGACATCGCTCGCGGCATCGATCCCGCGATTCCGTTTTTCTTCATGACCGCGCTCGATCCCGAAGAGGGAAGCGGTTTTCTGAAGAGGATCATGGAGGATTCCATGAGCTACTACCTGCCGAAGTCGGTGGGCACGGACGTTCTGGTGAAGCGGCTCCAGCGGGTCGTCGGCGCGCGCAGGATACAGCAGTTCGTGGAGAACCAGGTGGAGGAACAGAACAGGTCGCTGGCCCTGGCGGCGCACGTGCAGCGCAACATGCTGTCGACCCGTGCGCACATGGACGACTACGGTTTCTACGTGACGTGGTGGCAGCCGCGGGAGGCGGTCAGCGGAGACCTGTACGAGGCGATGCAGCTTTCCGGGAAGCGGATGCTTTTCGTCCTGGGCGACATACAGGGGCATGGCACGAACGCGGCGCTCGTCATGATGGCGCTCCAGACGTTTCTCAGGCAGATGGTGACCGCGTACGTGCGCGACAAGCGTACGCTGGCGCCGGATGTGGTGGCGAACCAGCTGCACGGATTTTTCCGGCGGAATTTCGCGGAGGTTTCGTACATGACCGCGCTGGTCTGCATCCATTCGCTTGCGGAGGACGGCGAAGGCCCGAGCTCCGTGTCGTACATCACGTGCGGCTCTGCGGATATGGCGGTTATCGACACGCAGACGAACCGCGACGTGCATCTCAATCCCGACGGACGCGGCGGTCTTCCGATCGGACTGATGCCGGACACCGTGTATTCCGACGACGACGTTGTGACTGCGGAGCTTCCTGCCGGCGCGGTGTGCATAGCGACCACTGACGGGCAGCTGGAGCTTTCGCAGGATACGGACGGCATCGAAAAGATACCGCAGAAACTTCTGGCCAGGCTTGGCATGGAAGTCACGCTCGACGCCGTCGTCAACGGTTCCATCATGGCGGCGCCGAGCAAATTCATGTCCGCCTGCGCCGGACTGGGATACGACAAGTACCAGGACGATGTTACGATTCTGCTGTTCGGAGCGAGGAAGCACGTGCCGGGCATCTACGAGGCGACTACGCATCTGTCCCCGGGACTCGTGGACGAGGTGGCGCAGTCCGTCGGGAGGTGGTGTTCGTCGGAAGGGTGGCAGGATGAGCTGATAGGGCGCGTGCAGCTTGTGCTGGAAGAGGCGCTGATGAACATCTACGACCATGGCTTCAACGAACAGCAGCGGCGGAAGGAGGTCGTCAGCATCCGGCTGCGCCGCAGAGGGGATTGCGCGGAATTTACGGTATGGGACTGCGGGCGTCCGCCGCCGAGCATGAAGGTGGCGGCCGGCGACACGGCTACGGCGTTCGAACTGGTAAACAGGAACATGGGCGGCCACGGGCGCGGAAGGCTTATGATGCGCCAGCTCTGCGTCGGCATACAGCGCTCGAAGTACACTTTCACCAATGAAACGGTTTTTCATATACCTGTGAATGCAAAGAAAGATGCGAAGAAATGAAGGAATGCTGCAAGACATATCTGGACGGGCAGTTCGGCGGGGATGCCGCCGTGATAGCCGAGATATACGAAGAGTACGTTAACTCCGTCAAAACGAAGCTCGTCGAGGCGAAAGACGCGCTGGCGAACGGCGATTGGGGCCAGCTCGACCGGGTGGCCCATGCGATCAAGGGCAACGCGCTTGCGGCCGGAGATGGAGACATGGCGCAGACGGCCATAGACCTCCGCAGCGCCGCGCAACTGCAGGACGCCGCCGCTGTATCCGGGCTGGTTGCGCGCATCGTCGAACTTGCCGGAGCGCTCTGATCGATCTGTACGGTGGGGCGATGGAAAGCCTTCTCGACAGGACGAAGGACGCAGACCTCGAACAGCTGCTCCGGGAGCTGGCATCCAGGACGCACGGCGACAGGCGCAGGAGTCTGAGGCTCAAGGCGTGGAAGTTCACCGTGCTGGGCGCGTATGCGATGAAACGGCTGCTGGACATTGCGGTCAGCGGCGCCGGGCTTGTGCTGCTGTCGCCGGTTTTTCTTGCCATAGCGACGGCGGTCAAGCTTTCCAGCCCGGGACCGGTGTTCTTCAGTCAGGTGCGCGTGGGGCGCTACGGGCGGCATTTCATGTTCTACAAGTTCCGGAGCATGAGGCGGGACGCGGATGCGGAGAAGGATGAGTTGATGGCGCAGAACGAGTCGAAGGATGGCGTGATCTTCAAGATGAAGGACGACCCGCGCATAACGAAAGTGGGACGGTTCCTCCGCCGCACCAGCCTTGACGAGCTGCCGCAGCTCTGGAACGTGTTCATCGGGGACATGAGCCTCGTGGGGCCGCGTCCGCCCGTCCCCTCCGAGGTGGCCGAATACACGCTGGAAGACCGCAAGCGCCTCGACGTGATCCCCGGTATCACGTGTCTGTGGCAGATCAGCGGCCGCAGCGAGATCCCGTTCAACGAACAGGTGCGCCTCGACAAGGAATACATCCTCGCTCCGGGGTTCTGGAAAGACGTGGTAATCCTGCTGAAGACCATCCCTGCGATCATCGGCGGAAGGGGGGCGTACTGATGGACAACATCCTGTTCGTGCCGTCCGTACGCGAATCCGAGTGGGTTCAGACGGTTCTGCCGGGATTGAGCCCGGCGGAGCTGCCTGTGGCCGGAAAACGGATCGTGGATTACGCTCTCGAATGCGCCGAACGCCAGTCCGCCGTCTTCATGGAGATACTCGACTGGCACTACTCCAAGAGACTGGCGGCAGACTACTCCGACCTCACCAGGACCAGATATCCCGCATTCTACGTCAAGGGCGACGGCGCCATTCCCAGGGGTCTTCGCGACATGGAAGGGCTCTCCACGCCGCTTACGCAGACGATTTCCGACGGGCTGGTCGTAATATGGGGCCTCTTCCCCGGTGCGCCGCCGGGGGGATTCTCGCCAGTGCCCGCCACGGAAGACGAATGCGCCGACACTCCGCCCGGCATATATCTGCGCCAGAGGGGCCGGTGGATGCGCCTCGAATCGAACGGCACGACAGTGGATAGCGTCGGGGCCTGGCATCGCTTGAACTTCGAGGTCCTGCACCATGCGAAAGAGCTCACGATTCCCGGCTATTCGACGGAGAAGGACGTCCACATCGGGCGCAACGTGGTCATGGAGCGCGGGACGAAGGTGAAGGCGCCGGTGCTTCTGAACGACAACGTGTGGTGTGCGCGCAACGTGAGGCTGGAAGGCGACGTCATCATCGGCTCCGGGACGTTCATCGCCGAAGGAGCCGTGTTAAGGGACACCGTGGTCTGCGGCGACACGTATATCGGCGCCGGCCTCGCTCTTGAAGACAAGATCGTGTTCGGGCGTCGGATAATAGACGCCAGGACCGGAGCCTGGGTCGATGTGGACGACGAGGGCATCGCCAGATGCGTCCGCCGCATCGGCGGCCTCGGCTGGCTGCGCGGCGTATGGCGCTTCCTCGTCGGCAAGTCGCGCGGGAGGCGGTACTGATGGGCCGCTACGTTGCTGGAGAGTCGCCGGCGATGGACCGGCTGGTGGAGGAAACGGTTGAATGCATCGGCGCCTCGATAGACGCGATGCGGATTCCCCGCCTGGGCGGCGTGGTGCTGGGCGGCGGATATGGGCGCGGCGAGGGCGGAGTGTACGTGGATCCCGCAGGCGGGGAACATCTCTACAACGACCTGGACTTCTACGTGGTCTCTGCAGACGGCGCGTCCGGCGCGGAGCTCGCGGCGATAGACGCGGCGCTTGCACCGTTCTCGGCGGAATGGACGAGGCGCCTGGGGGTGCACGTGGACTTCAGCCCAGCCAAGACGCCGTGGCGCATCAAGCACGACGAGGAACGTGTGATGATCCAGGAGCTGGTGCATGGATACGTGGACGTGGCGGGACTGCCGGGCGAGGAGTTGTTCAGCCGCGTGGGGCGGCGTCCGCCGGACGCGTTTCCGTTGACAGAGGCCGTGCGTCTGCTGATGAATCGCGGCGTGGGCCTCGTGCTGGCGATGGAAAGCGACGATGCCGCGTTCGCGGCGCGCAATGTGAACAAATGCGTGCTTGGCGCCGGCGATGCGGCGCTGATAGCGCGCCATGCGTACGAGTGGAAGACGGCAGACCGTGCGGCGGCGCTGGGGTGGCCGGAGTATGACGCGGCCATGGCCTGGAAATTCCGCCCGTCGGCGGACTGCCCGTGCGACTGGGAGACGGCGAGAAGGCTTTGGCTGAAGGCGCTGGACGAGGTGGAGAGCGCCTGCCGGCGCGGCGGCGCCCGCCGCAGGTCCCTCTACCAGGCGGCGAGGTGGCTTGCGCGGCGCAGGACGGTCGGTTGCCTGCGGACGTTCGGCATGGAGGCTGAGGTGCGCATATTGAAGGCGCTGACGCGGCTGGTTGCGGAGCGGAGGCCGCTGCCGGACCGGCTTTTGCGGGACTGGAAGATTTTCAACTGAACAAAAAGGAAAAACGAAATGGCATGGGAAATAAAAGAAGAAGGCAACCTGCTTACGGTTGAGGTGGAAGGGCGACTTGTGGCGGCTGTCGCGCCCGAGCTCCGGGACGAGGTGCTGGAGAAGGTCGGCGAAGGCACGAACGTTCTGTTCGATCTCGGCAGGATGGTGCACATCGATTCGAGCGGGCTTGGCGTACTGGTGCAGATTCTGCAGAAGACCAAAGCCGGCGGCGGAAAGGTGGTGCTGGCCGCGTTGCAGCCGGCGCCGAAGATAGTGTTCGACATAACGAAAGTCAGCCGCGTCTTCGAGATCGTCCCGACGGTTGCGGACGCCAAGTTCTGAACCAGGAGACCCATGAAGCGAAATGTCCTGATTGCCGCCGCCATGGCGGCGTTCGCAGCGGCGGCCGAGGAGGTTCGCGTAGCGGACTGCGTGCGGAACGCGGAGCTCGACTACTGGGCGGCGGCGGACGTGAAGTTCTGCCGGGCCGTGATGGACGACGTGTTCAAGGCGGCAGGCGTCTCCGTCGGAAAGTCCGTTTTCGACGCGCACGGCATGGTCGTCGTCTCGAACGCGGACGTGATATGCTCCGCGTTCCGCACCCCGGACCTGCTGAAGAACTACAACTTCCCGATCCAGCCGCTGGGGAGGATGCACTACGCGCTCTACGCGACGCCGGATCGCGCGATGTCGATGATGTCGATGAGAATAACCGAATGGCCGCGCCTGCGCGTAGGCTATTCGCCCGTCTCGCAGGGGCAGAGCGACGACAGGCAGCGCTACTTCGAGCACGCCAAGCTCTCGCCGGAATACGTGGAATATCCGACGAGCGCCGGGGCGGTAGAAGCCCTGCGGAAGGGCGATGTCGACGTCCTCTTCCTCTACACGCCGTTCGGGAAGCGCCCTGAGAAGCTGATGGAAATCGTTCCGATAGGGACGCGGAACGTCTATTTCGCCGTTAAGAAGGGAAGCCCGGAGCTGCTGAAGAGGCTCTCCGCCGCGTACCGCAATTGCTACATAGACCATATCGCGAAGTTCGACGCGCTTCGTTCGGAGCTTCTCGGCATACCCACCCCGAAGAAGAGGGTGAGGGTGGCCGCGTACGTGCGCGGAGACCTCTTTACGGTGTCCCCGGACGGCGAGCGCTCCGGCGCGCTGGAGATGTGG
Organism: Verrucomicrobia bacterium UBA3624; assembly: GCA_002373695.1. Taxonomy (GTDB): domain Bacteria; phylum Verrucomicrobiota; class Kiritimatiellia; order RFP12; family UBA1067; genus RUG572. The sequence goes on from DFLH01000061.1 coordinate 22,836, forward strand.
ATGAAGTCCGTGTGCGCCAGCGCGCGCTGGACGCCCGACTTCGTCTACGGCGGATACGACGAAAGCGTGGCCGACGTCAAGAGCGGCCGCCTCGACATCATCGGCGGTCTCGGCTTCGACGCCACGCGCCGCAACTCGTTCCTATTCCCGCACACGCCAATGGGCATGTTGCGCGTGTATCTCTGGACGCATCCGGGGAAGAAGCAATACAAGCCTGGCGAGCCATCCACCTGGAAGGGGATGAGGGTGGGGATGCTCTCCGGCACGCTCAGCGCCCAACGAGCCAAGCGCCAGTTCGACAAGGAGGCGTCCGGCGTCACGTACAAGGAATACACCACCGACCGTGCCATGCTCAAGGCGTACTTCAGCGGCGAGATGGATGCCTGCATAGACGTTGAGATGCCCGAGCTCGCGAACGAGATCGCGCTCCACCTCTACGCTTCCCACCCGATGTACATCTGCACTTCGCTCAAACGCCAGGATCTCTTCAACGAACTGGAGAGGGCCCTCGACGAAGTCTGCGACGACTTTCCCAAGTACATGCGCATGATAAGCGAGCACCACTACGGCAACCGCAGCGAGATGGCCGCCCTTACCCTCAAGGAGGCCGAATGGCTCTCGAAGCGCGTGAAGGACAAGACGCCCGTGGAGGTGGACTTCTCCCCTTGGCCGTTCACGATCCGCGACAGCAAGGGCCGGGCGACGGGTCTCGCGGCCCTCTTTCAGGCAGAGATCGCGCGTAAGACCGGTCTCACGGTGGTGCCGCAGGAGCAAACGGGCATACAGACGGCCGAGGCGAAGTTCATGCGCGGCGAGACCAAGCTCTGGATCCCGTATCCCTCCAAGGCGCCGACGGCCACATACGGAGCCACGTCCGTGTTCTCCCTGCCCGTGCCGCAGATGGTGGGGGAGTTCTACAAGGCGGAGGACGGATACCTCGAGTTCGAGATGTTCGCCGGGCCAGGAACGCCGCCGGAGCTGATATCGATATTGCGCAAGGCGGTGTCGGGAATCGATCCCTCGCACCTGCAGGAGATGTTCATGAGCGCGGCGGCAGAGCGCAAGGTGGTCCACAGGGTGTTCGGCCTAACGCACGACGAGCTCGTGAAGGTGCTAGGCGTCATAGTGCTGGTGGCCCTGCTGGTTGCCGCGCTCTACGGCGGAATCATGGTGTACCTCCTCAAGCGCGAGGCTACCCGCGCGAACACGGCCGCCGCCAACGCGGAGGAGCACGCGCAGGCGAAGACCAGGTTCCTGGCCATGATGTCCCACGAGCTCAGGACGCCGCTCAATGCCGTGATCGGCTTCGCGGAGTTCCTCGCCAAGGAGAACATACCGGAAGACCGCCGCAACGAATACACCGACGGCATCCTTCTCAGCGCAAACGCCCTCCTCGAGCTGATCAACGACATTCTCGACCTCTCCAAGCTAGACGCGGGCGCGATGAACATGCGCTCCGGCGCGTGCGACATGAACCAGATCCTCCGCGAACTGCCAGCCATATTCGGCTATCGCGTGCGTCGCCACGGCGTGAAGCTGAACGTCGACATCCCCCGCGAGAACCCCGTGCCCGTCGTGGCTCTCTCGCAGCAGGGAATGCGACAGATCCTCATCAACCTCGTAGGGAACTCCGCAAAGTTCACCGACTCGGGCGAGATCAACGTGAAGATCGGCTGGATCGCCGCCACGAACACCCTCCGCCTGGAGGTCTCCGACACCGGTTGCGGCATCTCGGAATCCAAGATGGCAAAACTCTTCGATCCGTTCGTGCAGGATATCGCAAGCCGCATGAAGTCTAGCGCCGGAGAGGTCAAGGGGACCGGCCTCGGCCTCCCCATCGTGAAGCGCATGGTGGACAACGCGCAGGGCACGATACGCGCCTCCAGCATCCCCGGATCCGGAACGTCGTTCCTGATCGAGATTCCCGGGCTGGAGGTGATATCGCACATATCCACCATCGCACGTTCTGCGGAGGAAGCGATCCGCGCCACCATCCCGGAACGTGTGCTGGTGGTGGACGACATGACGATGAACCGCAAGATACTCGGCATCCACCTCAACAATCTCAAGGTCAAGGACATCCGCTACGCCGTGGACGGCGTGGACGCCCTCAAGGTGATGTCCGAATGGGTCCCCGACCTCGTCCTCACCGACATGTGGATGCCGAACATGGACGGTACGCAGCTCGCCGAGGCCATGCGCAGGGAACGGCGCCTCGCGGAGGTCCCCATCGTGGCCGTGACTGCCGATGTGGACGTGGGCTCCACGTACGACATGAGCCTCTTCGCAAAGGTCATCGCAAAGCCTGTGACTGGCGACAAACTCCGCGCCCTCTTCGGAGACATGGCCACGGCATGAAGCTTCTCGTATCGTGCATCCCCTACGACGGCGGCAAGAGCGGCATCTCCGTGTACACGCGGGAGGTCGTGCGCGCGCTCGCCGCGCAGGGGCACGAACTGGCGCTGCTCTGCGAGCCTTCGGGAGTGCCGCCGTCATCGGCGGCCGAAATGGACGTGCAGGAGCGCGTCCATCCCGTCATCCACGCCCCCCGCTGGACTCGCCGTCCCGCGCTTTCGATGATGTGGCACCTCTTCGTTCTGCCGTTCTGGATCCGGTGGCATCGCCGCGACTTCGACGGCTTCGTGATATGCGCCGCAAACCGCCGCGTCTGCGCGTTCTATCCTCTGCCAACCGCGGCGACGGTGCACGACCTGGCGAACTTCCACGTGCCCGGCAAATACTCGCGCGCAAGGATGTTCTACCTTGCGCACGTACTTCCGTTTTTTGCGAAGAGGGCGCAGCGCCTTGTAGCCGTGAGCGGCGCCACCAAGGCCGACATGGTGACGTTCTGGCACTGCCGCGAAGAGGACGTGACGGTGCTGTACAACGGACTTCGGACTTCGGACTTCGGACTTCGGACAATGGACTTCGGACAACGGACTTCGGACTTCGGACAACGGACTTCGGACTTCGGACAACGGACAACGGACAACGGACTTCGGACAACGGACTTCGGACTTCGGGATTCGGACTTAGGACCTGGGTCTTCGGACGGCGGATGGCGGAGAGTTCCTGGAAGTCAGAAGTCCGGAGTCGGAAGTCTGCTCTACATCTCGCGCATCGAACATCCCGGCAAGAACCACGTGCGCCTCATAGAGGCGTATTCGCGCCTGCCAAGGGCGCTTGCCCAAGCGCATCCGCTAGTCCTCGCCGGGGCAGACTGGAAGGACGCCGAGGCCGTGCATTCCGCCGCCGCCGCATCGCCCCACGCCGACCTCATCCGGTTCACAGGCTTCGTGCCGGACGGCAAGCTGGAAAGGCTGTGGGGCGAGGCGGGGTTCTACGTCTTCCCGAGCCTCTTCGAGGGATTCGGCCTCTCGCTCGTGGAGGCCATGGCGCGCGGCATTCCGTGCGCCTGTTCTGGCAACGGGTCGTTGGGCGAGATCGCGGCCGACGTCGCGATCACATTCGACCCCGAGAGCGTTGATGAGATCGCGGACGCGCTTCTGCGGCTCGTTTCCGAACCTGAACAGGAGATTGCCGCCCGTGTCGCGCGCGGACTTGAGCGAGCAAGACGCTTCTCCTGGGCAGACCACGCCAAGGGGCTGGCCAGCCTGATCGGAGATTGCAGACATGAGGCGCGAACCGCATCCCTCTTCGGCATCCCCGTGGCGAAAACGACCGAGGCGGAAGCCGTCGAACGCATAGTGGCGATCGCGAAGGAGCGACATTCGCCAGTCGGCGGCCGACAGCCGGGCGGCGATCGGCAGGCGATGGGCGGCAGGACAAGGCCAGCGTTCGCCGCCACGCTCAACGTCGATTTCGTGTGCAACGCCGTGAGCTGCTGGCCCTTCGGAGGGAACGGCGAACTTTGGGAATACCTGAAGAACGCCGATCTCGTGACTGCCGACGGAATGCCGATCGTGCTTCTCTCGAGGCTCCTGCGCCGCTCCCTCCCGGAGCGCGTGACCGGGGCCGACATGGTGCCCGCGATCTGCCGCCGCTGCGCGGAGGAGGGGCTTTCCGTATATGTTCTGGGCGGCGACGAAGGTGCGGTGAAGGAGGCTTTCGCGAGGCTGGACATCGACAGTCTGCGCGTCGCCGGCGTCGATTCCTCCTTCGTGAAGCTGGATGAAGTCCAGCCCGAGGTGATTTCGCGCATCAACGCCGCGAAGCCGGACATCCTGTTCGTGGCCCTGGGTAACCCGAAGCAGGAGCTGTGGATGGGGCGCAACGCGGCGAAGCTCGATGTCGGCGTGATGATCGGCGTGGGCGGCACGTTCAACTTCATCGCGGGGCGCGTGAAGCGCGCGCCGAGGTGGATGCAGAAGTGCGGCCTGGAATGGACGTACCGCATACTCCAGGAACCGGGGCGGCTATGGAGGCGGTATGCTTACGGGCTTGCGAAGTTCTCCTGGCTTTCGCTTCTGCATCTTGCGGGAGGTTTCAGGGAATGAAGATCGCGCATGTTTTGAGGCGTCTGTCGTTCAACGACTGGGGCGGCACCGAACAAGTGGTATGGAATCTCGCCAAGGCGCAGAAAGCCGCCGGACACGAGGTGCGCATCTTCGCCACGACGGCGCTCTGCGAGACGGAGAATGAAACATTGGAAGGCATGGAGATCCGCAGGTTCAAGCCGCTTTATCCGTGGTGGCCCATGTCGAGGGAACTCGTCGACGCCTTGGACCGCAAGGGTGGAAATCCGTTCGTTCCTGGACTAGGCCATGCGCTGTCCGCATGGCGGCCGGACGTGATCCACTGCCACGCCATGGCGCGGATCGCAGAGCTGTGCCTGCGCACGGCAAGGAAGACCGGCGCGAAGAGCATCGTGTCGTTGCACGGGGGCGCCGCGAACGTGCCTGATGCCGAGGCCAGGAGCCTCAAGGCTCCCACGCGCCGTCTTCTGCCATGGGGCAAGCTAGTCGACTGCGCGATGGGCTGGACTCGGCGCATTCCGGATGACGCCGATGGAATAGTATGCGTGGGAGAGGACGAATACCAGCGCTACAGGAAACGCCATCCGCATGTGCTGTTTCTCCCGAACGGGGTGGACTGCGGACTGTTCGAAGGGACTGGCGTGGCCGGGAAATCCAGGGGATGTGGAGTTTCAATGCCGGTTAGGCTTCTCTGCGTAGCGCGTATCGACCGCCAGAAGAACCAGATGATGCTTGTCGAGTGGCTGTCTCGCCATGCCGATGCCGTCGTCCGGTTCGTGGGGCCTGTGACGCAGCCGGATTATCTCGCGGAGCTTGAAAGACGGGCGGAGGAGCTGGGTGTGACAGACCGTCTTAAGATGGTTGGTCCTCTAAAACCCGGCAGCTCCGAGCTTCTCGCGGAATACAAGGATGCCGATGTCTTTGTGCTGCCGAGCCGGCACGAACCTTTCGGCATCGTGATTCTTGAGGCATGGGCGGCAGGACTGCCTGTAGTTGCAAGCAACGTAGGCGGCATGGGGCGCCTCTGCGGCGCACATCCCAACGCCGCGCTGACGTTCGTCCCCGGCGATGCGGCATCCATGGATGCCGCCTTGGAACGTGTTGTTTCGGATAAAACTCTCCGCGAGGAGTTGAGAAAAGAGGGATTGGCAGCCGCAAAGGACTATGATTGGGGCAAGTTGGCGCATAAGCTCGTTGCTTTCTACGGTGAGAAATGATATCATTCGTCGTGAATACAGGTTATGGAAGACAGTTTGACGGATAAAGAGCGCGAACAGTTGCGCAAGATGGTCGCTTTTCAAAAAGTGGCCGGTGTCATTTTGTGGAAAAAGATAAGATTGCTGTCGATATTTTTCGTTTGCCTTACAGTTGGATTTTCATTGTTTCTGATTCACCATTATGCCAGGAGCGTCCATCGTTTCGACGCCTCGACACGATTGCTGTACAGTCCGCGTCAGATTTCCCGCATTCCGAACATGAGCGACAAGCAATTGCTGTCGGTGTTGGACAGGGCTTCCATCAAGCGCAAGGTTGGCAGCCGTATTCAAATGGACGAAAATGAAAAGCGATGCCTGGTAGTAGATCTGGAAATCAAGCAGGAACGCCATCCGTCCAACTTGTTTACGCTCACGGCGCATGCTCCGTCCTGGCGTGGGGTCGTGCAGAAGGTCAATACGTATGCGGAGATGCTGATCGAGGGATACGTGGAATATCGCATGCGGGATCTTGACAACTGGAAGGAATCGCTTGAAGTACGGAAGAAGACGCTTCAGGCGCAGATTTCGAATCTTGAAAGCGAGGAAAACGTCTTGAAGGGCAAGGCCGGAGTCGCCACGCCAGTCGAGACGCTTACAATGACGACGGGTTTGCTGTCAGACCAGCGGCGCAACATGTCGTTGCTCGATGTGCAGATAGCCAACGAGGAACTGAAAAGGAAAAAGCTGGAGAAGCTTTTAGGTCCCGCAGGCGCGGCTTTTTCCTCCAATGCCGCGACAATACGCCGGAAGAGCGATAAGATAGCCGCAATAGACGGCGAGATTGCAAAACTACGCGAGATTTACACGGACAAGAATCCAAAGGTGTCCGGGAAGCTGGAGGAGCGCAAGGAGTTGCTGGACGACTATGTCGCATTCCTCAAGACGAAAGGTATCGATGGGGTGGATCTTGAAACGATCGACCAGGTGGAGAAATCCGCCAGCGAATTGTCGGAAACGGTGCTGCGTATCGACGGGCTCAGGGAAAACCTGCGTTCGCTGGAGCAGGAGATAAAGTCGAACGAGAAGCGCGCGGCCGAATTGACGGCCATCATCCCCGCATTCGACCGGTTGCGGGTCAAGCGTGCCGATCTCGATCAAACGGTTCGGGACCTTGACGACCAGCTGGAGAATATCGCCTATCTGCAGATGTCCATCAGGAACGACCTACAGCAGATCGAACGAGCCGGTGGCGCGGGTGACAAGAATCCGTTTCGTCCGAAGACATTCATTATCGCCATCGGTGGCGCGTCCGTCTGCACGTTCGTGCTGGCGTTATGGCTGCTGGCGGTCGAACTCTTGTCGGGAAAGGTGACGGGGGGGAAGGAACTGCGGGCCGACGACAGTATCGAGTTCCTTGGATCGTTGCCGAAGCCTGATGCGATGGATGAAGCGGACGAGAGGGACGTTCTGGGCGTGGTCGCTCTCAAGTTCGCAGGCACGGATCTGCCACGCGGCGTGGTGCTGGTGTGCCGTCTGCCTGGAGCGGACGTGCAGCCGAAATTCCGGAACGCCCTGGACTGGTCGCTGTCGATGGCCGGCGCCAGGTCGTTCACGCTTGAAGTCGTGTGCAATGCGAATTTCACGCCGCCGGATGGCGCGGTGGCGATGCTGAACACGTCGTGCAAGGGGGACTACGGATGGTTTCCCGTGGAAAACCGGTACACGTTTGCGCCTACCGAGCTGCAGATGCTCCAGGCCGACATTGCCAGCCTGCGCGAAAGCTACGACCATGTGTTCATCCACATGCCGGATGGCATCCGTCGCGGCGGCAGCTTCTTCGACCAGGTTGTCGGCATCTGCGACAGCGCGTTGCTGGTCGTCGGGGCCGATTCGACGCCGCGCAGCTGGCTGGCCTACGCCAAGCGGCACGTACAGATGGCGGCCAAGCCGATGATGGGGCTCGTGGTGAACGCGGCGGGAAAGGTGGTCAGGATGGAGATGGAGGCAAAGAGATGAGGAACATGGCGGCTGTGGTGCTGGGCGTGTCCGCCTTGCTTGCTTCCGGTTGCTACTGGGACCGGATGACGCGGAACTACGATTCCGTCTTCGCCGTCAACAACAACATGGACGACAGCGCGGTGCTCGAAGAGGCGGGGCGCGATGTGGAGACGATACGGCGGAACGAGAAGCGCCTCCAGGAAATCGCGTCCGAGGAAGAACCCGTGTACCGGATGAACGCGGGCGACGAAATAGAGATACGCGTGTACGACCATGCCGATCTTGGAATGACGACGAGAATAGGCCCGGACGGCATGATAGGCTTCGCCTTCATGGGGCAGGTCCAGTTGAGCGGGCTCTCCATAGCCGAGGGCGCGGAGAAGATCCGGGCCGGACTTGTTCCGTACGTCAAGAATCCCGTGGTGAGCATTACAGTTACGGAAATCAAGAGCGAAACGGCCACCATCGCCGGCGCCTGCGGAAAGCCTGGAGTGTACGGCATATCCAATTCCACGTTTCTGGCAGACCTGTACGCCACCGCCGGGGCGAGTGCGGTGCGTCTGTTCAACGGAGTGGATGTGGACGTTGCCGATCTGGAGCATTCGCTGATCTTCCGCAAGGGGGAGATACTGCCGGTCGATTTCCGAAAGGCAATTGAGCAGGGCGACGTGCTGCACAACATACGGATAAGGAAGGGCGACTACGTGTTCATTGCGCAGCGTCTCGAATCCTCCGTGACGATCTGCGGCGAGGTCGGCAATCCCCACAAGCGGCTGTATGAACCCGGAATGGGGCTCGTCGAGACGCTCACTGCGGCGGGATGGATGAAGGAGACGCACTGGAAGCATGTGATCATAATCCGGGACGGACTTGCCAATCCCAGGCTGTACAAGGTTGACATCGACGGCATACTCGCCGGCAAGTGCCGGAACGTCACGCTCAGGGCTGGCGACATAATCTACGTGCCGAAGGACGACATCTCCGAGTACAACGTGTTCGTGAGGAAGATACTGCCTACCGCCCAGCTGTTCAACCTTCTTACGACACGGCTTACGCGAGAGGCGCTTCTGGACTGACAGATGAAGTACGTCGTGTTCACAATCGCCGCCTTGGGCGTACCGCCGCTGGCGTTTCTGCTGTTTTTCAACAGCAGGTGGATGCGGTTTGTGCTGTGGGGAATGGCCTTGGCGATGTTCGCCTGGCAGGGTTCGTCAATAAACTTCCTTTCGCACGAGGAGTATCGCGGCAGCGCGCGCGGCATGGAGGTGAGTCTCCTGTATCTGCTCTCGTTCGCGCTCCTCCTGGCGCTGATGCTCCGCGGAAAGGTGCGCAAGGCGGTGCCCGACGGCGGCTTCTGGATATATGTGATCTATTTTCTGCTCTGCCTCCCGAGCTTCTCCACCGCCGAGAGCGTGGAACTCGCCTGGTGCGAGACATGGAAGATGATCATGCTGTTCGTCTTCAGCATCTCAGTGTTCTGGTATCTGCGCGCGACAGGCGACATTCAATCCGTGCTTGTGATGTTCGCGATGGTCGTGATCGGCAACTTCATTGCGACGGCAAAGGCACACTATGCGGGCGTGTACCAGCCGCGCGGCATCTTCCCCCACCGCAACTGCATGGGCATGGCGATGAACCTCCTAGGGCCGATGTTCTTCGCCTATTACCTGATGTACGGGGTCCGTGCCTGGCGGGGAATCGTGTTCACGTTGGCCGGCGCAGGCGCGGGCCTCGCGAGCTTGTGGACGTACTCGCGCGGTTCCATAGCCGTCATGCCGATCGGATACGGCATCACCGCGCTGGCATGTTTCCTGGCGAAGAGGCCGAAGACCGCGGTGTTGAAGCGCATCTCCCCGATTGTCATCGCCATCATGCTCGGCATTGTCGTGATGCTGCCCCGGCTCATAAACCGTTTCGTCAACGCACCTGAGGCGTCCAGCAACACGCGAGTCGAATTGGCCCGCTGCGCGATGGAGATGATCAAGGACGAACCTGTGCGCGGCGTCGGCATAAACAACTGGGGAATCAAGATAAACCCGCCTTACGACTATGCCGCGCTCGCCGGGCGCATCGTCCCCGAGGGCATGGCCGACGGCGTGGTCGAGACCGTCTATCTGCTTGTGGGGGCCGAATGCGGACTGCCCGCGCTGGCCGCGATGCTGATCTGGTTCGGATGGTATCTGGTCTTGGCCCTTGTCCTAATGCGCAGGCTGTGGGGCACAAGATGCTTCTTCATAGCGGCCGGCGCGGCCGGCGGGCTGGCCATGAACTATCTCCAGAGCATCCTCGAATGGGTGCTGCGCCAGCAGATGAACCTCGTCTGCCTGATGGGCGTGTTCGCGGTGCTGAGCTATCTTGGCAGCGAATGGCGCAGCCTGGTCGCCGCGGAGAAGAAGGCTGTTCCCCTTGGAAAGGAAGGTTCCAGATGACTTTGACGAATGATTTCAAGAAGCTGCTCTCCACGAACTGCGCGGCCGTCCTGAACGCCAGCCCCGCCGTGGTCGCCGCCTATGAGTCGGACTTCGAGGGGAACCTCCCCGCGTTCGCCGGCCTGGCCGCCGCAAACAGGGGCCTTGCAGCCCTTCTGCAGATCGGCTTCGAGCACGAGACGCCCGAGCCGGCCGCCAAGCTCGCCGCAGCCGTCTCGCGCTTCCGCGAGATGTCGCCGGAATCCCGCGTCATCGTCCTCTGCAACTGCGAAGGAGAGGTCTCCGCGCTGGGGTGCCTCGGCGTCGAGACACGCCTCATACACCAGAACTGCTTCCTCGACGAGCGGCGGTTCCGCCCGATGGGCGGACGCGACCGGCCCTACGACGCCGCCTACATCGCGCGGCTGACCCCGTTCAAGCGCCATTCGCTCATCCCGGTGGAGATGGCGCCGCGTCTCCTTCTGCTTGGGACCGTGGCGGAACACCAGAAACGGACCAACCGCGCATACGTGGAGGAGATGTCCGCCCGCTATGCCGCCGCACGGTGGGTCAACTTCTTCCACGGGGTGAAGGTGTCCGAACTGCTGGCCGAGGCGAACTGCGGGCTGGCGCTCTCCGCCGCCGAAGGCGCGTGCTTCGCGTCTGCGGAATATTTCCTCTGCGGGCTGCCCGTCGTCGACACGCCGGCATTGGGCGGCAGGGCCGTATTGTATCCCGAGGAATACGCGTGCGAGGTGGAGGCCAGCCCCGAGGCCATCGCCGCTGGCGTAGCCCGCTGGCGCGAGCAGCGGCCAGACCCGTGGAAGGTCCGCAGGGCCTGGCTGGAAAAGGCCGCCCCCCACCGGGCCGCCTACCGCGAACTCATGCGCGAACTGACCGGACGCGATCCCGGGCGCCCGCCGCACAAGCTCGGCGTCCGCACGCCGCACAGCGACGCGTTCTGGTCCTTCGCAATCCAAGGCTATCTTCTTTTGAAAGGAATCCTCAGATGAAGTGTTTCGTGGTCAACCTCGATCGAGACAAGGAGCGACTTGAAACGACGAGAGCCATGTTTTCGGAGGCCGGCATGGATTTCGAGCGCATTCGCGGCGTGGACGCGCGCGCCTTGACGGCGGCGGAGCTGCATGGGGCATGCCCCCGCCTCCGCTTCTACATCGCCAACGCCCGGCGCGTGAGGACTGGCGAAGTGGGCTGCGCGCTCTCCCACAGAAAGACTTGGGCGACGGTCGCGGAGCGGAACCTGCCGCTGGCGGCCGTCTTCGAGGACGACATCCTCGTCGACATGGACGTGCTCAAGAACCATCTCGCCGCCGTCGAGGCGGCTAACGATCCGGCCGTCCCCACCGTGTGGCTGATGAATCACGGGCTGCCCAAGCCGGCTCGCATGGACGGCGCATGGTACGACATCCGCGAGGCGGACGGGCGAGTGTGGGCGTGGGGCGCGTACTGCTATGCCTTGAACACCGCCGCCGCAAAGCGCCTTGTGGAACTGCTCACGCCGATCTCGAACGTCTGCGACGCATGGTCCACTTTCGCCCGTTGCGGCGTCCGGGTGCTTGCTGCGGCCGATGCGTCCGCCACCACGCGCGCCGGCCCGTCCACGATAGTGCGCAAGTGCGGGGGGCTGTGGAGCCGATCCTGGTATCAGAGCTTCTATTGGTTCAGGTACAGGCTCGCGATGCGGCTCGACATTCTTCTCAAGCATCTGTCGCATTGACGTGTTCTGTGAATGGAGATGTTGAAATGCCAAAAGGCAACAGTCTGCCAGCAAATCCCCTCTTCTCGGTGATCGTCCCGTGCTGCGACGTGGCGCAGTATGTGCGCGCGTGCCTGGAGTCCGTGAAGAGGCAGACATTCGCGGACTGGGAATGCATCGCCGTGGTGGAGACCTCCAAGGACGACACCGAGCGCATCGTGCGGGAGTTCGCCGCCGGCGACGGGCGGTGCAGGGTGTTCGCGGAGCCGCGCAGCGGTTCGCCCGCCATGCCGCGCAACACAGGCCTTGACCACGCCAACGGCGAATACGTCGTCTTTCTCGACGGCGACGACATGCTGGCGGACGATGCGCTGTCGTGCATCGCCGGCAGAATCCGCGAACGCCCCGGGGCGGACATCTATCCCTGCGCTTTCAACGACTGGCGCGAAGGGACTGGAGTCGTCAGGACGGTCGACAACTGGCCGCCATCCGCCCCCGCCGAAATGTCCGGGCTCGAGTCTGTGGCCTGGCTGTACGGTCATGTCCACACTCCTTTCTTCGGCGCACAGTTCACGGTATATCGCCGTGCGTTCCTCGACGATCGCTCCCTCCGTTTCGTGCCTGGCCTCGTGCACGAGGACCTGGAGTTCACGCCGCGCGTGTACTGCATGGCGCGCAGGGTCGCGCCGCTGCACGAGCCGTTCTACCTCTACCGCATGCGCGACGACTCCATCATGGGCGCGTTGCGCGCGAAGGGACCGAAGCTTGAGCATTACGCGCGCGTGTTCAGGTCGCTCTTCGCATTCCACGCCGCCGTCGCGAAGGAGCCGGGGTTCGACCCCGCAGTGTCGCGTCTGCTCGGGCGTTCCTGGATCGCGCAGCTGCGCAGCCTCTGGTTCGGCGCGGCCTCCGTCGCGGCCGTTCCCCGCCAACGGCGCCTCGAGACAATGCGGCAGATATTCGACGGCGGCTTCGGCGACTTCCGGGCCCTGCTGTCGTCCGCGTCGCTCTCCCGTCGCGTTGCCGGGTGGTGCATCGTCCTGTTCGTGTGCGTACCGATTCTGCGCGGGGCGGTGGAGCTCTTCCTGTCCCGGATCTACGGGAAAATCGCATGGTGGAGGCACGGACGGTGAAGCTCGACTTTGTGAAAAGCACGAAGCGCAACGTGTCGGCCGTGGCGTTCAACCGCGTGCTGAACATGGCGTTCCCCTTCCTGAACAGGACGCTTTTCCTCTGGCTTCTCGGCCCGGAGTACCTCGGCCTGAACGGGCTGTTCCGTTCTATCCTTGGCGTGCTCTCGCTGGCGGAGCTCGGCTTCGGCATGGCCATCGACTGCTCGATGTACAAGGCCGTGGCCGAGGACGACCATCCGCTGATATGCGCCTACATCAAGTTCTACCGGACCGTGTACAGGTGCGTGGGATCTGCGATCTTCGGCATCGGCCTGTGCATGCTGCCCTTCCTGGGAAAGCTTGTGCACGGCGACGTGCCGCCGGACGTGGACCTTCACGTCCTCTTCCTCATCCATCTAGTCAACACGTCCCTCGGCTACTTCCTCTTCGCATACCGGCGCTCCATACTGGGCGTGTACAACCGGAAGGACGTCCTCGCCCACATCGCGACGTCCGTCTCCACGGCGCAATACATCGCCGTGTTCCTGGTTCTTCTGCTCACGCGCAACTATTACTACTACGTCGCCACGACGGTGGCGTTCACCGCGCTCGGCAACCTGCTCATATACTGGCAGTCGCGGAGGCTTTTCCCGAGCGTGGTGCCGGACGGCCGGCTGTCCAAGGAGCATCGGCGCAGGGTGGTCTCGGACGTGAAGGCGATATTCATGCACAAGGTCGGATCGGCCGTCTCGTTCACGTTCGACAACTTGGTCGTCTCCGCCTTCCTCGGGCTAGTCGCCGTGGCGGTGTACGGCAACTATTTCTACGTCTACACCGCCGTCGCCGGGCTGGTGGGCGTCCTGGGCTATTCGATGATGAGCGGTTTCGGAAACAAGATACACACGGAGTCACGTGACGACAACTTCCGCCTTTTCATGAAGGCCAACCGCCTCGTCACTATCATCGTGGCGTGGTGCGCGGCGATGATGACGGCGCTCTACCAGCCGTTCATAGAGGTTTGGACAAAGGGGGATCCGAAACTGGCGCGGCACTTCCTCACCCCCGCGCTCATGGTGGCGTTCTTCTACGTCAGTCAGTCCCGGCTCGTGCTCCAGACCTTCAAGTCCGCGGCGGCGATATGGAAGGAAGACAGGTGGAAGCCGATCGTCTCCGCCGCCGCCAACCTTACGATGAATCTTTCGTTCGTCATCTTCCTGCCGGATGCGTACAAGCTCGACGGCGTGATCCTCTCCACCATCCTCGCGTTCGTCCTGATCGAGTATCCGTGGGAGTCCCACGTGCTCTTCACCGTGTTCTTCGACAAGACGCAGTCACGCCAATACTGGAAGTCCCAGGCGGTGTTCCTCATGGCCGCCCTGGCGCTCTGCGCAATCGCCTGGTGCGCTGCCGACCTGGTCTCGCTCGGGGGCTTCGCCGGTCTCTGCGCGAAAGGCGCCGCCGCGGCGCTCGCTTCGGGATGCGCCGCGCTCATCCTGTTCAGGCATGACGTCGGAGCCTTGCTCAATGTCCTGCGGAAAGGGAAACGCAGCGCATGAGCATGGACGCGCAGCGCTACAACGGCTTCGACTGGCTTCGCGGCGTCGCCGCGCTCTTCATCGTCGCGGTCCACCTCTCCGTCGGGACGACGCCGTCATGGTCGCGCATCTCCGTGTTCGGCTCGCAGACGAGCATAGCGGTGTTCGCGGCGATAAGCGGATTCCTGCTGGCGATCCTCATCGACAGGTCGCACAGCGGATCGGTCTGGAGCCTTGTCGCGCACAGGGCAAAGCGTCTTCTGCCGCCCTACCTGAAGTGGACGGCCTTCTACCTCATCGCGCTCTCATTACTCGACTGGCGCTTCGGCGTTCCGCACGGCTACCTCGCGAACTTCAGCCCGCGGTTCCTGGCCACGGCGGTCTTGCGCGGCGCCGCCGAGGTCCATCTCTGGTTCGTCCCCAGCCTCTTCATCGCCTCTGTATCGCTTGTGGCAGTGGACGCAGTTCTCAGGGGGCCTCTGCGCGGCGCCTGGGTCTATCTGGTCTGCGGAGCGGCGATAGGCCTGGCGGGAGGCTATGCCGGGACGAACTTCGCCAGCCATGACGTCCGCCTGTTCGGCTGGGTGATGCTGGGCATGGGGCTTTCCCGCATCGTGCGGCGGCAGGACTTGTCGGATGCCATACGCCGGACGCGCATGTTCGCCGCCTGGGCCGCCCTTCCCGCGCTCGCCGCCTGCATCTTCGCGAAA
The DNA here is from genome assembly GCA_002373695.1 of Verrucomicrobia bacterium UBA3624. Taxonomy (GTDB): domain Bacteria; phylum Verrucomicrobiota; class Kiritimatiellia; order RFP12; family UBA1067; genus RUG572. The sequence continues at coordinate 37,948 of DFLH01000061.1, forward strand.
GGAACGGTCTTGTGGAATGTGGCAGACCTTGTGTTCACGCTACTCCTGCTGCTGGCGTTCTCAGGCTCCACGTTCCCCGGCTCGCGCATCGCCGCGTTTCTGTCGCGTACAAGCCTGACCGTGTACTTTTTCCACGTGTTCGTGTCCAGGGCATTGTCCATCGTGATACGCAGCCGGCATCCCGAACCGCTTGACATGGCCGAGGCGGTTTGCCTGTGGGGCCTGGTGTGGCTCACGGCCTTGGCCTTCGCGGCGCTATGCGACTGCCCTCTTCTGGCTTGGCGCAAGCCGACACGAGAGGCGAATGTCTCGGGGGACAAAACAGAGAAGTTTCGGGAGGAGAAATGAACGAATCGCTCGACACCACCATAGTCACGGCAGGCGACAGGGCCTTTTCATGGGGCGCGCTGCTGCTCGTCGCAAGCATGCGCATGAACGGCATGGAACACCCGGTCGTCGTGGGCACGATGGACTGGACGGATGCCATGAAGAAGCGCATTCTCGCCCTTGGCGGCGTCACGCTGCGCGAACTGCCGAAGTCGCGGAGGTGCGTGGCCTGCCAGAAACCGATGATGATGGGCTGCGACGACGTCAAGACCGACTGGGTCTGCTGGGCTGACGCCGACGGGATGTTCGTCGGCGACTGCTCCGAATGGCTCGTGGGCGAAGATCCCGACGAGATCGTCATACGAAAATACGATCCGGCGCCTTCCGACTTCACGGACGCGAACCTTGCCGTGTGGAAGCGCGACGTGGCGCGCGTCTGCGGAAAGGCGACCGAATGTAGCCGGTACGAAACAAGGGTGAACACCGCCTTCATCGTGATCAACCGGAAATGGAAAGATTTCCTTGAACGTTGGCAGCGGCAGATGGAAGAGGTGTTGCCTCTGGACGTCGGGATCATCATGCGCCACGGCACGCCGTACTTCCAGACGGACGAGAGCGTGCTCGCCAGCGTACTCTGCTTCGCGCCCGATGTGCCGATGGTCACCGAACGCTACAAGGCGAATGGCAGTGTCGACAAGAGTCGGTATTTCGCTCACTTCGCCTACAACCCCAAGCCTTGGCAGATGTGGAACACGCATTCGATCAAGTGGCGTCCCCTGATCATGCCTGTCGTCGACTGGCTCGTCGACAAGGGCATCGTCCCAAGCAATGAAATTCCCCGTTCCCTGCGAAAGGCCTGGTGGCCGCTCTATCGTTGCCTCACGCCTGCGGCGCCATGGGTCTGGCGCGCGATCAAGCTGAAACGCAGATTGTTCAAGGTGTGACGCCGACGATCTCCGCGAGCAGCTTCCCCTGGCGTTCCAGATAGGCTTCTCGCGAGAACAGCTTCGCGCGTTCCACGCAGTGGCGCCGCTGGTTTTCGCGGAAACTGGCATCGGAAAGAAGATGCGCGAGGATCTGCGCGGCGTCTTCGTTCGTGCGATACGTCAAGGCCGGCGAATCGACGATCTCCGGCGTTCCCCCCTCGTCGGGGACGATCGGGATCAGGCCGGACGCCAGGTATTCCGCGATCGATATGCCGAACGCCTCGTCGCGTTCGGCGTGGATCGCGTAGGAGCCGGACGTCAAGAACCGCGCCTTCTCCTCCCCATACAATGCGCCGACGAACTTCAGCCAATCCCTTTCCTTCGCCATCGTGTCGAGCTTCCTGCCGTATGACGGAGTCTGGTCAAGGCGGCCGGCGACATGGAACGCAATGTCGAGGCCTGTGGCGGCTCGTGCCCTTTCGACGATGGCGACAAGGTCTTCGATGCGCTTCTCCGGGATTATGCGCCCGATGTAGACGACCTTCAGGGGGTCGCGCGCGGCGGCGCCATGTTCGGCCTCGAACAGCGTCGGAGGGTAGAACACCTCGCTGTTGAACGGGCCGTAGAAGCTCTTCATGAACTTCTCGACGTACCGGGAGTTCGGATAGATGTGCTGCCGCGCGTCGCAGATGATGCTTCGCTTCGACCGCATCCCGAGAATGGGCCGCAGGATCGAGTTCGAGAAGAAGCGTTTCGCCCTTGCCATCGTGCCGCCGCCGGCGCGGCTGGATTTGCCGTGGACAAAGGCGGTGAAGGCGTCGTCCCCGAAGGCGAGCATGTTGATGAAATGGTGGGCGGGCTTCCCGAAATCCATGATGCTTGCCGCCGATATGCATACGTCCGAGCGCCTGGCAAGCTGCTTCAGCCGCCTGAACCTGCGGAGCCAGGCGAGGACGTTGTGCCTTCTGGGGTCGTAGTCCGGCGGGGTCACCTGCACGATCTTCAGCCGTGACAAGTCGATGCCTAGATCCGTGCCGAAAGCCCTGTACGAGCGCTCGAAGTTGCTGGCCTGGTCGACGGCTACCGTCAGGTTGCCCATCTTCTGCAGCGCGGCGATGAACGCCAACGGCAGATACTCTCCGCCGCCGAGCGCGAAGCTGAAGCTGTAGTAGAGAAGGACATTCTTCATCGTGCGCCCCCTGCGCTGCGCCTGGCGCCCGCGAGACGGAAGTATGCCCTGAAGAACAGCTCCGCCGCGCCGCGCAGGGCGGGATGCCGCACGAAGGCGCGGACCCACCATCCCGCCATCCGCCTTGCGCGCGGCAAGGACTTCATCAATACGCCGAAGTCGCCGAATCCGTCGGCGAAGAGAGCCGTCAGCGTCTCTGTGCGCCGTGCGCGTGGAATCTTGCGGACGTTCTCAGGATCGAACCAGAAGTAAAAGATCCACCCGGTCCACTTGCGTCCCCATGTCTCGGTGATGCGCCGGTCGAATCCAGGTTCAGCGGACACCTTCGCGTGGAACGAGAGGAGGGATCGGATGATGGTGGCCCAGTCCCCGTGGAAGTATCCCGCGCCCTTGGCAGACGACGACACGGATGCGGCCTGCAGCCTGTAGATGTAGAACGGTTCGTGAAGAGGAACCACCCGCTTCGCGAGGTACAGGGCGCGCGGTGAAAATTCGCTGTCCTGCCGGCGAAGGCCGTATACGCACTTCAGGTCGTTGTCAATGAGGAACTGCCGCCGGAAGACCGTCAGCTGGAGCATGGGGCAGATGTCCTTGCCGGATCGTTCTGTCCTTATCGTCGCCTCTGGCCCGGACAGCTCGCCTTTGAAGTCCGGGGGGTAGTTGTCGCGCAGCTCCTCGTCCTTGCCCGTCATATCGTTGTGCACCTGTATGGCGCAGGGATAGAGGTCGGCGCCGGGACGATCGGCGATCCTGTCGTGGAGGCGCTGGAGCGAACCTTCCGTGACGGTGTCGTCGCCGTCGAGGAAAATGACGTATTCGCCCACTGCCTTGTCGATGCCGGTGTTGCGCGAGGCCGAGCAGGAGCCGCTGCGCGGCCCGGTGAACACCTTGAAGCGGGAATCCCTCGCCGCGTAGGCGCGCACGATCTCCTCTGTCTTGTCCTTGGACGTTTCCACGCCGAGGAGACATTCCCAATCCGCGAACGGCTGGTTCAGGACGGAATCAAGGCACTCGCGAACGTAGGGCTCCACGTCGCAGCAGGGGACGATTATGGAAAAGAAAGGTTTCATCGTTCAGACCTTTGCTCTGTCTCTCGGCTTGAAGCTGTCCACAATCTGCCGATGCACGAGAATGCACGCTGCCGAATACATTCAAGCAGCCATGCCGACAGGAATGAACACAGCGTGATCAAAAGCGCGTACGCCGCAAGATCGCCAAGTCCGCAAATCGACACGGCGCCCAGACGGGGACGCCAGACCGAATACCAGAAAACCGGGTGCACGAGCCAAAGGTACATCCCGAGCGACTTCTTCGACATTGAAACGAGCATGCGCCGGATGATGCCGTTCCTCACGTTCACGTGCTTGCAAATCCCAAATATCGCGAGGGTCATCCCCAATGTGAAGGGCGAAGTGTATCGGACCGGATTTACGTTTCCGAACCATGCCCCCAGCTCCCCGGAGAAGACGCGCTTGCCGACGGAGGGGATCAAGAAGGAGAAAGAAAAGACGCCGAGAACGGTCAGGCACAAGGCCAAGGATGGAGGCTTTGCGATGTGGAGCCGCCAATAGGCGCCGAAGAGATAGACGACCAGCAACCATGCGAAGCTGTATCCGTTCTTCAGGACGAAGGGGTCTGCCGTCGTGAAGAGCGAAGAGACGCTCATCAGCAGGAAGAACGCCAGGAGCAGCCGTGCGAATGTCTTGCCTTCCAGCGCCCGGGCCCCGGGATTTATGAACGGCATGAATAGGCAGACGACGACATACGCCGTGAAGTACCAGTATTCCCCGGTCACCACCGGGAAGAAGGTCCGTACCCAGTCCCGGGCGCTTACGGTTCCGCCGGCGGCTGACACGGCAATCGAAATTGCGAGGCCGATGAACAGGACTTGGAGCCAGAGGCCCAGTAGCCTCTTGTGCGCGCCATTAGAAGTGACGCAAAGGTAGCCCGTCACAAGGGCAAACAGGTTTACGCAGGTCAGCGACACGCTGCGCAGGAAGTACCAGACCATCTTCAGCGAGCCACCCGCCGTGTCAGACATGGTGAAGCCGCAGTCAACGACATGATGCAGGATTACGAGGACGACGGCAAGCGCTTTGACGCAGTCGATGCTGTAGTCCCTATTCTCGGCAGGTGCGCTCATAATATTTTCTATGCCACTTCGCAAAGACGGGTATGCCCTCGCGAATCGTGGTCTTCGGCTCGTATCCGACCGCCTTGTGGAGCTTCTCGACGCTGGCGTACGTCGCGTACACGTCGCCGGCCTGCATTGGAAGCATCTCCATCTTCGGCTCCACGCCGAGCGATTCGGCGAGCACGTTGATCACGTCGAGGAGCTTCTCGCTCCTGTGGTTGCCGATGTTGAAGATGTCGTAGAGGGGCAGGTTGGCCGCCTCGACGACGCGGACGATGCCATCGACGATGTCGTCGATGAACGTGAAGTCGCGGAGCATGTCGCCGTGGTTGAACACCTTGATCGGACGCCCCGCGAGCATGGCGTCCGCGAAGAGCGAAAGCGCCATGTCGGGACGGTACCACGGGCCGTAGACGGTGAAGAACCTCAGCCCGATCGCCTGCATCTTGTAGAGGTGCGCGTACGTGTGGGCCATCAGCTCGTTCGCCTTCTTCGTCGCGGCGTAGAGGCTGATCGGCGTGTCCACCTGGTCCGACTCCTCGAACGGCATCTTGGTGTTGCCTCCGTACACGGACGACGACGACGCGAATACCAGCTTCGGGACCTTCGCCGCGTGGCGGCAGCATTCGAGGATGTTCAGGAACCCCTCGACGTTCGTCTTCTGGTACACGAACGGATGCGTGATCGAATACCTCACGCCCGGCTGCGCGGCGAGGTGGAGGACGATGTCCGGCGCCTCCTCGGCGAATGTTTCCCGCAGGCCTTCGAGGTCGCAGATGTCGAGTTTGCGCGTGGCGAGGCGTGCGCCGCTCGGCTTGTCCGCCTCGAGGCGCGCGGCGCGATCGCGCTTGAGGGCCACGTCGTAGTAGTCGCAGAAGCTGTCGACGCCGACAACGTTCCAACCGCGGCGCAGGAACTCCTGCGCCGCGTGGAAGCCGATGAATCCGGCATGGCCTGTGACTAATATCTTTCGTGTAGCGGATAGCTTCATAGAATGGAGCACATTATACCAACATTTCGGACGGTCCGCAATGTTGATGGCGGTCTTGTCGGCATATTGGGCTATTCGATGATGAGCGGCTTCGGCAACAAGATACACACGGAGACGCGCGAGGAGAACTTCCGCCTGTTCATGAAGGCGAACCGCCTCGTGACGCTCGTCGTGGCATGGTGCGCGGCGATGATGACCGCGCTCTTCCAGCCGTTCATCCAGGTGTGGACGAAGGGTGCCCCCGACCTCGTGCGCCACTTCCTCACGCCCGCGCTGGTGGTCGTGTTCTTCTACGTGAGCCAGTCGCGGCTAGTGTTCCACACGTTCAAGGCGGTCGCGGCGATCTGGCGGGAGGACCGCTGGAAGCCGATAGTCTCCGCCGCAGCGAACCTTGCGATGAACCTCTCGTTCGTGGCGTTCCTCCCGGCGGAATACAAGCTCGACGGCGTGATCCTCTCGACAATCCTCGCGTTTCTGCTCATTGAATTCCCATGGGAATCGCATGTGCTTTTCACCGTATTCTTCAACAGGTCCCAGGCGCGTGAATACTGGAAGTCGCAGGCGGTCTTTCTCGCAGCCACCTTGGTCTTGTGCGCGACCGCCTGGTGCGCCGCACGGCTGGTGCCGCTGGACGGCCTTCCCGGCCTCGCGGCGAAGGGCGTCGCAGCAGCAGTAGCAGCGAGCGCCGTCCTGTTTGCGATGTTCCGCGCCGACGTAATGGCGATGCTCGACATCCTCCGCAAGGGGAAGCGCCGCAGGTCCTGACGTTGCGGATGGGGATGCGGATGGTCGTGGTCATGTTCCGCACGCGATGTGATTTGCAACGCTGCAAAGCACGAATTCCGAAACTATGGTGTAATCTTTAATTCCTCGTTTCAACCTAAAATCCTCGGTTGAATGTCTCACGCAGAGGTGCAGAGAGGCGGAGAGCGCAGAGAAAGTTCAGATATCCGATGGAAAAGAAAACCATGACAAGAAGAATCTCGGAAAGTTCTTTCACCCAATTGGTGAAAACAAATACATGCTCAAGCAATGGGGATAAACTCTGCGAACTCTGTCTCTCCGCGCCTCTGCGTGAGATATAACATGGAGTGGTAAATCGAAATGAGGAATTTAGGTCCAATTTCCCACGCCACGTTTTTGTTGTCAAGTTTTTGCCCTTCTTCCAGAAACCGCCGAAATTTGCTATACTATATGACATTCAAGCAAAGGAGAACTATCTCATGCCAGCAGTGATGGAATCGACAAGGCGCGATTTCGCGCAGCAAGAAGAGGTTTGCGCCCCTTCTTCGGATTCCCTTTCGCCCGAATGGGAAGCGGAACTTGCCAAACGGCTGAAAGAAGTTGAGAACGGGACGGTTGAACTGGTGCCATTTGACGAATCATTGCGTACGGCAATCTTGCGTATCGCATCAATGCTTATCGCAGACAGGAAAGCAGCGACCAATGTCAGGGGCGCGTTGCCCAAGCCGCGCAGAGTTTCCATGTATGGCGCACTTAAGGGCAAAGTAAAAATGACAGCGGACTTCGACGAGCCCATTGAGGATTTTGCTGGATACATGTAATGCGATATCTTCTCGACACACACGCAATCCTCTGGTACAAATCCCATGGCCCAGATGACGGTCTGCCGCCGCAGCTTCCTCGAAGCGCATGGCTTCAGGTTCGTCCCAGGGCTGAAAAGCGAAGACGCGGAATTCTCGCCGCGCGTCCTGTACCGCGCCGAACGGGTGGCACCGCTCCATCTGCCCTTCTACAACTACCGCACGCAGCGCAGAGGGTCGATCATGACAAGCGGAAACAGAGCCTCGCTTCCCAAGCGCCTTTTGCTGCCGCTGCTCGCGCTCGCCCGGGCCGGATGGCACGCGCCCGCGATCTTCTTCTTCCGGAAGATCTACTATCCGCTCACCGAACGGCACAGCGCGAAAAATCGTTAATAGCGTGAAAAGGGAAGCTCTGAAATGAATGAACAGGAACTCTTGATAATGATGATAATCGTATATATAAGCATCGGTATTATCGGTGTGTTATTGATCTTATCGCCCTTGTTCATATGGATCCATGTGTCAAACATGCGAAAGGAGATGAAGTATGTGACAACGGCGTTGTTACGGAAACTGCTCGTACAGGCGAACGAGGTTCATACAATCAATGAGAATCTGGCGGAGATGCAACGACGGCAGCTCAAGACAATGCAATATGTCTGCGACCGCCTTGATGACATTCTTCACGAATCAAAAGGCGAGGATGTATCTCCTTGACGGGAGAAACGTCATGAGGCGCATTGGCGCGCGGTTGCCCCATTCATTCCACAGGCGAAACACCCTTGGTAAATCGCCTTTGGCTGTTGAATGCGACGGCAAGATTTGATATACGGACACTCAAAGATGTCCGAGCGACCGGTGGACGAGCAGTTGAAAGAAGGCGATCTGCTCAATGTATACAACGGAGCGCTCGCAGAGCAGTTCGTTGCACAGGAACTTGCTGCCACATTCGGCGGAGACGAGCCGCACTGGTGGAAGCGCGATGCCCGGAATGCGCAGGCCGAGGTGGACTTCATGGTCGCGCTGGACGGTAAAGTCCAGCCGATCGAGGTCAAAGGCGGCGCTGCCGGGAGATTGAAAAGCCTCCATCAGCTTTTGAAGGAATGCCCTTCAGTGCTGGATGCGATAGTCTTCTCATCAGCGCAATTCGGGGAAATCCGCGAACAGCGTCTCAGGTTCCTGCCGATATACTTCGCCGGTTCTCTTCGCAACGCAGAGCTATGACCTGCGGCGCTTCCCCTTGCGGAGGATGTCGAGCATCGCCATTACGTCGGCGCGGAACATCGCAAACAGGACGGCGCTCGCGGCGACGGCGGCGGCGGAGACACCTATTTCAGAACTGAAGCTGCATTGTCAAAGTAACAATGACACTTTGGGCGGCATGCTTATCGGTAAGAACATATATAAGAACATATACAAGATAGGAATGCCAAGTAGTATGTTGGCATTCCTATCGACTAACAACATTGGGTTCAGTGTTTATCAAACCAACGCAGAATATATGCGCATGGATGCGATGACTCCCCGAAGAACTCAATTAAACGCGCTCTACGATTGGGGTTCATCAGGATAATAACATTAATGATCGCCAAGACCGCAATTATCACGGCGGTCACTTTTACGGCAATATGCTTGTTGCCGGTTTTCATTGTTCATTCCTTCTGCAAGCATTTTGAACCGCACTTACGACATTCGACACCTCCTGGATTACACTATCGCATGTCAATGGTTCAAGTTTTTCTTCGGCAACAACATCGAACAGTTGCGGGCACTTGCTAGATACCGTCCCTGTCCGTTTGTAGATGACGCGATGAACCAGAAGTTCCAGTTCCATCGCAGCATCTTGAAGAGCAAGCTGTACCTTGCCCCAGTCGAGGTAACCATCTTGGGGTAGGTTCCTATCTTTTGCCATTCGAAGAATCCTCAACTTTCACTTGTTAAACCTGTACACTCCTGCTAATCGTGTTAACTGGATTTCTATTGAATGTCATCATCTCTTACAGATTCATTAATGGGCAATTATCAGGATCTGGGTCATCGCATTCGTAATCACAATTGTCGCAAATGCAATCGCTCTCGTCCTCTGCCGCTATGCCAGGTGTCCTCCCCCCACAATAAGGACAGTAGGCATTTTCATGTTTCTTAATGTTTCCACATAACAAGCATTTGAACTTTGCCATTTTTTACTCCTATGATTTGCTTCTCGTCGAAGATGTCCTGTTGTAGGTTTAGTTTCTGCACAAGAACGCTTTGGAACAGAGATAAACTCCAGCGGCAATCGCACAAGGGCAAATAGCCTCAGTCCAATTGCCGCCTATCCCAAAGCCGATCATTGTTCCGCCACACCCCAGAGTTATTATCTCATGGAGAGCGTTTAGCACCTTGCGTAGTGTACCATTCGTCCCTGTTACATTGACATGGTTCATGGGCGCATTTTTTGCTTCGGGAACATCTTTGATCCCAAGTGCTTCATTGATGTCAGACATGTCCAGTCTCCTCTTATTGCTTGTTGTAAAGCGATACAAAGAATATAAGTATCAATGCGAAACTTGCGATACTTACGAACGGCAAGGCAAGTGCGTACGGCTGCAAACTCTGTAGTTTCTCTCCTACGTTCTCACCGCCAGTCGTAATGATGGATTGCTGAACTAGATTCAATATCAGTCCAGCAAGTGCATGAACGACACCAAGAGAGGTGCCGATTATTGCACATAATGTTATTTTCTTCATTTCTGTTTTTCTCCGTGCCCTCGTTTGTTTCACAGTCGGAGAACCGGGCCAATCCTCGTTCCGTGTCGCTCCGCCGCTCGGTGGTCTGACACGATTTGAGGATATAGAAAACCTCTCATCATGTCTCTCCTGGGGCTGTAGGAATTGCCTTGATGGAAACACGATGAGAGGTAAAACGCTTGCGCGTTCCCTCTGCATAGTGCCGTCCATCTTCAACTTCCTACATCTCAGGAGACGACTGCTTTGCAGCATTGCTTAAATCGCTTTGTCACTCCGCTTTGGCGGGCGGCGCGCTCGGCGAGCGCGCCCTACCATTGCGGCGACCGTGACGGGACATGACCCCGCCTATGACCGTTTCACTGTCTTGTGACTTTCGTTCCTTTCATTTGCAGTTAATCAGTCTTGAAATTGTGTCATATCTGCCAGATTGTTTCCACTGGATATTGCGGAATGATCCTGTCATGTGTGATGAGAACAAGTTGCTCCTCTTGTGCTTGCGCAACAAGAAGTCTGTCGAACGGATCACGATGCATTTCCGGCAGATCGCGTATGCGGTCAAGATGCGAGGGAAGAATCGGCAAAGGGTGGAACCCTGTCTGGCGGCAAATGCTATCGTATTCGGACACGGTGATGTCGCGATTCAATCTTCCGAGGCCCTGCTTAATCGCGATTTCCCAAAGCGATGCAACGGAGTAGTAACATTCAGATGCGTCCATCAGATCACGCACCGCCAACGGAAGTTCCTGCGCGGCATCTTTGGCATGTTCCTGCCGCGCCCGAGGAGGATCGTGGCGTCGGGGCCCGAAAGTTCCGCAGGGGAGTCGGGAGGATAGACGTCTGGCGTCGGGGCCTGGACGGGCATTGGCTTCATCGACGCGTCGCACACGACGAGCGCGCATGGATAGAGGTCGGCGCCGGGACGGGCGGCGATCCTGTCGTGGAGCGTCTGGAGCGAGTCTTTGACCAGCGTGTCGTCGCCGTCCAGGAATATGACGTATTCGCCCCGGGCGTGGTCGAGAGCGGTGTTGCGCGGGGTGGCGGGCGAGCCGCTGCGCGGCTGGGCGAACACCGTGATGCGCGGATTCTTCGTGGCGATCTCGCGTACGGCCTCCTCCGTCCCGTCTTTGGAGGCTTCGACTACGGCAATAAGCTCCAAGTCCTGGAACGGCTGTTCCAGGACTGAGCGAAGGCATTCGCGGACGTACGGTTCAACGTCGCAGCAAGGGACGATTATGGAGAAGAATGGTCTCACGCGGGGATGGTATACCACTTTCAAACGCCGTTTACCACGATGAAATGCGGGTGAAATGCCATTTTCGCCGTGTGACATGCTGTGACTTGCAAACGCAACGGAGATATGGTAGAATAACGGCGTTTGCGAGGCAAGTCTGCCGAGCTGGCGAAAAGTGGATTGTCAGCGGGGTGTCGGCCTGTCTCGAAAACACAGGCACACAGTGCCCCTGTAGCTCATCTGGACAGAGCAACTGCCTTCTAAGCAGTGGGTAGGAGGTTCGAGTCCTCTCAGGGGCGCCAGAGCGGACCCGTAGCTCAGTTGGTCAGAGCGGGGGACTCATAATCCCTTGGTCCTGGGTTCAAGTCCCGGCGGGTCCACCATCCATACTCTCCGCGATCGTAAAGGTATGGCTTATGCCGGTCGGCGGGATGTGGTATAATTGCGGCATGGCAAGAACGATCATATTAGGTGTCACAGGATCCATAGCGGCCTACAAGGCGTGCGAACTGGCGAGGCTGTTTGTCAAAAGCGGCGCCGACGTGCATGTGGTAATGACGGAACATGCAAGGGAATTCATTACTCCGCTGACCTTCAGGACGTTGAGCCGCAATCCGGTCGGATGCGCGATGTTCGAAGATCCGCCGGACTGGAAGCCCGGCCACATCTCACTCGCAGAAGCGGCCGATGTGCTGGTTGTCGCTCCGGCGACGGCGAATATCATAGCCAAGATGTCGCATGGAATCGCCGACGATCTTCTGAGCAGCGTGGCCTTGGCAACGAGAGCTCCAATCGTTCTCGCTCCGGCGATGAACACGGGCATGTGGCAGAGCGCCGCCACGCAGGCAAATGTGGGCGCGCTCGTCGCGAGAGGCGTGCATTTTGTGGCAACGGAGACTGGCGAGCTGGCTTGCGGAACCGTCGGTTGCGGACGCATGGCCGAACCCAATGCCATATTTGATGCGGTCGGGCGTGTGCTTGAGACGCGGCGTTGATGGACTGGCACGAGTGTTTTTTCCAGTTGCAAGAGCAGATGCCAATACTGTAGAATCAAGAAGTATCGTTTCGGAATCACAGGAGAAAAGACATGAAGAGACGTGACTTTATAAAATCAGGTGCGGGAATGTTTGCGATCACGGCAGCGGGAAAAGCGTTTGGCGCGGATGTTGCGTCGAACCGCGTCAGGCTGGCGTTGATCGGATGCCGCGAGAAGGGCCGCGGAGCGGCAGTGGTGCAGCGCGCGATGCAAGTTCCAGGCGTTGAAATAGCGTATGTCTGCGATGTTGATGCGAGGGCCATGGACTTCGCGGCAGACCTCGTTGAGAAGAAGGGCGGCGGACGTCCGAAGAAGGAGAAAGACCTCCGCAAGATACTGGAAGACAAGACTGTAGACGGAATCATCTCCGAGACCCCGGACCATTTTCACGCGTGGAGCGCAGTCATGGCCATGCGCGCCGGAAAGGCGGTCTACGTGGAGAAGCCGTGCGCGTTCTGTCCGCACGAGGGCGAGGTGATCCTGGACACGTGGCGCAAGACCGGGATGGTGTTCCAGATGGGAAGCCAGCGTCGTTCATCCGTGCCGTTCCGCATCGCGGCGGAGATGATCCGCAATGGAGAGCTGATCGGCAAGCCGGTATGGGGCAAGACATGGTACATGACGCGCCGCGACTCCATCGGAAAGGGCCGGGTTGCCGCCGTGCCGGAATGGCTGGACTGGGAACTGTGGCAGGGACCTGCGCCGCGAGTCGACTACAGGGATAACGTGGTGCACTACAACTGGCATTGGTTCCGCAACTGGGGAACGGGGGAATGCGGCAACAATGCGGTCCATTTCGTAGATGTGGCCCGCTGGTGCCTTGGCGCGGAATGGCCAGTGCGCGTCACTTCCACCGGCGGCAAGTTCTGGATGCCGGCCGATGACGATTGGGAATGGCCCGACGCGCAGAACGTCACATGGAATTTCCCCGACGGCAAGTTCATAACATGGGAAGGTCTTTGCTGCGTCAACACGAAACCGTATATGGGCATTTCCACAGGTGCGATGGTGTACGGTACCGATGGTTCTGCGCTCTTTGGCCCTGGCGGCGGAGTGGAGGTGTTCGACAAGAAGGGCAGGATCGTGCGCAAATGGAATACCGCAGGCAAGACTGTCCTGACCAACACGGACGACAGGTCCGGCGGCGGCTGGGCCGATACGACGCGCGAGCATCTTGAGAACTTCGTGGAGTGCATCAGGAGCAAGTCGCCTGAAAAAGCGCACTCAAATGCCGAGATAGGCGTCAAGTCCACATTCCTCGCCTTGGCGGCGAACGTGTCGCAATCCTGCGGGTGTGCGATTGAAATCGACCCGAGTAACGGCAGGCTCGTCACTAAAGCGGGCGAGGACTTGTGGCGGCGCGAATACGCCAAGGGCTGGGAACTTGTCTAGAGGCGAAAATTTGAACCGCAGGGATGTTTACGAGATTGCGCGAGCCATCGCCGCGCTGAACGTTTGGGAACGCGCATCGGCGCACAACTGGGCGCTCGTGCCCCAGACGAGCGACTTGCCGTATCTGGTTTCGGCAAAGTCCGAAGAGGGCAAGGACGGCCCCGTTCTGGGGCGGCTCATGCTGTTTCCGGGATTCGAGACGTTCCGCGATTTCATGCTTTCGCGCCGTGTTCCGGACTTTGGCGTGGGCATGTCGCCGATCGATTTCGCGCATTTCGAGCTCGTGTCGGCCAGGAACGGCGTGATCGAACTTTATGTCTACGAGCCGGGCTTCGTTCCACGCGCGCTTACGGACGGAGAGCGTAAATTCCTGGCGCCGATGCTGTACGAATGCTACGGACTGATGATGCGCATGGAGGAAGATCCAGGCCTGCCGCTCGCCTATGCAAAAGACAATGCGCTGTTCGCCAGGAAGGAAGTCTCCGAAAACGTATGGATTGACGGGCCTCTCAGATTTCCAGACGAGAAGCAGAATCCCTACACGGAACAGATATCTCTCAGCAAGGCGTCATGCGATACGGCTGCCAAGCTGCCGCAGAGGGCCGCAGAGAAGTGGGAGATAGACTTTGTCATGGTACCGTCCTACCAGACGCAAGAACCCCGTTCCAGGTTTCTGTACATCCTTGCCGCCGTCGATTCGGCCACAGGCGAAAGGCGTGTCTGGCACAAGGCGTCCGTGGACGGGCGTCCTTACGGATTGAAGCGCCTTTGGGAGGGAATGGCGCAACGCATTCTCGACGGCATCATATCGCTTGGCCGGACGCCTGGAGAGATGCATGTGCGTTCGCAGCGGGTTGCGCGTTTCCTGCGGCCGCTTGGCTTGCAACTGCCGTTCAAGCTGGTGCAGTTCGGGAAACTGGCCACGCTGGATGCGGTGCTGAATCTCGCCATACGTTCAGGAACGATATAGCCGGCTTTCATTCTGCCGCAAGGAACGGCAGCAACGCCAGATTGACCGCATTGAAGAGCGCATGGGCCGTCATTGGAGCGAGAAGCGTGCCGGTACGTCTGTACAGTTCGGCAAAAACGACGCCAAGGAACCATAGCGGCACGAAAGTCGCGGCGTTCACGTGGACCAGCGCGAAGACGAAACCCGAGAGCGCCATCGACAGCCAGACGGGGAGGGCGGATGCGTACCCCCGGAACAATATGCCCCGGAACAGCGGTTCCTCCAGCAAAGGCGCCTCGAACAGGACTAGCAGGCCAAGCGCGATGCGAGTGCCGAGCGGGCAGACGTCTCCGGATAGGCACTTTACAAGCTCCTGGTCTGACGGTTGCACGCCCGCAAGCCATTCGATTCCAGATGCGCATATCCAGTTCAGGCCGATTGCGATACCGGTCAGCAGGGGCGCCCACCGGACGGCGAGCCATACGGCAGCGCACCGGTCAGGCCGTATTGCCTGGCCGCTTCTCTTACCTGAATCTCGCGAAAAAAGCGTAGATGCCCACAACACGAGAATCAGCGAACCGAAAAGCGCGGCGGTTGTGGCGAAACTGGCGAGCAGAAGGGCGGGGGTCAGTTCCATGTCGAATCCATGGACGAACTGCTTCCAGAATGCCGCAACTCCATGGTGGAGGATTGCATAGACCATTAGAGCTGTTGCGGCAAGCGCATGGACTATGCTGTAGCGCGAACGTGTGGTTTCAAGCGTCATGGCGAATGTAGGCTTATGCCAGACTGAACCTTTCGCAGGGGGCAAGGGAGTCGCATGCGTAGAAATCGACGTCGACATGCTTGTCTGAGACATGTAGAAGGTAGTGCCCGGCGGCGGCAAGCCTGCGGTACTGCACGAGACCCGGCCGATATTCCTCCATGAGGGCCAGAAGTTCGGGAACGGTACGTTTCTGGAGGCATCCGTCATGGTCTTCGTTCATCGGGGACGGATGGGCCTTGACGTACGTCCCGAACTGTTCGGGATTGTCGCAGAGGACTTTAGGCGTGTCTTCGGAAGGCCTCCAGACGCTGTTTGCGGAAAACTCCACCAGTTCGCCTTCCGGGCGCACCCAACGACGGATTTGCGTACGATGGATGTGTCCGCAAAGGACTATTGCACGCCGACGCATGAGCTGAGAGAAAAGACTTCTGCGCAGTTCTGAGTCCTCCGGCTTGCCGAACAGAAACCAGTACGGCCCCCATCCGTCGTCTGGGGCGATTGTGGAATGGAGTACGATGAACGTGTGTCGCGCACCATTGCTCTCTGCGAGCATGGATCGTATCTTGCCGGAGTCGGGGCGCATGAAGTCGATGAACAGGTACGCGTCTGGTCCCTTGAAAAAGGGGAAATTCGCGCTTGTCACGGGTTTGCCGATGACGCGCGAGGCGATCGGGAGGATGTACGCGTCGAACGCCTTGTCGCCGCCGCCGCGTATGTCGTGGTTGCCGCAGACGGTAAGGAACGGCAGGTCGCCGAAACCTTTGGAGCACGCGGCCTGGGCGTCCTTGAAAAAGCGAAGGTGCGTATCGAAGTCCGAACAGTCTCCTTGGATGAGATCTCCCATCTGGAAAAGGCATGCGGTGTCCGGACGCCTCGTCTTTGCCGCTGCGGCGATCAGGCGCGGCACGCGTGTCGCCCACATCTCCTGGTTCCGCTTGAACTCGTTCTGGCGGTCTCGCCAGTCGTTCTTGTGGCGAGGCGTCCATTTCCCATGATAGACGCTTTGCGGGGCGGCATCGAAGTGCGTGTCTCCCAGAATGGATATGGAATACGTGCCTTCATCGGCCCGGCGGCTCTGCCATCCACCGATGAAAGGAGCGGAGCCGAGGGTCGCGAGGCCGCTTCTGATGAATGTCCGTCTTTTCATGTTGGAGGACAGTCTATCACTTAGCGCCGCGCTTGTCCAGTCCCCGGCGGTGGATTGGCGGCCAAAAGTCCCACCCATAAAGTTGCGCTGGAGTTTACCCATTTTTTGAGCGTGGAAATGCGCCGCACCCGCATGGATAAAGGCTGA